>NZ_LR722651.1 GCF_902500225.1 Buttiauxella massiliensis | reverse complement strand
TGTGTTAGGCCTGCCGCCAGCGTTCAATCTGAGCCATGATCAAACTCTTCAATTAAAAGCTTGATTTGCTTCAACTCGTGAAGCGGTGCTCAAAAATTAACTTTCGTAATAATTCAACTAAATGAATTACTGCTTGGTCACTCTTCAAGACTTGATATTTTTTTGATACCCGAAGGTATCTGAGATATCAATCCTGCGAGTGCCCACACAGATTGTCTGATAAATTGTTAAAGAGCAGTGAGTTGCGCGCTTTCGCTTGCTAACTCGAGGTGGCGTATATTACGCCTTCCTCTTTCAGAGTCAAGCGTTTATTTTCGCTTTTCATCTGGCTGACGGGCCGGTTTGTAAGCCGTTGCGCCGTGTCAGTGGAGGCGCAGTATAGGGATTTTCTGGAAGGTGACAAGTGTTTATTGCAAATAGATTACCAAGCGTCTTTTTTTTCGCCAAAAGCACTACAAAACAGCTGTAACACGGGATATTTGCTGTTTTAAGCACCAGTAAAGGACACCTGGTGGCATACTACAAATAGAAATAACGCTAAAGGAATTGCATTTATGTCTCTATCTGCACAACAACTCGCGGCACAAAAGAACCTTTCCTATGTTCTTGCGGAAAAACTAGCGCAACGCATTCTGCGAGGTGAGTACGAAGCGGGCAGTATATTGCCTGGTGAAATCGAATTGGGTGAAATCTTCGGAGTTAGTCGCACAGCGGTACGAGAAGCAGTAAAGACATTAACAGCAAAAGGAATGGTTCTACCTCGCCCGCGTATTGGTACTCGAGTTATGCCTCGCAGTCACTGGAACTTCCTTGATAAGGAGTTGCTCACGTGGTGGATGACAGAGGAGAACTTTAATGATGTGGTGGATTACTTCCTTGTTATGCGTAATAGCCTGGAACCACAAGCCTGTGCCATGGCCGCTATTAATGGTACTCAAGAGCAGAAAGCATTTCTCAACGAGATGATGGTAGAAATGGTAAAGCTGAAAGACTCGTTTGACCGCCAACGCTGGATAGAAATCGATATGGCTTACCATGAACAAATCTATGCAATGAGTGGTAACCCTTTCCTTTGTTCTTTCGCTAACTTATTCCGCTCTATTTATTACAATTACTTTACCGCAATAACTAATAACGACGTTATTAAGCTCGACTTGCACCAGGCAATCGTTGATGCCATTACCCAGGGCGACAGCCAGGCCGCGTTAATCGCCGGCCAGACACTGTTAAAAGAACCCTCCGCTCAAGGGTAAAGACTCGCCTTCTCCTGGATGCGTTTAAAACATCAGGATAAAAATGACCAAAACAGCTCGCAGTATGGCCGGGTTACCGTGGATAGCGGCAATGGCTTTCTTTATGCAGGCGCTGGATGCCACAATTCTCAACACAGCCTTACCCGCAATTGCTCATAGTCTTGGGCGCTCTCCACTGGCAATGCAATCCGCGATTATCAGTTATACCTTAACCGTTGCGATGCTGATCCCCGTCAGTGGTTGGCTTGCTGACCGCTTTGGTACTCGGCGTGTGTTTATGTTTGCGGTTTCCCTCTTTACTCTCGGTTCGTTTGCCTGCGCGATGTCAAACTCGCTCGGTGAGTTGGTTGTCTTCCGTGTGATACAGGGTATCGGCGGGGCGATGATGATGCCGGTCGCCCGCTTAGCATTACTGCGAGCCTATCCGCGCAGTGAACTCTTACCGGTTTTAAACTTTGTCACCATGCCCGGATTGGTCGGCCCCATCCTCGGCCCACTACTCGGCGGTGTTTTGGTTACATGGGCGAGCTGGCACTGGATTTTCCTCATTAATATACCTATTGGTATCCTTGGGCTGATTTACGCACGTAAGTACATGCCAAACTTTACGACTTCACGTCGTGGCTTTGATATGACAGGTTTTCTTCTGTTTGGCCTAAGCCTGGTGCTTTTCTCAAGCGGAGTGGAATTATTCGGCGAGCGAATTGTTTCAAGTTATATCGGCATTTTGACCATTATTGGCGGTCTGGTTCTGTTAGCCACTTATATATGGCATGCGCGCCGACATCCTACGCCACTGATCGCGCTGCCGATGTTTCGTACCAGAACCTTCTCTGTCGGTATTATCGGGAATCTCGCATCGCGCCTCGGCACCGGTTGCGTCCCCTTCCTTATGCCTTTAATGCTACAGGTTGGTTTTGGCTATTCGGCGCTGATCGCTGGCTGCATGATGGCACCGACTGCAATTGGTTCTCTGCTGGCTAAATCCACCGTGACTCAGGTATTACGCCGACTGGGTTATAGGAAAACGTTAGTCTGTGTGACTGTGATCATCGGTTTGCTGATTGGACAATTTTCATTGCAGTCGCCGGGGATGGAAGTGTGGCTACTGATTCTGCCGCTATTTATTCTTGGGATGGCGATGTCCACGCAGTTCACGGCTATGAATACCATTACGCTTGCGGACCTCACCGATGAAAATGCCAGTAGCGGAAATAGTGTATTGGCGGTGACGCAACAACTGGCAATTAGCCTTGGCGTCGCGGTAAGTGCAGCTGTACTTCGTCTATATGAGGGCGTCGAGAGTATTAACACTGTCGAGCAGTTCCACTATACATTCCTGACGATGGGTGGGGTGACGCTCGTTTCGGCTCTCGTGTTCTTACTGTTACGCCCGAAAGATGGGCGCAACATGATTAAACGCTAGGCTGAACCACGCACCACCAGTTCAGGCGTCAGAAACAGGCGCTGTTGCTCCTGGGAGGGTTGTGCCATTCGGTGTATCAGCACATCAACGGCCAACTCACCCAATTCATCTTTAGGCTGATGAATAGTCGTGAGCGGTGGCGTCATATAACGCGCCAGTTCTATATCGTCGTAACCAACAACCGCCATATTCTGTGGAACCGTCAATCCCGCCTGATACAAAGCCTGATATGCGCCAACCGCCATCGCATCATTGCCGGTAAATACGGCGTGCGGCGGTTGTTCCAGTGCAAGCAGGGAATTCATCGCTGTGAAACCACCCTGAAACTCAAAGTCGCCGATGATTTCATACCCTTCACGAATCTCAAGCCCTGCGCGGTTCATCGCCTTGCGATAACCTTCGAGGCGCAAACGCGCTGGCGTTTTATCCTGCGGACCGGTAATACAAGCGATGTGGGTATAGCCATTATCAATAAGATGTTGCGTTGCAGTCTCGCCGCCTAGCAGCGAGTTGTCCTGAATCACATCGCTTTCGCCCTCGAAAGGCGACCAGTCCATCATCACGGTTGGAATTGAAGGATAGCGACTCATGATGTCAGGCGAAGGGAGATGGGTTTCAGTACATAAAAGAAGAAGGCCGTCGACGCGCTTTTGCAGCAGCGTTTCCAGGTTGCGATTCATTCGCTGCTCGTCGCCTTCGGTATTGCAAAGCACCAGGCTGTAACCGCGCTCAAAACAACTGCGTTCCACGCCACGCACCAGTTCGGAATAAAACGGGTTGCTACTGGCGGTGATTAGCATCCCGATAGTGTGCGTTTGATTGAGCTTGAGGCTACGCGCCAGAGCGGATGGCGCATAGTTAAGAGTCTTGATTGCCGCATCAACCTTTGCACGAACGGCATCACTCACAAAACGGTCGTTATTAATGACGTGCGAAACGGTAGAAGTCGAAACCCCCGCCAGCTTCGCGACGTCTTTCATGGTGGCCATGATTATCCTTGCTGTTGCAAAAACTCGTCGATTTCATGACGCCATGGCACGGAAGGTTGCGCACCTTTACGAGTCACGGCAATAGCGGCAGCCGCATGTGCAAAACGAATCGCTTCATTCATTGGTTTTTCTTCCAGCAAGGCCGTCACCAACGCACCATTAAAGGTGTCGCCAGCGGCGATGGTATCCACGGCTTTAACTTTAAAACCTGGCACGCGCTGACCGTTGCAGTTTTCACTAAGCCAAACGCCGCGACTGCCAAGCGTAATAATGACAGTTTGAATGCCTTTCGCATGCAGAGCTTTGGCCGCAACTGCTGCGTCGTCATCGTTTTCAACGCGCACGCCCGTCAGCTTTTCCGCTTCGGTTTCATTTGGCGTGATCATATCCACCAGCCCAAGTAGCTCGTCTGATAATTCACAGGCTGGTGCTGGGTTGAGCACGACTTTAGTTTGGTTCTGATGAGCAATTTTAGCCGCCGCCAGCACGCTTTCCAGCGGTGACTCGAGCTGCATTAAAAGTGCAGAAGCCTCTGCAATTTTTTGATTCTGTTCCGCCACAAGCGAAGGCGTTAATGCACCGTTCGCTCCGGCGTGAATACCAATCACGTTTTCACCCGCGCCATTCACGAAGATCAGCGCAACGCCGGTTGAAGCATCTTTAATGGAGCTAATCGGCGAGGTGTCGATTTTGTCGCTTGCCAGTTGTTTGCAAACGCGGTTGCCAGTGTCGTCGTCGCCCACACAGGCAATAAAGGCAATGTCTGCGCCGCTGCGCCCGGCAGCAACTGCCTGGTTGGCTCCTTTCCCACCGAACGCGACCTGGTACTCTTGCCCGGTAACGGTTTCACCCGGCGTCGGAAAATGTTCAAGATTCAGGATATGGTCAGCGTTGATGCTGCCAAGGACGACGAGCTTGCCTTTCGTTTTCATTTTTATCCGTCCAGTTAAGAGCGCCACCCCAGATTCTGGAGTGGAGTGGCGCGGTGCCCTGCTTTTCTATTGTTGTCTTATTTAGTAACCAGCTTCAGGTCGACCGGGATTTTGGAGTCGACTTTTTCGCCTTTCAATACTTTGTCTGCGGTTTCTACACCGATAACGCCAATTTGGTCAGCCATCTGAGCCACGGTTGCACCCAGTTTGCCACCTTCAACGGCTTTCACGCCGTCTGCGGTGCCATCGAAGCCAACAACCAGCACGTCGGATTTACCGGCAGTTTGCAGAGCACGCAACGCGCCCAGTGCCATTTCGTCATTCTGAGCAAAGACCGCCTGCACATCAGGATGCGCAGTCAGCAGGTTTTGCATGACGTTCAGGCCCTTAGTACGGTCGAAGTCAGCAGGCTGGCTCGCCAGAACAGTAAACTTGTGCGCAGCCGTCGCTTGTTTGAAGCCTTCGCCACGTTCACGCGCAGCAGATGCACCAGCAATGCCCTGCAATTCGATAACTTTCGCGCCTTCACCCAGTTTCTTAGCAATGAAGTCACCGGCCATCTTGCCACCAGCCACGTTATCAGAAGCAATGTGGCTGACTACAGTCCCCTGGTTCGCCATACGGTCGAGGGTAATCACTGGGATTTTAGCCTGGTTGGCCATTTTCACCGCATTACCTACCGCATCGGAATCAGTTGGGTTGATAAGCATCAATTTAGTGCCGCGAACGGTTAGGTCCTGCACGTTAGCCAGTTCTTTCGCTGGGTTATTCTGGGAGTCCAACACGATCAGGTTATAGCCCAGTTTGTCTGCTTCTTTCTGTGCGCCGTCTTTCAGGGAAACGAAGAACGGGTTATTCAGCGTGGAAACAACCAGCGCGATGGTATCTTTAGCCATGGCGTTAGCGCTGACAGTGGCGCTCAGTGCAACAGCGGAAACCAGAGTAGCCAGTTTTTTCATATTCATAGTCAGATGTCCTGTAGGGTTATGATTGTTACTGCTTTTTGTTGTCCACCAGCACCGCCAGTAAAATAACCACTGCTTTGACGATCATCTGGTAATAAGAAGAAACACCTAATAAATTCAGCCCGTTATTCAGGAAGCCTAAGATCAGCGCCCCGATCAGCGTCCCAACGATTCGCCCTTTCCCGCCCGCAAGGCTTGTGCCGCCCAGAACCACCGCCGCGATAGCATCCAGTTCATAGCCTGTACCCGCCGTCGGTTGTGCAGAGGAAAGACGTGCCACCTCGATAATCCCGGCTAAAGACGCCAGCAGACCGCAAAGTGAGTAAACGATAATTTTAACTTTGTTAACGCTGATGCCGGACAGGCGCGTTGCCGCTTCGTTACCGCCCAGCGCATAGATATAACGGCCCAGGCGAGTGTGGTGCAGCATGTACCATGCAGCCAGGAAAACGATACCCATGATCCACACAGGCGTTGGGATCCCCAGCGGACGGCCAATACCAAACCAGCCAAACAGATCGGCGTTATCAGAGAACCCGGTGTTTACCGGGCTCCCGTTGGTGTACACCATCGTCACGCCACGCAGTAAAAGCATCATCACCAGCGTGGCAATAAACGCCTGCACCCGCCCCTTAGCAACAATCACCCCTGTTATAGCCCCGATTGCAGCACCCAACGCCAATGCACCGGCAATGGCCACCAGCGAGTTGACTTCTAAACCAACAATCGAGGCGGCTACAGCTCCGGTCAGCGCCAGTAAAGAACCGACAGACAGGTCGATTCCCGAAGTCAGAATAACCAGCGTCATCCCGACCGCCATAATGGCGTTCACAGAGGTTTGTTGCAGGATGTTGAACAGGTTATTGACGGTGAAAAAGTTCGGGCTAAGGCTCGACACAATCGCAATCAGTACCAGCAGAGCGATAAGGGATTTTTGTTCTAACAGCCACGCTTTAGTGAACCAGCGACGGCCAGGAATAGCTTGGGTACTCATTTTACAGACTCCTGATTCACGCGATTGAGCTTGCCGACGGCTGCCGCCATTAAGACTTCCTGAGTGGCTTCTTCACGGGTAAATTCCCCGCCCAGATGCCCCTCGTGCATCACCATAATTCGGTCACTCATACCGAGCACTTCCGGCATTTCGGACGAAACGAGAATGATGCTTAACCCATCGGCTTTGAACTGGTTGATTAACTGGTAAATTTCTTTCTTAGCGCCAACGTCCACGCCGCGCGTTGGCTCATCAAGAATCAGCACTTTTGGGCGCGTCATCAGGCCACGGGCAATCGCCACTTTTTGTTGATTCCCCCCTGAAAGCAGGCCGATTGGCTGCTCCATTGACGGGGTTTTCACGTTGAACAAACGGATAAAGTCCTGCACCGCTTGCTGTTCATCTTTATGTTTCAGGCGGCCGACGTTATGGCTGAAGTAGCGCAGTGCGGTTAGCGACATGTTCTCTTTCACCGACATGCCGAGCACCAGCCCATCACGCTTACGGTCTTCGGAGATATAAACGATGCCGTTTGCCAGGCCATCTTGCGGCGAGCGCGTCACCACTTCACGACCATCAAGCGCAACATAGCCGCCGGTACGCGGCAGTGCGCCATACAGCACTTTCATTAATTCGGTACGACCCGCGCCCATTAAACCGGCAACGCCGAGAATCTCGCCTTTGCGCAAAGTGAAACTGACGTCATGCACGCCTGATCCGGAAAGGTTATCTACGCGCAGAAGGATTTCGCCAGGTTGTTTATCCAGGCGAGGGTATTGGTCTTCAAGTTTGCGGCCGACCATCATTTCGATAAGCGTATCTTCGGTCAGCGTTACCACTTCACGCTCGGCAATAAACTGCCCGTCGCGGAATACGGTCACATCATCGCAAATCTCGAAGATCTCTTTCATGCGGTGCGAGATATAGACGATGCCACGCCCCTGAGCTTTCAGCTCGCGGATAACGCGGAATAAAGAATCGGTTTCGGTATCGGTCAAAGCATCGGTGGGTTCATCCATCACAATGACTTTCGACTCGAAGCTCAGAACTTTCGCGATTTCGACCATCTGCTGATCGCCAATCGACAAATCACCCACCAGCTTCTGGCTGTTAAAGCGCAGGTTGAGCTTAGCGAGCAACTTATCCGCCTCGGCATACATCGTTTTCCAGTCGATTTTGCCAAAGCGGTTAACGAATTCACGGCCGAGGAAGATGTTTTCCGCGATGCTGAGCTGCGGTATCAGGTTCAGTTCCTGGTGAATAATGCCGATACCCGCTTCCTGTGAGGATTTCGGGCCATTAAAGGTGGTTTCTGTACCAAGCCATAACAACGACCCGGCATCACGTTGATAGATGCCGGTCAGCACTTTCATCATGGTGGACTTGCCAGCGCCGTTTTCACCCACCAGCGCCATCACGCGCCCCGGATAAACATTCAGCGCGGCTCCTGACAGGGCTTTTACGCCCGGGAACGCTTTATCGATCCCTTTTAATTGCAGTAACGGTTCCATGCCGGCCTCAGAAAGTTACGCCAGCACAGAGAATGATATTCGCATACGGGGAACACTCCCCGCTGCGAATAACCGCCTGGCTATCAGCGGTGTGTTGCTTGAACTGCTCATGACTAATGTAACGAATAGAAATGGTGTTTCCCTGGTGTTGTTGCAGTTGCTCGATGTGCTTGAGCAACGTTTCATGGAGTTGGGGATTATGTTGTTTAATTTCCGAAGCTAAGTACGCCGCTTCAACCTGCATCTCTTGCGTTACGACTTCAACGACCTGCATAAAACCCGGTACGCCGTGAGTCAGAGCCAAATCTATACGCGGTGTATTGCGCGGAATCGGCAATCCTGCATCGCCAATCACCAGCGTGTCGGTGTGGCCAAGACGGGAAATAACAGACGAGATATCAGCGTTGAGAACTGTGCCTTTCTTCATTTTCTTACTCCACTAGCGAAACGTTTCGCTGGAGTAAAGTGTAGGAAATATAGTGATGGTAAAACAACCAGCACATTGCGGAAATGTGATCGCCATCGAAACGTTTCGCTGCATTGTTTCATTACGAAGGAAATGAGAGCGCGTTCAGTCAACAGGCAAAGAAAAACGCCCCTTCGATTGAAGAGGCGTTGGCGTTAAATCTCGACCTGGGTACCTAACTCGATAACCCGGTTTGGCGGAATTTCGAACTGGTCAGGCGCCCGCAGAGCGTTTCGTTGCAAGGCTAAGAATAGCTTGCCGCGCAGACGCAGATACCATGGCCGTTTGCCGATGATCAGCGATTCATGGGACATAAAGAACGACGTCTCCATCATTCGGCAGCTCAACCCTTCCAGGCCGCAGCGGTGGAATACTTCTTCCACGTTTGGCGTTTCGCGCCAGCCGTAGCTTGCCACCACGCGCCAGAACGTCGGCGAAAGCTGCTCGATAGAAACACGACGCACATTATGAACGTACGGTGCATCTTCAGTTCGCAGCGTCAGGAGTACCACGCGCTCATGCAGCACTTTGTTGTGCTTGAGGTTGTGAAGCATTGCAAAAGGAATCACGTTCAGCGCACGGGACATATAAACCGCTGTACCCGGCACGCGTACCGGCGGTGATTTTTCCAGGGACGCAATCATCGCTTCCAGTGAATTTCCGTGCTCATGCATACGGCGCAGTAGACGGAAACGCTCGCTTTTCCAGGTCGTCATAATGATAAACATCACCAGTGCCAGGCACAGCGGCAGCCAACCACCGGAGAAGATTTTGACCACGTTTGCTGAGAACAACGGGATGTCGATACACAGGAAAGCAAAGCCCATCAGCAGCACAGCAATTTTGTTCCAGTGCCAGTTTTTGGTGGCGACGGTACAACAAAGGATGGACGTCAGCACCATCGTACCCGTTACCGCGATACCGTAAGCTGCAGCCAGGTTGCTGGAGTGCTCGAAACTCACAATCACAATCACCACGGAGATATAAAGGAGCCAGTTAATTGCTGGCACATAAATCTGCCCGGATTCCATTTCCGAGGTGTGGATGATGCGCATTGGCGACAGGTAACCCAAGCGCACAGCCTGGCGAGTCAACGAGAACACGCCGGATATAACCGCCTGAGAAGCGATAACCGTTGCCAGTGTTGCCAGAATCATCAGCGGGATCAGCGCCCAGTCAGGAGCTAACAAGAAGAATGGGTTCTTTATAGCTTCCGGGGTTTTGAGCAGCAGTGCGCCCTGGCCGAAATAGTTAAGCACCAGTGACGGCAATACCACCGAGAACCACGCAATACGAATCGGCAACTTACCAAAGTGGCCCATATCCGCATACAACGCTTCAACCCCGGTAATAGAAAGCACTACAGCGCCGAGAGCAAAGAATGAAACTGTTTTGTATTCGATGAAGAAGTGCACCGCCCACGCAGGATTCAGCGCATGAAGCACTTCCGGGTTGTCGATAATACTGCGCGCACCTAACACTGCCAGAACCAGGAACCATAGCATCATGACAGGAGCAAACAGTTTACCCACCAACCCAGTACCGTGTTTCTGAATCATAAACAGCAGAGTCAGTACTGCTATCGACAACGGAACGATATAGGCGTCAAGCTGCGGCGCGGCTATCTCAAGCCCTTCGATGGCCGACATAACCGATATTGCCGGGGTGATGACTACCTCGCCATAGAAGAAGCTGCCGCCGATCAATCCCATGATCACCAACACCGACGTCATTCTTGCCGAAGTATTACGCCCAGCCAAAGACATTAGCGTCAAAATACCGCCTTCACCGGCGTTATCAGCACGCATGACAAAAGTGAGATATTTAACCGAGACGACTAAGATCAATAACCAGAAAATTAAAGATAAAAAGCCAAATACGGCGTCACGTTCTACGCCAAACCCAAATTGACCAGACAGACATTCACGAAGGGTATAAAGCGGGCTAGTACCGATATCACCGTATACCACCCCAATTGCAGCCAGCGTTATCGCAGGCAATGATTGTTTATTATCAGCGCTCATAGACTAATCTTTTGTTGGAATCCCGAAAGCGTGTGCTTAGTCCCTTGGCCCACAAAAAGGCGCACAGTATGCACGATAATCAAGGAAATCGTATCCCTAAATACAACAGGCTTAACTTATGTCAGGGAAAAAAGAGCCGCCCATCAATCCATTAACGATAATATAGATGAACGATATACTCGTTTTTCTGAACTGTGGTCACCGCGTAAGGATGCAATGCTAATTATGGCTCAATCACATTTATTGGCTGAAAGAATTTCACGGCTTAGCCAGGCACTGGAAAAAGGACTGTTTGAACGCCAACATGCTGTACGACTTTGCCTGCTGGCAGCGCTAAGCGGTGAAAGTGTTTTCTTGCTTGGCCCTCCCGGTATAGCCAAGAGTTTGATTGCCCGCCGACTGAAGTTTGCATTCCAGCATGCGCGCGCTTTTGAATACCTGATGACGCGTTTCTCCACCCCAGAAGAGGTGTTTGGTCCGCTTTCCATTCAGGCTTTAAAAGATGAAGGCCGCTATGAACGTCTGACTGCGGGCTATCTGCCTGAAGCCGAAATCGTGTTTCTCGATGAAATCTGGAAAGCAGGCCCGGCGATTCTGAATACCTTGCTGACGGCAATAAATGAACGCCGTTTCCGTAACGGCGCCAGCGAAGAGAAAATCCCGATGCGTTTGCTGGTGGCGGCGTCCAACGAACTCCCAGAAGCGGACAGCAGCCTGGAAGCGTTGTATGACCGAATGCTGATTCGCCTGTGGCTCGACAAAGTGCAGGACAAAGGCAATTTCCGCTCGATGCTCACCAGCCAGCATGATGAAAACGACAATCCGGTGCCGGAAAATCTTCAGGTTTCTGACGACGAGTATTTCCAGTGGCAGAAAGATATCGGCACCGTTTCACTGCCAGATAACGTTTTTGAGCTGATCTTCACTTTGCGCCAGCAGTTAGAGGATGCCTCGGGTGCGCCTTATGTCTCCGATCGCCGCTGGAAGAAAGCTATTAGATTGCTGCAAGCCAGCGCCTTCTTTAGTGGCCGAAATTCCGTCGCGCCAATTGATTTAATCCTGCTGAAAGATTGCCTGTGGCACGACACCGCAGCGATGAATTTGATGCAACAACAGCTCGAAATATTGATGACCGGGCACGCCTGGCAACAACATGCGATGCTCAGTAAATTGGCGGCTATTCTGCAGCGCCGTATCCAGTTACAGCAGCAGCATAGCGACCGTGAAGCGATCACAGTCACCAAACAGGGCGGCATGTTTACTCGTCGTCCTCAGTATCAACTGCCAGATTACCTGACGGGTGAAACGCTGACATTGCTGCTCCAGCAGCCGCTAAAACTGCATGATATCGAAGTTCTCCACGTATCCATTCCCCGTGAAGCCTGTGCGCAGTGGCTGATAAAAGGAGGAGAGTTACGCGGCAAACTCAACGGTATTGGTTTTGCTCAGGTTCTGAATATGGAAGTCGATAGCAGCCAGCATCTGGTTTTGCGCGATATCAGTTTACAAGGCACACGCCTGATGATGCCGGGCAAACAGCAGGAAGGGATGCCTGCGGAGATCAAACAGCAATTTGACGCACTCGAAGAGACTCTCCACCAGCAACATGAACGGTTTAACGATCAGCAAAAATGCCTGTTTATCCACAACGAATGGCTCGGGAAAATTGAAGCCAGTCTGCAAGATGTGGCGGAACAGATTAAACAGGCGCGGCATTAATGCTCAGCGTTGAAGCTCTTGATGTCATCCTCGCGATTAGCGAGGGTGAATTAATAGAAGGAGTGATTGTCGCGCTGTTGGCAGCCCCGCAGCTGGCCCTATTCTTTGAAAAATTCCCGCGCATGAAAAAGGCGGTCACCCAGGATATTCCTCGCTGGCGAGAATTGCTGAAAGCCCGCTTGCATGACACCAACATCCCTCAAGAATTAGCCTGGGAAGTGCAGTGTTATCAGCAAAGCCAGTTGCTCACCACCAGCCAGCTATCCACAAAACTGCCGGAAATTTTGCAGTTATTGAAAAATGTCGATTCACCCTTTTTTGAGCAAGCACAAAAGCTGGTGGCGGGAACTCCTCGTCTGACACCCGCGCAACAAACACTGTTCCTGCAACGCTGGCGGTTAAGCCTTGTCGTTCAAACCACATCCTTAAATCAGCAATTACTGGAAGACGAGCGCGACCAGTTACTGGCGGAAGTTCAGCAGCGCTTGGCATTAAGCGGCCAGCTTGAACCGGTTCTGGTTGATAGCGACAACGCAGCCAGCCGGCTTTGGGACATGAGCGCTGGTTCGCTTAAACGCGGCGACTATCAGCTCATCGTGCAGTACGGTGATTTCCTCGCCAGTCAGCCTGAATTGCTCAAACTGGCCGAACAGCTTGGTCGCTCTAAAGAAGCAAAAGCGGTGCCGAGAAAAGATGCTCCAACTGAAACCTGGCGCATGTTGGTGCGTGAGCCTGCAACGGTGCCAGAACAGGTTGACGGGCTTCAGCGTAGCGATGACATTTTGCGGTTATTACCCCCAGAGTTGGCAACACTTGGCATTAGTGAGCTGGAATTTGAGTTCTACCGTCGGCTGGTGGAAAAGCAGTTGCTGACTTATCGGTTACATGGTGATTCCTGGCGCGAGAAAGTAGTCGAGCGCCCTGTCGTTCACCAGGATTTTGACGAGCAGCCACGCGGGCCTTTCATTGTTTGCGTGGATACTTCAGGTTCAATGGGCGGTTTTAACGAACAATGTGCCAAAGCGTTTTGCCTCGCACTGATGCGCGTGGCGCTGGCCGATAACCGTCGCTGTTTCATCATGCTGTTTTCCAGTGAAGTGGTGCGCTACGAGGTGTGTGGTGCAGATGGTATTGAGCAAGCGATCCGTTTTCTGAGCCAGCGTTTTCGCGGTGGTACCGATCTCGCCAGTTGCTTTAGGGCAATCGCAGAAAAAATGCAGGGAAGTGAATGGTTTGATGCCGATGCGGTTGTGATTTCTGACTTTATTGCTCAACGCTTGCCAGATGATGTCGTCACACAAGTGAAGGATCTGCAGCGTAAACATTTACATCGTTTTCATGCAGTCGCGATGTCGGGGCATGGTAAGCCCGGCATCATGCGCATATTCGATCATATCTGGCGCTTCGATACCGGGATGCGTAGCCGCCTGCTGCGTCGCTGGCGGCGTTAATTCTTACAACAGTGATGCTACCTTCGTATGGACTTCAGCAGGCCACACGCCGCACTGTACCTGACCAATGTGCGGCTGTTGCAGCATCAGCATCACCAGGCGAGACTGGCCAATACCACCACCAATAGTTTGCGGCATTTCACCTTTGAGCAGTGACTGGTGCCACTCAAGTTGCAGACGATCGTCATCACCCGTTACGGCCAACTGGCGTTTTAAAGTTTCAGCGTCGACTCGGATCCCCATAGACGAGAGCTCAAACGCATCTTCGAGGATCGGGTTCCACACCATAATGTCACCGTTCAACCCTTTGAAATCGCCCTGACTGGCGGTTGACCAGTCATCGTAATCCGGTGCACGAACATCATGGCGTTTTCCATCTGCCAGTTTGCCACCAATACCAATCAGAAACACCGCGCCCAGCTCTTTGGCAATCGCACGCTCACGCCCTTTTGCATCAAGGTCGGGGAAACGCTGTTGTAGCTCTTCGCTATGAACAAAGTGGATTTGTTCAGGCAGGAATGGCGTCAAACCGTACTGCTCGCTCACTGCGGCTTCCGTGGCTTTCATTGCCGCCCAGATGCTTTCTACAGTTTGCTTGAGCGTACCGAGATGACGTTCTCCTTCACCCATAACTCGTTCCCAATCCCACTGATCAACGTACACAGAGTGAATAGGGGTCAAACGGTCTTCATCGGGGCGAAGAGCTTTCATGTGCGTGTAAAGCCCTTCGCCCGCGCTGAAGTCGTGCTGGCCGAGTGTTTTTCTTTTCCATTTAGCCAGCGAATGCACCACTTCAAACTGCGCGTCAGGCAAGGTTTTCACCTTCACCTGCACCGCCTTTTCACAACCAGACAGATTGTCTTGAGTACCATCACCCACGCGGCTGAGAATCGGAGCCTGGACTTCCATCAGACCAAGCTTTTCTTCCAGTTGACGAGAGAAGTGGGACTTAACAAAACTAATCTGGCGTTGTTTAGCGATGTAGGCAGTTTTCATGGTTTTCTCTTTATTGTGTTGTTTTACTGACGATGATTAAGCAACAAACTCGGCATAACATTCAATAATCAACAATAAAAAAGCCTTACTGGTTTTCAATCGACTAATTTAAGGCTATAAATTCTGAACTATCGTTACTAATCATAGGAAAAAGTGATGGATAATTATCAGATCGACAATCTCGATCGCGGCATCCTCGACGCGTTAATGGCAAATGCTCGTACTGCTTATGCAGAACTGGCTAAACAATTTGGTGTTAGCCCTGGCACTATTCACGTACGCGTAGAGAAGATGAAGCAGGCAGGGATCATTACCGGCGCACGCATCGACATCAGCCCTAAACAACTGGGTTACGACGTTTGCTGCTTTATCGGCATCATTTTAAAGAGTGCGAAGGACTACCCTTCGGCACTGGCAAAACTGGAAAGCCTCGAAGAAGTCACCGAGGCGTATTACACCACCGGGCACTACAGCATCTTTATTAAGGTGATGTGTCGATCTATCGATGCGCTTCAACAGGTACTTATCAACAAGATTCAAACAATTGATGAAATTCAGTCCACCGAAACACTGATCTCCCTCCAGAACCCGATCATGCGGACCATCAAGCCCTGACAGCTATTTTTAATACCCATATTATCCACAGGTAGATCGCAGGCCTTACACAGCGTACAATGCCCATCGTTTCGAAAAGGTGGGATCGCAATGACAGAAGTTACTCTGATTAGCGGCAGTACCCTGGGCAGTGCTGAATATGTGGCTGAACATTTAGCGCAGAAGCTAGATGAGGCGGGTTTTACGACCCAAACGCTGCATGGACCACTGTTTGAAGATCTACAAACCAGTGGGATATGGCTGATTGTCTCTTCTACTCATGGAGCAGGTGATCTTCCTGACAATCTGCAACCGTTGTTCGATGCTATAAATGAAGAACGTCCGGATCTGAGTTCTCTTCATTATGGTGCAATCGGAATTGGTAGTCGTGAATACGACACTTTTTGCGGCGCAATTGAAAAATTGGACACCCTTCTGACGGAGTGCGGAGCTAAAAGAGTGGGCTCTTTACTCAAAGTGAACATCCTTGATCACGATATTCCGGAGGATCCGGCAGAGATTTGGGTCGGATCATGGAAGAATTTACTCCTGGATTTGTAAAGATCTAACTTTTATCTGTGTATAAGTATGCTTAAAACCTTGGGTTAAGCAGTAGTTATCCCAATAACAACTCCTGTTCACTTTTTGAGTTGTGCATAACTAGTGATTTTGATCCCAGCTTATACGTTCTGGGATCACCGATCATTCACAGCTAATGATCCTTCTTAATCACTTGATCTCTTTAGCATAAAAACGGTTATCCACAGAACATGCCGATCCTAATAAGAGATCATAATAAAGAGATCTTTAAATAAAAAAGATCTTCTTTTAATTACCTACGATCCCAATACTTTCTCGAAAGGCTAAAGTTAAGTAGAATCGCCAACCTCGGGAATCAGTCATCCCCCCATTTGCAAAACCGTGAGGCAGTACCATGTTTTATCCAGATCCTTTTGACGTCATCATCATTGGCGGGGGTCATGCAGGCACTGAGGCTGCAATGGCCGCTGCACGGATGGGCCAACAAACCCTTCTTTTGACTCACAATATCGACACTCTGGGACAGATGTCTTGTAACCCAGCAATCGGTGGTATTGGCAAGGGACATCTGGTTAAAGAAGTGGATGCTTTAGGCGGTTTGATGGCAAAAGCTATCGACCATGCCGGTATCCAGTTTAGGATACTAAACGCGAGCAAAGGCCCTGCAGTACGGGCTACTCGTGCTCAGGCAGACCGAGTGCTGTATCGCCAGGCGGTACGCACTGCGTTGGAAAACCAGCCGAACCTGATGATCTTCCAACAAGCTGTTGAAGATCTGATTGTTGAGAACGATCGCGTTGTCGGTGCTGTCACACAAATGGGTCTGAAGTTCCGCGCTAAATCCGTGGTACTGACTGTCGGTACGTTCCTGGACGGCAAAATTCATATCGGACTGGATAACTACAGCGGTGGCCGTGCAGGCGATCCGCCATCCATTTCGCTTTCACGTCGTCTGCGTGAACTGCCACTTCGTGTCAGTCGCCTGAAAACAGGCACACCACCACGTATCGACGCACGCACTATCGATTTCAGCGTACTTGCAAGGCAGCATGGCGATACCCCAATGCCGGTGTTCTCGTTCATGGGAAATGTGAACCAGCATCCTGCGCAAGTACCGTGTTACATCACGCATACCAACGAAAAAACGCATGACGTTATTCGTAATAACCTCGATCGCAGCCCGATGTATGCAGGTGTTATCGAAGGGATTGGTCCGCGTTACTGCCCGTCAATCGAAGACAAAGTGATGCGTTTTGCTGATCGCAATCAGCACCAAATCTTCCTTGAACCTGAAGGGCTAACCAGCAACGAAATCTACCCGAACGGCATCTCCACCAGCCTGCCGTTTGATGTTCAGATGCAGATCGTCCGTTCGATGGAAGGCATGGAAAATGCGAAGATCGTGCGACCTGGCTATGCTATCGAATACGACTTCTTCGATCCTCGCGATCTGAAACCAACGCTGGAAAGTAAATACATTCAGGGTCTGTTCTTTGCTGGCCAAATCAACGGCACTACCGGTTACGAAGAAGCTGCGGCGCAAGGCTTATTGGCTGGTTTGAACGCAGCACGCTTCTCTGCAGAGAAAGAGGGTTGGGCACCCGCTCGCTCACAGGCATACCTCGGCGTATTGGTAGACGATCTTTGCACCCTCGGCACGAAAGAACCGTACCGCATGTTTACCTCACGTGCTGAATACCGCCTGATGCTGCGTGAAGATAACGCCGATCTGCGTTTAACCGCCGTTGGTCGTGAAATGGGTCTGGTGGATGACGAACGTTGGGCACGCTTTAACGAAAAACTGGAAAGCATTGAGCTTGAGCGTCAGCGTCTGAAAGACATCTGGCTGCATCCTCACTCTGAAAGTGTTGAAGAAGTGAACGCCAAGCTAAGTGCTCCACTATCGCGTGAAGCAAATGGCGAAGATCTGCTGCGTCGTCCAGAAATGACCTATGCTGAGATGATGCAACTATCAGTATTTGCACCGGGTCTTCAAGATCCACAGTCTGCTGAACAGGTAGAAATTCAGGTCAAATACGAAGGCTATATCGTGCGTCAGCAAGAAGAGATTGAAAAACAACAACGTAACGAAAATACGTTGCTTCCTGCAACGATGGACTATCGGCAGGTGAGTGGTCTTTCTAACGAAGTGATCGCTAAGCTTAACGATCACAAACCAGTCTCAATAGGCCAAGCATCACGCATTTCAGGGGTAACCCCGGCGGCGATCTCCATTTTGCTTGTCTGGCTAAAAAAACAAGGCCTGCTTCGTCGTAGCGCCTGATTTATAAATTTTCAGGGCCAGGAATTCCTGGCCCGTTTTTTTGATGGGTATTGACCACAGTGCTTAACAAACTGAATCGCCTGCTGGAAAGCGCAGGCATTACGCTGCCAGAAAACCAGAAACAACAGCTGGTGGGTTATGTTGAACTGCTCCACAAGTGGAACAAAGCGTATAACCTAACCTCTGTTCGTCTTCCTGAAGACATGTTGGTACGCCATATTCTGGATAGTATCGTTGTAGAGCCGTACTTGCAGGGCTCACGTTTTATCGATGTGGGAACAGGTCCTGGTTTACCAGGGATCCCGCTGGCAATTGTGCGCCCGGACTCGCATTTTACGCTGCTCGACAGCCTCGGTAAGCGTGTACGCTTCCTGCGCCAGGTTCAGCATGAGCTCCACCTTGATAACATCACGCCAGTACAAAGCCGTGTAGAAGAGTTCCCGGCCGAGCCACCTTTTGATGGGGTTATCAGTCGTGCTTTTGCCTCAATGACTGACATGGTGACTTGGTGTAAACATCTGCCTGCTGAGCATGGTCGCTTCTATGCTCTCAAAGGATTGCGCCCGGATGATGAAATTGCAGCCTTACCCGCGAGCTTCACGGTTGAAGAAGTTATTCGTTTGCAGGTGCCAGAGCTTGATGGCGAACGTCATCTGGTGATGATTAAGCCAAACAAAAATTAATATTTATCAAAAAAAGGCGAAAAAGGATTGTTTCTTTTTGGTTAAAAAATCAAGAGAAAAGGCCTGAAATCTCTGGTTACATTTAACGCGAGTTTAACTTTTCGCTATCACTTTTTTAACGCGAAATGCAGAGTTAGTTTTAAAATTAGTTAAGCATGAAAATATAACCCTGCTAAATATTACGTAAGTATCAAACGTGGATGATTGTTAAAATATAAATAAAAATGTCAATGAAATGTTTGAATGATGTTTCAGGCTATTTTAAATAGAGTAGCCAGTAATCAGCTTATTTATCAGACATCTGTGTTTCGCACTTAATGAGACAGACAAATGCATAATGGCTGTGACATGTTTGATTTGTGATCTTGTGCACGCTTTATTAGGCGACTATTTCGGTTGTTTGCCCTTTTAGGGAAAATAACCAGTATTTAGAAAAAGTTGAAAAATAACTGCGTTGGAAAATATTTAAACATTTGTTCACCTTTTTGCTACTTAATGTTTGAAATCACGGGGCCGCACCGTATAATTTGCTCGCTTTTTGAGGCTTGACTCAAAAGCGTAAAGGCAGTTTTATACCAGCGCGACATACCCCGAAGGGAGCAGGAGTTAGGATACGCCATGTCTGTGTCGCTATTGAGTAGAAACGTTGCTCGTAAGCTTCTGTTCCTTCAGCTTCTTGCAGTGATAGCAATTGGATTGCTGTTTTGCCTCAAAGACCCCGCGTGGGGTGCTTCTGCTTTTGGCGGAGGCCTGGCAGCCTGGTTGCCAAATGCTGTATTTATGAATTTTGCCTGGCGTCACCAAGTGCATACACCGTCAAAGGGCCGTTTGGCCTGGACCTTCGCTATCGGCGAAGTATTAAAGGTGATAGCGAGCTTTACCATACTGGTGGTGGCGTTAGCTGGTTTTAAGGCGGTATTGTTGCCGCTTATTGTGACGTGGGTTTCGGTGCTGGTTGTGCAGATACTCGCACCAGCTGTAATTAACAACAAAGGGTAAGAGGCATCATGTCTGCAGGAGAAATCTCTACACCGCAGGAGTATATAGGCCACCATCTGAATAACCTTCAGTTGGACCTGCGTACTTTCTCGCTGGTTGATCCGTATCACCCCCCAGCTACCTTCTGGACACTCAATATTGACTCCATGTTCTTCTCCGTGGTTCTGGGTTTCTTGTTCCTGGTGTTATTCCGCAAAGTAGCAAAAAACGCTACTAGTGGTGTCCCAGGGAAATTCCAGACAGCAGTTGAGTTGGTCATCGGCTTTGTTAATAGCAGTGTCAAAGACATGTACCATGGCAAAAGCAAGGTCATTGCACCGCTTGCTCTGACGGTCTTTGTCTGGGTATTCCTGATGAACCTGATGGACCTGCTGCCAATCGATTTCCTGCCGTTTATCGGCGAGCATATCTTTGGCCTGCCAGCCCTGCGTGTGGTGCCGTCTGCGGACGTGAACATCACCCTGTCTATGGCGCTTGGCGTGTTTATCCTGATTCTTTTCTACAGCATCAAAATGAAAGGCATTGGCGGCTTCACGAAAGAGCTGACGCTGCAGCCGTTCAATCACTGGGCATTTATACCGTTCAACTTAATCCTTGAAGGTGTGAGCCTGCTTTCCAAACCTATTTCTCTTGGTCTGCGACTGTTCGGCAACATGTATGCCGGTGAATTGATTTTCATTCTGATTGCTGGTCTGTTGCCGTGGTGGTCACAGTGGATTCTGAGTGTGCCTTGGGCCATTTTCCACATACTGATCATTACGCTGCAAGCCTTCATTTTCATGGTTCTGACGATCGTCTATCTGTCGATGGCATCTGAAGAGCATTGATTTTACTTACCACTACTGCGTTTTAACTGAAACAAACTGGAGACTGTCATGGAAAACCTGAATATGGATCTGCTGTACATGGCTGCCGCAATTATGATGGGCCTTGCGGCAATCGGTGCGGCGATCGGTATCGGCATCCTCGGTGGAAAATTCCTGGAAGGCGCAGCGCGTCAACCTGATTTGATTCCTCTGCTGCGTACTCAGTTCTTTATCGTTATGGGTCTGGTGGATGCTATCCCGATGATCGCTGTTGGTCTGGGTCTGTACGTGATGTTCGCCGTCGCGTAGTAAGCATTGCTTAATACACCAAGCAATATCAGAACGTTAACTAACAAAGAGGCATTGTGCTGTGAATCTTAACGCAACAATCCTCGGCCAGGCCATCGCGTTTGTCCTGTTTGTTCTGTTCTGCATGAAGTACGTATGGCCGCCAATCATGGCTGCCATCGAGAAGCGTCAACAAGAAATTGCTGACGGTCTCTCTTCTGCAGAACGTGCCAAAAAGGACCTTGACCTTGCACAGGCCAACGCGACCGACCAGCTGAAAAAAGCCAAAGGTGAAGCTCAGGTGATTATTGAGCAGGCGAACAAACGCCGTGCTCAGATCCTTGAAGAAGCTAAAACCGAGGCAGAGCAGGAACGTGACAAAATCGTTGCACAGGCTCAGGCAGAAATCGACGCAGAGCGTAAACGCGCTCGTGAAGAACTGCGTAAGCAAGTGGCTCTGCTGGCTATCGCCGGTGCCGAGAAGATCATTGAACGTTCCGTGGATGAAGCTGCTAACAGCGACATCGTTGATAAACTGGTCGCTGAACTGTAAGGAGGGAGGGGCTGATGTCTGAATTTGTAACTGTAGCTCGCCCCTACGCCAAAGCAGCTTTTGACTTTGCCGTCGAGCACCAAAGCGTTGATAACTGGCAGCATATGCTAGGTTTCGCCGCTGAGGTGTCTAAAAACGAACAAATAGCAGAGCTTCTTTCCGGCGCATTAGCTCCGGATACTCTCTCTGCGTCGTTTATCTCCATCTGTGGTGACCAGCTAGACGCCAATGGCCAGAACCTGATTAAGGTGATGGCTGAAAATGGGCGTCTGAAAGTTCTTCCTGATGTTCTTGAGCAATTCGTTCAACTGCGTGCAGCCCAAGAGGCTACCGTTGAAGTCGAAGTGACTTCTGCCAGCGCATTAAACGAAGACCAGCTTTCGAAGATCAGCGCCGCGATGGAAAAACGTCTGTCACGCAAAGTTAAGCTGAATTGCAAAATTGACAAGTCTGTAATGGCGGGTGTCATTATCCGTGCAGGTGATATGGTTATTGATGGTAGCGTACGCGGCCGTCTTGATCGCCTGACAGACGTCTTGCAGTCTTAAGGGGACTGGAGCATGCAACTGAATTCCACCGAAATCAGCGAACTGATCAAGCAGCGCATTGCTCAGTTCAGTGTTGTGAGCGAGGCTCACAACGAAGGTACAATCGTTTCTGTAAGTGACGGTATCATCCGCGTACACGGCCTGGCCGATGTAATGCAGGGTGAGATGATTTCCCTTCCGGGAAACCGTTACGCCATTGCACTGAACCTCGAGCGCGACTCTGTAGGTGCAGTAGTAATGGGTCCGTATGCTGACCTTGCCGAAGGCATGAAAGTTAAGTGTACTGGCCGTATTCTTGAAGTACCGGTAGGCCGTGGCCTGCTGGGTCGTGTGGTGAACACTCTGGGTGCACCTATCGATGGTAAAGGTCCGCTTGAGCATGACGGCTTTGCTGCCGTTGAAGCGATCGCACCAGGTGTAATCGAACGTCAATCCGTAGACCAGCCTGTACAGACTGGTTATAAGTCCGTCGATGCCATGATCCCAATCGGTCGTGGTCAGCGTGAACTTATCATCGGTGACCGTCAGACAGGTAAAACTGCTCTGGCAATCGATGCCATCATCAACCAGCGTGATTCCGGCATCAAATGTATCTACGTTGCTATCGGCCAGAAAGCGTCCACTATCTCTAACGTGGTACGTAAACTGGAAGAGCACGGCGCACTGGCTAACACTATCGTTGTTGTTGCAACTGCATCAGAATCTGCTGCACTGCAATACCTGGCACCGTACTCCGGTTGCGCGATGGGTGAATACTTCCGTGACCGCGGTGAAGATGCACTGATCATTTATGATGACCTGTCTAAACAGGCTGTTGCTTATCGTCAGATTTCCCTGCTGCTTCGTCGTCCACCAGGTCGTGAAGCTTACCCAGGCGACGTATTCTATCTCCACTCCCGTTTGCTGGAACGTGCTGCGCGTGTTAACGCTGAATACGTTGAAGCATTCACTAAGGGTGAAGTGAAAGGCAAAACAGGTTCCCTGACTGCGCTTCCGATTATCGAAACGCAAGCGGGTGACGTTTCCGCGTTCGTTCCGACCAACGTAATTTCTATTACCGATGGTCAGATCTTCCTGGAATCAACACTGTTTAACGCCGGTATTCGTCCTGCGGTTAACCCGGGTATCTCCGTATCTCGTGTTGGTGGTGCTGCTCAGACCAAGATCATGAAAAAACTGTCCGGTGGTATCCGTACCGCTCTGGCACAGTATCGTGAACTGGCTGCGTTCTCTCAGTTTGCATCAGATCTTGACGATGCGACCCGTAAGCAGTTGAGCCATGGTCAGAAAGTGACCGAGCTCCTGAAACAGAAACAATATGCGCCGATGTCTGTAGCGCAGCAGTCTCTGGTTCTGTTCGCTGCTGAACGTGGTTACCTCGAAGATGTGGAACTGGCTAAAATCGGTAGCTTCGAAGCCGCTCTGCTGGCTTACGTTGACCGTGACCATGCTCCACTGATGCAAGAAATCAACCAATCTGGTGGCTATAACGACGAAATCGAAGGCAAGCTGAAAGGCATCCTCGATTCCTTCAAAGCAACTCAGTCCTGGTAAAGTCTGGCGGCTTGTCTTAGGGCAAGCCGCAAGGCATTGAGGAGAAGCTCATGGCCGGCGCAAAAGAGATACGTAGTAAGATCGCAAGCGTCCAGAACACGCAGAAGATCACCAAAGCAATGGAAATGGTCGCCGCGTCCAAAATGCGTAAAACGCAGGAACGCATGGCTGCCAGCCGTCCTTACGCAGAAACTATGCGTAAAGTGATCGGCCACCTGGCTTTGGGTAATCTTGAATACAAACACCCTTACCTGGATGAACGCGAAGTCAAACGCGTGGGCTACCTGGTGGTGTCCACTGACCGTGGTCTGTGTGGTGGCTTGAACACTAACCTGTTCAAAAAGCTGCTGGCTGACATGAAAGAGTGGTCCGATAAAGGCGTTCAAAGCGAAATCGCAATGATCGGCTCTAAAGGCGTCTCTTTCTTCAACTCTGTAGGCGGCAATATTGTTGCTCAGGTGACTGGTATGGGTGATAACCCTTCCCTGTCCGAGTTGATTGGCCCGGTGAAAGTGATGTTGCAGGCCTACGATGAAGGCCGTCTGGACAAGCTGTATGTTGTCAGCAACAAATTTATTAACACAATGTCTCAGGTTCCTACCCTTACCCAACTGCTGCCGTTACCGCCAGCAGAAGACGGCGAGTTGAAGAAGAAATCCTGGGATTATCTGTATGAACCTGATCCTAAAGCGCTGCTGGACACCTTGTTGCGCCGTTATGTGGAATCTCAGGTTTATCAGGGCGTCGTAGAAAACCTGGCCAGCGAGCAGGCCGCACGTATGGTGGCGATGAAAGCCGCTACCGACAATGGCGGCAGCCTGATTAAAGAGCTGCAGTTGGTTTACAACAAAGCTCGTCAGGCCAGCATTACTCAGGAACTCACCGAAATCGTCGGTGGCGCTTCCGCGGTATAACCAGGTTTACGTATTTAGAGGATTCGAGATGGCTACTGGAAAGATTATCCAGGTAATCGGCGCCGTGGTGGACGTCGAGTTCCCTCAGGATGCCGTACCAAAAGTGTACGACGCTCTTGAGGTTACAAATGGTAAAGACCGTCTGGTGCTGGAAGTTCAGCAACAGTTAGGTGGTGGCGTAGTTCGTACTATCGCCATGGGTACTTCTGATGGTTTGCGTCGTGGTCTGGAAGTTTCTAACCTCGATCACCCAATTGAAGTGCCGGTAGGTAAAGCAACTCTGGGTCGTATCATGAACGTCCTGGGCGAGCCTATCGACATGAAAGGCGATATCGGCGAAGAAGAGCGTTGGGCTATTCACCGTTCTGCTCCAAGCTACGAAGAGCTGTCAAGCTCTCAAGATCTGCTGGAAACCGGCATCAAAGTAATGGACCTGATTTGCCCGTTCGCTAAGGGCGGTAAAGTTGGTCTGTTCGGTGGTGCGGGTGTTGGTAAAACTGTAAACATGATGGAGCTGATCCGTAACATCGCGATCGAGCACTCCGGTTACTCTGTGTTTGCAGGTGTGGGTGAGCGTACTCGTGAGGGTAACGACTTCTACCACGAAATGACCGACTCCAACGTTCTGGACAAAGTATCACTGGTTTATGGCCAGATGAACGAGCCACCAGGTAACCGTCTGCGCGTTGCGCTGACCGGTCTGACCATGGCTGAGAAGTTCCGTGACGAAGGTCGTGACGTTCTGCTGTTCGTTGATAACATTTACCGTTATACCCTGGCCGGTACAGAAGTATCTGCACTGCTGGGTCGTATGCCATCTGCGGTAGGTTACCAGCCAACTCTGGCAGAAGAGATGGGTGTTTTGCAGGAGCGTATTACCTCCACCAAAACTGGCTCAATCACTTCTGTTCAAGCGGTATACGTACCTGCGGATGACTTGACTGACCCATCTCCAGCAACCACCTTTGCTCACTTGGATGCAACCGTGGTACTGAGCCGTAACATCGCGTCTCTGGGTATCTACCCTGCGGTAGATCCACTGGATTCCACCAGC
Organism: Buttiauxella massiliensis; assembly: GCF_902500225.1. Classification (GTDB taxonomy): domain Bacteria; phylum Pseudomonadota; class Gammaproteobacteria; order Enterobacterales; family Enterobacteriaceae; genus Buttiauxella; species Buttiauxella massiliensis. The sequence continues at coordinate 407,587 of NZ_LR722651.1, read as the reverse complement.
CGTCAGTTAGATCCACTGGTTGTTGGCCAGGAACACTACGACACCGCGCGTGGCGTGCAGTCTATTCTGCAACGTTACCAGGAACTGAAAGACATCATCGCCATTCTTGGTATGGATGAACTTTCTGAAGAAGATAAATTGGTTGTAGCACGTGCGCGTAAGATTCAGCGCTTCCTGTCTCAGCCATTCTTCGTAGCAGAAGTCTTTACCGGTTCTCCAGGCAAGTTCGTATCGCTGAAAGATACTATCCGTGGCTTTAAAGGCATCATGGACGGCGAATATGACCATCTGCCAGAGCAGGCGTTCTACATGGTTGGTACTATCGACGAAGCCGTTGAGAAAGCTAAAAAACTTTAACGCCTTAATCGGAGGGTGACATGGCAATGACTTATCACCTGGACGTCGTCAGCGCGGAGAGCCAAATGTTCTCCGGTCTGGTTGAGAAGATCCAGGTAACGGGTAGCGAAGGTGAGCTGGGGATATATCCTGGCCACGCCCCGCTGCTCACCGCCATTAAGCCTGGTATGATCCGCATCGTTAAACAGCACGGACATGAAGAGTATATCTACTTGTCTGGTGGTGTGATGGAAGTGCAGCCTGGCACGGTAACCGTGCTGGCCGATACCGCAATTCGTGGTCAGGACCTCGACGAAGCTCGAGCCCTGGAAGCGAAGCGTAAAGCGGAAGAGCGCATCCATAGTTCCCACGGTGATGTGGACTACGCTCAGGCTTCTGCTGAACTGGCTAAGGCGATCGCGAAACTTCGCGTTATCGAGTTGACCAGAAAAGCGATGTAACTACCTGCTTGAAAAGACAAATGCCAGCCAGGTTTCCCTGACTGGCATTTTTTTCGTCTGAACCTTTTACTGCTTCGTTAAAAACTCACCTGTTTTGAACGAACCATCAGCATTGCGTTGCAACGGGACTGGCAGCGTCAAAGACTGATAATCTTTTATGCTCAGTTGCTTACCTTCGCTGTTTTCCGTTTTACCATCCCGAATGAAATAGTTACTGTTAGCTACATTTCCGGAGATAGCGTCATCATATTTCCCCTCAACGCTACGCAATGAAATGTTATCGGTGAATTTACCCTGAGTTTCTGCGCGCCCATAAGGGCTTGGTCGGAAGATGTAGTTAAAGCGCTGGTTATCCACTGCGACGTTGTTCGCCACCACCAGCGCACCAGGGTTGAAGTTATCGGTAAAGCCATCGAGGTGGTTACCAATCGCAATGCTGTTATGGATTTCATGCGCGACAGGCTGCCCTTCCCCGCCCAATTTGAAACCGTTGCTGGTGTTGTTGCGGGCAATAGAGTTCTCGATCACCACAACGCCATTGGCACCGTCTTCAATCTTGTTGAACAGGTCATAGCCATCATCAATATTGTCGTGCGCATAGCATCCTTCAAGACGGTTGCCATCACCCACACGCATCTTCACCGCAAAGCCATCAGCATTGATTTTGCCTGGATCTTCATTACTGAAGGATTCAGCGTTAACAACCTTGTTGTAGCTTGCCCACAACGGGCGGCCTACATCAGAAGGAGATGAAATCTGGATGCCTGTGTCGTCATTTTTATAGGCGACTACACTTTCGATAAGGTTATGACTGCCCTGAACTCGCAAGCTCTTATCGGTAACTTCAATGCCTTTGACATGCCAGTAGTTGCCATCCAAAGCCATGCCGCGAATCACGACTTTGCCATCGGCCTCGAGGGTTTTTAGTTTGCCTTTTAAGCCACTGTCAGCTGTCGAAATGGTAGTAAGTGGGTACTCACCGCTGCTTAAGATGAGTTTTCCACCAGGAGAGACGAGAGAGATGGCACTGGCTAAATCAAGCGGTGCGGATTTAGAACCATTGTTACTTGATGCACCATCTGGCGCTACGTAAAGCGTATTACCCTCCATGTTTTTGACTTGCTCAACCATGAAGTTTTGGGTTACAGGGGTTTTGTCTTTACCGCTGGTCGGGGTAAACGTCACGGTGAAACGTGCTTGCTCTTTAAGTGTGGTTGGCAGAGTGAACATCTCTCCGGCCTTAGCCACTTTTTCCTGACCGATCACAACTTCATCCTGACGTACGGTGAAGTTGCCGTCATAGTTAGCGCGAGCCTGTACCACGTACTCGCTGGTGGTGCTTTTTGCTGGAGAGGCAATTTGCATCACAACAGGCCATGCTTTCGGCACGAAAGGTGTGGAAGCAACAGTATTTGCCGCACTGGTTTCTAATGACGCATCACTGACGGTGATTTTTGCATTACGTGAAGCAAAGAAACCAACGTAGTACTGGCTTTTGTCCTGTACGGTGATGATATCAGCGCGTTTAACATTTTCAGAAACCCATGCATCGCTTCCGGCTGGAGCCCATGAAGTGACAAAACCCTCGTTGGTTCGCTCGAGCTTCATGCGGAAAGTCGGTGCTTTGCTCAGATCAATGGCTTCCTGATAGCTTTTACGAGAAATAGTTGAGCCGGTATTTCCCCATGGCTGAGTAATACCATCACGCGCAATGGCTTGCATTTTCACGCGTGATGCGTCCTTTTTATCCTGCGTCATGATGGCATTCATCACCATATTGGAAGCCGCAGGGAACTCTTCGTAGCCTTCCTTCAGCGGCTCCTGGCGTGGATTACCTAATACATCCCTTACCAGCATCCCGGCACCTTCCTGCGCGGCCGGTTTCGCACCATTTTCAGGGCCAAACTGATCGACAGTGACTGTTGCCTGTAAGACAAAATTCTCACTGGCGGGTAATGCGGTATAGAAGAACGTTAATCCATCGTGAGAGTTAGCGATTTTACCGCCACGGCTTTCGATGGTGATGGGTTTCGAAAGGTCGACGGAATCTGCTGTCACCAGCTTTTTGCCATCGATCGTTACGTTGTTCACACCCACTTTTTCAGGTAAGACGTTAGATGAAAAGTTAACATCTGTTGATTGCCCGAAAGCAATCGCGTGCCAGATGGGATGTTGCTCTGCAGTTGCAGGCAGGGATAAAGCCGCACCGCAAAGCGTAAGAGCCAGAGGTATTTTTGACGCCATTATTATTCTCCTTATAAATGTCCAAGCCATTATCTATAAAAATGAAACGTTGTTTCTTTTATGCTTGTCACAAAGGATGATTTTTAAAACACTAACATTTCAAATATGTGGAGTAGCTTTGTTTCCGGCCGAAAAGAAGTCTTAATCCACAGAGATCTATGGCTTTTGTTATTTCAGAAGTACTTTTTACGAGCTTATCCACCTACAATTGAGCACATGAGCAACTCAAAAGCGCATCAAGAGCCTGTTTTTTAGGCATCGCGTTTTTTGTTGCAAAATATGTAGAATTTTCAACGTGAAATCGTTTTACTTCCCTCTCAAATTAAAGTCAGGACGCGTATGTCAAACAATGCGATGAGCGTGGTTATCCTAGCCGCAGGCAAAGGAACCCGCATGTATTCAGACCTCCCGAAGGTGTTACATACCCTTGCCGGGAAACCAATGGTTCAGCATGTCATTGATGCGGCGAATAATTTAGGCGCGCAGCGTGTACATCTGGTTTACGGCCATGGCGGCGATCTGCTCAAAAATACACTCAGCGATAGCTCTCTTAATTGGGTATTGCAGGCTGAACAACTTGGTACCGGCCACGCCATGCAGCAGGCCGCACCTTTCTTTGCTGACGACGAAGACATTCTGATGCTTTACGGCGATGTGCCGCTTATTTCCGTCGAATCTCTACAGCGCCTGCGTGACGCCAAACCGCTGGGCGGCATTGGTTTGCTGACAGTAAAACTCGACGATCCAACTGGCTATGGCCGTATCGCTCGTGAGAATGGCAAGGTCGTTGGCATTGTTGAGCATAAAGACGCGACTGAAGAACAACGCAAAATTGACGAAATCAACACCGGGATTCTGGTGGCGAATGGCGCGGATCTGAAACGCTGGCTGGCGAAACTCGATAACAACAATGCTCAGGGTGAGTTCTATATCACTGACATTATCGCGCTGGCGCACCATGAAGGCCGTGAAATCACCGCCGTTCACCCGGATCGTTTAAGCGAAGTGGAAGGTGTGAACAACCGTCTGCAACTGTCACGTCTTGAGCGCGTCTACCAGAGTGAGCAAGCAGATAAACTGCTGCTGGCAGGCGTGATGCTACGCGATCCTGCTCGTTTCGACTTGCGTGGTGAACTGACGCACGGGCGTGATGTAGAAATTGATACTAATGTCATTATTGAAGGTTCAGTGACCCTGGGTCATCGCGTGAAAATTGGCACCGGCTGCGTTATCAAAAACAGCGTGATTGGTGATGACTGTGAAATCAGTCCATACACTGTTGTAGAAGACTCAACCCTTGCTGCTGCTTGTTCTATCGGCCCGTTTGCGCGTTTGCGCCCAGGTGCAGAACTGGCGGAAGGCGCACACGTCGGCAACTTCGTGGAAATGAAAAAAGCGCGTCTGGGTAAAGGTTCGAAAGCGGGTCACCTGAGCTATTTGGGTGATGCTGAAATTGGCGACAACGTGAATATTGGCGCTGGCACCATTACTTGTAACTATGACGGTGCAAACAAATTCAAAACCATCATCGGTGATGATGTATTTGTCGGTTCCGATAGCCAGCTGGTGGCGCCTGTGACCATTGCTCGCGGTGCAACAATTGGCGCGGGCACAACTGTCACACGTAACGTTGGTGAAGACGAACTGGTTATCAGCCGCGTGAAGCAGACTCATATCCAGGGTTGGCTGCGTCCGGTTAAGAAAAAGTAATTTTGTATTTTCCTTCTCCCTGAATGGGAGAAGGCTGGGGTGAAGGTTGTTCTCGAAAATGACCCGCCCCGTAGTACTACCAAAACTATAACCCCACTCTCTACAAGGCTCGGGGCCCCGGAATACGGGATATTTACCCAAAGAATTTCGTGCAACCAACGTATCTTTAGCGCGAAAGACGACGGGTAAAACAGGTCAGCGACAACACATGGCTTAATGCCATTATCAGGAATCTAATCTTATGTGTGGAATTGTTGGCGCGGTCGCGCAACGTGATATCGCTGAAATCCTTCTCGAAGGACTACGTCGTCTGGAATACCGTGGTTATGACTCTGCGGGCCTGGCTGTAGTAGATGAAAAAGGTCATATGACCCGTCTGCGCCGTCTGGGTAAAGTGAACAAACTGGCCGAAGCTGCCGCAGAAACTGCGCTGCATGGCGGCACAGGTATTGCGCACACTCGCTGGGCGACTCACGGCGAACCATCAGAAGTTAACGCTCACCCGCATGTTTCCGAACATATTGTGGTGGTTCATAACGGCATTATCGAAAACTATGAACCGCTGCGTGAAGCCCTACAGGGTCGCGGTTACACCTTCGTTTCACAAACCGATACCGAAGTTATTGCTCACCTGGTTCACTGGGAACTGGAGCAAGGCGGTAGTCTGCGTGAAGCTGTGCTGCGTACCATCCCGCAACTGCGCGGCGCTTACGGCACCGTTATCATGGACACCCGTAACCCAGACGTGCTGCTGGCAGCTCGTTCAGGTAGCCCAATGGTTATCGGCCTGGGCATGGGCGAAAACTTTATCGCATCCGACCAACTGGCATTGCTGCCGGTAACGCGTCGTTTCATCTTCCTTGAAGAAGGTGATATCGCTGAAGTAACTCGTCGCTCTGTAACAGTATTCGATACCAAAGGTGAGCAGGTTAAACGCCCTGATATCGAATCTAGTCTGCAATATGACGCAGGCGACAAAGGCATTTATCGCCACTATATGCAGAAAGAGATCTACGAACAGCCGAACGCGATTAAAAATACCCTGACTGGCCGCATCAGTCATGGCGCTATCGATCTCTCTGAGCTTGGCCCGCAGGCCAATGAAATGTTGTCTCAGGTTGAGCACATTCAAATTGTCGCGTGTGGCACCTCCTACAACTCAGGCATGGTTTCGCGCTACTGGTTTGAATCACTGGCAGGCGTGCCTTGCGATGTCGAAATCGCATCTGAGTTCCGCTACCGTAAATCAGCGGTGCGCCGTAACAGCCTGATGATCACCCTTTCCCAGTCTGGCGAAACGGCAGATACACTTGCGGCGCTGCGTTTGTCTAAGGAACTAGGATATCTGGGTTCTCTGGCAATCTGTAACGTTCCGGGCTCTTCTCTGGTGCGAGAATCCGACCTGGCGCTGATGACCAACGCTGGCACTGAAATCGGTGTGGCATCAACCAAAGCCTTTACCACTCAGCTGACTGTTCTGCTGATGCTGGTGGCTAAACTGAGCCGCCTGAAAGGCGCTGATGCCTCTATTGAGCAAGACATTGTTCATGGTTTGCAGGCGCTGCCGAGCCGTATCGAGCAGATGCTGTCCCAGGACAAACGTATTGAAGCGCTGGCTGAAGATTTCTCAGACAAGCATCATGCGCTGTTCTTAGGCCGTGGCGATCAATATCCAATCGCAATGGAAGGCGCGCTGAAGCTTAAAGAAATCTCTTACATTCACGCTGAAGCGTATGCGGCAGGCGAGCTGAAACACGGCCCGCTGGCGCTGATTGATGCAGATATGCCGGTTATCGTTGTGGCTCCAAACAACGAGCTGCTTGAAAAGCTGAAATCGAATATCGAAGAAGTGCGTGCGCGTGGCGGCCATCTATATGTATTTGCAGATAAAGATGCAGGGTTTGCCAGCAGCGACAACATGCACATCATTGAGATGCCGCATGTAGAAGAAGTTATCGCACCTATCTTCTACACCGTACCGTTGCAGTTGCTGTCTTATCACGTCGCGCTGATTAAAGGCACCGACGTTGACCAGCCACGAAATCTGGCGAAATCAGTTACGGTTGAATAAGCCGTTCTAAACAGACACGCAAAATAAAAAAGCCCGGTTGTGCTAAACACAACCGGGCTTTTTATTACTGCAAAATCAATTCTCTTCCTGCGTCACCAGCTTCGGCTCTTCAGGGGATTTCAGCAGAACCCACAAGACAATCGCCCCGATTACATCAAACACCGAAAGCACAGCGAACAGCGGGCTGAAGCCAACCGTGTCGGCCAGAGCCCCCACAACCAGTGCAAACATGGTGCTGGCGGTCCAGGCTGCCATGCCGGTAAAACCGTTGGCGGTGGCAACTTCGTTTGAATCAAACATGTCGGAAGACAGTGTAATCAGCGCACCAGACAGTGACTGGTGAGCAAAGCCACCAACGCATAGCAATGCAATTGCCACCATTGGGCTGCCAAACAAACCGACCATGCCTGGCAGAATCATCAGCGCGGCACCCATTGTGACCACTAGTTTGCGGGAAACCACAATATTCACGCCGAAGACTTTCTGGAACATACCCGGCAAATAACCGCCAATGATGCAGCCAAAATCGGCGAACAGCATCGGGATCCAGGCAAACATAGCGATATCTTTGAGGTTAAAGCCGTAGGTGTGCACCATAAACAGTGGGATCCACGCGTTAAACGTCCCCCAAGCAGGTTCTGCCAGGAAGCGCGGCAAAGCGATACCCCAAAACTTACGCTGTTTCAGCAGGCGGCCAATGCGGACTTTCTCAACCTTTGGTTTCTCAGGCTGCCCATCGGTTATATAGAGATACTCTTCCCGGGACAGTGATTTGGTTTTTGACGGGCGGTTATAGGTGAAATACCAACCCGCTGCCCACAGCACGCTGAAAACACCGACGATAATAAACGCCAGTCTCCAGTCTCTGATATAGATTGCCCATGCGACCAGTGGAGGAGCAATCACCGCGCCAATAGAGGAACCAACGTTGAAATAGCCCACGGCGACAGAACGCTCGGTGTCCGGGAACCATTCAGTTACTGATTTCAAACCAGCAGGTATCATTGCACTTTCGGCGAAACCGCCGAGGCCACGGAACATTGCCAGACCTTTCCAGCCAGTCGCGAATGACGCACCAATGCAGAACACGCCCCACATCAGGCCGAAAATGGTGTAACCCACTTTTGTACCCAATGTATCAAGCAGATAACCGGCAATAGGTTGTGCAATGGTGTAGCAGGCCGAGAATGTCGCAATAATGTAAGAATATTGCTGGGTGGTAATGTGCAGATCGCTCTGTAATGTTGGCGCTGCGGCAGAAATAGTATTTCGGGTTAAATAACAAAGAATGGTGCCTAATGTCACCAGTGAAAGCATAAACCAGCGCTTGTGGCCTGTTTTGCGCATAATGAATCCCCGTTTTTCAAGCAATAAGTGGCCTGACCGCTGCAAGGCAGCAGGCAAATAAATAATTCAGAGGAGATAAAAATCAGCGGCGCTTCAGAAGACGTCGAGGATTCTGGTTTGGCCCATCCTGGACTTGTTTTTGTTATGTAGATCACACTATGTTTTAATAATGAACCCGCGTTTTAATTTTATTTGTGATTCATCTCAATTTTTTGTGTGTAATCTACCCCTAACGGGTAACGTATGTGACGTGCGTCACATTTCTTCAAATGATGAGTGAATGGTAATTATGCAAAATATGAATGATACGCACCGCAAAATGCCCGCCGATTCCCCCATACGAATTAATAAGTACATTAGCGATTGTGGTATCTGCTCCCGCCGTCAGGCCGATTGTTACGTTGAACAAGGCGATGTGTTTATTAACGACAGGCAGGCGAGTTTTGGCGCTCAGGTATTTTCCGGGGATGTGGTGAAGGTAAACGGTCAGCTTATTGCGCCGCGTGATGACAACGATCTCGTGCTGATGGTTTTGAATAAGCCTGTGGGCATCATCACTACAATGGAAAAGAGTGTGCGCGATAACATCAGCGGTCTCATTCATAGTGACAAACGCGTTTCTCCTATCGGGCGCCTGGATAAAGATTCGCAGGGGCTCATTTTACTGACCAGCCATGGTGATGTAGTTAATAAAATTCTACGCGCCGGTAACAATCACGAAAAAGAGTATGTAGTCACCGTCAACAAACCGATGTCTGACGAGTTTATTCTTGGGTTGAGCTCAGGTGTTCCGATACTGGGTACAGTAACCAAACCCTGCAAAGTGACGAAAGAATCTCCCCAAATATTTCGCATCATATTAGTTCAAGGGCTGAACCGCCAGATCCGCCGGATGTGTAAATATTTCGGTTATGAAGTGACTCGGCTTGAACGTGTCCGCATCATGAATATCCACCTGCAAGGCCTGGCATTAGGGGAATCTCGCCATTTGAGCTGCGAGGAAAAACGCGAATTATTGAGACGGATTGAGGGCTCAGAATCTGCAATGTGACAGGCGTAACTTGGTTGCAAAATCGCCTGTCATAAAACTGTCATAATTCGTACATTTAACTGTCACCAAACTGTCCTATTTTCTATCCTGCATCCACTAAACAACGATTTACGTTCACCTCTGCAGGAGACACTATGAAAGCTATGCGTACCACTGTCGCAACTGTTGTCGCCGCGACCTTATCCCTGACTGCTTTTGGCGCAAACGCCGCTGCAAGCCTGACTGGTGCCGGTGCAACATTCCCTGCGCCGGTGTATGCCAAATGGGCAGATACCTACAATAAATCAACTGGTAACAAAGTAAATTACCAGGGTATTGGCTCCTCCGGTGGCGTTAAACAAATCATTGCTAACACTGTAGATTTCGGCGCATCTGATGCTCCGCTGTCTGATGACAAGCTGCAACAAGAAGGGCTGTTCCAGTTCCCGACTGTCATCGGCGGTGTCGTTCTGGCTGTTAACTTGCCAGGCGTAAAATCCGGTGAGCTGGTGCTCGATGGTAAAACTCTGGGTGACATCTACCTGGGCAAAATCAAAAAATGGGATGACGAAGCAATTGCTAAGCTCAACCCAGGCATGAAACTGCCACAGCAGAATATCGCAGTTGTGCGTCGTGCTGATGGTTCCGGTACTTCCTTCGTCTTCACCAGCTACCTGGCGAAAGTAAACGAAGAGTGGAAAACCAAAATCGGTGCGGGCTCAACGGTAAACTGGCCAACGGGTCTGGGCGGTAAAGGTAACGACGGTATCGCAGCCTTTGTTCAACGTCTGCCGGGTTCAATTGGCTATGTTGAATACGCTTACGCTAAGCAAAACAACCTCGCTTATACCAAACTGGTATCTGCTGATGGTAAACCAGTAGCGCCTTCTGAAGAGAACTTTGCCAATGCGGCGAAGGGTGCAGACTGGAGCAAATCATTTGCTCAGGATCTGACTAACCAGAAAGGTGACGCTGCGTGGCCAATCACGTCCACAACCTTCATCCTGGTTCACAAAGAGCAGAAAAAACCAGAGCAAGGTGCTGAAGTACTGAAGTTCTTCGACTGGGCTTATAAAGACGGTGCAAAACAGGCGAGTGACCTGGATTACGCCGCCCTGCCAGACGCTGTGGTTGAGCAGGTTCGTGCTGCATGGAAGACCAACGTGAAAGATAGCTCCGGTAAGGCGCTTTATTAATTAACGAAAAAGGCGGATGGCACTTATGCTTATCCGCCCTACAACTGATTTCATAGGTCGGATTAGTGTTAGCGACATCCGACATGTTGTAAGAAATATATTTAACTTAAAGAGTAAGCTATGGCGGTAAGTAAGCCGACGTTCAAGTCCCCTGGTAAACAAGGTGATGTCATTTTCAGTGCGCTGGTAAAACTGGCTGCGCTGATTGTGCTATTTCTGCTGGGCGGCATCATCATCTCCCTGATCATCTCCTCCTGGCCGAGTATTCAGAAGTTTGGCTTCTCGTTCTTGTGGACCAAAGAGTGGGATGCTCCCAACGATATTTACGGTGCACTGGTTCCGATTTACGGTACGCTGGTGACTTCGTTTATTGCCCTGCTGATTGCTGTGCCTGTGAGTTTTGGTATTGCTCTGTTCCTTACGGAGCTGGCGCCAAACTGGCTGCGCCGCCCGCTGGGTATCGCCATCGAACTATTGGCTGCGATCCCAAGTATCGTATACGGCATGTGGGGCCTGTTTATCTTTGCTCCGCTGTTTGCGAAATACTTCCAGGAACCTGTCGGTAACGTGCTCTCTTCGGTGCCGATTGTTGGTGAGCTGTTCTCAGGCCCGGCGTTCGGTATCGGTATTCTCGCCGCAGGCGTAATACTGGCCATCATGATCATTCCGTACATTGCCGCTGTTATGCGTGATGTATTCGAACAAACCCCAGTGATGATGAAAGAGTCAGCCTATGGCATTGGCTGCACCACATGGGAAGTTATCTGGCGTATCGTTTTGCCGTTTACCAAAAACGGTGTGATTGGTGGTGTGATGTTGGGTCTGGGCCGTGCTCTGGGTGAAACCATGGCGGTAACCTTTATCATCGGTAACACCTACCAGCTCGATAACGCCTCGCTGTATATGCCGGGCAACAGTATTACTTCTGCACTGGCGAACGAATTTGCTGAAGCGGAATCTGGCCTGCACACCGCAGCGCTGATGGAGCTTGGACTGATTCTGTTTGTGATCACCTTTATCGTACTGGCTATCTCTAAGTTCATGGTTATGCGTCTGGCGAAGAATGAAGGAGCGCGTTCATGACGACAATGGAAATGCAAAGCCGAGCGGCGCTCGCAGAATCTCGCCGCAAAATGCAGGCTCGTCGTCGGTTTAAAAACCGCATTGCTCTGACACTTTCAATGGGAACCATGGCGTTTGGCCTGTTCTGGTTGGTGTGGATCCTATTCTCTACGGTGACTCGCGGTATCGACGGTATGTCGATTGCGCTGTTTACCGAAATGACGCCACCGCCAAACACCGAAGGTGGTGGCTTAGCTAACGCCCTTGCAGGTAGCGGCTTGTTGATCCTGTGGGCGACCGTGTTTGGTACGCCGCTGGGCATCATGGCGGGTATCTACCTGGCGGAGTATGGTCGCAAATCAGCGCTGGCTGAGGTGATTCGTTTTATCAACGACATCCTGCTTTCTGCGCCATCCATTGTTGTCGGCCTGTTTGTTTACACCATTGTGGTTGCAAAAATGCAGCACTTCTCTGGCTGGGCTGGGGTGATTGCGCTGGCGTTATTGCAGGTGCCGATTGTTATTCGCACCACCGAAAACATGCTGAAACTGGTGCCAGACAGCTTGCGCGAAGCGGCTTACGCACTGGGCACGCCAAAGTGGAAAATGATTTCTGCGATTACGCTCAAAGCGTCTGTTTCCGGGATTATTACCGGGGTGTTGCTGGCGATTGCTCGTATCGCGGGTGAAACGGCCCCTCTGCTGTTCACGTCTCTCTCCAATCAGTTCTGGAGTACTGACATGATGCAGCCGATTGCCAACTTGCCAGTGACGATATTCAAATTTGCGATGAGCCCGTTTGCCGAATGGCAACAGTTAGCCTGGGCTGGTGTTCTGATTATTACCCTTTGCGTACTGCTGCTAAATATTCTGGCGCGCGTGATTTTCTCAAAGAGTAAACACGGTTAAATTTTGCGACGCGGCAAAGGCGGCGTCGGATGGAGATTAAGAAACAGATGAGTATGGTCGATACTACCCCAGACAAAATTCAGGTTCGTGATTTGAACTTCTATTACGGTAAGTTCCATGCCCTGAAAAACATCAATCTGGATATCGCTAAGAACCAGGTTACCGCATTCATTGGCCCGTCAGGCTGTGGGAAATCCACCCTGCTGCGTACATTCAACAAAATGTACTCGCTCTATCCAGAGCAGCGTGCCGAAGGTGAGATTCTGCTAGATGGGGAAAATATCCTCACCCAAAGCCAGGATATCGCCCTGCTGCGTGCCAAAGTCGGCATGGTGTTCCAGAAGCCGACGCCATTCCCGATGTCGATTTATGACAACATCGCCTTCGGCGTGCGTCTGTTTGAAAAGCTGTCACGCAGCGACATGGACGAGCGTGTGCAGTGGGCTTTGACCAAAGCCGCATTGTGGAATGAAACCAAAGATAAATTACATCAGAGCGGATACAGTCTCTCCGGTGGCCAACAGCAGCGTCTGTGCATTGCGCGTGGTATTGCGATTCGCCCGGAAGTGTTGCTGCTTGATGAGCCGTGTTCAGCGCTTGACCCAATTTCTACTGGTCGCATCGAAGAGCTGATCACTGAGCTGAAGGAAGATTACACCGTGGTAATCGTGACCCACAACATGCAGCAAGCGGCGCGTTGTTCCGACCACACCGCGTTTATGTACCTGGGTGAGCTGATTGAATTTAGCGAAACCGACACGCTGTTTACCACACCCGCTAAAAAGCAAACCGAAGATTACATTACTGGCCGCTACGGCTGATCCGGGAGAACAAAATGGATAGCCTCAACCTCAACAAACACATTTCCGGCCAGTTTAACGCCGAGCTGGAATATATCCGCACTCAGGTGATGACCATGGGTGGGCTGGTGGAGCAACAGCTTTCTGATGCGATCACCGCCATGCACAATCAAGATGGCGAGCTGGCAAAGCGCGTTATCGAAGGCGACCAGAAAGTTAACATGATGGAAGTGGCAATCGATGAAGCCTGCGTGCGCATCATCGCCAAACGCCAGCCGACCGCCAGCGACCTGCGCCTGGTGATGGCTATCATCAAAACGATTTCTGAGCTGGAACGTATCGGCGACGTCGCAGACAAAATCTGCCGCACGGCGCTGGAGAAATTCTCCCACCAGCACCAACCGCTGCTGGTGAGCCTCGAGTCATTAGGCCGACACACCGTGCAAATGCTGCATGACGTGCTGGATGCGTTTGCGCGTATGGATCTCGACGAAGCTGTGCGTATCTACCGCGAAGATAAGAAAGTTGACCAGGAATATGAAGGCATCGTGCGCCAACTGATGACTTATATGATGGAAGACTCACGCACCATTCCAAGCGTGCTAACCGCACTATTCTGTGCGCGTTCTATCGAGCGTATCGGCGACCGTTGCCAGAATATCTGCGAGTTCATCTTTTACTTCGTCAAAGGACAGGACTTCCGTCATGTCGGTGGCGATGAGCTGGATAAGCTGCTGGCGGGTAAAGATCCGAAAGAGTGATCAAAAAAAACGCCAATAAAAACGCCAGCGAATCGCTGGCGTTTTTATTGGTGCATCGTTCAACGATTAGCGAACGATAATGCCTAACAGAATACCCAGCGCACCAAAGTCAGCATCACTAAACGTGGTGTTAGCAAAGCCGATATCGCCCAGCACTGGCAGCAAGAACACTGGCAGGAAGGTAATCAGCAAACCTTGCGCAAAGGCACCCAGAATTGCTCCGCGACGCCCACCGGTTGCATTACCGAATACGCCAGCCGCTGCACCTACGAAGAAGTGTGGCACCACGCCTGGGATAATCACGGTCATGTTCAGCAGGTAGAGCGCGAACATACCGATTAAACCTGCGGCAAAGCTGCTCAGGAAACCAACCAGTACGGCGTTAGGCGCATAAGGGAAGACGACCGGGCAATCGAGTGCAGGCTTCGCGTTCGGCACCAGCTTGTCGGAAATCCCTTTAAACGCTGGAACGATCTCCGCGATCACCATGCGCACACCTTGCAGAATGATGTACACACCCGCCGCAAAGGTAATGGATTGCATGATGGAGAACATGAACCAGTTTTTACCACCGCTCAGTTCTTTCACCACATCTGCGCCCGCAAATAGGCACGTCACCAGGAAGATAATGCTCATGGTAAAGGAGATGGCTACCGGTGTGTCGCGCAAGAACAGCAGACTTTTCGGCACATTCATGTCTTCAGTCGAGTGTTCTTTATTACCAAACTTGCTGCCGATGAAACCGGCCAGCACGTATGATAACGTCGAGAAGTGGCCGATTGCCACGTCGTCAGAACCGGTAACTTGCTTCATGTACGGGTGTGCAATGGCCGGGAAGAACACCATCGCCACACCTACCACCAGCGAACCTACAGCAATCAACGTTACGCCGGTCATGCCAGCGGTTGCCAGAATTACTGCCACCATCATCGACATAAATAACGTGTGATGACCGGTCAGGAAGATAAATTTCCATGGCGTAAAACGGGCAATCAAAATATTGATAACCATCGCGAAGAACATGATCATCGCCATCTCTTTCCCGAAGCTCTTCTGCGCAACTGAAACAATCGCTTCGTTGTTCGGCACCACGCCCTGAATACCAAAGGCGTGCTGGAAGATGTTCGCAAAGTCACCCAACGATGAAACTACCAAACCTGCACCAGCACCTAAGATCACAAAACCCATAATGGTTTTGACTGTGCCTTTAATACATTCTGTGACTGGTTTTTTCTGGGCAATCAAACCAATCAGGGCGATTAAACCGACCAGCACCGCTGGTTCGGAAAGTACATCGCTCATCAAAAAACGAAAGAAATCCATATCGACCCCTGTTTACAGTGCGCCTAACTCGGTTAATGCCACGGACAAACGTTCTTTCATGGCTTTCTTATCGATCATGTTGTCCAGGGCGACGATTTTGCCGCCGACGGACTGTGCGACTAATTGCTCAGCAATGTCTTTGGTGCCGACAAAAATATCGCTCGGCGTACCTTTGGCGGAGCCGAGGTCAACGTGATCGACTTCAGCGCTCACGCCGAGATCTTTAACGATGGTTTTGATGCTCATTTCCATCATCAGACTGGTGCCTAAACCGTTACCGCATACCACTGTGATTTTCATCATTGTTCTCCTGGATAATTAATAGCGCGCAATGACGGACAAAATGTCTTGCGATGTTTTGGCCGACAAAATGGCCTGAATGTCTGGTTCGTTATCGAATAATTGGGCGAGTTGCGAAATGGCTTCGATGTGGCTGGTGCTATCGGTCGCGGCCAGCACAATCAGCAATTTCACCGGATCGTTTTCATCGGCATCAAAATTCACACCGGAAGTGATCAGTGTCAGAGCCAGCGCGAGTTTGTTTGCCCCTTCTTCTGGCCGTGCGTGTGGCATTGCAATGCCGGGCCCGACCACGTAATACGGGCCGATGGCTTCATGCGAGCGATAAATCGCCTCGACATAGCGCGGTTCAATCGAACCGTTTTCGATCAGCGGTTGGCATGAAATTGCTACGGCATCGCGCCAGTCTTTAGCCTGCTCAACGACCTGAATGACCTCTGAGGTTAATAGTGTTTTTAACATGCGACTGATAACTCCCGATGATAATTAACAGGAGAGTAGATTTTTCACGCACCAATTAATGTGATGAATATCTCGTTTGGTAGCGCTACCTGATAGCGCTATCATAGTTTGTGATAGCGCTATCATTTTTCCCGAGTCCGACTTTGGCTATATCCCGTTTCGGCATATACAATGCGTTAGGGTTTTTGCTAACGTGTTCAATTGTCTGACGGATAGTCGGTGAAATAAAAATAATGAAAACAGTGAGTTGTCGTTGTCCGGAGAGGCCTGATGGAAAAGCCGCGTAAGCGCCGTAATACCGGGCGAGTCACACTACAAGAAGTCGCTAATTTTGCGGGTGTAGGAACCATGACCGTTTCCCGCGCGTTAAGAACGCCGGATCAGGTTTCTGATAAGCTGCGTGAGAAGATAGAACAAGCGGTCGCGGAATTGGGCTACATCCCTAATCGTGCTGCGGGTGCGCTGGCTTCCGGCCATAGCGACACCGTCGCGGTACTCATTCCTTCGCTGACCGACAAAGCCAGTTCGCGCTTTATGCAGTCACTCCAGCAGGTGCTCAATAAAAACGAATTCCAGTTGCTGCTCGGCTGCCACGAACACAATCAGCATAAAGAAGCTGAAATTTTAATGACGTTGCTGCAAAGCAACCCGGCCGCGATGGTGATTTTTGGCTCGCAACTGGCTGAGAAAACCTGGCAAATTCTTGAAAAGGCCAATGTTCCAACCATTAACGTGGTGGGTTCCCCGTTCAGTCAGGCGGCAATTTCCCTGGAGGCTTCATTTTTTGAAGCGGCACATAAACTGACGGAACACCTGTTAGAAAAAGGCTATAAGAACATTGGTTTTATCGGTTCGCATATGGATAACCGCCTGCAGCGCCAGCAGCTTAACGGTTGGTACAAAGCCATGCTGAGCCGCTACCAAAATTCCGACCAGGTGATCACCACGCCCGAAGCCGCCAGCCTGCAGTTTGGCCGCTATGCATTGACGGAAATATTGCAACGCCAGCCGGAGCTGGATGCGGTGATTTGCAGCCATGAAGACATTGCATTGGGCGTGATGTTTGAATGCCAGCGCCGTTTGCTGAAAATCCCCGGCAATATTGCGGTGGCCTGTCTTGATGGTTCCGACAGTTGCGACCAGACGCATCCCACGCTGACATCAATCCGTATTGATTATAAAAAAATGGGCAAAGAGGCGGGTAAACTGCTGATTGAGTTGCTCAATGATGATCGGGATGATGAATTAGACGAATCGCGCGTCGAGCTATTTAACTACCAGATTGAGCTACGCCAGAGTACATAAACTAAAGGCGGGTTCCCCCGCCTGATAAATTAACCGGTAATATTCCAACCCCGCGCGCGCCACAACTCCGGCAACTGCGCTAAATCGGTAAAGGTTGTCACTTTTGGGTGAGTAATCGGCTGGTTATGCGGGTCGGCGCAGAAATAGAAAACTTCCATTCCTGCGGCAATACCCGATTGTGCACCAGCCATTGAATCATCCACCAGCACGCAGTTTTTCACATCAACACGCATGGCATCGGCTGCGTGGAACATCAGCGCCGGGTCTGGTTTCCACAACTGGATATCGTAGCCGCTAAACAGTTTGTCCGGGAAGTGATGGAGCATGCCGGTTTTGCCCAGCGAGTGCTGCATTTTGCTGACCGGGCCGTTGGAAACAATACACATCGGCACGTTGATTTGCGCAATCAGCTCGGTTGCTCCTTCAATCTCCACCAGCTCGCTGTCAAACAAGCGTGAAACTTCGGCGCGATAAATCGGCTCAAGTTCCTCTTTCGCCAGGTTCACTCCATATCGGGCATTGATCGTGTCGATTATCTCGTAGAGCTTGATCCCCTTGAAGGTCTTATGAACCTCCTCGAGCGCAAGCTCGATGCCGTATTGCGCAAACATATGCACGTAGGCTTTGGAGCAAATCACTTCACTATCAACTAGCGTGCCATCGCAGTCGAAGAACACCGCATCTATCCGGGACATACCGCCTCCTTATTTCTACCCATCGCCCTTCAAACTGCAGGGTTGTTGGCTGCACTCATTCACCCGAATCACTTACTTGAGTAAGCTCATCGGGATTCATTCGCTTGCCGCCTACCTGCATCTTGAAGTAGCTCGGGTATAAGAGTAAATATCTACTTTACCCAATTTGCGCAATTTTTGCGGCACGCAATCGTTGCCGTATAAGAAAATTCAATGAAAAAAAATCTGCGTTCGACATCATGTTTTGTCATTTTTGGTATAGGATAGCGACGGATTTTCCCTCTCAATGTTCGGAATCAAGACTAATGAGCCAACCACAATCTACTCCGGCCGCAAATCCGGGGCTGCTCGAGCGCGTGTTTAAACTCCGCGAACACGGCACCACGGCCCGCACTGAAGTGATCGCCGGTCTTACGACCTTCCTGACGATGGTGTATATCGTTTTCGTCAACCCGCAGATCCTTGGCGCCGCTGGTATGGATACCCAGGCTGTTTTTGTCACCACCTGTTTGATTGCCGCATTAGGTAGCATCCTGATGGGTATTTTCGCCAACCTGCCAGTCGCACTGGCGCCGGCCATGGGCCTGAACGCGTTCTTCGCCTTCGTGGTGGTTGGCGCGATGGGGATCTCCTGGCAAGTTGGGATGGGCGCCATTTTCTGGGGTGCTGTTGGCCTGCTGTTGCTGACCATTTTCCGCGTGCGCTACTGGATGATTGCCAATATCCCAATGAGCCTGCGCGTTGGTATCACCAGCGGTATTGGTCTGTTCATCGGGATGATGGGGCTAAAAAACGCCGGGATCATCGTGGCGAACAAAGACACGCTGGTCACCATTGGTAACCTGACTTCGCACAGCGTTCTGCTGGGGGCGCTGGGCTTCTTCATCATCGCAATTCTGGCTTCGCGTAACATTCATGCAGCTGTGCTGGTCTCAATCGTTGTGACTACTCTGCTGGGTTGGATGTTGGGCGATGTGCAATACCACGGCATTGTTTCTGCACCACCAAGCGTGCTTTCGGTTGTCGGTCAGGTTGATTTAGCCGGCTCCCTGAACATTGGCCTGGCGGGCGTTATCTTCTCCTTTATGCTGGTTAACCTGTTTGACTCCTCCGGCACGCTGATTGGCGTAACGGATAAAGCCGGTCTTGCCGACGAAAAAGGGAAATTCCCACGCATGAAGCAGGCGCTGTACGTTGATAGCGTGTCTTCCGTGGCGGGCGCGTTTATCGGAACATCTTCCGTTACTGCGTATATTGAAAGTTCTTCTGGTGTGTCGGTTGGCGGGCGTACTGGCCTGACGGCGGTGATTGTGGGTCTGCTGTTCCTGCTGGTTATCTTCCTGTCACCACTGGCGGGTATGGTTCCGGCGTATGCGGCAGCGGGCGCGCTGATTTACGTTGGCGTGTTGATGACTTCCAGCCTGTCACGTGTGAAGTGGGACGACCTGACCGAAGCGGTGCCAGCGTTTATCACCGCTGTGATGATGCCGTTTAGCTTCTCCATCACCGAAGGCATCGCGCTGGGCTTTATCTCTTACTGCGTGATGAAACTCGGCACCGGTCGCTGGCGTGAAATCAGCCCATGCGTGATTGTTGTGGCGCTGTTGTTCATTCTGAAGATCGTGTTTATCGACGCACATTAATACCCGTCATACTTCAAGTTGCAGATGCGTTGGCTGCGGCCACGCGCCCCAGTCACATAGTTATCTATGTTCCTGGGGACTTACGGCCTGGCCGCCTTCCTGCAACTCGAATTATTTTGGGTATTGGATGTATTATAGAATAGCCAGTCATTGCGACTGGCTATGATTTTCCCTTCGATACCGACCCGGCGGCTGGTGGAACGTACGTGTAAATATCCGCGTAAACGTCTGCTGCGAATCAAAGCCATACTTCAAACTAATGTCGTAAACCTTGTTATCGGTATCGCGTAAATCCTGCGCGGCCAGCAACAATTTGCGGTCACGGATGTATTTCCCGAGACTCTCGCCTTTGTACTGCATAAACAAACGCTGCAAGTGCCACTTCGAATAACCCGCATGATCGGCAATATCATCAATCCGTAATGGCTGGTGCAAATTGTCGTCAATCCACTCAACAATTGTGTCGATAACCTGAGCTGAAATAGTCATTCGTCCCCCGCGCGATTCGCTTACATGGCACTGGCTGATTCCCACCAGGCGCTAAATTGTTGAGTGTTGTCGTTCACCAAAACGGGCTCACCCTGCTTCGGTGTTAACAGGCGGAATGGTTCGCCGGAACTGGCTTCGGTCAGGCTTTTATACGGTGCATCCCAGGTGTGTTTTGCCAGCACAAAGCGGCCCGCATGGCCCGGTAAAATCGCACGTGCATTCAAATCCACGGCGGCCTGAGCGGTTTCTTTTGGCATCATATGAATGTTGTTCCAGTCCTCGTCGTACTGGCCGTTTTCCATAATTGCGATATCCACGGAACCAAACTGTTCACCGATGGCTTTGAAATGCGGCCCGTAGCCGGTGTCACCGCTGTAATAAACATTCTGCTTGTCGGTCACGAACATGAAACTCGCCCAAAGCGTCTGGTTTCTTTTTAGGCCACGGCCTGAAAAATGACGCGCAGGCAAAACGTGAACCGTTAGCTCATTCGAGATTTTTACCGCCTGGTTCCAGTCTTTTTCATGAATGATGTCGCTATTTACGCCCCAATAACGCAGATGCGAACCGACACCGAGCGGTGTGATTATCTGGCGGATTTTAGGTTTCAGCGCTTTGATAGTGGCGTAATCCAGATGATCGTAATGGTCGTGGGAAATAATCAGCAGATCGATTTCCGGCATCGACTCTGCTGTCCACGGGTAATCCCCTGGAAAAGCTTTATTCAGAAATGAAAATGGCGCGGCGTAACGACTAAAAACCGGATCGATAAGAATGCGCTTTCCCGCCAGCTGCAAATACCACGAGGAGTGGCCGAGCCAAACCATGGTGTCTTGTTCCAGCGGCAGGCTTGCCAGATCGGTTTTAACCAGCGGCAACGGCTGTTGCGGGCGTGCATTTTCAGTGCGAGAGGTTAAAAATTCCCACGATGCCGCGAGGATACTTTTCTTCCCGGTATAACTTTGGGTTGGCACCTGGTTGCGGAATTGCCCATCCACGTAATTGGCGGAACGTTCGACTAAACTTAAACCTTCTCCCTGCGGAGCCTGACCAAACCCGGCATTCAGGACAAAAGGCAAACTGGCTGCTGTAGCAATCAACATAATAATAACCGCGCATAAGGAGAGACGTTTCATATCCTGGCCTGCATGTACGCCCCATCCTTTGGAACGTTGCGAACAAAACTTGATAATGAGTGAGTAAGCACTCATTATAGATAGCAAGTGACTTGCGTCAAGATGCTTTTCAAACGCTGACATTCAGCGTTGCAGTGGCGTAGCTCGCGTGATTCAATTCGGTTTCGTAAATTTAGAGGGTTAAACGTTGTGGCTCGTCCGAAGAGTGAAGATAAAAAACTAGCGTTACTGGAAGCGGCGACCATCGCTATTGGTCAGTCGGGTATCGTTGCGTCCACGGCGCAGATTGCCCGTGCCGCAGGGGTTGCAGAAGGCACGCTGTTTCGCTATTTCGCCACTAAGGATGATTTGCTCAACGAGCTTTATCTCCATTTGAAGCAGGGTTTGCTGCTTGCGATGCAGGCGAATCTCGACCGCACGTTGAAGGAACCCAAGGAATACACCCGCTATATCTGGAACAGTTACATCGACTGGGCGATTGCCAATCCGCAGGCGCATCGCGCGATTCGCCAGCTCGCAGTGAGCGATAAAATTGATGAAGAAACCAAGCAGAAAGTGGCGGATTTGTTCCCGGAATTACACGAAATTTGCTCGCAATCGATCTTAAAAGCCTTCAGCAGCGGGCCGTATCGTGCATTTAGCGATGCTATTTTTTCGTCACTGGCAGAAACGACGATGGAGTTCGCCAGCCGCGAACCGGAACGAGCTGGCGATTTTAAAGCGTTAGGTTTTGAGACGATGTGGCGTGCTTTGGCTAACTAGCGTTTAACGCGCTGAATATAATCGCCAAACGCCGTGAGCTGCCCGGTCAGATGATCTAACGTGCTTTGATCAACCACTTCGCCCGTTTGCGCATCCACTTTATTCTGAATCACGCCGCCCATAAATTCGGGCTTGTTCATCACCATCGCGTCTAAGAACACCAGAATCTGGCGCAGATGATACTGGCAGCGCGCGCCGCCAATCGCGCCCATTGAACTGGTTTGGATCAGCACCGGTTTACCTGCCAGCGGCTGTTCCGGCAAGCGTGACAGCCAGTCGATAGCGTTCTTCAATCCACCCGGCACCGAATAGTTATATTCCGGCGTCACGATCACCACGCCATCTGCGGCGCGAATTTGCTCGGCAATCGCTTCCACAGTTGCCGGGAAACCCTCTTCTTGCTGCATATCGGCGTCATACAACGGAATGTCTTTAATCGACGGTAATGCGTCAATATTCATTCCAGCCGGTGCGATTCGTGGCAGCGTGCGCGCCACCATGGCGTTGAATGAACCCTGTCGAAGGCTACCTAATAACGTGACAATCTTTAACGTGTCGGACATGAATACTCCTTGGTGTCAGTACGTTCGGAAACGATCAGTTTTGATATAACACTTTTTCTGACGACATGCTGGTTAAGCGAATAATGCTGCCATTGGGATCCCGATAGCGAGATTTTACATCTCCCAGACTATGCCAGTTCTGCGGAGCTTCAAATTCCCACAAACTGAGCTTTTCAATGGCGGGTGACACCACGCATCCCCAGATCAAGAGTCCTTCCACATCGCTGATCGCTTCAATTTCTGATTGGTCGCTAGCGCGTATTCGCCCAGCGCCTGGCAGAAGCTGCAAACTTTCTTCGCGGCCGGTCAGTTTAAAAGTGCTTTGATGCAATGTGCGTAGCTGTGCGCGGGCTTCACCTGGGTTTTTTTGATTGTTTATCCAGATGGATTCATTGCTGCGAAAAGTGGAGCCTGAAGCGACAGAGGGGAGATGGCCAAAAGACTGATTAATCTCAATATCTAATCCACACCGGCCTTCTGTTGTTATCAGAACAGCGACATTGTTTCCGGCATAGGCAATGCTGAAATCCATCAATGAAGGATCGGCAAAGTGCGGGCGTCCAGCAGCAGTGGCGACGATTCTCGGTAGTTGTTGAATGCCATAAAGCATATGTAGCAATTCAGCTAGCAGGCTACGAGAGGCTAAATACCGTGTTCGGCGGTGTTCGGGCATTTGCAGAGCTTCAGCTTGGCACTCTTTATTCAGTCGGCTCGAAAAGGGGTATTTCTGGTTGATCGTCCATCTTGCGAAATGCGTTGCCATTTGTCTCTCCTTGATACCAGGCAATGTACTCTGTTCTCGATTGTAGGTTTTTTAGCGGGGAAACGCACGGCCCGCCATGGATAAAAAACGATCAAAACCTCAACAAATGATCAAGCTCATGAATATTTTTATTTTAATTCTCTGCCAGCTCCGCCATTTTTAAATTTCGATAATTGCGTGGAGAAACGCCATTGATGCGCTTGAAGGCAGTACTAAATGCGCTTTCGGAAGCGTAACCGTATTGAAGCGCCAGCGTGGACACTGACAGCTCACTTTTACGAAGTGATTGCCCGGCTAAATACATGCGCCATTGCGTCAGGTAGGTCAATGGCGCGACACCAGCGATCGACTTGAAATACACCGCAAAACTGGTGCGCGACATCGCTGCGGCCTTTGCCAGTTCACTTAACTGCCAGTTTTGAGCCGGATCGTTGTGCATTAATGCTAGCGCAGGCTGGAGACGTTTATCGCTGACGGCTTTGAGCCAGTTGCACGGCAGATCCGTGGCGGTTTGCAGATACTCACGCAAGATCTGCACAAACATCAATTGAGTGAGCTGCATCGAAACGACACTAAAACCGGGAAGGGGTTGAGAAACTTCTCGCACCAGTTGTTCAAGCAGCCACGATAAAACACCTGCTTGTTGCGAGGATGCTCGCACGTGGATTAACGGCGGCAACACTTGTGCCAACAGCTTTCCGCTATCCGGATCAAGCTTAACGTGGCCGCCAAGCTGAATGCAGTCTTTGCCATCGCCAATGACTGCGGTTTTGTTGTGACTGCCGCTAAACAAGGCTTTGGCGTCTACCGGCTCGGTGGTGCAATCACTTGCCAGCACAAACGATGGCGTGGAAGAAAGCAAAAATACGTCGCCTTCTTCGACGTAAACCGGCGTTCTTTCACCTTCAAACATCAGAACGCAGCGCCCTTTCACCAGTGCAAAAAATTTAAGGTATTCAGGCTTTGGGAAGCGTATCGCCCAGTCGCCGCCTGCGCTAAAACCTCCGGCAACGACCGGTTTTGCATCGGCCAGACGAAGAAAATCTGAAAACGGGTCGCTGTGCATTTTGAACTCCTGAGCATGTTTCGTGAATTTTAGCGCATTCATCGTTCTATTTCCTGCACGTAAACTACAGCCTGATTTGTTTACTTCTCCCGAGGAATCACCGATGCGTTATATCAAACTAGGCAATACCGGATTAGATGTTTCACCTGTGGCCATTGGAGCAATGACTTACGGTGAACCTGGCCGTGGCCATCCTGTATGGTCGCTGGATGAGGCGCAGAGTCGCCCGCTGATCAAACACGCGCTGGAAAGTGGAATTAACTTTTTTGATACCGCAAATCTGTATTCCCAGGGAAGCAGTGAAGAAATTCTTGGACGGGCATTAAAAGATTATGCCAACCGTGATGATGTGGTGATTGCGACCAAAATTCGCCACCCAATGCGCTCTGGGCCAAATGGTAAAGGGTTATCTCGTAAAGCGATCATGGCGGAAATAGACCATAGTTTGCGTCGATTAGGCACCGATTATGTCGATCTGTATTTAATCCACCGTATGGATAACTCCACGCCGCTTGAAGAAACCCTCGAAGCGCTGCACGACGTGGTGAAAGCCGGGAAAGTGCGTTATCTCGGGGCCTCTTCGATGCATGCCTGGGAATTTAGCAAAGCGCTGCATATGCAAAAAGCCAACGGTTGGGCGCGCTTCGTTACGATGCAAAACCACTACAACTTGCTGGCGCGGGAAGAAGAACGCGAAATGCTGCCGCTGTGCGCCGACGAAGGCGTAGGAACCATGGTCTGGAGTCCGCTGGCACGAGGTCGTCTGGCGCGTGGCTGGGATGATGCGAAAATGACCGAACGTTCAGGCAAAGATGGTTTTGCCGATATGCTCTATACCCAATTTACGAAGGAAAGCGATCGCCAAATCATTGATGCCGTTGGCGATATTGCCGCCGCCCGTGGCGTTTCTCGTGCGCAAATCGCCCTGGCGTGGTTGCGTAAAAACCCGGTGGTGACGGCTCCGCTGGTGGGCGCAAGCAGCATTCAGCAAATCGACGATGCGGTGGCATCACTGGATATCACGCTGACTGAAGATGAGCTTATGGCGCTCGAATCGCCATACACACCGCGTTATGACTTCCAGGGGATTTCTGACGAAGCGCTACTGAACAGCATTATGGCGAGAATCCCGGGTTTTGAATTGCCGTAACGACCAAAAAAATCCCGCAAAGCCATGAGCTTTGCGGGATGAATGAAAAGTGAGCGCCTGCTTACTTTTTAGATTACTTACCGATACAGAAACTCGAGAAGATACGTCCGAGCAAATCATCCGAAGTAAATTCCCCGGTGATTTCGCTCAGGCTCTGCTGAGAAAGACGCAACTCTTCGGCGAGTAATTCCCCGGCCCATGCGCCCAGAAGCTGCGCTTTGCCTTGCTGCAGATGGATTGCCGCTTGTTCGAGCGCCTGCAAGTGGCGACGACGCGCCAGGAAGCCGCCTTCCATATTGGTTTCAAAGCCCATGCTTTGTTTTAGATGATCGCGCAGCACATCTACGCCTTCACCAGTACGCGCAGAAAGGCGTACAAGTGAGTGACCATTCACATCGCTCAGGCCCAGCGTTTCGCCGGTGACGTCTGCTTTGTTACGCACAACTGTAATCGGCAAACGGGCCGGCAGGCGCGCAATAAAGTCTGGCCAAATATCTGCAGGGTCTGTGGCATCGGTGGTCGTTCCATCAACCATAAACAGCACGCGGTCTGCTTGTTCGATCTCATTCCACGCACGTTCGATACCGATACGCTCAACTTCGTCGCTTGCTTCGCGAAGTCCTGCGGTATCGATGATATGCAGTGGCATACCGTCGATATGGATATGTTCACGTAAGACATCGCGGGTTGTCCCGGCAATATCCGTCACAATTGCCGCTTCGCGACCAGCAAGGGCGTTCAGCAGGCTCGATTTCCCGGCGTTTGGACGGCCGGCAATCACCACCTTCATCCCTTCGCGCAGCAGACTCCCCTGGCGCGCTTCGGCACGCACAGCGTCCAGATCGTCAATGACCTGGTTCAGCTGCGCTTCAATTTTGCCATCAGAGAGGAAATCGATCTCTTCATCCGGGAAATCAATCGCCGCTTCTACATAAATGCGTAGATGCGTCAGCGCTTCGACCAGATGGTTAACCCGTGCAGAGAAAGCACCCTGCAAAGAGTTTAAGGCTGAGCGAGCTGCTTGTTCTGAGCTGGCATCAATCAGGTCAGCAATCGCTTCAGCCTGAGCCAAATCCAGCTTGTCATTCAGGAATGCACGCTCGGAGAACTCACCAGGTCTTGCGATACGCAGCCCTGGGAGCGCCAGGATACGTTTTAACAGCAGGTCGAGGATAACTGGCCCACCGTGTCCCTGAAACTCCAGCACGTCTTCACCCGTGAAGGAGTTAGGGCCTGGGAACCACAGCGCAATGCCTTGATCCAGCACGCTGCCGTCCGCATCACGGAATGGCAGATAATCGGCATAGCGTGGCTTGGGGAGTTTACCCAAAATCGCTTGCGCGACTTCACGAGCTTGCAGGCCTGAGACGCGCAGGATACCGACCCCACCACGTCCCGGCGGTGTCGCCTGGGCAACGATTGTCTCGTTATGGCTCATAATTTCTCTCAGACTTTTTAGCAAATAAAAAAGGCGGTCTATTGACCGCCTTTCGTAAGCATCTGGCTAATTGTTATCAGGTCTTTTTCTTATCGCGGCTATGTAAGCCACGTTTCTCAAGACCGCGATAAATCAGCTGCTGCTGGATGATGGTCACTGTGTTACTGACGATATAGTACAGTACCAGGCCTGACGGGAACCACAGGAAGAACACCGTGAAGATGACCGGCATAAAGGTCATGATCTTCTGCTGCATCGGGTCGGTCACAGTGGTCGGCGACATCTTCTGAATGAAGAACATCGTCAAGCCCATCAGGATCGGCAGGATGTAGTACGGGTCTTGTGCAGACAGGTCATGAATCCACAGTGCGAACGGCGCATGGCGCAGTTCCACAGAACCCATCAGCATGTAGTACAACGCCAGGAAGATTGGCATCTGGATAACCAGCGGGAGACAACCACCCAAC
Source organism: Buttiauxella massiliensis (assembly GCF_902500225.1). Classification (GTDB taxonomy): domain Bacteria; phylum Pseudomonadota; class Gammaproteobacteria; order Enterobacterales; family Enterobacteriaceae; genus Buttiauxella; species Buttiauxella massiliensis. The sequence goes on along the minus strand of NZ_LR722651.1, from coordinate 380,099 downwards.
GGGTTAACCTTCTCAGCTTTGTACAGGGCCATCATTTCCTGGCTCTGGCGCTGTTTATCGTCACCAATACGTTCACGCATGGCGGCCAGTTTCGGCTGCAACATACGCATTTTCGCCATGGAGGTGTACTGCGCTTTAGTCAGCGGGTACATGATGCCACGAACGATAAAGGTGATTACGATAATGGAGAAGCCCCAGTTACCGATGAAGCTGTGCAAGAATTTCAACAGCTTGAACAGCGGCTGAGAAATAAACCACAACCAACCATAATCCACTGTCAGGTCAAGGTGTGGCGCAACGGCTGCCATTTTGTCCTGAATTTCCGGGCCGACCCACAGGGTGCTACCCAGTTTAGCGGTCTGACCTGGCTGAACCAGTTGCGGCGAAGATTTATAACCAATCGCTGCCACATCGTTGTTCAGTTTGGTGGTATAGAAGTTGTTGGTACCCTGATTATTTGGAACCCACGCTGTTGCGAAATACTGCTGCAACATCGCAACCCAACCATTGCTGGCGTTAACGTTCAGGTTTTCACCATCAGCGATTTTATCGAATTTATATTTTTCGTATTTCGCATCTGGAGTCGAGTACGCAGCACCACGGAAGGTATGCAACGCAAAGTTGTTGCTTCCTGTATCGCGGTGAGTCGGCAGATTGATGGACTGCTTCAACTGACCAAAAGTAGCCAGCTCCAGCGGTTTCTCACCGGCGTTCTTCACATCGTAATTCACGCTTACCGCGAACTCGCCGCGTTTCAGGGTGAAGGATTTAGTGAAGGTATTGCCCGCCGCATCGGTATACGTCATTGGGATAACGATTTCGTTCTGGCCTTCTGGCAGCACGAAAGTATCGCTAGCAACGTTATACAGAGGACGCTCACCGTTAGCCGGGTTATCCGGGCCATCGCGACCGGTCAGGCCACTTTGTGCCTGGTAGACAAACTCTGGCGTAGTTTCCAGTAACTGGAACGGCTCATTAGATTTGAGCTCTTTCGGGTAGGTCAATAACAGCGCCTGCTCAACATCACCACCACGGGTGTTGATGGAAAGCTCAAGAACGTCAGTTTTAACCGTGATGATTTTACCCTGGCCACTGGTCGGCACACCCTGGTTTGCGGCGTTACCTGCTGCGGAGGTCGTAGTCTGCGTGGTCTGTTGCACCTGAGGTTGTGGAGCGTGGTCCTGCTCCCAGGCTTGCCAGATCATGAAAGACACGAACAACAAAGCGATGAGAAAGAGATTGCGTTGCGAATCCATCGTTAGTGTTCTCTGGTATCAAAAGGTCCAGGTGGGACGGGATCGTCTCCACCGGGGTTCAAAGGGTGGCATTTTAATACGCGTTTCACTGTCAACCAACTGCCTTTTAACACCCCAAACCTGCGCAATGCCTCAATTCCGTAGTGAGAACAGGTTGGAGTAAAACGGCAATGCGGCCCGAGAAGCGGACTTATCAGGCGCTGATAGACCCTAATCAGGCCTATCAAGAGCCGGGAGAAAGGCGACAATGACGGCGCCATAACTTTTCCAATGCTTCCGATAAAGCCCGGTTATCCAGGTCTGCAACCCCTTTCTTAGCCACTACCACAAAATCCATTGGCGGGAGTTCGTGCTGACGCAAACGGAAACTCTCACGCGTCAGACGTTTAATCCGATTGCGTTCGTGTGCGCGTTTAACGTTTTTCTTAGCGACTGTAAGACCGATGCGGGGATGCCCCAGCGAATTTAGGCGGCCGAGGATGGTGATTTGCGGCGTGCCAGCCCGTTGAGGCTGCTGGAAGACGAAAGTGAAATGAGTGGGAGTTAACAAGCGTAACTCCCTGGGAAATGCGAGCTTAACCACTCAGGGGTTAGCTTTTATTACTTAGAAACGGTCAGACGGGAACGGCCTTTAGCACGACGACGTGCCAAAACCTGACGACCATTTTTAGTTGCCATACGAGCACGGAAACCGTGTGAACGGTTACGCTTCAGTACGGACGGTTGAAAAGTGCGTTTCATGGCGATTTCTACCTAAACTTGGATAAATTTCACTGGGTTAGCGAAGAGCCTTGCATAAACTGCAAACGACTTACGCCTCAGTGTGGCTGATTAAAGAGGCCGGATTGTAATAATTGTACACTCCGGAGTCAATTCTCTTTCCTTATTCCCGTGCCTTAATTCGCTTTTTGACCCCTAAAAAGACCAGGATCTGACCAAAATAAAGCCGTGGTGACACGCGACGGGTGGGGAATTATACGGCGTCCCCATTAAAGCGCAAGGATCGACTGGGATCTTCCTTAGATCAGATAAGTCGATTTTGTGCACTAGTCATTAAATTTTCCAATATAGGAAGGTAAAGCGCTGCGCGTCTGACAGGATCGTTTACACTTAGACTCCACAAAACAACCCTGTGGATAAATCGGGAAGAAACTGTGAGAAACAGAAGATCTCTGGCGTACTTTAGGCTATGATCCGCGGTCCCGATCGTGATCCTTTAGCGTTCACCCTGGGGTATACCCGAGTGACTTCAGGATGTAGGTAGGCGGCAATCGAATGAATCCCGATGAGCTTACTTCAGTAAGTGATTTGGGTGAACGAGAGCAGCCAACAACCCTACATCTTGAAGGGCGATGGGTATAAACCGCAGATAGCGGTTCGCACGCTTCCCGAATCGGGGTTCCGTTGAGGAAGAGTCGGCGTGTGTCAACAATCATGAATATAAACTTTCAGTCTTCGTCATTTTATCGACTTTGTTCGAGTGGAGTCCGCCGTGTCACTTTCGCTTTGGCAGCAGTGTCTTGCCCGATTGCAGGATGAGTTACCAGCCACAGAATTCAGTATGTGGATACGCCCCCTACAGGCGGAACTGAGCGATAACACGCTGGCCCTGTATGCGCCAAACCGTTTTGTTCTCGACTGGGTGAGAGACAAGTACCTCAATAACATCAATGGCTTGCTCAATGATTTTTGTGGCACTGATGCACCCGTATTGCGTTTTGAAGTAGGCAGCAAACCGGTCAGCCAAACGCTGAATCAGCAGACTGTTACTACTGCTCCAGCGCATGTACACATCGCACGCCCTACTACTCATCTTCGCCCAAGCTGGGATAACTCTCCGGCTCCGGCTGAACACTCCTATCGCTCTAACGTTAATGTAAAACATACTTTCGATAACTTCGTTGAAGGTAAGTCGAACCAACTGGCACGCGCGGCAGCACGACAGGTGGCAGACAACCCTGGTGGCGCTTACAACCCTTTATTCCTTTATGGCGGCACCGGTCTGGGTAAAACGCACCTTTTGCATGCTGTTGGCAACGGTATTATTGCGCGCAAACCGAATGCAAAAGTGGTGTACATGCACTCTGAACGTTTCGTTCAGGACATGGTAAAAGCACTGCAAAATAACGCTATTGAAGAGTTCAAACGTTACTACCGTTCTGTTGATGCACTGCTGATTGATGACATTCAATTCTTTGCTAATAAAGAACGTTCACAAGAAGAATTCTTCCACACCTTCAACGCCCTGCTTGAAGGCAACCAACAGATCATTCTGACTTCGGATCGTTATCCAAAAGAGATCAACGGTGTTGAAGATCGTTTGAAATCTCGCTTCGGTTGGGGGCTCACGGTTGCGATTGAGCCACCGGAACTGGAAACGCGTGTTGCGATCCTGATGAAAAAAGCAGACGAGAACGATATCCGTCTGCCTGGTGAAGTGGCCTTCTTTATTGCTAAGCGTTTACGTTCAAACGTGCGTGAGCTTGAAGGGGCATTGAACCGTGTTATCGCCAACGCCAACTTTACTGGCCGGGCGATTACTATCGACTTCGTGCGTGAAGCGCTGCGCGATCTGCTGGCGCTGCAAGAGAAGCTTGTCACCATCGACAATATTCAGAAGACGGTGGCAGAGTACTATAAAATAAAGATTGCTGACCTGTTGTCCAAGCGTCGTTCCCGCTCTGTTGCCCGTCCACGTCAAATGGCAATGGCTCTGGCGAAGGAACTGACTAACCATAGCTTGCCAGAAATCGGCGATGCCTTTGGTGGCCGCGACCATACTACGGTTCTGCACGCCTGCCGTAAGATTGAGCAGTTGCGTGAAGAAAGCCACGACATCAAAGAAGATTTCTCTAACCTAATCAGAACATTATCTTCGTGACGCTATGAAATTTACCGTTGAACGTGAAACTTTATTAAAACCGCTGCAACAGGTGAGTGGCCCGTTAGGTGGCCGTCCGACGTTACCGATTCTCGGCAACCTGCTGTTGCAAGTCGCGGAAGGAACTCTTTCATTAACAGGTACTGACCTGGAAATGGAGATGGTGGCGCGTGTCGCGTTGGTGCAACCGCATGAGCCGGGTGCCACAACGGTTCCAGCACGTAAATTTTTTGATATCTGCCGTGGTTTGCCGGAAGGTGCAGAAATAGCTGTTACGCTTGAGGGCGACCGCATGTTGGTGCGCTCCGGGCGTAGCCGTTTCTCGCTCTCCACGCTACCTGCTGCGGATTTCCCGAACCTGGACGACTGGCAGAGCGAAGTAGAATTCACGCTCCCGCAAGCGACCATGAAACGCCTGATTGAAGCCACGCAATTTTCTATGGCGCATCAGGACGTTCGTTACTATTTGAACGGGATGTTGTTTGAAACCGAAGGCGAAGAATTACGCACCGTGGCGACCGATGGTCACCGCCTGGCTGTGTGTTCTATGCCGGTCGGTCAGTCTCTGCCAAACCATTCGGTGATCGTGCCGCGTAAAGGCGTGATTGAACTGATGCGTATGCTGGACGGCGGTGATTCACCGCTGCGCATACAAATTGGCAGCAACAACATCCGCGCTCACGTCGGCGACTTTATCTTCACGTCTAAGCTGGTTGATGGCCGTTTCCCGGATTATCGTCGTGTATTGCCGAAGAACCCGGATAAACATCTCGATGCCAGCTGTGATTTGCTGAAACAGGCGTTTTCACGTGCAGCTATTCTCTCGAACGAGAAATTCCGTGGTGTTCGTCTGCAAGTGATCGCCAATCAGTTGAAAATCACCGCTAACAACCCGGAACAGGAAGAAGCTGAAGAAATTCTCGACGTCACGTATGACGGCACAGATATGGAAATCGGCTTTAACGTCAGTTACGTGCTTGATGTTCTGAATGCACTCAAATGCGAGAACGTGCGCATTTTGCTGACCGATTCTGTTTCCAGTGTGCAGATTGAAGATGCAGCCTCACAGGCCGCGGCCTATGTCGTTATGCCAATGCGTCTATGATGCTTTTATCGGGCTATCTTACTTGCCATTTTAAACTTGGGCAGTGCTCGCCCCTGTCACGTACTACGTGTACGCTCCAGGGTTTGCGCGCTGTCCGCGTTTAAACTGTCTGCGCCGATTACGCCCTGGTACGAGAATAAAAGCACATGTCGTTGACTCGTTTATTGATTAAAGACTTTCGAAATATCGAAGATGCGGATCTGGCTCTATCTCCAGGGTTTAATTTCCTGGTGGGGGCCAACGGAAGTGGCAAAACCAGCGTGCTTGAGGCGATTTATACCCTCGGGCATGGTCGCGCTTTTCGCAGTCTGAAAATTGAGCGCGTGATCCGCCATGAAACAGAATCCTTTGTACTGCATGGGCGTATACAGAACGGCGAGCGGGAAACCTCTGTTGGCTTGACTAAAGACCGTGCCGGCGACAGCAAAGTGCGTATCGATGGCAGCGACGGCCACAAAGTGGCTGAACTTGCTCTCTTGATACCAATGCAACTCATCACCCCTGAAGGGTTTACATTGCTTAACGGTGGCCCTAAATACCGTAGAGCTTTCCTCGATTGGGGATGCTTCCATAACGAACCAGGTTTTTTTGTTGCCTGGAGCAATCTCAAGCGCCTGCTTAAGCAACGCAACGCTGCGTTACGACAGGTAACGCGCTATGCGCAACTACGGCCATGGGATCAAGAGCTTATCCCACTTGCGGAGCAAATTAGCCGCTGGCGTGCCGAGTACAGCGCAGCCATTGCTGATGACATGGCTGATACCTGCGCGCAATTTCTACCGGAGTTCTCGCTGAACTTCTCTTTCCAGCGCGGCTGGGAAAAAGAGAGTGACTACGGCGAGCTACTGGAACGCAACTTCGAACGCGATCGTATGCTGACCTACACCGCCCACGGCCCCCACAAAGCTGATTTTCGGATTCGTGCTGACGGTGCGCCGGTAGAAGATACTCTGTCGCGCGGGCAGCTTAAATTACTGATGTGCGCCTTACGACTGGCGCAGGGTGAGTTTCTCACCCGACAGAACGGGCGACGTTGCCTGTATCTGATAGATGATTTTGCCTCTGAACTAGATGATGCACGCCGTGGTCTATTAGCCAGCCGGTTAAAGGCGACGGAATCACAGGTTTTTGTTAGCGCGATTAGCGCAGAACATGTGATGGATATGGCGGACAAAAATTCGAAGATGTTCGCCGTGGATCAGGGTAAAATAACGGATTAACCCAAGAATAAATGAGCGAGAAACGTTGATGTCGAATTCTTATGACTCCTCCAGTATCAAAGTCCTTAAAGGGCTGGATGCGGTACGTAAGCGCCCGGGAATGTATATCGGTGATACGGATGACGGCACCGGTCTGCACCACATGGTATTTGAGGTCGTAGATAACGCTATCGACGAAGCACTTGCCGGTCATTGTAAAGACATCGTTGTCACCATTCATGCTGATAACTCTGTCTCAGTAACCGATGATGGTCGTGGTATTCCTACTGGTATTCACCCGGAAGAAGGTGTGTCTGCTGCCGAAGTTATCATGACCGTGCTTCACGCCGGTGGTAAGTTCGATGACAACTCCTACAAAGTTTCTGGTGGTCTGCACGGTGTGGGTGTTTCGGTTGTTAATGCCCTGTCCCAGAAGCTGGAACTGCTGATTCGCCGCGAAGGCAAAGTGCACCAGCAAACGTATATTCACGGTGTGCCACAAGCGCCACTGGCGGCAACGGGTGATACCGATGCAACCGGTACGCAAGTCCGTTTCTGGCCAAGCCACGAAACCTTCACCAACGTGATTGAGTTTGAATACGACATTCTGGCCAAACGCCTGCGTGAGTTGTCGTTCCTGAACTCTGGTGTTTCTATCCGCCTGATTGATAAGCGTGATGGCCGCCAGGACCACTTCCACTACGAAGGTGGTATCCGCGCGTTTGTTGAATACCTCAACAAAAACAAAACCCCAATTCACCCAACCGTGTTCTATTTCAGCACTGAAAAAGACGGCATTGGCGTGGAAGTGGCGTTGCAGTGGAACGATGGTTTCCAGGAAAACATCTACTGCTTTACCAACAACATCCCGCAGCGCGATGGTGGTACTCACCTGGCAGGTTTCCGCTCGGCGATGACACGTACGCTGAATGCGTATATGGAAAAAGAAGGCTACAGCAAAAAAGCGAAAGTTAGCGCCACCGGTGACGATGCCCGTGAAGGCCTGATTGCTGTTGTCTCCGTAAAAGTTCCGGACCCTAAATTCTCTTCTCAGACCAAAGACAAACTGGTCTCTTCTGAAGTGAAAACAGCGGTTGAGCAGCAGATGAACGAACTGTTGTCTGAATACCTGCTGGAAAACCCGTCTGACGCGAAAATCGTCGTCGGCAAAATCATTGATGCCGCTCGTGCTCGTGAAGCAGCACGTCGTGCGCGTGAAATGACTCGTCGTAAAGGCGCGCTGGATTTGGCTGGCTTGCCAGGCAAACTGGCGGATTGCCAGGAACGCGACCCGGCTCACTCCGAACTGTACCTTGTGGAAGGGGACTCAGCGGGCGGCTCTGCAAAACAGGGGCGTAACCGTAAGAACCAGGCGATCCTGCCGCTGAAAGGTAAAATTCTGAACGTTGAGAAAGCGCGCTTTGACAAAATGCTCGCTTCTCAAGAAGTTGCCACGCTGATTACGGCGTTGGGCTGCGGCATTGGCCGTGACGAATACAACCCGGACAAACTGCGTTACCACAGCATCATCATCATGACGGATGCCGACGTCGATGGTTCACACATCCGTACCCTGCTGCTGACCTTCTTCTACCGTCAGATGCCTGAAATCGTTGAGCGCGGCCATGTGTATATCGCACAGCCACCGCTATACAAAGTGAAGAAAGGCAAGCAAGAGCAGTACATCAAAGATGATGAAGCGATGGATCAATACCAGATCGCCATCGCACTGGATGGCGCTACGCTGCACACCAATGCCAACGCACCAGCCATCGCTGGCGAAGCGCTGGAAAAACTGGTGTCTGAATTTAAGGCCTGCCAGAAAATGATTGGCCGCATGGAGCGCCGTTATCCGCGCAACTTGCTGAACAACCTGGTTTATCACCCAACGCTTGAAGATGCCGATCTGACTGACGAAAGCAAAGTGACTGCCTGGGTTTCTGCTCTGGTCACTCAGCTTAACGAGAAAGAACAGCACGGCAGCACCTGGAATTCCCTGGTTCGTCATAACCGTGAACTGAATCTTTTCGAACCGGTGATTCGTGTGCGTACCCACGGTGTGGATACCGACTATCCGCTGGAGCAAGAGTTTATCGTTGGTGGCGAATACCGTCGTATTTGCACGCTGGGCGAGAAACTGCGTGGCCTTATCGAAGAAGACGCGTTTATCGAACGTGGCGAACGCCGTCAGCCGATTGACAGCTTCGAGCAGGCGCTGGATTGGCTGGGCAAAGAGTCCCGTCGCGGTCTGTCTATTCAGCGTTACAAAGGTTTGGGCGAAATGAACCCGGATCAGCTGTGGGAAACCACCATGGATCCGCAAAGCCGCCGCATGCTGCGCGTGACGGTAAAAGACGCGATTGCCGCGGATCAGCTGTTCACCACCCTGATGGGCGATGCGGTTGAACCACGTCGTGCATTTATCGAAGAAAATGCCCTGAAAGCGGCGAATATCGATATTTAATCGTATTAGCCTCTTCTCCCACTTTCGGGGAAGAGGTTTTTTCCCCTTCACTGCTTCTTTTATATATTTAAATAAATGACTTGCCAGCACTCTCTATTTATTTAGAGAATTTTGTTTACAGCATTATCTTAAAATAAATAGTTTTTACGCCTGTGAATTTTATCCTGTGATAAAATGGTTTTTATTCATATGTGGTTATTTTATTGTAGTGCATATGTGAGTAAATATACTAGTCTTACTTCAATATAAATTTATTTTAGACCCTCCATGTTAAATTAAATTAAATTATTAATGTTGTTGTTCTATCCATAAACAAATAAACGTTATTAACCACTACAGCTACCTGTTTACATACTGACAATGATATAAAAGGCTGAGTTATGCATAAACTAAATTGTTTACTGTTATTCGTTTATCTTTGCTGTAATTTTTCAGCCTCAGCAGCAGTAATCAATTGTGTAAACAGCGGGTCTTCACCCATAGCAAATCAGTTGCTGCCCTACAATACCTCGCAGGATTCTCTCACCGCGCCCGGCAACCCCTCTCAGTACAAACTTCTTTATACCTGGAGTGGATTTGTATGGGGATGGTCCAGTCGAATCACGTCATGCTCACCCAATGTGGTAGCTAATTATCTTCAATATGTCGTCCCGCCTGCGGGATCAGAACCTGTCAGAGATAGCGCAAGTGGTAACTGGATATTCCCGATACCTGGCACCGGGTTTGGTCTGTAATTTTATAATTTAGATCAGGCAAAGGGGCCACTTGGTGACTATCAAAATCCCTGGAGAAGCTATACGGGGGGGATGGGTCCAGGTGGCCAGTTCTATATTAGAGTTGCGTTGTGGAAATTACCGGGCGCAGCAAACCCCGGTAATGTTATAAATTTTGATGGCTTTAATGTGGTACAGGCTTATCAGCCGGTTAGTGGTTCGGATAGCTGGGGTAGCACCCCTAATAATGGCCCTAATTTGATCAGCAATACCTTTACCACAAACTCGGCAGTTATTTCAGGGAATATTACTCTTTCAACCGGTACCTGTAGTTTTAATAATATCAACGTTCCAATGGGCACTTATAATGTCACTTTAGAGGGAACCCCACAGGGAGCAAGCAGAGGGGCACCTTCACCATGGAAGGATGCCAGTTTCACGTTGAAATGCCCGCCGGCGATGGGCTATGGCCGAACGGGAAACGTAAATACCGGCAACAATACTGTAACGTCGCGAACTGGGGTTACGGTCTTTAACCAGAATGTCAATCTTACTGTTGTACCGCGTACGGAAATATTTGATAGCGTTCGAGGGATCATGAAGCTTAACAGCGGTGGCGCTGAAGGATACGGCGTTCAGCTTGCCTGGGGAACTGTGGCTGCGCAATCAGCGGCACTCACCCCGGCTCAACCCGTTATATTCAATACCCCTATTCAGCGGGCCACGGCAAATTTTCCGATTGGTTCAACGAACAATATGACGGTGAATATGGCCGCCCGTTATATACGTACTGAAGGTGAAGTACAGCCAGGGCCGGCAAATGCGGTTGTTGAAGTTATCGCTGATTATAATTAGTGAGCCTGAAAAGATAACAGCCGATAGACAAACCGTTTTGACCCAGCAATGATTTTTTAGGTTTAAAAGGCGGTTATTGGTCGGAAGTGACTACACTTCTATTGCACACTTCGTGATTGCAAGAGGACACGGTCATGGGTTTATTCGATCAAGTTACTGGCATGATGGGGGGTGGCGATGCAGGTAAATTCAAAGTCATCCTTACATGGATTAATGAACAAGGCGGCATTCAGGCAATTCTTGAGCAGTTTCGCGAAAAGGGTTTCTCTGATGTTGTCACCTCCTGGCTGAGCGGCGCGCATAATCAAAGCGTTAGCCCAGAGCAAATCCAAGATGTGCTGGGCACACCAGCAATCAGCGGTCTGGCTGAAAAACTCGGGATTGATGTGGGAAGCGCATCGCAACTGCTGGCTGAGCAGTTCCCGAAAATCGTCGATACTTTATCGCCTGCAGGTGAAGTCGCTCACGACGAAGATTTGCTGACCAAAGGCTTCCATATGCTAAAGGATAAATTCTTCAGCTAAGACCCGTCATACTTCAAGCCGCAGATGCGTTGGCTGCACACGCTCACCTAAATCACTTGCTTGGGTAAGCTCATTGGGATTGTCGTGCTTGCCGCCTTTTCTGCAACTCGAATTATTTTGGGTATCAACGCCACTTTCTTCGGGTGGCGTTTTTTCATCCAAAAAACGGACCTTTTTCACCCGTAACGTAGCGCTATTTTTGCGAGCTTAATCGCGTTAGCATGAGATAAACTCATTACCTCAGAAAATCCTATGCCTATAAAACTCATTGCTATTGATATGGACGGCACATTGTTGCTGCCTGACCACACCATTTCTCCAGCCGTTAAAGCCGCTATCGCCAGCGCGCGCGAACGCGGTGTAAATGTTGTTTTGTGTACCGGACGCCCTTTTGCAGGTGTTGAGAGCTATCTCCGCGAGCTGCATATGGATAAGCCGAATGACTACTGCATCACCTATAACGGTGCGTTAGTGCAGAAGGCCAGCGACGGCAGCACCGTGGCACAAACCGCGCTGAGTTACGACGACTACCGCTATCTGGAACAGCTTTCCCGTGAAGTCGGTTCCCACTTCCATGCGCTGGACAGGCACACCCTATACACCGCGAACCGTGATATCAGCTACTACACCGTTCATGAATCCTTCATTGCCAATATCCCGCTGGTGTTCAGCGAGCCAGAAAACATGGATAAAAACGGTGCGTATCTGAAAGTGATGATGATCGATGAGCCGGCTATTTTGGATAAAGCGATCGCCAAAATTCCAGCCGACGTGTATGAGCGTTATACGTTGCTGAAAAGCTCGCCATATTTCCTTGAGATTCTCGATAAGCGAGTCAACAAAGGTACTGGCGTAAAAGCGCTGGCTGAATCTCTCGGCATCAAACAAGAAGAAGTGATGACGTTGGGCGACCAGGAAAATGACATCGCGATGCTGGAATACGCTGGCCTCGGTGTTGCGATGGATAACGCTATCGATAAAGTGAAAGAAGTCAGCAACTTTGTTACTAAATCAAACCTTGAAGATGGCGTTGCGTACGCGATTGAGAAGTTTGTTTTGAATTAATGACGTTGTGGTGGTTTCTGTCAGTCTGGTTGCCTCTGCGGGAGTCAACCAGACTCAATGGCTGAACCGCTGCATTACAGGTCCGGTATCACTGGCACATCGGCAAATCGGCTTTTCATGACTAATTTTCTCGACCATGCCGAGGTCAGGATTTTGGCTTTTATCACCTTTGCGAACAGTTTCCTACTGATTTTCCCCGTTCGTTTCTGATAGACAGCATTTGGTCGTGAATGCTGTTCATTGAAGATATTTCCCAGTATCTCGGCGCTGTGGAGTGTTTAACTTTGTTGGCGGTTTGGGTGGGATAAAAACCATCAATGATTTACCCTGAGGCGTCCAATATCTCGGGGTAAATCATGACCAAACAACTCACCTTTGCACCACGTAACCACCAACTCACTAACATCAACACCTGGACACCAGATAGCCAGTGGTTGGTGTTTGATGTTCGCCCTTCTGGCGCCTCGTTTACCAGTGAAACGATTGAAAGGGTTAACGTGATGACTGGCGAAGTGGAACTGATCTATCAGGCATCGCATGGCGCGCATGTCGGCGTGGTGACCGTGAACCCGCAGCAACCCGAGCGCTATATCTTCATTCACGGCCCGGAAAACCCCGACGAAAGCTGGCATTACGATTTCCATCACCGCCGTGGCGTGGTGGCCGAAAACGGTATCGCAACCAATCTCGATGCAATGGATATTACCCCACCGTTTACCCCCGGCGCTTTGCGTGGCGGCAGCCATGTCCACGTCTGGAGCCCAGATGGTGCACGCGTGAGCTTCACCTATAACGACCATGTGATGCATGAATATGATGCGGCAAAAGATCTGCGTAACGTCGGTATTGCTCTGCCATTCGGCCCGGTGACACCTGTTAAACAGCATCCTCGGGAATATGATGGTAGCCATTATTGCGTGCTGGTGAGCCGCACTACGCCATTACCACAGCCTGGAAGCGATGAAATAAATCGTGCCTATGAAGAAGGTTGGGTGGGCAACCATGGCTATTTTAAACCTGATGGCTGCCAACAACGTTGGGCGCTGGCGTTTATTGGCGATACTCTTTCAGCCCAGGGCGAGAAAGTACCCGAGCTGTTTATCGTCGATTTGCCTGAAAACAAAGAAGCTTATTTCCAGGCGGGTTGCGAGCCAATTGAAGGAACGCCAACCTCGCTGCCTGCACCACCTGCGGGCATTGAGCAAAAACGTCTGACTTTCACTCATCAGCAGCGTTACCCAGGATTAGCCACCCAGCCAAGGCATTGGGTGCGAAGCAGTCCGGACGGCAGTTTATTGGCGTTCTTGATGCGCGATGATGCAGGTATTGTGCAAATGTATCTGATTTCGCCAAACGGTGGGCAGCCACACCAACTTACGGATGGGCAAGATGATATCCAGTCGGCGTTTAACTGGCATCCCTCAGGGCAATCGTTGGGCTTTGTGAGGAATGGGCAGATTGTATTGTGCGATTTAAACGATGGTGAAATCACGCCGCTTACAGCAACAGATAGTTGTGCGCCTTCAGCGGATGCGGTGGTGTTTTCACCTGATAGCAAATACATCGCCTGGATGCAGGATGTGGACGGATTCCGTCAGTTGTTTATGACGCAAACAGGGTTTTAATTACTGAACAGGCGGGATCACAGAATTGGTTGCCAGATTCTGCTTCTCGCTTGCTTCTACTTTAGATTTGATTGACTTGTCGGTGCGGAACATATCCCACGGCAACAACACGGTATCCATTACTGCCGTAAACGGCATATCCAGCGCGACAAAAGGTTTGTATCCCCAGCTTGTCTCGCCATCGGCCAGCATTTCGTAACTAGCACGTGTGCCTGGATAGTATCCCTCTTGCCCACCAGTGTGAGTCATCACACTTGAACATCCGCTGACTGTTAGCAATCCGCTGCCGAGAATTAATGTTGGAAGATAGCTTTTCATCATTAGTGTTGCTTATCGTTTCTGGGGGCCATTTCCGGCCAGGCTGCTCTGGTTTATATCACCCATGCAGATAATTAATATATAGCTCTTGCCACTCTGTGGCGGCTATCGCAGATAAATCCTGTTTACTACCAGGACAGTCTATGTACTGACAGCAGAAGCCGCAAAAAATTTCCTTTTGTGGCCTTGAAAAGCGTGAATACGGACAGATTTTAGAGATGTAGTCAGAAAAAGTACGCCGTAAGGGTACTTGGTTTTAGAAGCCTGTCCATGATGGAAGGCAATGTTTGATTCTCGCTGATTTCAGGAGTTTTTATATATGCGTAATTTCGACCTATCCCCGCTTTATCGTTCAGCTATTGGTTTTGACCGTCTGTTTAACCTGCTGGAAAACAACCAAAGCCAGAGCAACGGCGGCTATCCTCCATACAATGTTGAATTAGTTGACGAAAATAACTATCGCATTGCGATTGCTGTTGCCGGTTTCGCCGAAAGCGAGCTGGACATTACAGCCCAGGATAACCTGCTCGTTATTAAGGGCGCGCATGCAGATCCGCAACCAGAACGCACTTATCTCTATCAGGGAATTGCTGAGCGCAACTTCGAACGCAAATTCCAGTTAGCGGAAAACATCCACATCCGTGGTGCTAACCTGGTTAACGGCCTGCTGTATATCGACCTGGAACGCGTGATTCCGGAAGCGATGAAACCGCGCCGTATCGAAATCAATTAATTTCAGCGGGTCGCATTGTGTGGCCCAGACAATAAAGGCTGGCTTGCCGATAGGGAGCCAATACCAGTTCGCATACTGGTAAGACTTAACTCGCTTCAAAGAAGGAGAAAACTTATGCGTAATCACGATTTATCACCTCTGCTGCGTCAATGGATCGGTTTTGACAAACTGGCTAATGCTTTACAAACAAGCGCTGAAGGCCAGTCATTCCCGCCTTACAACATTGAAAAAGGCGATGACAATCATTACCGCATTACGCTTGCGCTGGCAGGGTTCCGCCAGGAAGATCTCGAAATTGAACTGGAAGGTACACGTCTGCATGTGAAAGGGACGCCGGTTAAACCTGAGAAAGAGCCAACCTGGCTGCATCAAGGGTTAGTGACTCAGCCATTTAACCTGAGCTTTACCCTTGCTGAATATATGAAAGTATCTGGCGCGACCTTTACCAACGGTCTGCTGCATATAGATCTGGTGCGTGAAATCCCTGAAGCCGTTGCGCCAAAACGCATTGCTATCAGCGAACGTCCGGCACTCAACAGCTAAACTAAGTATCCCCTTTTAGGCCCCATTTTATGGGGCCTTTTTTTGTGCTCTGCACCCCATTAACTCCCTCTCCTCTCTGCCAGAATCCCTTGTAACGATGATGTTATTCACAGGGAAATCTTCGATGAGTGGAATAGCGTTAACTGTCAGTATGTTGGCTCTGGTCGCAGTCGTCGGCCTATGGATTGGCAATATCAAAATCCGCGGTGTCGGATTTGGTATCGGTGGCGTGCTGTTTGGCGGGATTATTGTTGGCCATTTCGTTAGTGAGGCTGGAGTAAGCCTGAATGGAGATATGCTTCATTTCATTCAGGAATTCGGCTTGATCCTCTTCGTCTACACCATTGGTATTCAGGTTGGGCCAGGCTTCTTCTCCTCGCTACGCGTTTCCGGTTTACGCCTTAATCTATTTGCTCTTCTGATTGTAGTGATTGGTGCGCTGGTCACGGCACTTGTCCATAAAATCTTCGATGTTCCGCTTCCTGTGGTGCTCGGTGTTTTCTCGGGAGCGGTAACTAACACTCCAGCGTTAGGTGCAGGTCAGCAAATTTTGACCGACCTCGGCACGCCTTCAGAGTTGGTCGATAAAATGGGGATGAGCTACGCGATGGCTTATCCGTTCGGTATTTGCGGGATTCTTCTGACCATGTGGTTAATTCGCATGGCATTTAGAATTAATGTCGATCAAGAAGCACAACGCTTTGATAACAGTAGTGGGCAAAACCACGCGCAACTCCAGACCATGAATATCTGTGTTGCCAACCCTAACCTTAACGGATTACCTATTCAGGAAGTGCCGGTCCTTAATAGCGACACTATTATTTGTTCGCGTTTGAAACGTGGGGAATTGCTGATGGTGCCAGCGCCTGGCACGGTTATTCAAACCGGAGATTTACTCCACCTCGTCGGCCAGGAAAAAGATCTGCACTCTGCATTGCTGGTGATCGGCCAGCAGGTGGATACCTCGCTTTCGACTCGTGGCACAGACCTGCGCGTTGAACGTGTGGTGGTGACTAACGAGAAAGTGCTCGGCAAGAAAATTCGCGATCTGCATTTAAAACAAAAGTATGACGTGGTGATTTCGCGCCTGAATCGTGCAGGTATTGAACTGGTCGCAAGCAGCAATGCCAGCCTGCAATTTGGTGACATCCTGAACCTGGTGGGTCGCCCGGAATCTATAGAAGCAGTAGCCGCTGAAGTCGGTAACGCGCAACAGAAACTCCAGCAGGTACAAATGCTTCCGGTATTTATCGGCATTGGTCTTGGGGTGTTGCTCGGTTCCATCCCGCTTTTCATCCCTGGTTTCCCTGTGGCTCTACGTCTTGGGCTGGCAGGTGGGCCGCTTATAATGGCGATCATTCTTGGGCGAATTGGCAGCATCGGCAAGCTCTATTGGTTTATGCCGCCAAGTGCGAATCTTGCGCTGCGCGAGTTAGGAATTGTGCTATTCCTGGCGGTGGTTGGATTGAAATCGGGCGGTGATTTTGTCAGTACTTTGCTGCACGGAGACGGAGTGAGTTGGATTGGCTACGGGATTCTGATTACGGGTATTCCATTGCTGGTTACTGGATTGTTGGCAAGATTGCTCGCCAAAATGAATTATCTGACACTGTGCGGAATGTTGGCAGGCTCAATGACCGATCCCCCTGCGCTGGCTTTTGCCAACGGCTTGCACGCAACCAGTGGAGCGGCGGCACTCTCTTATGCCACTGTTTATCCACTGGTAATGTTCCTGCGCATTATTACGCCGCAGCTATTGGCGGTATTGTTTTGGATGTGAATTTAACTCATTGCGACAGCCATTTCTCCATGACGTTTTTTGCTGGAAGATGGCTATCGCCGATTACGCATTTGCTGTTACAGGGTGATAAACATAATCATTGATGGTGTGATTTTTATGTAATTAATTGAATTACATGATTTTTTTATTTTCAATTTTGCAAATAATAGGACGAAATAGCGATTGTAGTGCCATCGATTTTTTTGCTATAACCGACAAGTGTTCTCATCATCGTTATCGTCACCGCTTACTTTTGTTAGCGGTTTTTTTTGCGTCCAGGAGCTATCATGTTGACCCCCCAAGTTATCAGGGAGGCGACTTCTTTCGCCTTCAATAATGCCATTCTAAAAAATGAAAAAATAATTGCATATAATCTAATTGGTATTTCACTTATTAATAAGTGCAATTTGAATAACTGTCTGATTGATATATATAGAGACCATGGTAGCCATTCGAGGATAGAGGTACTTAATGGTAAGGTAATAAACTCATTGTTTAAAATAGATGGTGACCTCTTACTATTTGAAAACTTCATCGAAAACTCAGTGTTAAATTCAAAAGGAAAATTACATATTAAAAATGGAGTATTACAAGATTCTTTTATAAGGCTAAGTTCAGGTATTTCATTGCAATTGGATGGAGTTGAATCTCGGTCGATTGATAATACTGGAGAGCGCTTGTCGGAATTTTCTATTAAAGGATTGCTTGTTGATTGCGTCTTACGTGGTCTGGTTACTTTCTCTGGTATTGTTAATGCGATCATCTATTCATCTGTTCTACGAAGTTGCTTTTTTGAAAACACCTCATTCGAAAGCACGGTTATAAATAAGTGTAATTTACAACGCGTAGTCTTTATGAATTGCAATCTAAAAAATACCACTTTTTCACATTGCAACATTGTTGAACGCCCATTGGTATTGGAGGATTGTGATGTTACAGGTGCTCGTTTTCTTAACCTACCTAAGGGTGCCGTTAATTTTATAAACTGTTATGGTGCTGAAAAAGTACATTTCATCAAATAGCTGAATCCCTTTTATTTATTAATTGCTAAAGAAAAATCACGCGCGGTCGATAATAATACACAACGCGTAGAATTCTGTTGCATATCGATCTACCCTATATAAGGAAGTGTATTGTGGAAAAGAATAATATCAGCTTTAATAAAGCATCTCCATCCAGACTTGCAGTAATTGTTGAAACAAGTGGCGCCAATTTTCATATGGAAGGAAAAGATGGGCACTCCGGAAAATGGGTTATTGGTAAAGGTAAAGTTCCGGAGGTTATTATTATTCGCAAGGAAGATGATGTTAATAAATCTCAATTCGATATTATAGTTGCAGATATAGTCAAGATTCATGAAGTTGAAGGCGTAAAAGTAAATAAGAAAGTAGTATATTTTACAAATGCTCATATTCATGGGAAAACAACTTTGAATTGGGAGGAGTTCACAGGTAACCGTTCATATGGTTCAAAAATAAAATATATTAATGTTCCAGCAGGAATTCCCACGGATATTATTGCGTCAACGTTAACTGCTAAAAGACACGCGCCAAACAGAGACATTTATACAACTGTTATGACGAGTATATATGCTCCGGAAGTTGAGGATGTTGAAGAAATCCTTACTGATGTATCTCTGAGTGAAACAGAGAAACTGACGTACATTGAAGCGCGTCGGGGTCAGGGGATGTTCCGGGTGGAATGTTTGAAAATTTATCCAGCATGCCCTGTGACTGGTGTTTCTTTCCTTCCTCTACTTATAGCAAGTCATATTAAACCCTGGCGCGCTTGTGAGACTGGTTCAGAACGGTTGAATCCTTATAACGGGATTATGCTCGCTGCTCATATAGACGTGCTTTTCGATAATGGTTACTTGTCGTTTACCAACGATGGATTAGTAATGCTAAGCCCATGCTTTGACAGTAAAATATGGCAAGATTTAAACATCAAAATCCAACGGGTTCGCGAATTTCATCCAAAGGCTTACACATTTCTTGAATGGCATAGAGAAAATGTATTTAAGAAGTAAAAATGAATTCAGAGCTTTTAACGAAATTGCTGCCCATTAGGGCAGCAATTATCTTATTTTTATTAAATTAGTTATCAGCAAGCTATGTTTATGCCTCATCTCTTATTCTATTCATATGCACCCGCCGCAAATGGTAATCCACCTGGTATTCGCTGGCATTTCGGAACATCACCGAATAATTCACATAGTCACCGCTGTCGCTGTATGACAGTGACGTGATGCGCAGAATGGGTGTTAGCTCATCGATATTGAGCAGATTTGCCATTTTCTTGTCGGCCAGCACGGGTGTGAGGCTTTCGTAGTTACCACAGACGATGATGTGGCACTCATCTTCTATATAACTGAATTTAGAACCTTCCAGATGTGCGACGGACAAATTACGGAATAATTTCACCGGCATATAGCTGTCTTCTACCATTAACGGCTTGCCATCTACCGAGCGAACCCGGCGCGAGAAATAGATCCGTTCATCAATATTAATGCGTAATTGGCTGGCGATTGCTGGTGGGGCGGGCATCACATTGAACTCCAGCACATTACTCACCACCTCTTTGCCCTGGTTACGCATCACCTCAATAAACCCGGTGAGATTCGTGGTTTCATGGTGAACATCTTTCTTCGCTACATAAGTGCCACTGCCATGGCGGCGTACGACCAACCCCCAGCCCACCAACAAATCGATGGCTTTACGAATCGTCATACGTGAAACACCAAACTCGCCTGCCAGGCGAACTTCAGAAGGTAGCGGGCTGCCTATGTTGTAATCAGCAGAATTTAGCCGGATGCGTAACCGATCGGCGATAGATTTGTAGATCACCTGTAGACCTCTTAGCCGCTTCGAATTGGGTTTATAGAACCGTCATTTCATTAATCAAATTCATGATTTAAATGATTTTTATTTCATATTTTCATGATGAACAAGAAATTAAAAATCATCGTGTCTATTTAACTATCAAAAAGTAGACAACTTACCCCAAATAAAAACTATGAAAGCGATCACGAATCGGTGCGACGGGCAACGATAAGTCACCTGTGTCTCCCTACTCTCAGTCGCAGGCCAGCGTTAAAAAATAAGGCCATTTACCCTACAGGTTGTTAAGTGAGGATTTAAAAATGCTCAGTCAAATACAACGTTTTGGTGGCGCAATGTTTACCCCGGTTTTGTTGTTTCCGTTCGCCGGGATTGTCGTAGGCATCGCCATTATGTTGCGCAATCCGATGTTCGTCGGCGAAGCGCTAACCGCACCCGATAATTTATTCGCGCAAATTGTTCACATTATTGAAGAAGGTGGCTGGACGGTATTCCGCAATATGCCGCTGATTTTTGCCGTCGGCTTACCGATTGGCCTCGCTAAGCAAGCGCAGGGCCGTGCTTGCTTAGCGGTACTGGTTAGCTTTATGACCTGGAACTACTTCATTAATGCCATGGGGATGACCTGGGGCCATTACTTCGGTGTTGATTTCAGCGCCGATCCGGTGGCGGGTACCGGGCTAACCATGATTGCCGGGATCAAAACGCTTGATACCAGCATCATTGGCGCGATAGTTATCTCCGGTTTTGTCACGGCTATCCACAACCGCTATTTCGAAAAACAACTCCCCGTCTTTCTTGGCATCTTCCAGGGCAGTTCATTTGTCGTGATTGTCGCCTTCTTTGCCATGATTCCTTGCGCCTGGCTCACTCTTTATGGCTGGCCAAAAGTGCAAATGGGCATTGAATCCCTACAGGAATTCTTGCGTAGCGCCGGTTCGCTTGGCGTCTGGGTTTATACCTTCCTGGAACGCATTCTGATTCCAACCGGCTTGCATCACTTCATCTACGGTCCGTTTATCTTTGGCCCAGCGGTAGTTGAAGGCGGTATTCAGGTTTACTGGGCGCAGCATTTGCAGGAGTTCAGCCAGAGCACGCTGCCGCTGAAAACCCTGTTCCCGGAAGGCGGATTTGCACTGCACGGCAACTCTAAGATCTTTGGCTGCCTGGGGATTGCGCTTGCTCTGTACGCCACCTCAGCACCTGAAAACCGCGTAAAAGTTGCTGGCCTGCTGATACCCGCAACACTCACCGCGATGCTGGTGGGTATTACCGAGCCACTTGAATTTACCTTCCTGTTTATCTCGCCAGTCTTGTTTGCCGTCCACGCCTTCCTTGCCGCAACCATGGCGACCGTGATGTACATGTGTGGCGTGGTGGGCAACATGGGTGGCGGGCTTCTTGACCAGTTCCTGCCGCAAAACTGGATACCGATGTTCCACAACCATGCATCAATGATGTTTATCCAGATTGGTATTGGCCTCGTCTTCACCGGCATCTACTTCGTGGTGTTCCGTACCCTCATCTTGCGCTTCAACCTGAAAACACCAGGGCGTGAAGACAGTGAGGTCAAGCTGTACAGCAAGGCGGATTACCAGGCATCACGCAAGCAAACCACCGCTGCTGCGACCAAAGAGACCAAACAAGGTCAGGCCGCAGGCTTTCTCGAAGCGCTCGGCGGTACCGACAACATTCTTAGCGTCAATAACTGTGCGACTCGCTTGCGTATCACCCTCGCAGATATGGCCCTGACGCACAGTGACGACATTTTCAAAGCGCTGGGCGCCCACGGTGTGGTGCGACGCGGCAACGGTATTCAGGTGATTGTGGGCCTGCATGTCCCGCAAGTCCGAGACCAACTTGAAACTCTGATGAAAGACACTTCTTCGACCGAACTTAAATCCATGACGGAGGCAGTATCATGAAAAAATTCTCTGTAGTAGTAGCCGGTGGCGGCAGCACATTCACTCCTGGTATCGTATTGATGTTACTGGCAAACCAGCATCGCTTCCCGCTGCGCGCCCTGAAGTTTTATGACAATGACGGTGCGCGCCAGGAAACGATTGCAGAAGCTTGCAAAGTTATCCTCAAAGAGCAGGCTCCTGAAATCGAGTTCAGCTATACCACCGACCCGAAAGAAGCCTTTACTGATGTGGACTTCGTGATGGCACACATCCGCGTGGGCAAATACCCGATGCGTGAACAAGATGAGAAAATCCCACTGCGTCATGGCGTTTTGGGCCAGGAAACCTGTGGACCAGGCGGGATTGCCTACGGCATGCGCTCCATCGGTGGTGTATTAGAGCTGGTTGATTTCATGGAGAAATACTCGCCAAACGCCTGGATGCTTAACTACTCCAACCCGGCAGCGATTGTGGCTGAAGCCACGCGTAAACTGCGCCCGAACGCGAAGATTCTCAACATTTGCGATATGCCAATCGGCATTGAAAGCCGCATGGCGCAAATTGCTGGCCTGAAAGATCGCAAAGAGATGCGCGTACGTTATTACGGCCTTAACCACTTTGGCTGGTGGACATCAATCGAGGATAAAAATGGCAACGATTTGATGCCGAAGATCCGCGAACATGTGGCTAAATTTGGTTATGTCCCGCCATCAGATGAGCATGGAACCGAAGCCAGCTGGAACGATACATTCTCTAAAGCAAAAGATGTGTGGGCCCTGGACCCGAGCACCTTCCCTAATACTTACCTGAAATATTACCTGTTCCCGGATTATGTGGTTGAGCACTCCAACCCGGAACACACCCGCGCCAACGAAGTGATGGAACACCGTGAAAAACACGTGTTTGGTTCGTGTAATGCCATCATTCAGGCAGGGAAATCATCAGCAGGGGAGCTGGAGATTGACGAACATGCGTCGTACATCGTCGATCTTGCGGCGGCAATTGCCTTTAATACACAAGAACGCATGCTTTTGATTGTGCCAAACAACGGTGCGATTAATAACTTTGACCCGGAAGCAATGGTTGAAATTCCATGTCTGGTTGGGAAAAATGGGCCGGAGCCGCTGGTTGTCGGCAATATTCCACAGTTCCAGAAAGGGTTGATGAGCCAACAGGTGGCGGTAGAAAAACTGGTGGTTGAAGCCTGGGAAGAGCGCTCTTACGTGAAGTTATGGCAGGCTATCACGCTGTCGAAAACCGTGCCAAGTGCATCGGTTGCCAAAGCGATTCTTGATGATTTGATTGTAGCGAACAAAGAGTACTGGCCTGAGCTGAAATAGCGGCGAACTGGAGTAAGGGGCTGCACCTTACTCCAGATTTTTTCGTAGGTCGGATTAGCGTTAGCGACATCCGACAACTTTGCTGTAAACGGATTACTTCGCTTTCGCCAGATACTGCGCCATCTCCGCTTCTGGCACCATGCCGCCACCTGTCGCCCAAACGATATGAGTAGCATTTTGCAGTTGCTGCGCTGTGAAGCCATGCATCTGCTGGTAAGCCGTATCTGCACTTACGTGCTGTGGACCTGGCATTCCCGCCAGCGCAGAAGGTTCAAGACGAATATTTTCTTCTTCCGCAAGCCAGCCGAGCAACCGGTACATGGTCTGGTCTTCAAGAGTATAGAAACCATCGAGTAACCGTTGCATTGCGCGTCCAACAAACCCGGACGCACGCCCCACCGCCAGGCCATCAGCGGCAGTAACATTATCAATACCCAAATCTTGCACGGATATCTCATCATGCAGGCCGGTATAAACCCCCAGCAGCATACAAGGCGAATGCGTCGGTTCTGCAAAGAAGCAGTGAACGTTATCACCGAACGCCATTTTCAGACCAAATGCCACACCACCAGGCCCACCGCCCACGCCGCACGGCAGGTAAACAAACAGCGGGTGTTCTTTATCCACAACTCGACCTTGCTGGGTAAACTGGTCTTTTAAGCGCTGGCCGGCAACTGAGTAGCCGAGGAAAAGCGTGCGTGAATTTTCGTCGTCGATAAAGAAACAGTTAGGGTCGGATTCAGCCGCTTTACGGCCCTGCTCTACGGCGACACCGTAATCCTGCTCGTATTCCACAACCGTGACGCCATGGCTGCGCAGTTTGGCTTTTTTCCACGCTCGGGCATCGGCAGACATATGCACGGTGACATTAAAGCCAATGCGCGCGCTCATGATGCCGATGGATAACCCCAGGTTGCCGGTTGAGCCAACCGCGATGCTGTACTGGCTAAAGAAAGCTTTAAATTCAGGTGATAGCAGTCTGGTGTAATCATCTTCGGTGGTCAGTAAACCGGCTTCGATTGCCAGTTTTTCGGCATGAGTCAGGACTTCATAAATCCCGCCACGCGCTTTGATGGAACCTGAAATTGGCAGATGGCTGTCCTTTTTCAGCAGCAACTGGCCGCAGATTTTCTGATCAAACTCTTTTTCCAGGCGTTTTTGCATTGCTGGAATGGCGACCAGTTCGGACTCGATAATGCCGTTAGTCGCAGCGGTTTCCGGGAATGCCTGCGCCAGATAAGGCGCAAAACGCGTCAGGCGTGCATGGGCATCCTGCACATCTTCGGCGGTCAGCCCCACGTACGGTAAGCCTTCGGCAAGCGTTGTGGTTTCCGGGTTAAACCAACGGGTTTCTTGCAAATCAATCAGATCGCGAACCAGCGGAAACTGTTGAATCAATGTGTTTATTTCAGCGTTTTTCATAAGACAATCTCTTTGCGCTTAGATGATAAAGGAAAGCAGGAACGTCGCGCCCAGTGCTAACAGAGAGGCGATAAAAGTCGCCGTTGTATAGTATTTGAATGTTTCGTTAAGCGTTGCGCCGCAATATTGCTTCACCAGCCAGAACAGTGAGTCCGTGACGATGGTGCAGCCAATTGCGCCGGAGCCAATAGCAATGGTGATAATTTCCGGGCTGACGTTGGGATAAAGCGGCAGCATCGGTGCCACAATAGCGGTTGCGCCCATCATTGCCACTGTTGCAGAGCCTACAGCCGCATGCAAAATCAGGGCGACCAGCCATGCCAGTAAAATCGGGTGCATGTGCAAATTGGAGAGCAACACCGCCAGCGAATCTGCCAGGCCACTGGTTTTCAGAATGGCGTTAAACGCACCGCCCGCACCGATAATCAGCAAAATGTTGGCGATAGAACCAAAGCCATTCTCGGTATGGGTTAACAGTTGGCTCATGCCGATATGCTGGCGTAATCCAAGCACGTAATAGGCGACAAACACCGCAATAAACATGGCTGTTATTGGGTTACCGATAAATTCCAGCACGGTGTACAACGCCCCGCCTTTCGCCATATTCAGCTCAGCGAGGGTTTTGACCAGCATCAGACCAATCGGCAGTAAAATCGTAAACAGCGTCGCGCCTAATGAAGGCAGCGTTTCTTCGTTACGAACTTTCAGGTCAGAAAATTCAGCAGGGACCGCTTTAAACGGCAGACGATTGCCGACGATTTTCAGGAACAGTGGCCCGCCGACTAGTGATGCAGTTAAGCCCACCAGTAAACCATACACAATCACTGTGCCGACATCCGCACCCAGTTTGTTGGTGACAAACATCGCCGCTGGGTGTGGCGGAACCACGCAATGCACTGCCATTAACGCAGTACACAATGGAATAGCCAGTTTCAGCAAAGAGGTATTGGTCTTTTTGGCGATAGAAAATGCCAGCGGAATCAGCAACACCACACCGACCTCCACAAACAGCGTGATACCGCAAATCAAGCCAACCAACACCATTATCACATCAGCCGATAACCATCGGCAGCGCTGTAACGCCAGGCCAATCCGCTCGGCGCCGCCTGACACTTCCATCATCTTGCCCAGAATCGTGCCAAGGCCGATGACCGCCGCGAGGAAGCCCAACGTGCTGCCAATGCCGTTTTCAATGGCGTTCACCATATCCAGCGGGCTCATACTCATCATGGTGCCGACAAAAAAACTGGCCAGCAACAAAGCGAGGAAAGGGTGAAACTTCAGTTTTACGATGGTAAAGACGATTAAAATTATGCTGCTGAGCAGCGTTCCCACAACCCAAATCTGAGATTCCATACCCACCTCACTCTGCGATTTATCTGCCGCTATTGGATAAAAATTGCTCCTGGCTGACAAACGATATAAATAGCATCTCAGATGAGCCAGATTGAGGCAAAAGAGTGATTCAGGTCGAAATTAGGGGTGTTAAATTGATGTTGGTTCGATTTTTCACATCTTAAAACGACGTTTTCGAGGGCGTATTTTACAATGTCGCCATGATTTATCTTTCAGGAAAGCGCTATGGACCCGATTCGTGAAGTCAGAAACCGCCTGCTCAACGGCTGGCAGCTATCAAAACTCTACACATTTGAAGTCGCAGCTCGGCATCAATCCTTCGCGCTGGCAGCGGCAGAGCTTTCGCTAAGTTCGAGCGCGGTCAGCCATCGGATTAATCAGCTTGAGCAGGAGTTGGGGATCCAGCTGTTTGTGCGTTCACACCGTAAAGTTGAGTTAACACATGAAGGAAAACGAGTTTTTTGGGCGCTGAAATCATCGCTGGATACGTTAAATCAGGAGATCCTGGATATCAAAAACCAGGAGCTGTCGGGCTTGCTGACTATTTATTCGCGTCCTTCAATTGCTCAGTGTTGGCTGGTGCCGATTTTGGGTGATTTTACGCGGCGCTACCCTTCCATTTCACTGACCATTCTCACTGGCAACGACAACGTGAATCTGCAACGTGCTGGAGTCGACCTGGCGCTTTATTTTGACGATGCCCCTTCATCACAGCTAACCCATCATTTTCTGATGGATGAAGACATCTTGCCGGTTTGCAGTCCGGAATATGCACAGCGATTCGAATTGCATAATAAACCAGAGTTCTTACGAAACTGTACGCTGCTACATGACCGCCAGGCGTGGAGTAACGATTCGGGCACGGACGAATGGCATAGCTGGGCGCAACATTTTTCCATCGATTTACCTTCATCTTCAGGCATTGGATTTGATCGTTCAGACTTAGCTGTTATTGCCGCCGTAAACCAGATAGGTGTGGCAATGGGGCGAAAAAGGCTGGTGCAAAAGCGCCTGGATCGCGGCGAGTTAGTTGCTCCATTTGGTGATATGACGTTGAAATGCCATCAACATTATTACGCAACTACGCTACCCGGGCGGCAATGGCCAAAAATTGAAGCGTTTATTCACTGGCTGCAATCACAAGTTTGATTTGGTGCTGTCACGGCGTTGTTTCATATGCGGGACGAACTCCGAAAAATGAGTCTGTTGTAACTTTCAGTTGATGCTTCCCGCCAATTTATGTATTTTTATGCAAATTAAATGCATAACTAAATAACTTTTCGGAGTGCAAAATGTTCAGGAAATTAGTTAAATCAGTTGTTTTCGCCGGGTGCATGTTGTCCTCCGTTGTCTCTTCCGCTTATGCCGCACAGCAAACCTATGTCGTGGGTTCTGGCGGTACATACCGCCCATTTGAATTTGAAAACAGCCAGAAACAGCTGGAAGGTTTTGATATCGATATCATCAAAGCTATCGCCAAAGCAGAAGGCTTTGATATCAAACTGGTTAATACACCGTGGGAAGGTATTTTTGCCACGCTGAACTCCGGCGACCGTGACATCATTATTTCTGGCATCACCATCACCGATAAACGCAAAGCGATGGTTGATTTCTCCGCACCATACTTCCCGGCAGAGCAGTCCATCGTGGTACCTAATGACTCCAAAGTGGATTCCGTTAACGCGCTCAAAGGTAAGAAAGTTGGCGTAGTGAACTCTAGCGCTGGCGATACTGTCGTGTCCGACACGCTGGGTAAAAACAGCACTGATATCAAACGCTTTGATAATACGCCGCTGATGCTGCAAGAACTTGCTGAAGACGGCATAGACGCGGCTGTTGGTGATGTGGGTGTGGTGAAGTACTACATCAAATCTCACCCGGAAAAAGCGTTGAAAGCGGTTAAAGATGACAAATTCGAACGCCAGTATTTCGGTATTGCCGTAGCGAAAGATAACCAGGAACTACTGGGTAAAATCAACGCAGGCCTGAAGAAAATCGTCGCCGACGGGACCTACGCAAAAATCTATTCCACGTGGTTTGATAGCAACGTTCCAACTCTTCCCGCTGAATAATTTGCGATACCCGTTAGCATTCGAGTTGCAGCCAACACCCCTGCAGCTTGAAGGATAATGGGTATATGACTTGGGGCCGTTTCGGCCCCAACAAGGACAGGTATGACCGGATTTCGCTGGGAGATAATCTCAGAATACGCGCCGCTATTTATGCAAGGCGCGATCATGACCATCAAGTGCACCATCATCTGCGTTATTTTAGGCACCACATGGGGCTTGCTGCTTGGTCTGGGCCGCATGGCGCATGCCGAAGATGGCCCGTGGAAACACGTGCTGCGTTATGCGGTGCAGTGGCCGGTGCGCGTTTACGTGAGTGCGTTCCGTGGCACACCACTGTTTGTGCAAATCATGGTGGTTCACTTTGCGCTGGTGCCGCTGTTTATCAACCCGCGTGATGGCATGTTGGTGACCAGTGGGCTGATGTCAGTCGATTTTGCCCGTGCACTGCGCTCTGAATATGGCGCATTTCTCTCGTGCGTGGTGGCGATTACCCTCAATGCCGGAGCTTATGTCTCTGAGATTTTCCGTGCGGGTATTCAGTCTATCGATAAAGGCCAGATGGAAGCTTCCCGCGCTTTAGGTATGGGCTGGGGCAAAACGATGCGCAAAGTGATTTTGCCGCAGGCATTCCGCCGGATTCTGCCGCCGCTAGGTAATAACGCTATCGCCATTGTGAAAGATTCTTCACTGGCTTCAGCGATTGGCCTTGCAGATTTGGCCTACGCTGCACGTACCGTCTCTGGCGCTTATGCGACTTATTGGGAACCGTACCTGACGATCTCGCTGGTGTATTGGGTGCTGACGTTCATGCTCTCGCTGATGGTGCAACACATGGAAAAGAGGTTTGGCAAAAGTGATTCACGTTAAGGATTTACAGAAACAATTTGGCAAAACCCATGTGCTGCGCGGCATTTCCTGTGATATCGCGCCACAGGAAGTGGTGTGTGTGATTGGTCCGTCCGGTTCCGGTAAGAGTACCTTTCTACGCTGCCTGAATGCGCTGGAAAAGCCGGATGGTGGTGAGGTAATGGTGAACGGTTTTGCCGTACACGACCCAAAAACTAACCTCAACACGCTGCGCGAAAGTATTGGCATGGTGTTCCAGCGTTTCAACCTGTTCCCACATATGACAGTGCTGGAAAACCTGACGATGGCGCCGATGTCGCTTAAAGGTTTTTCGAAGGCTGAAGCCGTGTCGCGTGCGGAAAAGTTGCTGCAAAAGGTTGGGTTGATAGACAAAATCGACGCCTGGCCGTCAAGCCTTTCCGGTGGGCAGCAACAGCGTGTGGCGATTGCCCGTGCGCTGGCAATGGAGCCGTCGATCATTCTGTTTGATGAGCCAACTTCAGCACTCGACCCGGAACTGGTAGGTGAAGTCCTGGCCGTGATGAAACAGCTGGCTCTGGAAGGAATGACAATGGTTATCGTCACTCACGAAATGGGGTTTGCCCGTGAAGTGGCGGATCGCGTGGTGTTTATTGATCAGGGTGTGATTCAGGAGCAGGGGCCACCGTCGCAGCTGTTTAGCAACCCTACTAACCCACGTACCAAAGAGTTTTTGAGTAAAGTGCTTTAAGTTGGATAGTGTCGGGTAGCGCTACGCTTACCCGACCTACGCTTGCGTTTCACCTGCTCGGGTTGAGCGGAAATTACACTGCTTCACCATGCCGCTGAAACTTATGCGACAGCGGAAGCCAGCAGAACAAAATCATCACACCCATCGCGGTCATCAACATGCCGAGGCTGAATTGCCCGGTTTGTGGCAGCAACGCAGAAAACCACGCCATCGCTCCAGAACCGATATTTTGCAGCCCACCAACCAGCGCACCGGCGGTGCCTGCGAGGAATGGGAACGGCTCCATTGCGCCGCTGGTAGCCAGTGGGAATAACATCCCTGCACCGAAGAAGAACAGCGCGGCTGGCACCAGTAATGTCCAGATATTCATAATTCCAAGCCAGCCTGGAATCCACATCAAAATGCCGGCAAACAGGCAGCTCAATACGGCTTGCCACATCAATGAAGAGAAGCGCGCATTCTCCCGGCCAGCATACCAGGAGCCAAAGAAGGCTGCTGGGATAGGGAGAATAAACAGAATACTCACCACTACGCCATTGAGCCCAAGAACGCCGCCCATCAATACACCGGAACAGGCTTCAAATACGGCTACGCCTGCCAATCCACCGACCAGCATCAGCAGATAACAATTAAACGAACCGCTGCCTAGTAAGGCTTTATAGCTCGCAACCAGTCGTTGAGGTTTAGCCTGAACTGGGCGCGTTTCAGGTAACCAGCGCAACATGCAGAAGGCGACAATGGTGCAAAGCACCAGCAAGAAGCCGTAGCAAGCACGCCAGCCCCATACGGAATCAAGCATCCCCCCAATGACCGGAGCCAATAGCGGGCTGACCAGAATCCCCATATTCAGCAGACTGTTGGCAGAACGGAGCGATGCACCTTCGTAAAGGTCACGCGGCATGGTTCGTGCCATCACTCCTGCAACTCCTGTCCCCATTCCCTGCAACGCACTGGCAATCACCAGAGCCGTCAAATTAGTGGTGAACAGAGCCCAAAGTGTGGCGAGGATGAAAATACTCATACCGGTGAGAATGACCGGGCGGCGGCCGATGCGGTCTGAAATTGGCCCGTAGATAAGCTGTGACACGCCATAGGTCAGCAAATACGCCGCCATCACTTGCTGAATTGCCCCGTTGCGCACGCCGAAGTCGTGAGCCATATCGGGAATTGAAGGGATATAAATGGTTTGCGTCATTTGCCCGACAGCAACCAGCAGAATCAACATCATCAGCAGGTGAATATTGGCTAACTTTTTCATTTTCTCAGGTGTTATTTGGGGTGTTGATGCCAATTGTCAGTTTATAAAACTGACTGTGCCAAAAAATCGAGAGGAATCTACCACACAAAGACGATGAAACCCTATGGCCTGACACCTTTTGAATGAGAGATAAATTGGCAGCATGTAAAGCCTGAACGGCAATTTATGTTGCCAGAAATGGGGGATGAGACTCAGTGTCACTCAAAGACGAGATATATCCTTGAGGTTAAAAACTATTACCAGGAGATGAGTAGAGATGGATTTCAAAGCGAAGAAACAGCGTGCGCTCAATTTGCTTGCCAAAACGGGCATGTGGAAAAGCACCTATGCTCCACCCTATGTCAATTTACTCTGGCGTTTTAATTTCAAGTGTCGGCCTCCACATTTTGTTCCTTTTTACATAGTTTTCCTGAACTTCAGCCTCTACTTTGGCGTGCTGTGGGGGGGAATTATGTGGTTTGTGCAGTGGAGGAATGATGGAGATAGTGCCGAAGCTATGTTGTTAAAAATACTGTCAGCAGGAGTCACGTTCGGTTTAATAATGACTGTGTATTATGCTTTGAGTCGATGGTTCTATAGATTGCCCGCCTGGGAAGATGTATAGCTTTTTATAAAGTAGCAAAAACAAAAAACCTCGCCTCACCAGCGGGGTTTTTTGTTTTTGTAGGTTCTGAAATTGACTGAGTTCTAAAACCCGTGGGGAACGGATTGCCCGAAGCCATCGCCACTGTCAGTGCTGTTATCCTGCCGTCCTCGTGCTTCCAGCCTGTCTGCACGCATTTTCTCACTTATTTCTCTGCGCTGCTCCGTAGTTAAATTTTCACGGCCATAATACTGATCCGGATATTGCGAGCGCATGATTAATGCCTCGTTAGTCTCTGCCGGGCTAATGGTTTTATGCCCGTCATAGCCTGAGGTATCAGTCGATGAACAGCCAATAATGGCAAGTGGGATAAGCACTATCAGAGCAAATTTGTAAGCCATATCTCTTCCTGAAGCAGCACGATGGTAAGCGTATTCACGCAGCGTATCATGGTTAGTTTAGCTGCGACTGCCTGGCGTCACACGATTTGGCGAAATGTTTAAACACACTCTTTCAAACGACTTTCCTCACCGGTTTTCATTTGCGAATTACCCTTAATAAGCTTGCTAATGATTCATAAACTGAATACTGGAGAGAAAAATGACTAAGCATTGTTTTTCCGCTTTGCTGCTCAGCGCATTGCTGCTGAGTGCTGGTTCTATGGCGACGGCAGCTGAAAATGTTATCAGACCGGTGCGTGGCATTATCGATGCTGTGAATGGTAATACACTCAAAATCACCACGCGGCAGGGGGAGAAGCTCGATATCGCACTGACCGATCAAACTAAAGTGAATAGCGTCAGCGAGGCAAAAGTAAGTGATATCAAACCTGATAGTTTTATTGGCACAGCGGCGGTGCAGCAGGCTGATGGCACGCTGAAAGCGTTAGAAGTACATGTATTCGCGCCGAGCTTGCGGGGATCGGGTGAAGGGTTTAACCCTTTTGAGTCTGCCGACGGCAATGTAAACACCATGACCAACGGTACGGTCGGAAAACTGGTTAATAGTCATGGCCGTACGATGACGGTGAAGGTTAAAGATCAGGAAAAAACAGTCATTGTTCCGGATGACGCTCCGGTCGTGCTGATTACCCCAGCGGATAAATCACTGTTGAAACCAGGTACTAAAGTCGTTTTACACACCGCGAAAGATGATAAAGGTCAGTTAGTTGCACGCGGTATATCCGCTGGTAAAGATGGCCTGACACCGCCGATGTAAATGCAGAGTTTTTCGCCCTGGCAATGAGCCAGGGCGAGATACAGCCAAATCCAATGCTTAAGACAGTGGGCTCAGCGTAATTTCTACGCGGCGGTTCTGCGCTTTGCCTTCAGCCGTGCTGTTGCTGGCGATTGGATTCGCCGGGCCTGCACCTGTGGTACGCACACGGTTTGCTGCCACACCTTGTGTAATCAGCGCGCTACCCACACCATCTGCACGCTGCTGGGAAAGTTTCATGTTCAGCTCCTGGCTGCCGGTGCTGTCAGTGTAACCAACGATATTAACCGCAGTTTTTGGGTATTCTTTTAATACCATTGCCACTCCGGTCAGGGTATTCGCACCAGCCGGTTTCAGTGTTGCGCTGCTGCTGTCGAAGGTGACATTGTTTGGCATGTTAAGCACGATGTTGTCGCCACTACGCGTCACACTCACGCCCGTTCCCTGCATTTTTTCGCGAAGTTTCGCTTCCTGCACATCCATGTAATAACCGACGCCACCACCTAATGCAGCACCTGCTGCGGCACCAATCAAAGCGCCTTTGCCGCGATCTTTTTTCGATGAGGAGAGAGCGCCAACGCCTGCGCCTACCAGCGAGCCAATACCGGCTCCAATGCCTGATTTCCCTGCTTCACGTTCGCCGGTGTAAGGGTTCGTAGTACAACCAGAAACTGCTAACGTGCCGCAAACAATGGCGGCAATCATCATGACGCGTTTTTTCATCTCATTTCCTTTGTGAATTTAATAACTCAACCGCGACTTCAGCGGCGGTTGATTATGCCGTGTGAATGTGTAGAAATTTCTATAGAGTCGTCTGAATTTGTAAACAAAATATTGAGTGGCCATCAGGCCGCCACCTGCACAACACCTGTAAATAAGGGAGCCCGAATTGGCTAACGCATTCTCATCAAACAAGAAAATTCTAACTGCCGCACACTGGGGCCCGATGATCGTTGAAACTGACGGAGAGCGAGTTCTCGCTTCCAGAGGGGCATTGGAAACCGGGCATGAGAATTCATTGCAAAGCGCAGTTCCGGACCAGGTACACAGTAAAGCTCGTGTGCAGTATCCCATGGCCAGGAAAGGTTTTCTTGTCTCACCCGAGGCACCACAAGGTGTGCGGGGTGAAGATGAGTATGTGCGTATCAGCTGGGATGAAGCGCTCCAGTTGATTCACCAGCAGCACCAACGCATTCGCAAGACTTATGGAGCAGCGTCTATTTTCGCGGGTTCCTACGGCTGGCGCTCCAATGGGGTGCTTCATAAAGCGTCTACGTTATTACAGCGTTATATGAATTTGGCGGGTGGCTATACCGGGCATT
Source organism: Buttiauxella massiliensis (assembly GCF_902500225.1). Taxonomy (GTDB): domain Bacteria; phylum Pseudomonadota; class Gammaproteobacteria; order Enterobacterales; family Enterobacteriaceae; genus Buttiauxella; species Buttiauxella massiliensis. The sequence continues at coordinate 346,150 of NZ_LR722651.1, read as the reverse complement.
TGGGGGATTACTCCACCGGTGCGGCACAAGTCATTATGCCGTATGTGGTTGGCTCAAATGAGGTTTATCAGCAGCAAACCAGCTGGCCGCTGGTGCTGGAGCACAGCGATGTGGTGGTGCTTTGGAGTGCCAACCCATTGAACACACTAAAGATTGCCTGGAACGCCAGCGACGAACAGGGCGTGAAGTTTTTTGAGCAACTGAAAAACAGCGGTAAAACCGTGATCGCCATTGATCCGATGCGATCGGAAACGGTGGATTTTTTTGGTGAAAATGCCCAGTGGATTGCTCCAAATATGGGAACTGATGTCGCGTTGATGTTGGGTATCGCGCATACGCTGGTTAAACACGGCTGGCACGACACAGACTTCCTGGCGAGCTGTACTCATGGCTACGAAAAATTCGCCGCTTATCTGACGGGTGAAACCGATGGCCAGCCGAAAAATGCCGAATGGGCAGCGAAGATTTGTGGTGTGCCGGTGCAAACCATTGAATATCTGGCGCAGGTGTTTAGCCGCAATCGCACCATGCTGATGTCGGGCTGGGGGATGCAGCGCCAGCAGTATGGCGAGCAAAAGCACTGGATGCTGGTCACGCTTGCCGCGATGCTGGGGCAAATTGGTACGCCGGGCGGCGGTTTTGGTTTGTCTTATCACTTTGCGAACGGCGGAAACCCGACGCGACGCGCGGCGGTGCTGGGTTCAATGCAGGGAACGGTGGCAAACGGTACAGATGCTGTCGAGAAAATCCCGGTGGCACGCATTGTTGAGGCGCTGGAAAACCCAGGTGGCGAGTATCAGCACAACGGGCAGCAAAAAATATTCCCGGATATTCGCATGCTCTGGTGGGCGGGAGGCGGTAATTTTACCCACCATCAAGATACCAATCGTCTAATAAAAGCCTGGCAGAAACCGGAGTTGGTCGTTATTTCCGAATGCTTCTGGACGGCGGCCGCAAAACACGCAGATATTGTGTTGCCGATCACCACATCGTTTGAGCGCAATGATTTAACGATGACCGGTGATTACAGTAACCAGCATTTAGTGCCGATGAAGCAGGTCGTTTCCCCACAAGGGGAGGCGCGCAATGATTTCGATGTTTTTGCCCAGCTCAGTGCATTGTGGGAAGAGGGCGGCGAAGCCCGTTTTAGTGAAGGAAAAACCGAGCTGCAATGGCTGGAAGAGTTCTATGACATTGCGCGCAAGCGCGGTGCGACACAGCAGGTAGAACTGCCGGAATTTAAACAGTTCTGGGAAGCTAACCAACTGATAGAAATGCCGGAAAGTGAAAAGAACGCCGGATTTATCCGTTTCGCTGATTTCCGCCATGATCCGCAGGCTAATTCATTAAAAACACCAAGCGGGAAAATCGAAATTTATTCCGAGCGTATTGCCAGTTTTGGTTACGCTGATTGCCCTCCGCATCCGACCTGGCTTGCGCCAGACGAATGGCAAGGCAATGCGCAGTCCGGCCAACTTCAACTGCTTTCATCTCATCCGGCACACCGCCTGCATAGCCAACTCAACTATGCGGCATTGCGTGACAAATACGCCATTGCCGGGCGTGAGCCGTTAACGTTGCATCCAAAAGATGCGGCTGAACGTGGCATTGCGGATGGTGATTTAGTGCGTGTCTGGAATGCGCGTGGGCAGGTGCTGGTGGGTGCGCTGGTAACCGAAGGCATAAAGCCTGGAGTGGTCTGTATTCACCAGGGGGCATGGCCGGATTTAGACGATGAAAAACTGTGTAAAAACGGTGCGGTAAATGTGCTGACGCTCGATATTCCGACTTCGCGGTTGGCAAATGGCTGTGCTGCAAACTCGTCTCTGGTGTGGGCCGAAAAGTATCTCGGCCCGGTACCGGAAGTTACAGCATTTGCTCCGCCTGCCAGCTCATAATCCATGTCGGGTGGTGCGTTTCGTTTTGCCAGGCGCTTTCTTCAATGCGAAAGCCCTGGTGATGGTAGAAATGTACTGCCCGATGATTCTTCTGGTAAACCTCAAGGCTCAGTGAGGGATAAAGCGCTTTGACGTGCTCCATCAACGCTTGCCCCATTCCTTTGCCTATAAAAGGTTCGCTAACAAACAGTGCGCCAATAAATAGCGAATCCAGCACGCTAATAAATCCCACCACTTTGCCCTGATGCAGATAAACCCAGGTCGCAGATTGCGGAATATAGACATTCCGTACGATGGACTCACTTTCGTGCCAGTAATTTTCGCTAATAAATGGATGAGCCTGAATCGTGCTGGCAAGCCAGATTTCAATCAGTTCATCCATTTCACCAGGCTGTAGGCGGCGAATCATTTGAGATTATCGGGATGGCAGAAGCAAGTGGTGACGTGGTCATTGACCAGTCCACAGGCCTGCATAAATGAGTAGCAAATGGTTGACCCCACAAACTTAAAGCCGCGTTTTTTCAGCGCTTTTGATAACGCGTCGGAAGCGGGGGTGGTGGTAGGGATTTCTGCAAGCGTTGCCGCCTGTGTAATCTGTGCCTGGTTATCGACAAACGACCAGACAAACTCCGGGAATTTCTCACCGTTGGCTTCCATCGCCAGATACGCTTTCGCGTTATTGATGATGGCTTCTATTTTCCCGCGATGACGGATAATACCGGCATCCTGTACCAGTTCGTCGACATCTTCCGGTTGCAGTAAAGCCACGGCCTGCGGATCGAAATTTTTAAAGCAGCGACGGTAGTTTTCGCGTTTTTTCAGCACGGTTATCCATGATAAACCGGCCTGTTGTCCTTCAAGGCAAATCATCTCAAACAGGTGTTGCCCGTCAGTCATCGGCACACCCCATTCCTTATCGTGGTACTCGATATAGAGCGGGTCATTGGATACCCATCCACAACGCAGCATACGTTTCTCCTTTGATGAAATTTCTCGTGCCAACTTGACGTGCGAAATAAAGCGACAATAGTTAATTCAGGGCCATCTTGATACACCATGAGTTATTTAGGGGTTATCCGCAAGCCCGACAAAAAGACTAATAATATCGCCGGATTTGGCTCTTTTCTGGAGTCGTTTTGATGATCAAAATTATACGCAGTGGTCGCCGTGTCACTTTCTCCACGGTGCTGGCTTTGTGTTGCCTGTCACATGCTACGAATGTATTTGCCTGGCAACAAGAATATGTCGCCGAAGAAACTTCGGGCGAAGCGCAGGATCGTTACACTTGGGACAGTAATCGCCAACCAAGCTACAACGATATTCTCGCAGAAAGGATTAATTCTTCTTTTACCTCCCAAAACCAGGAGGGGCTGATGCTCGTTTCTGGTAACGATAATATTAGCGCTGATACCTCACTTTTGGGCATCGGCTGGAATATCTCTTTGCCTGGCAATATCACAACCGGCCCGACAGCAAAATACAGCTGGGATGGCTCATCCACGAGTATTTACAACGAATATGGTGACTCTGCTGTTGCCGCGCAATTTACCGATCAACTCTGGCATGCCAGTGTCTCTACTGTGGGTTGGCGTCTGGATTCGTCGGTCGGCTATCTGCGCCCGTGGGCCCAAGTTAGCTATAACCATCAATATGGTGAAAATCTCTGGAAGGCACAGTCAGGACTGCGAACAAATGTCGTGACGAGTCAGGATGCGAGCTGGATGGATGTGACCGTGGGTGCCGATATGCCAATTGGTAAAAATATGGCAGCGTTTGCTTCTATGTCGCAAGCCGAAGGATTAACGACGGGTGAGGCATATATATATAACGTTGGCGTCAGTGCGCGTTTTTGATCATTAACGTAACCTTAAATTGATATATTTAACATTTAATAATCAGTGTTTACGTACCTTATATTGATAGTAACTACTAACGTTATTCATTTTTGAATCAACGTCCAGGCCATTCATACCCTCTCAGGTGCATTTCATTCCGGCCTGAATGCACTTCATGCCTTTTTCTCCTGGAATAAAATGCACTTCGTTACTCTTGGCAGCAGAAGATTTCTCTTAAATTTTGCGGACATCTGCCATGAATAATTCTACCTACAACCGTACCCGTTGGTTAACTCTGATCGGCACCATCATTACCCAGTTTGCACTGGGTTCCGTTTATACCTGGAGCTTGTTCAATAGCGCACTGTCGCAAAAACTGGGTGAGCCAATCAGCCAGGTAGCATTCTCCTTTGGTTTATTAAGCCTCGGACTTGCGATTTCCTCTTCCGTTGCGGGCAAATTGCAGGAACGTTTTGGCGTTCGTAAAGTGACGATGGCGGCTGGCGTGCTGCTGGGTGTCGGCTTCTTCCTGACCGCACATTCCAATAACTTGCTGATGCTGTGGTTGAGTGCCGGTGTGCTGGTGGGCCTGGCAGATGGTGCAGGTTACCTGTTAACGCTCTCCAACTGCGTGAAATGGTTCCCGGAGCGTAAAGGTCTGATTTCCGCATTTGCCATTGGCTCTTACGGCCTCGGCAGCCTGGGCTTCAAATATATCGACAGCCATTTGCTGGCGACCGTCGGCCTGGAAAGCACCTTTATGATTTGGGGTGGCTTGGCGATGGTGATGATTCTTCTCGGTTCATTACTGATGAAAGATGCGCCATTACAGGAAGTTAAAACCGCAAATGGTGTAGCTGAAAAAGATTACACCCTGGCAGAATCTATGCGTAAACCACAGTATTGGATGCTAGCTGTCATGTTCCTGACTGCCTGCATGAGTGGTTTGTATGTTATCGGCGTAGCAAAAGATATCGCACAAGGCATGGTGCATTTGACTGCTGAGTCTGCGGCAAACGCGGTAACCGTTATTGCAATTGCGAACCTGAGTGGCCGCCTGGTGCTGGGTATTCTGTCCGATAAAATTGCTCGTATCCGCGTTATCACTATCGGTCAGGTTATTTCTTTAGTCGGTATGGCTGCACTGTTGTTCGCTCCACTTAATGAAGTGACTTTCTTTGCAGCGATTGCCTGTGTAGCGTTTAACTTCGGCGGCACCATCACCGTTTACCCATCACTGGTGAGCGAGTTCTTTGGTCTGAATAACCTGACTAAAAACTACGGTGTGATTTACTTAGGATTCGGTATCGGCAGCATTTGTGGTTCGATTATCGCTTCTATCTTCGGCGGCTTCTACGTGACCTTCTGCGTCATCTTTGCCCTGCTGATTTTGTCTCTGGCGATTTCCACCACCATCCGCACTCCAGCGCGCGAAGTTTATCAAGAAGCTCACGCTTGATAGCGAGCCATTAATGCCGCAAACCATGCCGCCGGGACGTTATACGGCGGCATCATTAATTGTGAAATTCCCTGTTCTATAATGCCTTCCGCTTGTGCTTTTAAAATCTCATTTCCCCGCTGTAACCCTGCCAACTGAATACGTTTTTCTATCAAATAGACTCGAGCAAAGTGCGGGTCGTAGAGCAAAATTTCACGCGTGTTATCGATGATGTCAGCCAGTTTGATGGTTTGCGCTTCCTGGCTTGCGTTGGCGGTATGCAGGAAGTGAGCACGTTTACGATGCATGCGATTGGTGCCGGGGAGTTGTTCAGGGTTGGTAACCATTGCCACCAAAGTCGCCACATCCGGGCCAAAGTGCTCCTGAATGTCGATAAGCGTGGTGCCGGTGTCCTCAACAGTGTCGTGCAACCAGGCTGCCGCGAGCACTTCCTCAATGGGAGAAACGCTCCTGACTATCTCCACCACGGCTGCTGGATGGACGATATATGGCTCAAGAGTATATTTGCGGCGCTGATCGCAAGCTGCATGAGCTTTCGTTGCATATCGGCGTGCGCGCTCTTCTAAAGACAGCATAACTACCTCTCTGCATCACCAATATTGCCTGATATGTTCCATAACCCACCTGCGTTGAGCCAGCATGAGATATGTAAACAAGCGTGTGAATCACGAATTTTGCCGATACTTTTTTCTCTCCCTATGTTCTACTAATCCGCGCCAAAAATTGGCTAAGAATCATCCTGATTCGGACTCTATTTTTTATTGCTCAGAATTTTCTTCACCAAGGGGAGTCTGAGTGATGTTTATAACATCTCCTTTTTGCTTTATTTTTCGGACAACCTGCATGAATTACATTAAATCGATGACCCAGCAGAAACTCTGTTTTCTGTTAGCGGTATACATCGGCATATTTTTAAACCTCTCGGTTTTTTATAATCGTTTCATGGGATTTGCTCAGGACTTTAGTCGCCTGAAAGGTTTCTCCATGGTTGCTGAGGTTGTGGCTTGCGTTCTGGTCACTTTCTTTTTATTCCGCGTGTTATCCCTGTTCGGTCGTACCGTCTGGCGAATCCTCGCTACATTAATCGTGTTGTGTTCCGTTGGTGCCAGCTATTACATGACGTTGCTTAACGTCGTTATTGGCTACGGTATTATCGCTTCGGTGATGACCACAGATATCGACCTCTCGAAAGAAATTGTCGGCTATCAATTCGTATTGTGGATGGTTTTGGTCAGTGCTATTCCGTTGGTACTTATCTGGGGAAGCAAAACACGCGATACCTTGCTCAACCAATTGAAAACCCCAGGTCAGCGCATCAAAAACGTGGCCATCGTGCTGTTGGCTGGACTGATGGTTTGGGCACCACTGCGTTTACTCGATAAACAACAAAATCGCACAGAAAAACGCTCCACGGTAGATATGCCAAGCTACGGCGGCGTGGTGGCTAACTCTTATCTGCCATCAAACTGGGTCTCAGCGTTGGGTCTTTTTGCCTGGGCTCAGGCTGATGAGTCCAACGACAATAGTTCGTTGCTCAATCCAGCGAAGAAGTTTACTTATGTCGCGCCAAAAGAGCTCGATGATACCTATGTTGTGTTTGTGATTGGCGAAACCACTCGCTGGGATCACATGGGTATTCTGGGTTATGACCGTGACACCACACCAAAACTCGCCCAGGAGAAAAATCTGGTCGCGTTCAGAGGTGAATCTTGTGATACCGCGACTAAGCTTTCGCTGCGTTGTATGTTCGTGCGTGAAGGCGGTGCGGAAGAGAATCCGCAGCGTACTCTGAAAGAGCAGAACGTCTTTGCGGTACTTAAACAGCTTGGTTTCAGCTCAAACCTTTTTGCGATGCAAAGTGAAGTCTGGTTCTACGGCAACACAATGGCAGATAACTTCTCTTACCGTGAGCAGATTGCCGCTGAACCGCGTAACCGTGGTAAGCAAGTCGATGACATGCTGCTGGTCGAAGAGATGAAACGTTCTGTAGACCAGCATCCTAACGGCAAGCATTTGATTGTGCTGCACACCAAAGGCTCGCACTTCTCTTACGTGCAACGTTACCCACGCAGCTACGCGAAATGGACTCCAGAGTGCGTCAGCATTGATAAAGAGTGCAGCAAAGAGCAGCTGATTAACGCTTTTGATAACTCCGTGCTGTATACCGACAGTGTGCTTGAACAAGTGATTTCTGAGCTGCGTGATAAGCGCGCAATTATTTTCTATGCTTCTGACCACGGCGAGTCAATTGACGAGCGCAAACACCTGCACGGTACACCACGTAAAATGGCACCACCTGAGCAGTTCCGTGTGCCGTTACTGGTTTGGGCATCTGATAAATATCTGGAAAACCCGGAGCGCGCACGTGAGTTTGCACATATGCAGGAACAGGCAAAAATGAAGGTGCCGCATCGCCATGTTGAACTGTACGACACCATCATGGGTTGCCTGGGTTACACGTCTCCAGACGGTGGTATTAACCAGAACAACAACTGGTGCCATGTGCCGGAAAAGAAAGCCGCACAGTAACTTTTTAGCCACATGTGCTGGAATTTAAAGCAAACAGACAAGATTTTCAGTTTCAGGGATTGACGGGTAAAACGGTGCGCAGTAAGATGCGCTCCGCATTCGGCGAGTAGCGCAGCTTGGTAGCGCAACTGGTTTGGGACCAGTGGGTCGGAGGTTCGAATCCTCTCTCGCCGACCAAATTTAGAAAAGACCAACCTTCGGGTTGGTCTTTTTGCATCTGGAGTTTGAAGAGGATGAGAACCTCCGAAGGAGGTTTGAGCCGAGCGCAGCGAGACAACGTTGCTTCAGCAACGGCCCGCAGGGGAATAATCCTCTCTCGCCGACCAAATTCAAGAAAACCCAACCGCAAGGTTGGGTTTTTTTACGTCCGTAGTTTACCGCCACGCATCTGACATCTCGCTCATCCGCCCCACGTTAAATCCCTAATCTTGCAAAAATATCCGCTTCATCGTCCAACATCTGTCTTTATATGCTTTTGTGACATTTCCCATCGTATTTTGTTATGGAAAATCGTGGGTTAATACGCCATTGCTTATGTTTCATACCAGCATGATTCGCTGTAAGAGATGTGGATCACAAAACTTATCGTTCAGATAATCAGCATCTGGCAAGAAATTTTACAGAAATAGCACAACTGCATACCACTCCCGCTCGTCTTTTAATCAGTGGATAATTCTGGCTACATGGCAGTAGCATAAATTTCCCTGCTGGAAACAGAGCGGCTGGCTTTTTTTAAACTTTGTTCGCTGATTCTCACCTCGGTTGTAAATCCCCGTTACCTATATTGACGTTTTACTCATCTATTGACAGATTGTAGGGCGTGAGGGGCAAATTATGGACAGTCCGCACTACCACACAGCTAGCCTGACGAAAGGAACACCTGGCCTCACTACCGCCTCCGGGCATACCGAACGGACCGCACACAAATAACAAAGGTCTAACGGAAAAAACAACACGACATATGTCCCCGAATTATTTCTTGCTGCAGCACTGCGGTAACTGAACAAATCATTGTGAGCTTACTTGTGTAAGCGATCGGTGTGAGTAAAGGCAGCCTGTAAAGCCGTGGCAAGAAAGATAAAGGGAACATCACAACGGAGCAGAAGAATGAGTCTTTCCTTGAAGAAGTCAGGGATGCTGAAGTTTGGTCTGAGCCTGGTGGCCTTGACCGTAGCAGCTAGCGTTCAGGCAAAAACCCTGGTGTATTGCTCAGAAGGTTCCCCAGAAGGTTTTAACCCGCAGTTGTTCACCTCTGGTACAACTTACGATGCCAGTTCAGTGCCAATCTATAACCGCTTGGTCGAGTTCAAAACGGGTACCACTGAAATTATTCCGGGCCTTGCTGAGAAATGGGAAGTCAGTGCAGACGGTAAAACCTATACCTTCCACCTTCGTTCAGGTGTGAAGTGGCAGGACAACAAAGATTTCAAACCAACACGCGATCTGAATGCAGATGACGTCGTGTTCTCATTTGATCGTCAGAAAAATGCCAACAACCCGTACCACAAAGTTTCTGGCGGCAGCTACGAATACTTCGAAGGCATGGGTTTATCTGACCTGATCAGCGAAATTAAGAAAGTGGACGACAATACCGTTCAGTTCGTGCTGACTCGTCCAGAGTCGCCATTCCTGGCTGATCTCGCGATGGACTTCGCCTCTATTCTTTCCAAAGAATATGCTGACAACATGATGAAAGCCGGCACGCCGGAAAAAACGGACCTGAACCCAATCGGTACCGGTCCGTTCCAGCTGCTGCAATACCAGAAAGATTCTCGCATTCTGTACAAAGCGTTCCCGGGCTACTGGGGCACCAAGCCGCAGATCGATCGTCTGGTCTTCTCCATTACGCCTGATGCTTCCGTGCGTTACGCCAAATTGCAGAAAAACGAGTGCCAGGTTATGCCGTATCCAAACCCGGCTGACATCGCTCGCATGAAGCAAGACAAGAGCATCAACTTGATGGAACAGGCTGGCCTGAACGTGGGTTACTTGTCCTTCAACACCGAGAAGAAACCGTTTGATGACGTGAAAGTGCGTCAGGCGCTGACTTACGCGGTGAACAAAGAAGCGATCATCAAAGCGGTTTATCAAGGCGCAGGTACTGCGGCTAAAAACCTGATCCCACCAACTATGTGGGGCTACAACGATGACGTGAAGGATTACACCTACGATCCTGAGAAAGCAAAAGCGTTGCTGAAAGAATCCGGCCACGCTGACGGCTTCACCGTTGATCTGTGGGCAATGCCAGTACAGCGTCCGTACAACCCGAACGCTCGCCGTATGGCTGAGATGATTCAGGCTGACTGGGCGAAAGTCGGTGTGACCGCCAAAATCGTAACTTACGAGTGGGGCGAGTACCTGAAACGCGCTAAAGCCGGTGAACACCAGGCTGTGATGATGGGCTGGACTGGCGACAATGGGGACCCGGATAACTTCTTCGCGACGCTGTTCAGCTGTGCCGCAGCAAAAGACGGTTCTAACTACTCTCGCTGGTGCTACAAGCCGTTTGAAGACCTGATTCAACCTGCGCGTGCAACTGACGATCACAACAAGCGTATCGAACTGTACAAGCAAGCTCAGGTAGTGATGCATGACCAGGCTCCGGCGCTGATCGTTGCTCACTCCACGGTATACGAGCCTGTGCGCAAAGAAGTGAAAGGTTATGTGGTTGACCCATTGGGCAAACACCACTTTGAGAACGTGTCTGTCGAATAATAAATAACAGTAGCGTGCTTTATTCCCTCTCCCACTGGGGAGAGGGTGAAAGATTTGTGAGCAATACAGACTGAAGGCTGCAAGGCTTTCAGTCACTACAGAGAATCCGGGTTATGTTGCAGTTCATCCTCCGACGTCTGGGGCTAGTTATCCCCACTTTTATCGGTATTACCCTTCTTACCTTCGCCTTCGTGCATATGATTCCCGGTGACCCGGTGATGATTATGGCCGGTGAGCGCGGTATCTCTCCTGAACGTCATGCTCAGTTGTTGGCTGAACTTGGCCTCGACAAGCCTATGTGGCAGCAATACGTCCATTATATTTGGGGCGTGATGCACGGCGACTTGGGCATTTCGTTAAAAAGCCGTCTTCCTGTGTGGGACGAGTTCGTACCGCGTTTTAAAGCGACTATGGAACTCGGTGTCTGCGCGATGTTGTTTGCCGTTGCCGTGGGTATTCCGGTTGGCGTGCTGGCTGCGGTTAAACGTGGTTCCGTGTTTGACCACACCTCAGTGGGCCTTGCTCTGACAGGCTACTCAATGCCTATTTTCTGGTGGGGTATGATGTTAATCATGCTGGTTTCCGTCTACTGGAACCTCACCCCGGTATCAGGGCGCGTCAGCGATACGGTATTCCTCGACGACACCTTGCCCCTCACCGGTTTTATGCTGATAGACACCGCCATATGGGGTGAGCCGGGCGACTTCATCGATGCAGTGATGCATATGATATTGCCAGCCGTGGTGCTCGGTACGATCCCGCTGGCGGTTATCGTGCGTATGACCCGTTCTTCAATGCTGGAAGTGCTCGGTGAGGACTACATCCGTACCGCCCGCGCTAAAGGCCTGACGCGTATGCGCGTCATCGTGGTTCATGCTCTGCGCAACGCTATGCTGCCAGTTGTGACGGTTATCGGCCTGCAGGTCGGTACCTTGTTGGCTGGTGCAATTCTGACGGAAACCATCTTCTCCTGGCCGGGCCTTGGCCGCTGGCTGATTGATGCATTGCAACGTCGTGACTACCCGGTAGTGCAGGGCGGCGTATTGTTGGTCGCGACGATGATTATCCTCGTGAACCTGATCGTCGACTTACTGTACGGCGTGGTGAACCCGCGTATACGCCATAAGAAATAAGGGGCCATCATGACGCAATTAACTGAAAACAAAGTGGTAGCGGCGCCAGTTCCAATGACGCCATTCCAGGAATTCTGGCACTACTTTAAACGTAACAAAGGGGCGGTCATCGGTCTGGTGTATGTCACCGCGATGATCTTGATCGCCATATTCGCCAACGTTCTCGCGCCACACGGCCCGGCAGAACAGTTCCGTGACTCGTTGCTGCACCCTCCGGTCTGGCAGGATGGTGGTAGCTGGCAGTTCCTGCTTGGTACTGACGACGTAGGCCGCGACATCATGGCTCGCCTGATGTACGGCGCGCGTCTGTCGCTGTTGGTCGGCTGCCTGGTGGTGGTGCTGTCGCTGGTCATGGGCGTCGTCCTCGGCCTGGTTGCGGGCTACTTCGGCGGCCTTATCGACAACATCATCATGCGTGTTGTCGACATCATGCTGGCATTGCCAAGCCTGCTGTTGGCGCTGGTATTGGTGGCAATCTTCGGCCCGTCGATTGTCAACGCCTCGCTTGCCTTAACCTTCGTTGCGCTGCCGCACTATGTGCGATTGACGCGCGGCGCGGTGCTGGTGGAAGTGAACCGCGACTATGTGACGGCCTCTCGCGTGGCGGGTGCAAGCCCGATGCGCCAGATGTTCATCAACATTCTGCCAAACTGCCTGGCACCGCTGATTGTGCAGGCCTCGCTTGGCTTCTCTAACGCCATTCTCGATATGGCCGCTCTCGGCTTCCTGGGCATGGGTGCGCAACCGCCAACACCGGAGTGGGGCACCATGCTCTCCGACGTGTTGCAGTTCGCACAAAGTGCCTGGTGGGTGGTTACCTTCCCGGGTGTCGCCATCCTGCTGACGGTGCTGGCATTTAACCTGATGGGTGACGGGCTGCGTGACGCGCTCGATCCTAAACTCAAGCAGTAAAGGGCTACGTAATGGCGTTATTGAATGTAAATAAATTATCGGTGCATTTCGGCGACGAAAAGACACCGTTCCGTGCCGTAGACCGCGTGAGTTACAGTGTAAATCAGGGCGAAGTTGTCGGTATCGTTGGGGAATCAGGTTCCGGTAAATCGGTAAGCTCGCTGGCGATTATGGGGCTGATTGATTACCCTGGCCGCGTAATGGCCGAAAAACTGGAATTTAACGGCCAGGATCTGCAAAAGATTTCTGAGAAAGAGCGTCGTAACCTGGTCGGCGCCGAAGTGGCGATGATCTTCCAGGACCCGATGACCAGCCTCAACCCTTGCTACACCGTCGGTTTCCAGATTATGGAAGCTATCAAGGTGCACCAGGGCGGCAACAAGAAAACCCGTGTTCAGCGTGCTATCGACCTGCTGAACCTGGTGGGTATTCCCGATGCGGCTTCGCGTCTGGACGTTTACCCGCACCAGCTTTCCGGCGGTATGAGCCAGCGTGTAATGATCGCGATGGCGATTGCCTGTCGTCCAAAACTGCTGATTGCTGATGAACCAACCACCGCACTGGACGTGACCATCCAGGCGCAAATCATCGAACTGTTACTGGAACTCCAGCAAAAAGAGAACATGGCTCTGATTCTTATCACCCATGACCTCGCGCTGGTGGCTGAAGCGGCACACAAAATCATCGTGATGTACGCCGGACAAGTGGTGGAAACAGGGGCATCGCAAGATATCTTCCGTGCGCCGCGTCACCCGTACACTCAGGCGTTGCTGCGAGCGCTGCCTGAATTTGCGCAGGACAAAGCGCGCCTGGCCTCGTTGCCGGGCGTGGTTCCGGGTAAGTACGACCGTCCGAACGGCTGCCTGCTCAACCCACGCTGCCCGTATGCCACCGACAAATGTCGCAGCATAGAGCCAGAACTGAATATGGTGGATAACGGGCGTCAGTCCAAATGCCACTTCCCACTCGATGATGCCGGGAGGCCAACGCTATGAGTACCGATAAGGCCACTGCGCAACCTCTGTTGCAGGCCATCGACCTGAAAAAACACTACCCGGTGAAGAAAGGCTTTTTCGGCCAGGAACGCCTGGTAAAAGCGCTGGATGGCGTTTCGTTTGAACTCGAACGCGGCAAAACGCTGGCGGTAGTGGGCGAATCGGGCTGTGGTAAATCCACGCTGGGCCGCCTGCTGACGATGATCGAAATCCCGACTGGTGGTGAACTGTATTATCAGGGCCAGGATCTGCTCAAGCCTGATGAAACAGCTGAAAAGCTGCGTCGCCAGAAAATCCAGATTGTGTTCCAGAATCCGTACGGCTCGCTGAATCCACGTAAAAAAGTGGGGCAAATTCTTGAAGAGCCACTGCAAATCAACACCAGCCTGAGCAAAGCCGAACGCCGTGAAAAATCGCTGGCGATGATGGCGAAAGTCGGCCTGAAAACCGAACATTACGACCGCTATCCGCATATGTTCTCCGGCGGCCAGCGCCAGCGTATCGCTATCGCCCGTGGCTTGATGCTCGATCCGGACGTGGTGATCGCCGATGAACCGGTTTCGGCGCTCGACGTTTCCGTTCGTGCGCAGGTTCTGAACCTGATGATGGATTTGCAGCAGGAAATGGGGCTGTCGTATGTGTTTATCTCCCACGATTTGTCTGTGGTGGAACACATCGCCGACGAAGTGATGGTGATGTACTTAGGCCGCTGCGTGGAGAAGGGCACCAAAGACCAGATCTTCTCTAACCCGCGCCACCCGTACACTCAGGCACTGTTATCTGCCACACCACGCCTGAACCCGGACGACCGCCGCGAACGCATCAAACTCACCGGTGAACTGCCAAGCCCATTGAACCCGCCTCCGGGCTGCGCGTTCAACGCCCGCTGCCGCCGCCGCTTTGGGCCGTGCACGCAGTTGCAGCCACAGCTTAAAGAGTACGGCGGCCAACTGGTGGCGTGTTTCGCTGTTGATCAGGATGAGAACGGGGAAATTCGGTAATTCAGGACGCCCTCACCCTAACCCTCTCCCCCAGGAGAGGGCCGGGGTGAGGGTGACCAGCGTTTATCCTTTCGGCTCTATCCCTTTCTTCTTGAGTTCTTCGCGCGCCAGATTCTTAAACCAGTTCGCCAGGCTCATGCCTTGTTCTGCGGCTTATACATCTAACTGTTTATGTAACGCGGGATCGATGCGGATTTTAAAATGTGGGGACTTGCCGACGTCTTTTGGTTTTTTGTCACGTTTGATGATTGTTCCATATCGATGCATTCATCGAAAACGACAACAACACCGAATGTATGGCGCTGTGTGGCCGTTTGCTTGCGGCGCTGGAGATGTTGAAAGTCACGCTCAACGCCCCGCGCTTTGTTCGTACGGAATCTGGATTGGTGATGATGAGCGGCGAGGCGGTGTCGGGGATCCACTAGGTTTTATGGGGTGGGAATCGTTACGGCTTGCCACCCTACACCGCAGCGAGAGCTCCGGAGTTTAACGACAAAATGGTGAGCTTCTAAGTCAGCAAATATGTGACTGACATGCTGGCGCTCCTGAATAGTGGTCGTCGAAACTGATCGGTTCAAGTTAATCGCGACTGCACTGACTTAACAGTCGCGATTATTCCCTATACGTTTGAAGACGCCAGCGACACATCCCTTACTGCGGATATGGCACCCAATCCCCACCGCTCAGGCGCACATACGGTTTATCCTGATACTGGATCACAATGGCATTCGAGTTCTCAGATACCGCTGCGGTTTGTGGCAGGTTTTTAGTTAGCGAATCCCAGTCCACCTGCTCGGCAACAAAGTTTTTGCCATCAACGGAACGCGCCACCAGTTCGGAGATTGCCAGCATGCTGCTTGGCTGGCTGATTTTGATCGTCTCCCCTTGATGCGGGGCTTTCATGCCGACGAATTTCACACCGGCCGGGACATGCGTGATGGACGGGCTTGGAATATCGCGCAACCCGGAAACCTGCATTTTGTCACCTTTCAGTGCGGCCCCATGTTCCGGCACAATCACCACCATCACTTTGCGGCCAGATTTCTCAAGCTGCGTGAGAAACGCATCCAGTTCATCAAACAGTTTTTGGGCGCGGATGTTGTAGTCGGCAGTTTTGTTGTTGCCCGGATAGTGGTTGCCATCGTGCAGCGGCAGCAGGTTAAAGAATGTAGCGCTGCGCGTGTTAGGTTCGCGTCCTTCCCCTTCCATCCAGCGATTCAGCACCGCCGTGTCGTCGTAGACCGGCGAGTTATCAAACGACAGCAAGCCAGTCGGCAACCCTTCCTGGTTCATCAACGGAGACTGCACGCCGCCATTTTCGCGGATCTCTTTGAGGAAATCGCCGAATATACCGTTATGGTCCAGCATCAGGTGTTGGCTAAAGCCCAGTTTCGCCAGGTTTTCAAACAGGTAACACTGGTTAGAAACGGGCTGGTAAAGACCTTTGTGCGAGGTTTGCCCGCAGCTGGCACGCAGCAGGCGAATTGCTGCCGGGCCACTGTAAGAGGTCGCTGAGTTAAAGTTATTAAACAGAATATCGAAGTGTTTCCACAGCGGATGCGCACTTAAACCCGCGGCATCAATATCGGCCCAGGAGAGCGAGCAAATGTTGATCACCAGCAGCTCAAACGGCTGTGCATCTGCCGGGAGCGAGGTCGGGAAGTGAGTCACGCGTTTGGCTTCACTGGCATAGAAGTTGTTCAGCCAGGCGGTGAGGTTCTGCGTCGTCGGTGGTGCGGTCTGGGCCGGAATATCTCCTGGAACCGGCGCTATGCTGCCTCCGGTTTCTGTTACTGCCGCACTCCCCGCTGTTGCTGCGGTTGGTGTTTGTGCCGCAGAGGGGAAAAGGGAAATCGCCGGGCCTGCTAGGGTGAGGATGTTCAGCCATATCAGCGCCGCCACCACAAAAACCGTAACGCGCAGCCACTGAGAGATAAACATCCAGACGACCAGCAGCACAAAAGCGGCTCCGACCATCTGCCAGTTAATAAAGCGTGTCACCAAATCGATAATGTAATCCATGCTAAAGCCCGCAAGCTGCGAACCTTGCGCCATGATACTGCCCGGGCCCGGTAACCAGGTGTCATGCCAGAAAAGGCCAATCCCGACGGGGATGGCAATCCAGTTGCGAATGCGGTGGAACGTCAGGTTCGGCAATGGGAACAGCAGGAATGCGACAAACACCAGGTTTGCCAATGGATGGAAGTTGAGATATCCGGTCCATAACAAGCCGAACTTGAGCAAAAAATAGTAGTTCCAGCCACCCAGACCGCGCCAGTTCTGCCAAAAAGAGACGGGCATTGCCCCAGGTTTTGTTTGATTAGTCATGTCGATGGTCAGCCTTGACAGAAGATCGGCGCAGCGTTCCGGCCGATTTAACGTAACGTGGTTTTAAGAACAACAGCCGGATCAGTGCCGTCAATCGTGGCAGCCAGTGGTGCGCAGAATAACCCAACGGAATAAATATCACCGCGCACAATAGCACCAGTTGAGCGATGTCAGTTATGTTCATCATTATTGTGCTTGCTCCCGCTCAGGCGCTTTCAAAAGAGCAACAGGCGTTGGGACCCGGCGCACCGCCTCACTGTCACGTCGGGCATTGCGCGCCTCGCTAATTTCTACCGGGACGGCTAAAGGTTTGGCCCATTTTTCTGGATTCAACGCCTGCATTTGCATGATTTCCGCAGCGATTTGGTTGTCTTCGTACCACACCATCCGGTTAGAAAAAATATCGCCCACCGGTAGCGGGAAAATATTCCTCAGTGCGGTATCGAGGTCGTTTATACGGCAAAACGAGAGGAACAGCGTCAGGCGGTTTTCGCTGATGGTGACGATATCGCCGGTACGGTTGGTGCGGCACAATGTCATCACTTGTTCCGTGCTCAAGCCAGGTGCAGGGCGCAACGCGACCATCACCCCTTTGCCATCCTGCGGCAACAGCGTGTTATTCAACAAGGTAGAAATCGCGTTGCAGAAGTCGCCCCATGGCTGGTAACCACGCAGTTTTAGCGGCTGCATGCGGTCGATAAGCACGTTAATGTCTTCCGGCACATGGCGGCTGAAATGTTGGCCTTGCACGCTTTCTATCATGGTCAGGCTGCGAGACAGTGGCGCATTCCAGGGGATGATCAGGGTAGCGCCGCAACCGAGTAGCAGGCGCTCATCCGTGGCACGCAGGCTGGCGGTGTTTTCCCGCACGATGAGTTTCAGGGCGCTGCCGCGCTGGCGACGTAAGGTGTGTATCTGGCGGGCAATGCTGTCTATCTGGCTGTTTTTGGAAAGCGAGAAAATAACGGTTGCCGCCTGGCTCGTACGGGCTGCCTCAAATAAGGCTTCGTTATTATCAAACACCTTCCAATATTCTGAGAGCGGCGGAGCACCTTCCAGAATGGTCGCATGGCTTAGAATTTGTTTTTCGTCGCTGCGTGGTTGCGGTTGAGTTTCAGTGGTTTCCACCGGTTGCCAGCCATCGTTTGTCCACTGCAAATCCAACTGCTGTTGAGCGCTGACCCCTTTTTCATTACACCAAAAAGAGACATCGTAGCGGTAAATATCATCCTGATAGCGCAGGCTTGCGAGGCCATTAAGTATTCTATGTTCGCCAACTAATAATGACCTTTGTTTATCACTACTACTGCCAGAATTAAGGAGTAATAAAGAGCATTTATAGCGACGCGCCCATTTGTTAATGCTTCTCAGCCATTTCCTTAGTTTTTCAGGGGGTATATTGTCCCAGATGTTGTCTGAGACCAGTAATATAAAGAAATAATATTCTGGATTTATGTTACACATTAAATCGCGGCGCAGAAATTCTAGACTATTTTGAGATTTTGGCATGCTAAAAAGGCGGATTTTTTTTGGACCGTGATCATCATCTAATTTAATGATGTCTTGCGGCTTTGCGCCCATAGTAATAACAGCGGTTTTAGCGTGGTAGCCTTGCGCTGCAACTGTTTGATTTAAAAGCTTTATAGCGTCTTCGTGGCGATCGAGATTAAGCCACCAGACGCCACCGGCAGGCATGTTCCGCAATTCGTCCCATAATGAACGGATGCCGAGCAGAAATATGGGTTCCATGGCGTCCTCTTTATTATTAATTATACCCATCACACTTCAATCAGCCTCTTTGTTGGCTGCGTCCACTCACCCGAATCACTCACCTGGGTAAACTTATCGGGTTTCGCTCTCGTGCTATCGAGATGCAACTTAGATTATTTAGTGTGTAGTATGTCTGTCAGTTTACTAGCGAAAGGCAAGAAATAAACCTAAGATTGAAAATAAAGAGCATCGGTTTTAGCATGTATAGCCAATACATTTTCTTGTTTCCTAACATATGCCTGTCTTCTTAATGATTACGGCTAAGGAATGTGAGCCATAATGCATGAAAAAGAAGGTGAAGATGTTCTGCAAAACACCCTTGTGTATGCTTTCCAGAATGATTTTTTGGCGCTCAGCAAAGCATTTTCACTACCAGAAATAGATTATACCGATATATCACAACGAGAGCAGTTGGCAGCGGCGATGAAACGCTGGCCATTACTGGCGGAATTAACGCAACAATAGGGAGTACCTGATGGCGATCATTGGGTTACAAGGGTTGCGTGGTGGTGTGGGAACCACCTCTATCACCGCAGCGCTTGGGTGGTCATTACAACAATTAGGCGAGTCGGTTCTGGTGGTGGATGCCTCACCAGACAATTTGCTACGCCTGTCTTTCAACATCGATTTCGCTCATAAGGGCGGCTGGGCGCGTGCGCTGCTGGACAACAATAGCTGGCAAGAAACAGGCTGGCACTACGACACCCATCTGGATGTTCTGCCCTTCGGGCAACTTACCCCACATGAGCGAGAAAATGCCTCTTCACTTGAAGAGACACTTGGCGATTTCGTGGATGGGCTTGAGGAGCTGAAATCTAGCGGGCGGTATCAATGGATTCTGGTTGATTTGCCTTACGGCTATGACCGACTCACGCGTCGATTAATGAGCAAAATCGATAACGTGTTGACCATAGTGAAGCCTGATATTAACTGCCACACACGTCTCCATCAGCAAACGCTGCCCGCTTCGGCGCGGATTCTGGTCAACTATCTGTTGGTGGCAAGCCAGTTACAGGATGATATTTACCAGCTGTGGCTGCAAAGCCAGCACAACATGATCCCCATTGTTATCCATCGTGATGAGGCCCTGGCGGAGTCAGCGGCGATGAAACAGCCGCTCGGCGAATATCGACCAGATTCCCTCGCAGCAGAAGAGTTGATGACGCTGGCGAGTTGGTGCTTGCTCAATTTTGCTGATCCGAGAGACGCAGAAACCCTGGTTTCAGGGCCTCAATCATGACCTCGCTGGCGAACTGGCTGCTGCTGCCCGCCGCCAGCCAGCGGCTTAGCGTTCGGTATCAC
The DNA here is from genome assembly GCF_902500225.1 of Buttiauxella massiliensis. Lineage (GTDB taxonomy): Bacteria > Pseudomonadota > Gammaproteobacteria > Enterobacterales > Enterobacteriaceae > Buttiauxella > Buttiauxella massiliensis. The sequence goes on along the minus strand of NZ_LR722651.1, from coordinate 326,273 downwards.
ACTTATCGCCGTAACGGTGCGCCGCCGTTTAGCGCTGCACTCGGTTGCCTTTGGTTTATTCTGGCGTGGACGCTGTTGCCGCTGGAAAACGCAAACTGGACGCGGTTGCGTAAACAACAGGCCCAACTTTATCCGCATATTAATCCATTACGTCCGCGCCCACTGGATGCCGTGCGCTATACGCTCCAGAGCCTCTGGCTGCTGATACGCCTGCCGGAAAAGAGACAAGGCCAGTGGGTAAATTTCAAATCGCTGGACAGAATGCAGGCATGGCGTACCAGTTGGTACGGCTGGCTCGATAAATTACCTGAGCGCTTCAGCCAGCATACTGACCATCTGGAAAACGAAAAAGAGTTGGGCCACCTGAGCCATGGCCTGCGGCGATTTGTGCTCGGCGTCGTCACTGTGTTCTCCGGTGTCCTGGCGCTACTGTGTATCACTCAGCCATTCAATCCGCTGGCGCAGTTTACCTTCCTGGTACTGCTTTGGGGGGTGGCACTGCTGGTGCGGCGCCTGCCGGGGCGCTTCTCGGCATTAATGATGATCGTGCTGTCGCTGACCGTATCCTGCCGTTATATCTGGTGGCGTTATACCTCGACGCTGAACTGGAGCGACCCGGTAAGCCTGGTGTGTGGCCTGATCCTGCTCTTTGCGGAAACGTACGCCTGGCTGGTGTTGGTGCTGGGGTATTTCCAGGTTGTCTGGCCGCTTAACCGCCAGCCGGTGCCGATGCCGAAAGACACCAACACCTGGCCCTCCGTTGATATATTCGTGCCGACTTATAACGAAGACTTGAGTGTGGTGAAGAGTACGATCTACGCCTCGCTCGGTATCGACTGGCCAAAAGACAAACTCAACATCTGGATCCTGGACGATGGCGGGCGGGAAGATTTCCGCCAGTTTGCTGATTCGGTGGGGGTGAAATACATTGCACGAACCACACATAACCACGCCAAAGCCGGGAACATCAACAATGCGCTGAAATACGCCACCGGTGAGTTTGTGGCTATTTTTGACTGCGACCACGTACCGACCCGCTCGTTCCTCCAGTTAACCATGGGCTGGTTCTTCAAAGAGAAAAAGCTGGCGATGATGCAAACGCCGCATCACTTTTTCTCTCCCGATCCGTTTGAACGCAACCTCGGGCGATTCCGTAAAACCCCTAACGAAGGCACGCTGTTCTACGGCCTGGTGCAGGACGGGAACGACATGTGGGATGCCACGTTCTTCTGTGGTTCTTGTGCAGTGATTCGCCGCGAGCCGCTGGATGATATTGGCGGAATTGCCGTTGAGACAGTAACCGAAGATGCACACACCTCATTGCGCCTGCACCGTCGCGGTTGGACCTCCGCGTATCTGCGAATTCCGCAGGCGGCTGGGCTTGCGACGGAGAGTTTGTCTGCGCATATCGGCCAGCGTATTCGCTGGGCGCGTGGCATGACGCAAATCTTCCGTCTCGATAACCCGCTGTTCGGCAAAGGGCTCAAATTCGCCCAGCGCCTGTGCTACGCGAACGCCATGTTCCACTTCTTATCAGGTATTCCCCGTCTGATCTTCCTGACAGCACCGCTGGCGTTTCTGTTGTTGCACGCTTACATCATTTACGCCCCGGCCCTGATGATTGCGCTCTTCGTTCTGCCGCACATGATCCACGCAAGCCTGACCAACTCGAAGATCCAGGGCAAATATCGTTACTCCTTCTGGAGCGAAATCTACGAAACGGTACTGGCCTGGTATATTGCCCATCCTACGCTGATGGCTTTGTTCAGCCCGCAAAAAGGCAAGTTTAACGTGACGGCGAAAGGAGGCCTTGTCGAAAACGAATATGTCGACTGGGTGATCAGTAAGCCGTATCTGTGGCTGGTGATGCTGAATCTTCTGGGTGTGGCATTTGGCGTCTGGCGTTTTATGGAAGGCCCGGAAAACGAAATGTTGACCGTGGTGGTCAGTGTGGTGTGGGTGTTCTACAACCTGACGATTCTGGGGGGAGCGGTGGCTGTCTCTGTGGAAAGTAAACAGGTCAGGCACGGGCACCGCGTTGAAATTGCGATGCCTGCGGCCATTGCGCGTGAAGACGGCCACCTGTTCCCTTGCACCTTACATGATTACTCCGATGGCGGGGTGGGGATCAAAATCCACGGTGCGGCCAACGTGCTGGAAGGCCAAAAAGTGAACCTGCTGCTCAAACGCGGTCAGCAGGAGTATTTCTTCCCGGCGAAGGTGATGCGCGTCTTTGGCGACGAGGTGGGGCTACAGCTCACCGAAATGACTACCCGACAACATATTGATTTTATTCAATGTACTTTTGCCAGAGCCGATACCTGGGCGCTTTGGCAGGACAGTTTCCCGGAAGATAAACCGCTGGAAAGCCTGCTGGATATTTTCAAACTCGGTTTCCGGGGTTACCGACATCTGGCGGAGTTTGCTCCCCCTTCACTAAAAATTGTTTTCCACTCCGTCACGATGTTGGTGGACTGGATTGTGTCATTTATTCCGCGTAGCCCGGGGAATAACCTGGCAGTACAGCGGACCGTGTCTGCATTGGCCCAACAATGATGAAAACGCGATGAAAAGAAGACTATCCTGGTTTTGCGCAGCGGCACTGAGTCTTAACGCCCTGCCGGTAATAATGGCAAATGCTGCTGATGAGGTTACGACAGATGTTCCTGTTGCAGTGGCTCCATCCACGGCTCCTGAAACTGCGCCGGTGCCTGCCCCTGCGCAAGGCGAACAGCCTGAGCCTGCGGCAAGGGCGAATACTCCCGTTGTTGAGGAGAGCGTTCCGTCCCGTGATGTGAAGTTGAATTTCGCCCAAATCGCCCCGCCTCCGGGCAGCATGGTGCTGCGCGGCGTGAACCCGACGGGCTCGATTGAGTTTGGCATGCGTAGCGATGAAGTGGTTTCTAAAGCGATGCTGAATCTGGAATACACCCCGTCGCCATCACTGCTGCCGGTGCAGTCGCAACTGAAAGTTTATCTGAACGAAGAGTTGATGGGCGTACTGCCGGTGACCAAAGAGCAACTGGGCAAAAAAACTTCCGCCCAGTTGCCAATCGATCCGCTGTACATCACGGACTTTAACAAGATACGCATGGAGTTTGTCGGCCACTACCGCGACATCTGCGAAAACCCGTCGAACTCGACGCTGTGGCTGGATATTGGCCGTAGCAGTTCGCTGGCGCTAACTTATCAACGCCTTCCGGTGCGCGATGATTTGTCGCACTTCCCGGTTCCGTTCTTTGATAGCCGTGACAACCGCCCGCTGGTGTTGCCAATGGTCTTTGCCGGTACGCCTGATATTGAACAGCAACGTGCCGCCGGGATTGTCGCTTCCTGGTTCGGCTCCCGCTCCGTGTGGCGCGGCCAGCAGTTCCCGGTGCTGTACAACCAACTGCCAGACCGTAACGGCATCGTGTTTGCAACCAACGACAAGCGCCCTGATTTCTTACGTGACCACCCGCCGGTTACCGCGCCTACGGTTGAGATGATTAGCCATCCGGATAACCCGTACGTGAAACTGCTGGTGGTGTTTGGCCGCGATGATAAAGACCTGATTCAGGCAGCAAAAGGGATCGCTCAGGGTAACGTGCTGTTCCGTGGCAACAGCGTCACCATTGATGATGTGAAGCCGCTACTGCCGCGTAAGCCTTACGATGCGCCGAACTGGGTACGCACCGACCGCCCCATTACGCTGGATGAGCTGAAAAGTTACGAGGAGCAATTGCAGGCCACCGGCCTTGAGCCCGCGTCGATTAACGTCACGTTGAATCTGCCGCCGGATCTCTACCTGATACGCAGCAACGGCATCGATATGGACCTGAAATATCGCTATACCGCGCCGCCAATAAAAGACAGTTCGCGCATGGACATTAGCCTCAACGACCAGTTCCTACAGTCGTTTAACCTCCAGCCGAATGAAGAAAACAGCAAGCTGATGCTGCGTCTGCCGGTTCTGCAAGGGCTGCTGGATGGTAAAAATGATGTAGCGCTCCCGGCGCTTCGACTGGGTGCGGCTAACCATCTGCGCTTTGATTTTGTCTACATGAACCCGATGCCAGGCGGTTCTCTCGAAAACTGTATTACCTTCCAGCCGGTGCAGAACCATGTGGTCATTGAGGGCGACTCCACCATGGACTTCTCTAACTACTATCACTTTATTGCGATGCCCGATTTGCGTTCATTTGCCAACGCGGGCTTCCCGTTCAGCCGTATGGCAGATTTGTCGCAAACTATCGTCGTGGTGAACAAAGAGCCGAAACCGGCGCAACTCACCGCGATGTTTAACGCGCTGGGCACCATTGGCTCGCAAACCGGTTTCCCGGCGATTAACGTCACGGTTACCGATGATGCCAGCACCATTCAGGGGAAAGATGCCGACATTATGATAATTGGCACTATCCCGGAGGATCTCAAAGACGATAAACGTGTGGACTTGCTGGTGGATGCGGCGAAAAGCTGGGTGAAAACCCCGATGCGCCAGTCAGTTTTGCAAAGCACCATGTTGGATCAGTCTGACCGCATAGCCGATACGCAAACCACCATCTCCTCGCAGGGCGCGATGGCCGCCATTGTTGGGTTCCAGTCACCGTATAACGACCAGCGCAGTGTTGTCGCTTTGCTGGCTGACAGCCCGCGTGGTTTCGAATTGCTGAACAACGCCATGAACGACAGCGGCAAGCGCGCCGCCGTTTCCGGCTCGGTGGCGGTGATCCGTGAATCTGGCGTCAACGGCATTCGGGTGGGGAATATTTATTACGTCGGGCATTTACCGTGGTTCGAGCGCGTCTGGTATGCGCTCTCCACCCATCCGGTGCTGTTGGCGTTACTGGCGGCGATTAGCGTAGTGCTGCTGGCCTGGGTGTTGTGGCGGATCCTGCGCATCCTGAGTCGTCGCCGTATTGACGCCGATGATGAATAACGTATGAAAACTCTGACGAGGACGCTACTGGCAGGATGGCTTTTCGTCTCGTTCTCCGGGCAGGCAGCCTGTGGCTGGCCTGCCTGGGAGCAGTTTAAAAAAGAGTACATCAGCGACCAGGGGCGGGTTATCGACCCCAGTGATGAACGCAAAATCACCACGTCTGAAGGGCAAAGTTACGCGTTGTTCTTCGCTTTGGCCGCCAATGATCAAAAGGCTTTTGCGCAGCTATTACAGTGGACGCAGAACAATCTGGCACAGGGTTCGCTAAAAAATAATTTGCCCGCCTGGTTGTGGGGGCGTAAAGGCCAAAACACCTGGGCGGTGCTGGATAGCAATTCGGCAAGCGATGCGGATATGTGGATTGTATGGAGCCTGCTGGAAGCCGGGCGGCTATGGAAGAACCCCGAATATATGCGGCTTGGGCAGCAGTTGTTAAGGCGCGTTGCCAAAGAGGAAGTGGCTAACATCCCCGGTCTGGGCTACATGTTATTACCCGGCAAAGTCGGGTTTAACCATGAACCTCGCTGGCGGTTGAATCCCAGCTATTTACCGCAGTTAGTATTAAGCCGCGTGGCGCGCTACAGCGGCCCGTGGGTATCGATGCGCGATACCAACCAGCGTCTTTTACTCGAGACTTCTCCCAAAGGGTTCGCCCCTGATTGGGTCGATTGGGTCGCGGAAAAAGGTTGGGAATTCAAAGGGAAAACGACGCTGACGGGCAGTTATGACGCGATTCGCGTTTATTTGTGGGCAGGCATGATGGCGGATAACGATCCCTACAAAGCGCAGTTGCTCGAACGCTGGAAACCGATGGCGGAGATAACCGAACAGTCTGGTCTGCCGCCGGAAAATGTCGCTATTGAAACGGGTGAAAGCCATGGTGACGGCCCGGTGGGCTTCTCTGCCGCGCTGCTCCCTTTTTTGCAGAGCGATAAAGCCCGGGAAATGCAGCGCCAGCGGATGAAACAAAATCCGTTACGTCAAGGCGAGTACTACAACACGGTGTTAACGCTTTTTGGCCAGGGATGGGATCAGCGACATTTTCGTTTTAATGCTCAGGGTGAGCTAATCCCAAGCTGGGGCAAGGCATGCGCAAATTCTCATTAAATATTATTAGTTTATCACTCGGCCTGGTGCTGATGCCCTGGGCAAATGCCGCCGTGACGCCACAACAGCAACTGCTGGAACAGGTGCGGTTAGGTGAAGCCAGCAAACGTGAGGATTTGGTTCGCCAGTCCTTGTATCGGCTCGAGCTAATGGACCCTAACAACCCGGACGTGATTGCGGCACGTATGCGTTATTTGCTGCGCCAGGGCGATAACGAAGGGGCGAAGAAGCAGTTCGATCGCCTGTCGCAGCTTGCGCCATCCTCTTCTGCTTACCAGCAGTCGCAAGTCACCATGATGCTGTCAACGCCGGAAGGGCGCCAACAGTTGCAACAAGCGCGCTTGCAGGCCACTACGGGGCATACAACAGAAGCGATTGCAGCTTATCAAAAACTCTTTAACGGTAATCCACCGGCAGGAACTCTGGCGGTGGAATACTGGACGCTGATGGCAAAAGATCCCGCCCGGCGCGCGCAGGCTATCGATCAACTCAAAACGCTTAATTCCACCAACCCTGGTAACGTTGAACTGCAAAGCAATCTTGCGCGCCTGATGTTTGCCAATGGGCGCAGTAGTGAAGGTTTTGACGTTCTGGAGCAGATGGCAAAATCCAATAATGGCCGTAAAGACGCGGCAAATATTTGGTATGACCAAATCAGAAACCTTCCTGTGAGCGACGCAAGTGTCGCTGCGTTACAGCGCTTCCTCGGCACCTTCAGTGAAGGTGAAACGGTTGATACCGCCCGCGCCGCACTTGCCGAACAGCAGAAGCAGCTCTCCGACCCGGCTTTTAAAGCCCGCTCGCAGGGGATGGCGGATGTCGGTTCCGGTAGTGGAGGGAAAGCCATACCGCAACTGCAAGAAGCGCTGGTCTCAAACCACAACGACAGCGAAGCCGTTGGGGCGTTAGGCCAGGCGTATTCCCAGCAGGGAAACCGCGCGCGTGCCGTCCAGCAGTTTGAAAAAGCCATCAGCATGGACCCGAACAGCGACAACCGCAGCAAATGGGATAGCCTGCTGAAAACCAACCGCTACTGGCTGCTGATTGAACAAGGTGATGCGCAGCTCAAAGCCAATAACCTGGCGGGCGCGCAGCAAAAATATCAGCAGGCGCGCGACGTTGATAATACCGACAGCTACGCCGTGCTTGGGTTGGGCGATGTTGCGGTTGCGCGTAAAGACGATGCGGCTGCCGAACGCTATTACCAGCAGGCATTACGGATGGACCGCGGCAACAGCAATGCGGTGCGAGGGCTGGCGAATGTTTACCGCCGCCAGTCTCCTGAACGGGCTACGGCGTTTATCCAGAGCCTGTCTGCCAGCCAGCGACGCAGCATTGACGATATCGAACGTAGCCTTGAAGGTGATCGCCTGGAGCAGGAAGCCACCGCTCTGGAAAGCCAGGGCCAGTGGGTGCGAGCCGCGCAAGTACAGCGTCAGCGCCTGAAACTTGACCCGGAAAGCGTATGGATTACTTATCGCCTGGGCAAAGATTTGGATGCCGCAGGCAAACACAGCGAAGCGGATGCGTTAATGAGCGGCCTTGCAAAACGCCGCCCGGCAGACCCGGAACAGGTTTATGCCAACGGATTGTATCTGTCCGGAAAGAATCAGGATGCGGCGGCACTGACTCATTTGAATACCCTGCCGCGCAGCCAGTGGAATGGCAATATCAACGAACTCGCCGACCGCCTGCAAAGCAATCGCATAATGGAAACGGCGAATCGCCTGCGTGACAGCGGCAAAGAAAGTGAAGCCATTATGCTGCTCAAACAGCAGCCGCAATCTGATCGTATTGATCTGACTCTCGCGGACTGGGCAACACAACGCGGTGATCACGCCACCGCCACCGCGCAATATCAACAGGTGCTGCAACGCGACCCAGCCAATAACGATGCCCGGCTTGGCCTTGCTGAAGTGTATGCGGCGCAGGGCAATAAAATTCAGGCGCGCGAGCAGTTAACTCAGATGCCGCCAGTCGCCAGCGAGCCGCCGTCGGTTAATACCGAACGCCGTATCGCCAACGTTCAGAGCGCTGTTGGCGATACCACGCAGGCCGAACAAACCTTTGCGCGCATTATTCCGCTGGCTAAAAGCCAGCCACCCTCGATGGAAAGTGCGCTGGTGATGCGCGATGGCGCACGTTTTCAGGCTGAAAACCATCAGCCGCAGCAGGCAATAGAAACCTACAAAGACGCGATGCTGGCATCCGGCGTGGCTGATACACGCCCGATGGACAACGACACCTTTACCCGCCTGACGCGCAACGATGCCAAAGATGACTGGCTCAAACGTGGGCTGCGCAGCGATGCCGCCGATCTCTACCGCCAGCAGGATGTGAATGTCACGCTCGACCATGATTACTGGGGTTCGAGCGGTACGCCGGGGTATTCCGATCTTCAGGCGCACACCACCATGCTGCAAGTGGATGCTCCACTCAGCGATGGGCGGATGTGGTTCCGCACCGATGTGGTGGGGATGGACGCCGGGACGTTCGAAAACAGCGGGGATGGTGGCTACAATGAACGCTGGGGAACCTGTAATAATCACACTTGTACCGGCAGCAACCATCAGCGTGCCAATGGCGCGAGCCTGGCCGTCGGCTGGAAAAACGACACATGGGAAACGGATATTGGGACCACACCGCTGGGTTTTGATGTCGTAGACGTAGTCGGTGGTGTGAGTTACAGCAATGACATCGGCCCGATGGGCTATACGCTGAACGCCCATCGTCGCCCGATTTCCAGTTCAATGCTTTCATTTGCCGGGCAGCGCGATCCCAACACCAACACCGTGTGGGGCGGTGTGCGCGCCACGGGAATTGGCGTCAGTACCAGCTATGATAAAGGGGAAGCGAACGGCGTCTGGGCCAGTTTGAGCGGTGATACCCTGACCGGCGAAAACGTTGCAGACAACTGGCGCGTGCGTTTCATGACCGGTTATTACTACAAGCTGATTAACGAAAACAATCGCCGCCTGACCGTTGGCCTGACCAACATGCTGTGGCATTACGACAAAGATCTGAGCGACTATTTCCTCGGCCAGGGCGGCTATTACAGCCCGCAGCAGTATGTCTCGTTCGCTATTCCGGTTATCTGGCGTCAGCGAACTGAAAACTGGTCGTGGGAGTTGGGTGCTTCGGGTTCGTGGTCCTATTCTAAATCTGACGCCGGGAAGCGCTACCCAATTTCAAGCCTGGTGCCAGACACCTTTAATACGGTCGCCGATGAATATGATTATCCGGATCGTAACGACCCGTCTGGCGGGAGCAGCAGCAACGGTTTTGGTTATACGGCGCGCGCGTTGATTGAAAGGCGCATTGATTCACACTGGTCGATTGGTGCCGGAATTGATATTCAACAAGCGAAAGATTACACGCCAAGCCACGCGCTGATTTTCGTGCGTTATTCGCTGGCAGGCTGGCAGGGCGATATGAATATGCCACCGCAACCTTTAGTGCCTTACGCCGATTTCTGATTAGTAAAAACGATTACAGATTTCTCTGATCCTCAAGCCTGGCGCCTAAAAGGAAGCACAATGCAGTATACTCGTCTGGGTTTAGCAGGGCACAGTCATTGTGGAGAGTCAGTTTGCGAGTCAGTCGTTCATTAACGATTAAACAAATGGCAATGGTATCAGCCGTTGCCATGTTGTTTATTTTCATTTTTATCGTGGTACAGCTTTTTCACTTTGTGCAGCAGAGCCGCTACGACACAGCAAGCCAAATGGAGAAAATTGCCCATTCGGTGCGTCTTCCGCTGTCTGCCGCTATCCTCAAGGCAGATATTCCTCAGGCCGAATACATCCTGAATCAAATTCAGCCATCCGGCATTATTAGCCGGGCGGATGTGGTACTACCGAACCAGTTCCAGGCATTACGGCAGAGCTTTGCGCCAGAGCGGCCTATTCCGATGTGGATCGCCCGTCTGTTCGAGCTTCCGGTGCAAATTTCATTACCGTTGTATTCACTGGAGCGCCCGGCAAATCCACAGCCGTTGGCCTATCTGGTGCTGCAAGCGGATTCCTGGCGGATGTACAAATTCATCATTAGTACGATTTCCACTTTGCTCACCACCTATTTACTGCTGGCGCTGGTTCTGTCGGTGGCGATTAGCTGGTCGATTAACCGTTTGATTGTCCATCCGATACGCAAAATTGCTCGTGAGCTTGATAACCTCAGTCCACAGAATGCGGCGGGCCATCAACTCAAGCTGCCCGCGCTGCATCATGATGATGAAATTGGCATGTTGGTGCGCAGCTATAACCGTAATCAGCAAATGATGATGCCACGCCATTTGACGCAGGAACATGATTTACTGAATGCGTTTGAGGATCAGCAGTTTGCCATTTGGTTGCAGCCGCAAGTCAATATGCGCACCCAGGAAGTGGTCAGTGCGGAAGTGTTTCTACGGATGCAGCAGCCCGATGGTAGCTGGGTTTTACCCGATGGATTGATTGAACGCATCGAAAATTGTGGCCTGATGTACATGATTGGTAACTGGGTGCTTGAAGAGTCTTGCCGCGTGCTGGCGGACTGGCAAAGCCGTGGGATAACCATGCCGCTGAGTGTGAATGTCTCGGCTCAGCAATTGCTGCACAAAAAGATGGGTTCATCGCTACTGGAAATGCTGGCGCGTTATCGCATTCAATCCGGCACGTTGATTCTGGAAGTTACCGAAAGCCACCGCATCGACGATCCTACAGAAGCCGTGAATATTTTGCGCCCGTTGCGTAAAGCCGGAGTGCGCATCGCATTGGATGACTTTGGGATGGGCTATGCCAGCCTGCGCCATTTGCACCATTTGAAAGCGTTGCCGGTAGATATCCTGAAACTCGACAAGAGCTTTATCGATGGCCTGCCGGAAGACAGTGCGATGGCTGGCGTGATTATCGGTATGGCGAAAACTCTTGGGCTGAAACTTGTAGCTGAAGGGATTGAGAACCAGGCTCAATGTGACTGGCTATTAAACGAAGGTGTGACTCTTGCTCAGGGTTATCTATTCTCCAGGGCCATGACTCTTAAAGAGTTTGATGCGCAGTATCTATCTACCCCTCAACAGTAAATGATTTGTTGTAATTGTTACTTGGCTGGCGCGAGTCAGCTCAATTATTTAACAATTATGTTTACAAATTAGCGCGATATCACTTTTGAGTGTTTTTGTGGGTGTTATTTTTGATGCCGCAAGCCGAAAGGTTTGCGGAATCTTCACCTCTCAAGGACACCCTATGAAACTCTCTCTTTTCAAAAGCCTCTACTTCCAGGTTCTGACGGCAATCGCTATCGGCATCTTGCTGGGACATTTCTACCCAGAGTTAGGCGCGCAGATGAAACCGCTCGGCGATGCGTTCGTTAAACTGATTAAAATGATTATCGCGCCGGTTATCTTCTGCACAGTTGTGACGGGCATTGCTGGCATGGAAAGCATGAAAGCTGTCGGCCGTACCGGTGCCGTGGCGCTGCTTTACTTCGAAGTGGTCAGTACCATCGCCCTGATTATCGGCCTGATCGTAGTAAACGTGATGCAGCCAGGTGCTGGCATGAACGTTGACCCGGCAACTCTTGATGCTAAAGCGGTAGCAATCTATGCCGAACAGGCGCAACAACAGGGTATCGTGGCGTTCTTGCTGGATGTTATTCCAGGTAGCGTTATCGGTGCTTTTGCCAGTGGCAATATCTTGCAAGTGCTGCTGTTTGCAGTGTTGTTTGGTTTTGCACTGCATCGTCTGGGCCACAAAGGCCAACTGATTTTCAACGTCATTGAAAGTTTCTCGCAGGTCATCTTCGGCATCATCAATATGATCATGCGTCTTGCGCCAATCGGTGCTTTCGGGGCCATGGCGTTTACTATCGGTAAATATGGCGTGGGCTCGTTGGTACAGCTCGGCCAGCTGATTATCTGCTTCTACATCACCTGTATTCTGTTTGTTGTGTTGGTCCTGGGGTCTATTGCCCGCATGACAGGCTTCAGCATCTTCAAATTTATCCGTTACATCAAAGAAGAGCTGCTGATTGTGCTGGGCACATCTTCATCTGAATCTGCGCTGCCAAGAATGCTCGATAAAATGGAAAAACTCGGCTGCCGCAAATCGGTTGTGGGGCTTGTGATTCCAACCGGTTACTCGTTTAACCTTGATGGTACCTCCATTTATCTGACGATGGCGGCGGTGTTTATCGCGCAGGCAACCAACAGTCATATGGATATCTTCCATCAAATCACGCTGCTGGTGGTGTTGCTGCTCTCCTCCAAAGGAGCGGCGGGTGTGACCGGAAGCGGCTTCATTGTGTTGGCTGCGACCATCTCCGCTGTGGGCCACCTGCCGGTAGCCGGACTTGCGCTGATTTTGGGTATTGACCGCTTTATGTCGGAAGCCCGTGCGCTGACAAACCTGGTCGGTAACGGTGTTGCGACGGTCGTAGTGGCGAAGTGGGTGAAGCAACTGGATGAGAAACAGTTGAAAGAAACTCTTGATAATCCACATTCCGCAAAAAAAGTGAGCGAAGTCTCGTCTTAACCCTCTCAATTGCCCACAGCGACTTGCCCTCGCTGTGGGCTGCTGCGCATAATTGACCCCTGAGCCATTTTCTTTGGCGTTTTTTTCAATTTTAAAGTGACGTTTCCGCGAAGATGCGGTCAAACGGAGTGGTGAAATGCCACTTGTGGTGGCTTTATTGCGTAATGCTATGTCGCCATTACACTTTTTAATCAGGATTGTTTTCCAGGGGTTCACATGCAGGGCACCAAAATTCGACTCTTAGCTGGCGGATTGCTGTTGGTCGCCGCCGCCAGTAATGTGCAGGCAGAAGCACTTCAGCCCGACCCAGCCTGGCAACAAGGGACGCTGGCCAACGGTTTTCAATGGCAAGTCCTGGCCACACCTCAGCGTCCTAGCGATCGTATTGAAATTCGTCTGTTGGTTAATACTGGTTCATTGACTGAAACCACCCAACAGAGCGGCTATAGCCACTTTTTACCTCGTCTGGCGCTGACACAAAGCGGCAGCTTGCAGCCGTTACAGGCTCGCTCTTTATGGCAGCAAAGTGTGGACCCAACGCGTCCGCTGCCCCCGGTTATCGTCTCTTATGACTTCACGCTGTTTAATCTCAGCCTGCCAAATAACCGCAATGATTTACTTAAAGAAGCCTTAACCTATCTTTCAGACAGTAGCGGCAAAATGGCCATTACCCCAGAAACGGTGAATGTCGCGCTGCAAGCTCAGGATATGGTCGCCACCTGGCCGATGAACACCAAAGACAACTGGTGGCGCTATCGCCTACAAGGTTCCACGCTGTTGGGCCATGACCCGGCAGAAGATCTCAAGCAGCCGGTTGATAACGAACAACTGAAGGCGTTTTACCAGAAATGGTATACCCCGGATGCAATGACGCTGATTGTGGTGGGTAATGTCGATAGCCGTAGCGTAGCCGATCAAATCAACAAAACTTTTGGCACCCTGACCGGCAAGCGCGAATCACCAGCACCGGTTGCAACGCTTTCTCCGCTTAAACGCACTCCGGTAAGTTTGATGACCGATAGTGTGCGTCAGGACAGGCTCTCACTGATGTGGGATAACGCCTGGCAGCCTATTCGTGAGTCTTCTGCGCTATTGCATTACTGGCGTGCAGATCTCGCCCGTGAGGCGCTTTTCTGGCATGTGCAGCAGAATCTGAGCAAGCAGAACCAGACAGACCTCAACCTGAGCTTCGATTGCCGCGTGCTGTACCAGCGTGCGCAATGTGGCATTAACCTTGATTCACCTAACGATAAACTGAATGCTAATTTGGCGACCGTGGGAAAAGAGTTGCTTAAGGTGCGTGATAAAGGGCTTTCGCAGGAAGAATTTGATGTGTTAATTGCACAGAAAAAAGCTGAGCTTGCCAAGTTGTTTGCCACTTATGCGCGTACTGACACCGACGTGTTGATAAGCCAGCGTATGCGTTCACTGCAAAACCAGGTGGTTGATATCGCACCGGAACAGTATCAGAAGCTGCGTCAGAATTTCCTGAACAGTTTGACGCTGAACATGCTGAACCAGGATTTGCGCCAGCAGTTGTCTCAGGATATGGCTCTGGTGTTGTTGCAACCGCAGGGTGAACCTGAGTTCAATATGAAGGATTTGCAAGCGACGTGGGATAAAGTGATGGTTCCTTCGAAGGCACTTCCGATAACGGATGAACCTAAGCAGGATACGACTTCAGATATTCCTCCGGCTCAGTGACCGTAAAATAAAAAGGCGCCTTTCGGCGCCTTTTTGACACCCTTATTACTTTGGCATCGCTTCTTTAGGAATGATCGCGCCGCGATACTGAATCACGGTGCTCGCGGTCAAATGCCCGCGTTTTGCTGCTTCTTCTGCATTGCCACCGGTCAAACGCACCGCCAGATAGCCCGCGCTGAAAGAGTCACCAGCAGCCGTAGTATCGATAACTTTTTCTTTCGGTAATTTCACCGCTGGCACTTCTAATGTTGACTCACCCTGAATCGCTACCAGGCAAGAATCAGCGCCACGCTTGATAACCACTTCACGCACACCAGCTGCCTGAGTACGGTGAATCACTTCTTCAACAGGCTTCTCGCCCCACAACAAATCTTCGTCATCCAGCGTCAGGAACGCGATGTCGGTGCAGGTCAGCATTTGCTGATAGACCTGTTGCGTCTCTTCACGGCTTGCCCACAGGCGCGGACGGTAGTTGTTATCGAAGATAACCTTGCAACCGTTCGCACGGCACTGAGTCAGCAGAGCCATCAGCTTTTCACGGCTAGCCGCGTTGAGGATAGCCAGACTGATACCGCTCAGATACAGGTAGTCGAACTGTGCCAGTTCTGCGCAAATAGCCTGAGCTTGATCGCTCTCCAGCCAGAAACGGGCTGCGGCTTCGTTGCGCCAGTAATAGAACGTGCGCTCACCGGTAGAGTCGGTTTCGATGTAATACAGACCCGGCAGACGGTGCTCCAGGCGCTGTGTCAGTTCGGTGTGAACATTTTCTTGCTGCCATGCGTCGAGCATTTGCTGGCTGAAGTTATCTTCACCCAGAGCTGTAACGTAATGGACTTCAAGATCGGCTGCGTCAACCTGACGTGCGATATAAACGGAAGTGTTTAGGGTATCGCCACCAAAGCCGCGGCTAACTTCCGCACCTTTTTGCGACAGTTCAATCATACATTCACCGATAACGGCGATTTTGCGCGTTGGCATAGCAGTAAACCTGAATTAATGAAATTGGCACTAGTTTGCTGGTCGGCTAAAAACGAGTCAAACAATTTAAAACGATGTTTCGGAAAACTTTGAGCTAAGGCAGTTTATTGCCGATGTTAGATAACTCGCATTGATTGAGGTTGTACTGAAAGCGAACATAAAGTTCTCATGCGCCACGCCGATAACTTCTCGATGAGCCATCTGAGTTATCAAGGTAAACAGGACGTACATGATGAAGTTTAAGCAGATCACTCACCGGCTTAATACGCTTGAGGCGAGTGTCGAAAGTTTGCAGGAACGGCGGTTCTGGCTGCAATGCCAGCGGCAGTACACCTTCCAGCCGATTTATAAAATCGACGGCAGCTTAATGGCAATAGAGTTGCTGACGGTGGTGACTCACCCGGATGAGCCGGAAATTCGCATTCCACCGGATCGTTACTTCACGTCCATATCCAGCCGCTCACGCCTGATGGTTATCGAAGAGCAACTTAGCCTGCTGGCTGAGTGGGAATCCATCTTCCTTGGCTATAAAATTTTAGCCTCGGTAAATGTTGATGGCCCGACATTGATGGCGATGAAACAGCACCAGCCGATTCTTACGCTTATCAATAAAATGCCGTGGGTGCGTTTTGAGCTGGTTGAGCACATCACCCAACCACAGGCTGTGACGCTTGCTGGGATGCAGGAATTTGGCCCGTTGTGGCTTGATGATTTCGGTACAGGTGTTGCGAATTTCTCCGCATTGAGTGAGATGCACTATGACTACATCAAAGTCGCGCGTGAGTTGTTTATCATGCTGCGCACCACCGATGAAGGTCGCAATTTATTCACCATGCTGCTGCAATTGATGAACCGCTACTGCAAGGGTGTCATCGTTGAAGGTGTTGAAACTGAAGATGAATGGCGTGATGTCCAACGCTCTCCCGCCTATGCCGCGCAAGGTTATTTCCTCTCACGCCCAATTCCGTTTGAACAGTTGGAGAATGTGCTGATTCGCCTCTCCTGATGCCGTTTTGGCCCCGCTCAACTATCTTTAGTTAAAGCGAGCCACATCAGGAAAGGGGGCAAGGCATGACTAAAACTGGAAAAATTGTAAGCGGTGTCGTCGGGGTTTTATTGTTGTTGGTTGTGGTGGCAATCATTGTGATTGCGACGTTTGACTGGAATCGGCTCAAACCGACCATCAACCAAAAAGTCTCGACAGAACTTAACCGCCCGTTCGCTATTCGTGGCGATCTCGGCGTGGTTTGGGAGCGAAACAAAGAAGAAACCGGCTGGCGTAGTTGGGTGCCGTGGCCGCATGTTCATGCCGAAGATATTATTCTTGGTAACCCGCCTGATATTCCTGAAATCACGATGGTGCATCTACCGCGTGTTGACGCCACCCTGGCACCGCTCGCGCTGCTGACCAAAACCGTCTATATCCCGTGGATCAAGCTTGTACAGCCTGATGCGCGGATTATTCGACTGTCAGAAAAAAACAACAACTGGACGTTTAAACTTGCCAGCGATGGGACAAAAGATCCCAACCAGTCGCCGTCTGCCTGGTCATTCAGAATGGACAATATTCTGTTTGATAAAGGCCGCATCGCCGTTAACGACAAGGTCACCAAAGCGGATATTGAAATCCTCGTCGACCCGCTCGGCAAGCCGCTGCCGTTTAGCGAAGTCGAAGGGAAAAAACCCAAAGGGAAAGACGCCGCGAAAGCCGGGGATTATGTCTTTGGCCTGAAAATGAAAGGCCGTTATAACGGTGCGCCGTTGGAAGGCAGTGGCAAAATCGGCGGCATGTTAGCGCTGCGTAGCGAAGGCGACACCGCCTTCCCGGTGCAGGCGGATGTGCGTTCCGGTAATTCCCGCGTGGCGTTTATCGGCACGGTTAACGACCCGATGAAAATGGGCGGCGTCGATCTGCAGCTTAAATTCTCCGGCGATTCGCTGGGTAATCTCTACGATTTAACCGGCGTGTTGCTACCAGATACGCCACCGTTTGAAACGGATGGGCACCTGCTGGCAAAAATCGACACTGAAAAAGGCTCGGTATTCCGCTACCAAAACTTTAACGGGCGCATTGGCGACAGCGACATTCGCGGCTCGCTTACCTACTCGCAAGGCCAACCGCGCCCTAAACTCGAAGGCGATCTGGAATCTAAACAGCTGCGTCTTGCGGATCTCGGCCCATTAATTGGCGTGGACTCCGGCAAAGGTGCGCAGCAAAGCAAAAAGTCAGAGCAGGCGAAAGGCGAGAAAACGAATCAGCCCGCCGACAAAGTTTTGCCGTATGACCGTTTTGAAACCGACAAGTGGGATGTGATGGATGCCGATGTGCGCTTTAAAGGCGGCCGTATCGAACACAGTGGCACGCTGCCACTGAGTAACTTATCCACGCACGTGATTTTGAAGAACGCTGACCTGCGGCTCCAGCCGCTGAAATTCGGCATGGCGAACGGCACCATCAGTGCCAATATTCACCTTGAAGGCGACAAAAAGCCGATGCGCGGCACGGCGGATATTCAGGCGCGGCGTTTGCAGCTCAAACAGTTGATGCCAAAAGTGGAGTCGATGCAGAAAACGCTCGGTGAGTTAAACGGCGATGCGGAATTACGGGGCCGTGGCAACTCTATTGCTGAGTTGCTGGGCAGCAGTGACGGCAACCTGAAACTGCTGATGAACGACGGGTTAATCAGCCGTAACCTGATGGAAATCGTCGGCTTAAACGTCGGGAACTATATTGTTGGGCAAATCTTTGGTGATGACGAGGTGCGGATTAACTGTGCGGCGGCAAACCTTGATTTACGTGGTGGAGTCGCGACGCCGAGAATATTCGCCTTTGATACTGAAAATGCGTTGATTAACGTTACAGGGAATACCAACTTTGCCAGCGAACGGCTCGATTTAACCATCGATCCTGAAAGCAAAGGGATTCGTATCATCACGCTGCGTTCGCCGCTCTATGTGCGCGGCACCTTTAAGAACCCGGATGCAGGCGTGAAAGCCGGGCCGCTAATTGCGCGTGGCGCGGTAGCGGCAGCTCTGGCGACGTTGGTGACACCAGCCGCGGCTCTGTTGGCGCTGATCTCGCCGTCCGAGGGCGGTGACAATCAGTGCAGCCGTATTTTGGGGCAGATGAAGAAGTGAGGCCCTCACCCTGGCCCTCTCCCCCGGGAGAGGGGATCGCCCGGTTTTCTCCCTCTCCCAGGGCTGTCTCTTAGTCACATCTCTGTGAGTCGGGAGACAGTTCCGTTCACCCGATGTTCAGTGTTTCATATAGCCACTGAACCGGTGAACGACTTAGGGTGGCCACCGTCGCCACCCTAAGAACCCGGACTCCCGGCAAATCAATCGCCGCAAGCGGTAAACACCGTTTTTCACCCAACATTCGCGGTCGTTCGCGACTCGTTCCCGACGATCGCTCACTCACGTGGCTCCCGGCCACGTGACCCCGACTGAAGGGTAAAAAACGGCGCGATTGAAGCCGGAACCCAAGGTCAACGTCAAAACCCAAAGACCACACCGAGCCGGTTTTGACCTTGTTCCCGGTATAAATTGCCCCAGCGTTACCCATAAGTCAGGGTTGAGCTGCCGGGAGCAGCGAAAGAGAGCGATCGCCGGGAGCGAGTCGCGAACGACCCTGAACGTTGGGGATAAGCTGGGGTTTACCGCGCAGCGGCAATTTAATGACCGGGCGCCAGGATTATCAAGGAGAGGGCGTTCTCTCCTTGATACGTTCACCGTTAACAATGGTTGCAGAAGTCGCCAGACGTTCGGGTGAACGGAAAAACCTCTCATCTTACAGATCTCGCCCTGATAGATTGCCAGAGCGAGATGGTTATAAGAGAAAGCCTTTAGTGGGGAGGGTGAAAAACCTAAAGCGACAAATGACGCGTCTCTTTCGACACCAACAGCGCAATCAGCGTAATCGCGGACATCGCTGCAAGATACAAGCCGACATAGAACAGACCGTAATTTGCCTGCAACCAGGTGGCGATATACGGCGCCACAGACGCACCCAGAATTGACGCCACATTATACGAGAACGATGCCCCGGTATAACGCACTTCGGTCGGGAACAACTCTGGCAGCAGTGCGCCCATAGGCCCGAAAGTTAATCCCATCAGGCTCAGACCAATCAGCAGGAACGCCATCACAAGCGTTGGGTTACCGGAACCTAACAGCGGCTGGAACACAGCTAAAGCAAAGACAATCATCAGGCTGGTGATCACAATCATGCACTTACGGCGGCCAAATTTATCAGCCAGATAGCCCGCAATCGGCACCATCACACCAAAACCAATAACCGCCATCATCAGCATCCACAAAACATCGTTACGTGAGAAGCCAAGACCAACAGGCACTGCCGCAGTGCTGAAGGTCATTGAATAGACCGTCATGATGTAAAACAGTGTGTAAGTCGCCAGCATAATAAAGGTGCCGATAACGGTCGCTTTCAAATGCTTTGTCAGAAGTGTGCCAAGCGGTATTTTCACCTGCTTGCCCGCTTTGGCAATTTTGGCAAACACTGGCGTTTCATGCAGAGAAACACGCACATACAGGCCGATTATCACCAGCACAGCAGAAAGAATAAACGGCACGCGCCAGCCCCAGGACATGAACTGCTCGTCGGTTAAGAGCCATGAGAGCAGCAGGAAGGTGCCGTTGGCAAAGAAGAAGCCAATTGGTGCACCTAACTGTGGGAAAGAGCCGTACAGTGCACGTTTACGTGGTGGTGCGTTCTCGGTTGCGAGCAATGCCGCGCCGCCCCATTCGCCACCCAGACCCAGGCCCTGCCCAAAACGCGCCAGTGCTAACAACATTGGTGCCAGCACGCCGATAGTTTCGTAGCTCGGCAGCAGGCCGATCAACACAGTTGAAACACCCATTGTCAGAAGTGATGCCACCAGTGTCACTTTGCGGCCTACGCGGTCGCCAAAGTGGCCAAATAGCGCGGAACCAATTGGTCGTGCAACAAAGGCAATAGCGAACGTTGCCAGCGACTGTAGCGTGGCAGCGGTTGGGTCGCCTTGCGGGAAGAAGATATGCGGGAAAACAATGACCGCAGCAGTAGCGTAAATATAGAAATCAAAGAATTCGATGGCGGTGCCGACAAGCGAGGCAACGACAACTTTTCCGCGTGAGTTGACGGGTGTGGCGTCAGTTTCGGTATTGATTGAATCAGCGATGGTGGCTTGCATAGATTTTTCTTATTTATAGCGAACGAAAGCCATATTACGCATAGCAAAAGGCGCATTTCAACGCGAGGTTGCCTCCCTCGCTGTGCGATTAACGCGCAATAAGAGGATAATTTTTAGTCCAGAAAATAAATATCCACGTCGTGCTTCTCATATTTAAAAAATCAGCGAATAAAACTGCTTTTAGGTTAAATAAAAGTTACAGGCTGGATTTATGTGCTGAAACGTTATCTTGTACCAGCCTGTTATCAATCAACTTTGAGTTTTACCCGGCATTCTCGGGTCATCCTTGTATTGTGCGGTGGCAATCCACGCGGCACAAAACAGCGTCAGGCGGGCGAAAAAATAGAAGAAGGCCATCAGACCTAAAACAGAGCCAAACGCTGCGCCGGAGGGGGATTTTATCAGCGCTGGCAGGCTGTAGGTCATGATGATTTTGATAACCTCAAAACCAATTGCCGCAATCAATGTGCCACGGATCAGAGCTTTTTTGCGTGGGCGGTGGCGTGGAAGACGCCAGAAAATCCAGAAGAACAGCAGGTAGTTAGCAAAAATAGAGATCGCTAACCCGACTAAATGCCAAACCGGTTTTAACCATTCGATACCGTCGAGATGCAAAAGAGTTATCAGGAATGCCTGGGCTGAACCGGCAACCGACGTGATAGAAAGTGTCACAATCAACGCCACCAACAAACCAATTAGCGACACTAAATCACGCAGATACTTTACCCAGAACTTCTCCTGATCTTGTGGATTCCTTTCCCACTTATCGCGCGACTGAGCACGCACCGCTTCACGCAAATTCCCCATCCAGTTGATACCGGAATAGAGTGCAATCAGCAGCCCGACCAGGCCAACGGTTGTACGCTGTTGCACCGCAGTATTGATGGTGCTTTTCAGCGTGGCAGCAAGCGTTGGCTCACTAACGTTGATGAGGATTTTTTCGAAAATCTCTTCCAGCAGTGTGGGATGCGAGGCGAGGATATAACCAGCGGCGGCAAACGCCACCATCAAAATCGGGATCAGTGACAGGAACGAAAAATAGGTGATAGCTGCGCCAAACTGATTGCCCATGCGGTCATTAAACCGTTCGGTGGCACGTAACAGATGCGCGACCATCGGGCGTTTCGCGGCTTTATTGACACTGGCAATCGTATGATTAACCGTCTCGTTTTTTGTCTTGATATTGACCAACGGCTCCGATTCATCGGGCTTCTCGGGAGCAGCAGGTTCGGGTTTGGGTTGCGTCTGAAATTTGGCGATAGGCTCATAATCGAGCGATTCAGTTGGGCGTTTCTCGCTGTTATCCGATGTAGTCATCAGGTTATTTTTTCCTTTAGATAAAACAAGCTCTTCACGAAATTATAGCCTGGTGCTAGTCCACATACCCTTTAACCAGTCCCGTCAGCCACTCCATAAACAAATGAACGCGGCGTGAAAGGTTACGGCGATGTGGATACAGCAGGGAAACCGGCATCGGTTCGGCTCGATATTGCGGCAGGATCTCCACCAGTTTTTTACTCTTGAGTAACTCTTTTACGCCGATACGAGGTACCTGGATGATACCAAGCCCGGCAAGGCATGCCGCCTGATACGTTTCGGTGCTATTCACCGTTATCACACCACCCGTTTTTACCCAGCGCGTGTTTTTATCTTCCAGGAATTCAAACCCTTGCGGTCGGTTGCCGAGATTGAGTGCGTAATGCACCACGGCGTGAGAGGCGAGATCGTCAAGGTTCTCCGGATAACCGAAGCGCGCCAGATAATCGGGGCTGGCACAGTTAATTAAAGTCAGTTTCCCAAGCGGTCTCGCCACCAGTCCCGAATCTTTAAGGTGCCCAACACGAATAACGCAATCGAACCCTTCGCGCACTACATCGACCATGCGATCGCTGCTACTTAATTCCAGCTCGATACCTGGATATTGCTGCAAGAATGCGGGCAGTTTGGGAATAACTAAATTTCTAGCCACGCCGACCGGCATATCCACGCGCAAACGCCCGCTAACACTTTTGGGGTCGTGTAAAAAAAGCCCATCTAATTCGTCCAGGTTAGCGAGTAAATCGCGGCAGCGTTCGTAATAGACCATTCCATCTTGGGTGAGTTGTACCCGACGCGTGGTGCGATGCAATAGCCTTGTTCCTAGCACCCCTTCTAGCGCCTGAATCTGACGCGATACGCTACCTTTAGGTAGGCCCAGAGAATCGGCTGCGCGAGTAAAACTCTCCAGTTCAGCCACTCTAATGAATAGCTGCATTGCTTGTATTTTATCCACTATTTTTCCTTATTGTTGTTGTGGGTGAAACAGTGATGCTTAATTGGCAGTCTTTATTGATTTTGTAGCATCTAATAAGCTCTATCTCAATCACCTGACAGTTATCAACGAGGCAAATCATGAGTCAAACAATCGCATTAGTGACCGGCGGCAGCCGTGGATTAGGTAAAAACGCAGCATTGAAGCTTGCCGCGCGTGGCGTGAATATTATTCTGACCTACAACAGCAAGCAGCAAGAGGCGCTAAATGTTGTTCGCGAAATTGAGCTAATTGGCGTAAAAGTTGTGGCAATTCAATTGAATGTCGCCGAAAGTGCAGGGTTCTCAGCCTTTGCAAAAGAAGTGAAACAGCAGCTACATGATGTATGGCAGCGCGATTCATTTGATTATTTACTGAACAATGCTGGAACAGGCCTTGATGCGCTGTTCGAAAAAACAACAGAAGAGCAGTTTGATGATTTAATGAACATCCATCTTAAAGGACCATTCTTCCTGACTCAGCACTTGCTGCCATTGATTAAAAACGGTGGGCGTATCCTGAATGTCTCGACTGGCCTGACGCGCTTTGCACTGCCAGGGAAAGCTGCTTATGCCGCAATGAAAGGGGCGATGGAAGTGCTAACAAAGTACCAGGCCAAAGAGTTGGGTGCGCGTGGGATCTCGGTGAACATTATCGCACCGGGTGCAATTGCGACTGATTTCGGTGGTGGTGCAGTGCGTGACAACGAACAGGTGGCGAATGCCATTGCTGCGCAAACGGCATTAGGGCGTGTCGGGCAGCCGGATGATATTGGTGATGCAATTGCTGTGCTGCTCAGTGATGAAAGCCGCTGGATGAATGCGCAGCGCATTGAAGTTTCTGGTGGAATGTTCTTATAAGAAAGGGCATTTGCGGGGGTGATATTCATCTCACTCTCGCCTGTTGGATATTAATCAAAAATACTGAATGATATGAGCGAATCATTCCACTATCACCATTTGTGATACGGCATTATTCTTATCAAATCGAAAGCGAGTAAGCTTTCTCACTTAAAAAATCTCAAGGATATACATTATGAAAAGCATCAAATATTTTGCCGTAGTTATGACTCTGGCTGCTTCATTCTCAAGTTTTGCTGCAACCACTCAATCTGTTGAAAGCCAGAAAATCGGTACAGTTTCAGTGAGCGGTGCTGCGAATATCGATAGCCTACAGGCACAACTGCAAGCAAAAGCTGAGCAGGCTGGTGCGAAATCAATCCGCATCATTTCTGCTGGTGGCGATAACAAAGTGTTTGGTGTTGCCGAGATGTATAACTAAGAATTCACGCTGTATGGGCCGCCGTTGTGCGGCCCGTGTTTTATCTGAACTCGCTGCGTAACAAACCAAATATCCAGTCATCCTGCCAGGTTCCAGCAAGAAAATAGTTTTCTCGCAGTATCCCTTCCGGCTGAAAACCGGCTTTTTCTAGCGTTTTTTTCGAACCGATATTCCCTACCGTGACTGTTGCTGTCAGTTTGCGGATCGCGCACTTCTCAAAGGCAAATTTGCACACGGCATGAAGCGATTCATAACCGTAGCCTTGCGCGTGAAAAATGGGATCGAGAATAAACCCCACTTCTGCCATTTCATCATCGCCACGCACAAACCCAGTAAAGCCAATAGGCGTGCCGTTATGTCTGTCGCGCATGACAAGGCAAAGCCAGTGTCGACTATGCGTTTCCCAGCGTACAAGGCGTGAATTAAAAATCTGGCGAACCTCAGCTTCTCGTCGTTCATCGGAAACATAGCGCATCACGTCTGGATCTTGCTGTAAGCGCAAAAAGAACGGCCATTCTTGCTCGGTAATTTGGGTTAAATTTAGTCGTGGCGTGGAGAGTGAAAGCATATTGATCGCTCTTATGTGTGGGTACACATAAACATTACATATCAAAATTAACGGCGCCATATTTATGCGCCGTTATTAAGGGTTACTTCCAGTGCGATAAATCATCACATGTCAGCCCAATATCTCGTAATTGTTCCTTGTTCAATCCTTGCAACGTGCGTGCTGTCTGGCGGTTTAACCATCTCTGGCGCAAATAACGGTAAATCATCACAAAGCCATAAAACGGTTTGTGCGGACGGTTCTCTTCAAAGCCCATGGTGTTGCTCCTCATCGTGTTGACGAGGTCTATCATGCGCCGTCATACAGATTGCAGGCAGGCTCAAAAATAACTTTTATTTAACATACAGACACGCTAAAACAAGATCTGAATGGTGGTTTTTCCATAAATCTGTACTGCTTTTTCTGTCTGTATGGTGAATTAAGAGGATACAGCATGACGCGTTACCAACATCTTGCCACTTTGCTGGCAGAACGCATTGAACAAGGCTTGTATCGCAGTGGTGAACGTCTGCCTTCAGTGCGCAACCTGAGTAGCGAACACGGCGTCAGTATCAGCACCGTACAGCAGGCCTATCATATTCTTGAAGACCGCCAGCTCATCTCCCCGCAGCCGCGCTCTGGCTACTTTGTGGCGCCGCAAAAATCTCAGCCACCCGTTCCGCCTCTCACTCGCCCGGCACAGCGCCCGGTAGAGATTACCCAATGGGATGCGGTGCTGGAACAATTAACCGGAAGGGAAGATGCCGGAAGTATAGCTTTTGGCAGCGGTTTTCCCGATGTCACCCAGGCAACGATTAAACCGCTATGGCGTGAAATGAGTCGCATTGTGCAGCATCAGGAACCCGAAATTTTGGGTTATGACTGCATTAACGGTAAGCAGGTGCTGCGTGAACAAATCGCACGTTTGATGCTCGACAGCGGCTGTGTCGTCACACCAGACGATATTGTGGTGACCACCGGTTGCCATGAAGCATTGTCGATTGCGATTCGTGCCGTGTGCGAAGCAGGAGACATTGTGGCGGTTGAATCGCCATGCTTCCACGGCACCATGCAAATGCTGCGCGCATTTGGTATTAAAGTGGTTGAAATACCAACGGATTCCGAAACGGGCATCAGTGTGGAAGCGCTGGAACTGGCGCTCGAACAGTGGCCGATTAAAGCGGTCATTCTGGTTCCAACCTGCAATAACCCACTCGGTTTTATCATGCCAGATGTGCGTAAAAAAGCGGTGCTGAACCTCGCGCAACGCTTTGATATCGCCATTATTGAAGACGATGTTTACGGCGAACTGGCGTATGAATACCCGCGCCCGATGACGATTAAATCGCTGGATGTGGATGGACGGGTGCTGTTGTGCAGCTCATTTTCAAAAACGCTGGCACCGGGGCTGCGCGTGGGCTGGATTGTGCCGGGGCGCTATTTTGACCGCGCCATGCATATGAAATATATCGTGACTGGCAGTTCTACGACCTTTACTCAAATGGCGGTCGCGGAATTTGTGCGTAACGGTCATTACCATCGCCACCTACGGCGTATGCGCCAGCACTATCAGCGCAACCTGGATGTATTCACCTGCTGGGTGCGCCACTATTTCCCATGTGGCATCTGTGTTTCTCGGCCACAGGGCGGTTTCCTGATGTGGATTGAGCTGCCGGAACATATTGATATCGTGCCTATCAGCGAAACGCTGCGTCAGCACAATATCCGTATTGCGGTGGGGTCGTTGTTGTCGGCTTCCGGGAAATATCGCAACTGTATGCGGCTGAATTATGCATTGCCGTTCAATGCCGAGACTGAAACCGCGCTGCGTAATATGGGCGAGATCATCGGGCATGTTTTTGAAAATGGTTAATTCTCCTACTCTTTTAAAGCCATAGACTGTTACCCATCTGAGATAAAATTGCGCCTCATGGCGGTGTGTATCCATGCCAGGTGTACATGCGTTTTTAATTGAAAGGAAAATCATGACCAGCGCTGCACAGTTGCTGATGCGGGAAAAGTTCGAGACTTGCCTGAGTGTGATTCGCCAGGCGTCATTGCAAATCCTGCCACTTCTCACCATCAAAGCCAGTGAAGGCAAAGATCCGCAATGGTTTTTTCAACAGCTTGAGCAAGCCCGTCTGGCGCTGGGAAGTTGGATGGCGGTGGCAAAACGATTAAATCTTAATGATGCTGAGATTTCACATTTCACGCTGTTGCTACGTCATCTACAGCAACTGGTGCCGCAATATGAAAGCGGCCAGGAAGTTAGCCATAACCAGCTAATCGCGGCATTACGCTTTGTGAGTTATCTCGAACTGGTGCGTGCAAAGCAGCCTTTGCTTGGCTATTCCACCGAAATCGAAAATAATGATAATACTCAGAAATATAAAGCGACACGCCAGATGCGTGCGCTGGAACTGATGCTTAAAGGTCTGGTTGATCAAAGCTATGCCAGCCAATCACAGTTAGTGCATAAGCTGAAAACGCAGTTTGGTGCTGATTGTGTCCGTCGTTGGTTGAAAAATGGCGAACGTGGCGATGTGCTAAGTGGGATGCGCTTTAGCGAGTTGGCCTTGATGGTGGTCGATAAAAAAGAGTACGCGAACCATTACGCCGGGCTATTCCAGCACTCTTCGAAACTAAGCTTACTGATAGATCAGCGCAAAACACTGCAAACGTTTCTCAACGATGTGCGTGAAATTCGCAATGATCTGGTTCAACAGCAGCCCCTCACTTCCGTACAACTCACCTTGCTCGATAGTTACTATCAGGAAAGTAGCGACGCCATTCAGCGCGCATTCGATGAGGGGCGAACGAAGGTGAATCCGGCGATGCTTCTGGCTGCCGATGATTCACAATTACAGGCCTGGCTCATGCAGGCACAGAAAAAATACCAGGCAACCGGACGCGATACCGAAGAGGTGCGCGATGCTATCGAACGGCCTGAGTTGCGTAATACCAAAAGAAAGCAGGACTCCGGCGAAACGTTTTTGATGCTGATGTGGTGCATGGCGGGAGTGGCAGTGATCAGCGCTGCCATTTTTGGTATGTACTTTTTAAGTGATGTCACCAATAAACCTGCCGTTGCGAAAAATACGCCAGTCAAAATCACAATGATCGATTCTCTCCCGGAAACCGAAAGCGCGCGTGAAAAGCTGGCAGATATCGGAATCACATGGGATGAAGGCAACTTACGCTCGGCAATCGAACGCGGCGATACCACTGTCGTACGGCTGTTTATGCAAGGGGGGATGAACTGGAAAGTCTATTTCACCGAATCGGCATTGGCGGGAGATTACCGCGATGCGCTCAATACTTTGCTGCAGTACCGATCGCAGATGGATGAAGACCGGCCATGCCGGCGCATGATCAGAACCATGAGTCAGGCGATGCACGACGGGCAAAGCCTGACTTCACTACGGAAACAGTTTTTGAAAACCTTTTGCAGCTCGCCGGATGCTATCAAGCGGCAAAAAGAGGAGTTGGAAAGAGCGCTGCTTCGCAAGGCTGCCTGGCAGACGCGTCAGGATGGAGCCAAAGCTCAGGGCACACAGACTGAAGTAGTGAACCCGGAAGAGGCACGAATTCAGCAGGCAATATACAATGCGATGCGCAGCTAAATTTTTCTGAGAAAGGGGGGCTTAGGCTGCGTTTACTCACTCTCTGGCCTCGCCCCTCGGGGTCAGCGTATGTGCTGTTCAAAATGCCAAAGCCTTTTATCCTGCAACTCGAATTATTTATGGTATGTATAAGTGAATAAATGTACGGGAAAACATATTCGGTATTAGAAGTAAGATTTTCATACTAAAAAGAGTAAGTTTCTCAAATACAGTAGATATATTTTTGTTATAGGCTGTGAGCCTGAAAATATTATAATTACACTCATTTTCTATTAGCGGTTTCACTAATTACCTCTACCGGTATATCCTATGAATAAATACATAACATTCCTTCTGGCTAACATTTTCTGTGGAACACAAGTCCATGCTGCTGCGATTACTTGTGAACGAGGAAAAGCCCCAACCGCGATAGCACTGCCGTACCATGAGCCAAAAGACAAGACGATTGTTGGTGGGAAAATATATACCAAGCTTTATACCTATGAATCGATGAATGCAGGGAGTGTTACACTCTATTGTGATAAAGGGCCATGGAGTGTTGTTTATTATGCGATACCTGTTAATGGCAAAGAGCCGATTAGACATTCAGATGATGGTATTGATTATTTAATTTTTCCCACATCATTGAGTGGGATTGGTATGTCATTTAATGACACCTTGTGGAGCCGAGTTCCAAACCCAACTCCTTCACTCAATGCCATTTCACCTGATGTTCGCCGGACTTATCAGAGGGCGACAAGTACGAATGAATGGTCAACACCGATGGTCACAATTTGGCGAATTCCTGGCCCGTTAGGGGAAGCCAACAGCAGTGGGGTTCTGGCATTTACGGGGCCAAGTTATGTACTGGCAATTATGGTTTATCCACCTGACACCATAAGCCCGGATTCTAAGGCAGGTACTGGCCCAGCACCGCTTCCTCGCAGTTGGACGGCAAACTATATTTCATTCACTGGCGGGCTAAATCTTTATCCAGCTACCTGTACTTTCGCCAATGTAAGCGTGTACTTAGGTAACTATAATCATGGAGCGATCCCTGATCCGGTTTCTTCGTGGGTAGATGCAAGCTTCACATTGAGATGCCCGCCAGCATGGGGAAGCGGGATCATAGCCCAAGTGGGCGATAATCAGCTTGGTGGTATAAGAACGACCGCGATCAAAAACAGTGGGCTAAATATTGAGGTTGTTCCCAGAACTGAAATTAAAGACAGTAGCAAAGGGGTTATTGCATTTGATGGAACGGGGGCAAAGGGTTATGGCGTACAACTGGCTTGGGGAGATGCGTCAACTCAGCCGCCAGGTGAGGGTATACCTGCTAAGCCGGTAGTATTTAATACCACTCTGGCTGCTGAAACAATTTCGAACTATGAATCCCGAAGTTATAATTTAGGCGAGAATGTGACTCAACATATAAAAATGGCTGCGCGTTTTTTTCGCCTTAATAATGAAGACGTCGAGCTTGGACCTGCAAGTGCAGTTGTAGAGATAATTGCCAACTATGATTAATAAGCCTGATACATCAAAGAGGTCAGGCTTTTTTATATCTGATCCAAGTAAAAACCATCTGCAATGCAGATGGTTTTTACTTGGATCAGATATGGTGCAGGTCAGATTACCACCAGGCTTCCCACATCGCACCCATGTTGAACGAATCAAGTTGCGTATTATCCTGCCCTGCGACACGCGTGGTGTGGTTGTTCTCCACCTGACCGCCGGTGACGTAGAAGCGCAGCATCGGGCGGAACTCCGGCCCCATCGCGATAGAAATGTTCTGCGACAGCGTCAGTTTCCAGCCTTTGTTATCACCATCATTCTCATAATCTACGCGCTGATAACCCGCTTCAAGCCACGTTGAATGGATGTCGTTCCAGAAGTACATCGGGCGAACGATGGCACCGTAGTTGCGGCGGTTATCGAGCGTTTGCTCGTCATTATCGTAATCGTGGAAGGCCAACAGATATTCCACCTGCGCTTGCTGAGTGAACTTATAGTTCCCTTCGAAGCTGGTATACACGGTGTGCAGGCCATTGGTTTTGTTATAAACACTGTTATCCGAGTGGTCAGAATAACGGGCAATAATTTTGTTCAGGCTATTTTCACCGGTGTGGCTTAACACCACCGCGGCTTGCCAGGCTTTGGAACGTTCGTCGCTATCAATGGCTTTGGAGTCAAAACCATAGTTGGCGTACAGCTCGAAATCAATCGGGCCGAATTTGATGCCATGCAGTTTTGACGTTGCCGCGTAGTTGCCTTTGTCGCCAGTGCCGGAGCCGCCCGTACAAGAGATACGCGACGGGTTGCCGCCATCTTCAATCATTTCAGGATTACACTGCTCCACCGAAGCAACCGCTGCCATGTCCAGTTGTGCAAAGCCGAGATCGAGGCTTTTCACCCCCGCGCCTTGTCCGTCATGGTTCATCCAGAAGTAGTCGTTGATGCCTTGTTGTGGACGCTGGTGGAAGTCACGACCCGCCCAGAAATAGGCATTTGGCTGTGCTTCAAAAAGATTTGTGACGCCCGCGTAGGCTTTTTTCAGGTTAACTTCATCACCCCAGTGGTCAATCATCACGCCGATGTCCCAAATGGCCCCGTTATCGGCTTTTATGATTTTGGTGAGCTGGAATTCGCCGCCATTGCCTTCGTTACCTAAACGACCGATCGCGGAGGAGCCGTTATAGGAACCATCAACGCCAATATATTTTTGATCGCCTGCCTGGAAATGCGCACCGTAACGCGCATAGCCGGTGAATTTAAGCCCCAATGGAACAGCCTTATCTGGCGTAGTGGGAACTTGCGGCGTAACTAGGGTATCGGTTCTTTTGAGTCGTGCCGCTTCAATTTTCGCATCACGGTCGGCCAGTGCTTTGTCGACTGCTTTCGCCACTATTTGATCGATCTGTTCCTGAGACATTGGTTCTTGTGCGAGTACAGAAATTGGGCAAAGCGCGGCGATGACCGCCATTGTTAATGGAAGCTGTTTAATTAATTTCATTATAATCTCAATTTAGTAATTTATTTTTCAGACAATAAATATCCTGCTCTGGATTAATAGAGGCGACTCTATGGCCAAAGCAGATTTATATTTTTATACTTTCATCGGATTGGACTTAATTAAAATTATTTACGTAATTGTTTCTCCGTGCCAGAGGTTAAATAGTTTTTGTTTTTACGTAATACTTAGCGTTGATAAAGATGAATGATTTCGTTCGAAAGTTCGCGTGCCAGCATGGATGTCATTAAATGGTCTTGCGCGTGCACCATAATTAATGTCATGGGTTGCTTAGCTTCACCGGCATCTTGTTCAATCAATTTAGTTTGCATCTTATGGGCTTCACGGGCGTAACCATCAGCTTCATGTAATAGCAGTTTGGCTTCTTCAATATTTCCCTGTCGTGCAGAATGCAGTGCTTCAAAACACAGACTGCGTGATTGCCCGGCATTCATAATAATTTCCATGACGGCTTCTTCTAATTCGATCATCATTTTTCCCAAATTTATTAGACGGCGATTATTAATTGCTGATAGCCGTTTCTGTCAAAGGTGAACGAGCTTCATTTTCCACGGCTGTTTTCTGCAATGAACGCTCATAAGCACGCAGGAATGGCAGATAAATCAAGGTGGAAACGACCATGCAAATCAAGCACATCACCACCGGGCTAAAGGCCCAGTTTGTTGCCCACGAAGCGCCAATCGGTGCGGGTGTCGTCCACGGCGTTAGGGAAACGACTTGCGCCAGCCAACCCAGTTTTGTGGCGGTATAAGCCAGAACGGCGTTGACCATCGGTACGCAAACAAACGGAATGAATAACAACGGGTTCATGATAATAGGTGCGCCGAACAGAATCGGTTCGTTGATATTAAAGAAACTTGGCACGATGCCCATTTTACCAATGGTGCGTAAGTGGGTGGCTTTACTGCGCAGTAATAAGAACGCCAACGGCAGAGTGGAGCCGACGCCACCAATCAATAAATAGTGGTCCCAGAAACCTTGCAGATAAATGTGTGGTAATGCAGCACCAGCGGCGAGCGCAGTCTGGTTTGCAGCAAGGTTTGTCATCCAGAATGGGCTCATGATGCCGGTAACAATCAGCGAGCCATGAATGCCTGAGAACCAGAAAATCTGGCACAACAACACAGACAACAAAATAGCGGGCAGGGAATCCGATGCGGAAACCAGCGGTTCCAGCAGGTGCATAATCGCTTGCGGCATAATCATGCCCGTTTGCGCTTCGATGAATAAATTCAGCGGGTGCAGCGTGCCGATAATCACCACCACCGGGATCAGAATTTCAAATGAACGCGCAACGCCTGTCGGCACTTCTTTTGGCAGACGAATCGTGACTTTGTGTTCTTTAAGCCAGGCGTAAATACGCGTGGAGTAAATCGACGTAATCAGCGCGGTGAAAATACCCTGGCCTGAAAGGTACTGAGTCGAGATTTTGCCATCAGCGTACGGTGCAGCAACCAGCAAAAACGCCATAAAGGCCAGCAAACCGGACATCACCGGGTCGAGATTAAACTGCCGCCCCAGACTTGCGCCAATCCCGACTGATATGAAGAACGTCATCACGCCCATACTCAAGTTAAACGGCAACATCAGTTGTTCACGGTAAGTCTGTGAAAAATCCAGCCACGCGCGGGCAAAACCAAGGGTGGTATCGGCTGAGAACGGTGGGAAAATAAATACCAGCATAAAGGAGCCGATAATCATAAACGGCAGGGCTGCGGTGAACCCATCACGAATGGCGATAACGTACTTTTGTTGCCCCAGACGACCTGCCAGCGGAGTGATGGATTGCTCAATCACCGTCACCATTGATTGATATAGCGAACTCATATGAACCACCTTTTAGTGAGCCGCTTCGATAAGCGACAAAGCATAATCCAACACCTTATCGCCACGTTGCATGCCGTAATCCATCATGTCGATGGCTTGAACGGGAATGCCGTGAGGGGCGGTTTTTTCTGAGAGCGTACTTAACATATATTTCACTTGCGGCCCGAGCAGCACCACCTGGTAGCGCGGAAACTGCACATCAAATTCAGCGACACCGTAAGCCTCTATTTCAACAGGCATTCCTCGTTCTTCTGCCACGCTCAGCATCTTTCTGACCAGCAGGCTGGTGGACATTCCGGCAGAACAACACAACATGATCTTGACCATTAACACTCATCCTCAAAATGTAAATAAAGTATTGCGGAAATGATTTGATACTTTATGGAAACCGTTTTCCATCCGCAGCCAACAGATCTGTGATACTCATCAATATCCAGCGTTTATAGGCTTTGCTTATTGGATCGTCATCACAAAATTATCTGGTTGAGGTGCGGTTTGGACATCATGCGGAAAATCGGTTTCCATAGAAAACCGAAAAGACTATACTTAAAACTGGTTAGAATGTGAGCCAGGGCTGTATTTAGGATGACAGGCATAAGCCAGAGCCTGATAAAGGAAAATGATGTCTACAATCAATGATGTATCGCGTTTAGCTGGGGTGTCTAAAGCCACAGTATCACGGGTATTGAGTGGATCTCGTGGGGTGAAAGAAGCAAGCCGTCTGGCCGTGCTTAAAGCGGTGGAAGAGTTGCATTACCGGCCGAATGTTATCGCGCAATCCTTACTTAGCCAGTCAACGGGCTGTATTGGCGTGATTTGTGCGCAGGACAATATTAACCAGACCACGGGTTACCTGTACGCGCTTGAGAAACACCTTAGTCAGCATCAAAAACACCTGTTGCTGCGTTTTGCCAATAGCAAAACCGAGGTGTTGCACGCGCTTGATGAGCTGACCTGCGGCCTGTGCGATGACGTGCTGGTTATCGGTGCCCGTTTCCCGCTCAATATCAGCCATGAGAATGTCATTCTGGTGGATTGTGTGGATGTCGACTCCAGCAACAGCATTCAGTTTGATCACGCATTTGCTGCGGAAACTGCCTGTAATTACCTGATTAAACAGGGGAGAAGGCAGATTGCCGTGATTAACCCTGACTCATGCGGTTCCGTTGACCAAATCCTGCTGGGTTACAAACGTGCGCTGGAAAACAATTTCCTGCCGTTTAACCGTAACCTGATTTTTATGGACTCAACCTCTTCTTCGGTTGCGCTGCAAGTGCTGCTTAATAACAGCACCACGCTGAATTTCAACGCGTTACTTGTGGCCGATGAGCAAGAAGCGCAGCGCATTATTCCGCAGTTGCAGGCGTTTAATAAATCCGTGCCGAAAGACATTATGGTGTTTAGCCTCGCCGGGTCACTGCATTTGCCAGGCATTCCGACTATTCCGGCCATTGAGTATTCCATGGATGCGATGGCGGCAAGAATTGTTGCGTGGCTAACCGAGAAAACCAAAAGTGCACTGGGTTCGAACGTGCTGCGTGGGGATCTGATTATTCCTGACATGGCCGGTAGAAAGTAAACTTCTACAAAGACCAGAAACTAAAAATCCCGGCATCTAACGATGCCGGGATTTTTGAATATTCTCTTAGACAAACAGTGGATTAATGCGTCGCTTCACCAATCAGAGCGCCACCGCCAGCACCAACTGCGGCACCTTTTAGCACGCTGTTGCCGGTTGCCGCTGCAGCAACACCCCCCACTGCGGCACCAATTGCACCACCAGTTCGAGCGGCCTTACCTGTTTTTCCGTGTTTAAACATAGCTCCGGTACCACCGCCGATAACTGCACCACCTACCGTACTTTTCACGTCTTTGCCTGTTGCCGCACCAATTGCAGCACCGGCTAATGCACCGCCAGATGTTTTATCAATAGCAAATACATTGCCTGAAAACGCGAAAGTTAAAAGTAACAAGGCTGGGATATATTTTTTCAAAAAAGAGTCCTCCTGGACATAAAGATACGCAATGTTATGCGCCTAACAAATATTCTATTCTGAATAGCTAACGAGATGTTTAATATTTAATATCGCGAGCTTCTTCACGACCATTCTGTTTATTCTGACGTTTGTCCTGGCGGCAATCGTGATTGCTTTTATCATCACTTGTAACGCATTCACGCTTCTCGTGGCGAGAGTCCTCACGAGTATCCTGGCGAGTATCGCGCGCTTCGCGGCGTTGCTGGCCTTGTTGAGTGGCATTGGCATTGCTGATAGAAAACGTCGACAGCAGAATTACACCAGCCAGAACACCTAATAGCGTCGATGATTTATTATTCATGAGGTAAATCCTAGGGGGGTAAACAATGTGCGAGATGAATATTTCAATTCAAACGGTCCTAAGATTTATAGTATAGTTCTACCAGTTATGTCTAAATGTAAACAAATAAATTAAATTATTTTTTTCTTTGCCCTTCCTTTAATTTTATCTCACATATATATGAAAATTAATGATTTAGCATTTTTGATTATTAGAGCTTTATTTCTTTTCTTTGCTGCAAATTCTTTTCATCTTTCATTGTTTTTTGAATGATCACGCAAAGAAAAAGCCCCCGCATGGCGGAGGCTTCAACTGAAATACTGGCGGGACTGTCTACCCGTTTTTATGCTTCTGGCATCGCAGAAGAGTGGTGGGTAGAGATTTTCCACTCTTTACCATCCCACGCGTAAGTGAAGGTATAACGCGCTGAGACTTTGGATTTATCAGCGAAGGTGAAGGTGTAAGTACCGGCATCTACCGCTTTATTACAACCCAGTCGCACGGTGCGGCTGTCAATTTTGCCAAACGGCTTCTTCTCTAAGAAGTGTTCGAAATAATCAACTCGCTCGGCGTCAGTCAGGCGGACTTTATTGGAAACAGTCGGCAGCAATACTGCATCGCTCAGATAATTATTTGCTACTTTTTTAGCATCGCCGGTTTGCAGGGAATCGTTCCATTTATCAAACAACCCTTCGATCTGCGCTTTGTCCACTTTGACGCAGTCAGGCGCTGTGGTAGCCATTGCAGAGCCTGAAACAAGAAGCAGTGAACCGACAATACCGAGTACCTTTTTCATTATTATCCCTTTGTTTATGCTGTGTTTTTCCTGTTAATCAAACTACCAATAATAATGTGGATATACGATATGATTTATGTATAGTTACATTTCATTACTATAACCTACGTAAATCATTCAAGGGGTGGCAAAAACAAGCGTTCCGATGACTTGAAACCGCAATGAATCAACTTTTAGCTGAATAGTGTTCCTGGAAAAAACACATAAAAAAACTGACCTGTTACAGTCAGTTTTTTTAGATTCGATGACTTCGAGATTAACTATCTCATAGTAACGTTTTACTACCACACTTTTACTGCGTAGAAATTCTGGAAAATGCTGTCAGTACTGAGTTGGGGGCATGCCACAGAATTTTCCAGAACTTTTAGGGAAAAGTGGTTTAATTTAACTTAAGTTCTATTTTTTCCAGAATCGCGTAACCGGCACTAGATTCACTTAGCCGGCAACTGTCTGAGGCGTTCGAAAAGATATCACCTTGAGTGGTGAAATATCTATCGGAACTGGATCGCTGCGGAAGATAAGCAATCAAGATGTACAGTGTTTTCTTAATACTGACATCTAAACCTCAACGGTGATTTACATGTAAAAAAAGCAAACTGTACAATTGAACCAAAGCCGTAGTTTTATCTTCTAATATACTTCTTATGCTCTACAGAGCAAGCTCCCTACAAGATATAAGATGAGATAAATAGTCTAGCCCTTTTAGTTGAGAAATAACTGCATTAAAAGGGCAGTCGAATGTTAGCTATTTTCTGACCTCTATCTTCAATATTTCTTTGTTTTGTTCAAGATATTTAAAGCGCTTATTTACAAAGTTAACATATTCAACCTCATCATTTCCTCCTGAATTTGCGAGCATGATTAAATCACTTGCATATTTATATTCTTTCGATGCGTCACCGTTTAACCTCCATAAAATGGAACTTGTTCTATAGATCTGATATAAATCTGGAAATCTTGCAAATTTCTTAAACACATCCCAAATTAAATCATGACATTTATCAAATAGAGCAATTCGTTGTAAAAAGAGATATCTATAAGCATCAACAATTGATGGAAGAATTCCAGTGGAAAGTATTTTCTCGGGCGTAGTGTCTAGCAATTTTCGTGCATAAGTGAGAAGTGCACGGATTCTTGTGTATGTGCTATCTTCAGTATCCAGAACTGATTTAAGATATTTATCA
This sequence comes from Buttiauxella massiliensis, assembly GCF_902500225.1. GTDB lineage: Bacteria > Pseudomonadota > Gammaproteobacteria > Enterobacterales > Enterobacteriaceae > Buttiauxella > Buttiauxella massiliensis. Next base: position 288,985 of record NZ_LR722651.1, on the reverse strand, counting down.
TTTTCATTCTTTAGAAGAACAACGAGTTCAAGGCAAATATTATTTGCTACAAGTGTGCATCCATCTTTTCGTGCTTGTCTTTCAAGTTTTTTTAGATTTAATATTTTTGCTTTATTGAATTTAGAGGCCGATATAATTATGTTTTGAGCCTGGTAATATGCACTGGAATGACGAGGGGCAAGATCTAGGAGTTTCGTTGCTACAGTTAATGATTCTTTTTCATCTGTAGCTGACAGTGCAAGCATATAAGTTGAAAAAAGCTTGTTATATAAGAAGTTAGAAATATTTAGTTTTTCACGATCCTCATTTAAAATATTTTTTAATAACGATACGGTTATTTTTTCATTATCAATCATTCTCATGCTTTCGGAATAATAATATAATATTTCATATCGTTCCTCCAAGTCACTATGCTTAGTTATATTATAAACGCTTTCAGAAAAGCTAGCTAACTCTTTAAATCTGTCCTTGTTGATTAAATACATGCAATATGCAACACATATTTTAATTAATTTAGGTTTTATCTCTAAATTGTTCTGTAATGAATATTTCAAATAATGAATGGTAAGTATATGAGCATTGCCAGGGAAAAAATCCTGATAATGTTGCATTGATTTAATAGTTGGATTGATTCTTATTGATATAGAAGACCACTCTTCTCCATAAATTAGCCCCATCGAGTTATGTACTATAGAGTTTATTTTACCCTCTGTCATTTTTGAGATGATATAATCTTTTATGAGAGGGTTTATTTTTAAGACAACTAACCTGTGATCCTCTTTTGTAATTGACTTGACTAGAGTCATATTTAAAAGTTTTGAGAAGTCATCAATCTTAAAATTGTTTTCATAAAAGTGTTTCTTTATGTTTTTTACACTTTCACCACACTCCAGCACTGAAAATATAGTTAATAAGTGAAATAATCTTTTGTTCACGGAATTAGCTGAGTTCTCTAATGAATCAACCAATTCAAGCAGATGGAGTGGTACATTTTCTGTCAGCCTTTCGGGACTAACTTCGATTAATTCCTCCTCAAGTATGTCTGATAGGGGCATGACCCCAAGAGCTTGATATTCTTGGACTTTATCAAGCTTTGCAGGAATGCCAGAAGTTAGTACATAAAGTTTATCAATTTCATTTCCTTGGAGTTTAGTTTTAGATGAGGAGTTTGATATATATTCCTTAATATCATCTATATCAAGGGGCTTTAATACTATTGTTTCGAAAGATAGTTGAAGTGTTTTATTTGTGATAAAAATAACATGTGTACTGTTCCCCGCATCACTTACAAGAGTAGAAATCTCATTGAGGTAAACTAATAAAGATGCGTCAGGATTATCTATATTATCTATAATAATGTATAATGGTTTTTTGAAACTTAACGCTAGAAGAGTAGATATATCCAGCCCTATATCATCTATAATTTTTAACTCCGCATCACATCTGTTACAGATTTTAGCAAAGTCAGTACGAACAATAATTTTATCTTCATCGTCGGATAAAATTATGGATGATAAAAAACCAAACTTACCGTACCCCCAACCACTTTCGAGAACAAAGCCTCTTTGCTCCGAAAGATATTTATTTGCTGAATATTGTTCAAATAATCTTATTAGATCATGAGACTTATCTGTAGGTAAGTCATAAGGTGTAATGACTAATTTATCATCTATTTTTTTTGCTTTAGGATTAAATACATCATTAATATTTATAGTTGAGACATCCGTGTCTTTATTCTTTTTTACGAGTGTAATATCCTTTTCAAAATTATTAACACTCAATAGTTCTGAGTTTACGTCAGAAAATAATTTATGACAATCTACACCTTTGTAAGGATGGAACCTTCCTTTAGCGATGGCGGGAGAAACAATATCTAGAATTTTTTTGCTATTGTGTAATATGTCACCATCACTTTCTGAGTAAAAAGCCCATCGGATATTATAAGATGCGTCAAACTCTTCGACAATATCTTCAAGGGATTTGATAAATATATCATCCCAGCCACCATATCCCAAAACATATAAACTCGACGTTGTTGAAAGTATGCTTTTTATTGACTCTTTAACTTTTGGCCTAACACTTTCCAACTGACTTTTTGTATGCATTGTATCATTTTCAAAATAGCCATGAAGGTGCAATATATTAATATTTTTTAAATTAATGTTCAGCACGCTGTTAATGTTGCTATTATATTCTAAAGAGTGCGTTAATGTATTTTTACCTGAGTTTTCAAGTGCGACTTCAATAAATGGATCGAAATTTGTGGTCAAAACGTTATTTACTTTTGCTCCAAATGCAGATACATATTTTGCAAAATCACATATGCCAGTGGTTAATTCCCATTCACTGGTTGTTTTATTTTTGGCAATATCCATATACCGACTCATTAGGATTTTAATATCCTCCTGATTACCTCCGGTTTTAAATATATATTCATAAATATTTTGATATGCATCAGTGTTATTTAGGTTCAAAATATCTAATGCCTCTTGATCAAGCATATCTATTTCGGAAAGATATTCTTTTATTACTTTTAGCATTGAACTAACATTAGGACAACCTTTTCCGTTATCGTAGCTCATTGCGGAACCAATTAAGAATGAGATACTTCTTGACCTTTTTATATCTGTTACCAATGATTTAACCAAGTCTTTATATTCGTACAGTGTAATAGCCATTTAACACCTATGATTGTTTAGTTTGGTGAGACGGTTCTCTATAATTTCAGTTTTTTCCAAACTTAGGAAATGATTCATTTTGTAATCAACCTATTATTGGAGTTCCCCGCATTCGCAGACATCTTCTGTCCCCATGAAGAGGCCTTTTCGAAGTCCACAAGACTGACATCACTGAGATGACTGTGGTTATGGTTAGTCGATACTTCGCCTCTCACCCGATAGTTGAAACTCTGTCACGCCAAAAGAACGACGTCAAACTATAGTCCGTCAATTTCAGTTAGCTAGCGACTTTTCAAGCGCCTGTATCCGTTAGTTGGTTGGCGTTACAGTGTGAAAAAACAAAATTTCTGTGACCTGAGCTAAGTACCCAGAAAATTCTGATGCCAAATGATGACCACGCAGAATCAGAGGATTACGATATAGGGGAAGTATTTTTGCTGCCACTGGAAGTCAGGAGTAGCTTTGTAACTCGAGGAAAAATTAATGGCTGATAGTTTTCAGAATGGGAGTCGCTGGCTTAAGGTTGACTTCCACCTTCATACCAAAGCCGACAAAGAGTTTCGTTACCAAGGGAATGATGACCGCTTTGTTTCCGATTATATCAATGCCATGCAAACGGCAAATATCGGAATGGGTATTATTACGAATCACAATAAGTTTTCGATTTTGGAATTTAAAGCGCTGAGGAAAAAAGCTAGAGAATCCAACATCGGATTGCTTCCGGGTGTAGAACTATCAGTCAAAGATGGTGGTTCAGGCGTACATGTTCTGGTCGTTTTTTCTGACGAGTGGATACTCAACAAAGAAAATGAAAACTACATACAGGACTTTTTGGACGTCACATTTGCAGGTGTAAGGAATGCTGAAAACGAAAACTCTCACTCAAATCATGATCTCCCTGACACTATCCGAGAGCTTGATAAGTTTGACAAGGATTATTTCATCGTCTTCGCACATGTAGAAGCCGACAAAGGCTTATGGAAAGAGTTATCACCAGGCCGCATTTTAACCCTGCTTGGTCAGGATTGTGTACATCGCCGGGTTCTGGGTTTTCAAAAAGTCAGAACTAGGGATAAGAGGAGTATTTTTGAAGGCCTGCTGAAGAAAAAATACCCTGCTGAGGTAGAAGGTTGCGATGCAAAAAATCTGAATGATATGTCAGCTAGACCAGAATCTTGCTACTTGAAAATTGGTGATTTTAGCTTCCAGGCAGTTAAGTTCGCTCTGCAAGAAAAGCAGAGCCGAATAAAAACTGAATTACCTTCACTAAAACATAGCCACATTACAAAAGTTACTTTCGAAGGCACTGGCGTATTGGGTGGCACTGAAATTCACTTTTCGCCAGAACTGAATACATTGATTGGGATACGCGGGAGTGGAAAGTCATCCATTCTTGAGGGAATCCGTTATGCACTGGATATCCCTTTTGGCGATAAAGCCATGGATACAGGTTACAAAGACGGATTGGTCGCTAATCTTCTCAGTAGCGGAGGTAAAATTACTGTAAATGCTGTTTGTCGCCGCGGCCAGCCTTATGAAATCAGAAGAATATATGGTGAAAAACCGGATGTATATATTGGAGGAAATCACCAACCAGGGCTCTCTATTCGTGAAACGGTTCTCCATAAGCCTATCTATTTTGGTCAGAAGGATTTGTCCAGTACCGGTGACGGGTTTGAAAAGGATCTCATTGAAAAACTGGTTGGAGATACATTGCTTGATATTCGCAGCCGGATACAAGCGGCCAAAGATACAGTGACAGAAACTCTTACTAGGATAAAGCGGCTTGACCGGACATCGGACCAGAAACAGGAATGGGAAGATAAACTAAAAGATGCTCAGCATCAGCTCACTTTCTATCAGCAACATGGAGTGGAAGATAAGCTTAAGAAACAAACTGGATTTGATCGCGATGAGCGTCATATTGCCCTAGTTATTGAAACTACTAAAACGTATCTCGAGCAGCTTGATGAATTGCTGGAGAAACATGAGGTTGAATTATGCGAAAATCTTTCATATGAATCGGAGCAAAATAAGCTCTTTTTTGAAAGCTTTTATCAGACTGCGCAGAAAGTAATATCAGATATAGAAACGATTCGGGCCGTGGTAATAAAAGGAAAATCTAGTTTAGCGGAACTCGGGTTAAAACTGGAAGAGCTTCGTACAATGAAGTCCTCTCTAAAAGAGGAATTTGCTGAAATTGAACGTCAGCTTTCTGAGCACCTTCAGACTGTGGGAGCAAAATCCATCAGCCCTACCGAATATCGACAGCTAACAACGTTGATAGATGAAGCCCAGAAAAATCTTGCCGATATTGCAAAGAGTGAAGATATTCGTACTGAACTGAATGATTCACTTGCCTCTTCATTGCAAAATCTCAATGAGTTATGGACTGAAGAATATGAGGCTATTTGCGAAATGCTTTCAGCCATCAACAACAGCGATTCTCCAGTCAATATCATTCCAGAATTCCAGTCGGATAAGGATGCTATGCTTGCGCAGCTACAGGAAGTTTTCCAAGGCAGTAATATGCGCGAGACCACTCTTCGTAAAGTTATCGAACCATATCAAAATTTCGGAGCCTTATGGCTGGATGAAAACGTTCAGGGATTGATACCAGTTGCCTCCAGGGGGACCTTTCAAAATTACCTTGAAAAAAAACCAGAAGAATTGCTGGGCTGGCAAGTTCCGAATAGCTACACCATCACATATCGTGATAAACCGTTGCACCAACATTCGCTGGGGCAACGTGCATCAGCACTAATGCTTTTCATCCTGAGCCAACAGGAACACGATGTGGTAATGATTGATCAACCTGAAGATGATCTTGATAACCAGACTATATATGAGGATGTGATCAAACTGATTCGGATACTCAAACCTGAAACTCAGTTCATTTTTGCTACTCATAATGCCAACATTCCCGTGCTTGGTGATGCTGAAAATGTTCAGGCCTGTGTATTTTCGAATGAAAAAATCACTTCCGAAGGAGGGAGTATTGATAGTGCCATCATGCAACAGCGCATTGTGGCTATAATGGAAGGTGGTAAGGAAGCATTTGAGCGTAGGAAGCAGGTCTATGATGGCTGGAATGCTTAGATAATAGAATGATTACCATCGTATGTGTGGTGTTTAATAATTATATACGATGGTTCTCTATCGAGAATATCCAATAAATCATAACATTACTACCCATGGAATTTCGTAACATTATAGATTCCGTAGAATAGATACCATCAGCCCTGAGCCAAGTACCTATGCGGGGGAGATCCCCTGCGCAAAGATGGATTCTGAAGACGCCCTATACAGCCAGTAGAAACTTGCCAGTACGTGGTTGTTTTGCAGACTGCTGTAGAAAGGAGCTTTTTTAAAGATGATTTTTCTTCAAGATGTTAATTAGTTCAACTTGCTGCTGTTCTGACATGTTAGCGATCAGACGAGCTAACTCCGCTGTCGTTTCATTCTCGCAAAAGAAGTAGTTAATCGGTACCCCAAGTTCATCAGCCATACGCTTGAGAGTATCAATGTCAGGAGTATGTCTCCCCTTCTCATAATGATTCATGCGGCCACTCGCTGAACTTGGCTCCATGCCAATTCGGATACCCAATTCCTTCTGAGTGATCCCGGCTTTTGTCCTGGCTGCTTTGAGCCTTTCAGGTATCGGGTTTGGGTGAGCCACGTAGTCATCATCATTGCCTTAGAGTGCTTAGATTGTCTAAGTTTCGTTGGTTTCTGTATACTTAGCAATTCTAAGTTTACTCGTTTGGATTTTTTAATAATGAAGTCTGCAGTGAAGTTGCACCCGTATATTTATAATTTGTTGATAGAAAAAGATTTTGATGAGTTCGGTGCTATCCATCTCAGGGACGCTTTGCTGAAGATTACAGATGAGTATGCAGATGTGACAGAAGCCAGAAAATTCATCCGCCGACAACTTCTCCGGCTGGAGGCATTGGGCTTCATTTATAAAATTGAAAATAGTAGTGGGCGCTCGAAGAACTTGTACAAGAAAACGGAAAGCTTTTATTCAACGACTTTCATGCCAAGAAAATTACCCAGGAACTCGCGCCTTACAGCTGTGCCCGAAGAAATGAAACCTCCAGTTTCGGATGTCGATCTTTTCTTAGTGGACCTGAGGAAAGAAAAAACTGTCCATGAGGCCAAACTTGCCGTCATTCTTAGTGAAATTGAAGAGTACCAGTCTCTGATGGAGCGTTTTCCCAGTAGAAAGAGATGCTTTATGGATCTCTATCAGCAGGCAAAAAATCAGTCCGCATCTTTGCTTGGCAGGGTTACTGCTTTATCGAAAGTGCTTGGTCTGCATAACGAAGAGCATTGCGTATGCTGAGGGAGTGGCAGAAAGAATGCGCTGAAGTAGCGTTAGAAAAATACCAGTCTGGATCGCCGCACTTCCTATGCCTTGCTAGTCCGGGTGCTGGAAAAACTGTGATGGCTGCTGAAGTAGCCCGGAGAATGCTGGAGCTTAATCTGGTAGATCTCATCATATGTTTTGCGCCTTCATCTGCAGTGGTTTCATCCATTGAAAGTACTTTCTCCCATCTCCTAAAAAGTAACTTTAATGGCGGTCTTGGGGCGGTTGGAGCTGCGTATACTTATCATAGTCTGATGTATTTCGATAAGAGCTTCTGGGACTCTTTGCAGAGACATCGGGTGTTAGTCGTTTTCGACGAAATTCATCATTGTTCTGGTGATTCGTTGGATAATGCCAACATGTGGGGCGGGGAAATACTTACTCAAGTTCAACAATGTGCCAGTTACACTTTGGCCTTAACTGGAACTCCATGGCGAACCGATAATACGCCCATAGTGCTTTCACATTACACCGATCCGGATGGAGAGATCTGTTGCGACTATGTATATGGTCTACATGAGGCTATTGTTGATGGTGTTTGTCGTAAACCTAAAATTGTCCTGATAAACAGTAATAATTTAGTTTTTTCATCAGAAGATACAGTTCAACGTTTTGGTACCATCGCCGATTTTCTTAGTGAAACCATCGCTTCGTATCAATCAATAATTTGGCATCCGCAGGCAATGAGGTATGTACTCAAAGCGGGATGTGAAAAACTTCGTGAAATACGTAAAGTTAATTCTGATGCGGGTGGTTTGGTTGTCGCTTCTTCAGTAGAGCATGCATACCAACTACTAAGTATTTTGGAAAACGAGTTTGCCCAAACCGCAACAATTGTGACGTACCACGATCGAGATGCCCTATCGAAGATAGCGTATTATCGGCAAGCGGCTACTGAATGGATTGTTAGTGTTGGCATGATCAGCGAGGGCACGGATATACCCAGGCTCCAGGTCTGCTGCCACCTAAGTATTGTCAAAACTGAGCTTTACTTCAGGCAAGTGTTGGGCAGGATTCTACGGGTGAATCAAAGCAAAAATCAGGAAGCCTGGTTATTTACAATGGCTACTGATGAACTGACTTTATTCTCTCACAGGCTGGCCGAAGATTTACCAGAAGACTATAAGATTCTGCAACTACAATCGGATGAGTGGTCATTCCCAATACATGGGGCTGAGTCTACATCTTCAGATATTACGCAAAGAAATGGTATAACTAAAGTTGGAGAGGTAGGTCTAAAAATGGATTTCAATGAAATGAATACTTCAGGCTTTACTATTTCAGACCAAACAAAACAGCTAAAAATAGGCTCTCTATATCAAAAAGTGATTGATGCATTTTTGTTTTCAAGCCTTTAATTTTTTAGTTCGATATTTAATGCCAGTAAAAATATAGTCATTGATATTAGAAATAAGAACTGGCTTGCTGCGGCCAGTTTTCTGAAGTTAACTACAAGTTCTATCATTGGCGTCGAATTAAAGAAGAGTAATACTTTGCCTTTTATTATTAACCAATTGATTTTTTAATTTTTCCAATTCTTCTTTTAATTCTTTATTTTCCTCTTCAAGTTCAAGTGTTTTTGCTAGTTCTTTCCTGAGTAAATCATTGAGATGGTGATGTTCTGCAGCCATTTGCACTACCAGAGTCTTTAAATCTGATTTTTCTTGTTTGTATTTTTCTTTGATTCGAATTTCATTTTTAATTCTGTCTTTTGAAAACCCGGTATCTTTAACTAAAGAAACCCCATGTTTAGCTGCGATTTCTTTCTTTGCCTCCTTGACAGCATCAATCATTTCTGGGTAATAATAACAGCTACCATTACCTAGATTAGCCTCTTCTTCAACAGCCCGAACACTGAGTTTACGGTTTTTAGAAATGCGTTTAACGGTACCTTGTACAATACGCTCTAATGCGGCTAGCAACGCTTGTAATGTATATTCTTTTTTACTCATGATTCGATAACCTCAACTTGATGATGGTATTCCACAAATGGCATGCCAAAGTCACGCATAACTAATTCGGCGGCACGAATCTGGGTTATGCAGTGTGAGTAAACAGAGATGGATACTGATGGGTTTACAGTTAGATACGCGGTGAGTTCATAATGTTTGGTTTGCCACCATTTAGCATTCTCTTCATCGATAATGCTACTTCCACTTGAGCAATCTACGCAAAAAGCTGGGTTTACTACACCGTCCATATCGCAGTTGTAACCGTTTTTACAGTAACTGTGCAGAGTGCCATGCAGAGACAGATTACCTTTTTTGACGGACTGGTAAATGATATCCCATGAGCTATATATATGAGGCACATTACCTCGCATGGCGACAATGGCTTTTCCGTGAGAACCTGATAAACGTTTATCTGAATGAACAAAACTGAATATTTTATTGGTTGTTTCTTCATGTTTTGTTGTATCCAGAAATTCCTGTAGTTTGTCATCAATGGTTAAGTCATTGAGCCTTGCTACAGTACCACCTTCTGTATACCACTCAGTCATTTGCAAATAGAGATGTTTGTATTGTTGCTTCAATGAAATTGTTGTGCCGAGTCTGTGCCTGATAGTGTAAAAGGCCAAAGACCGGCGAAATTGATGAGGAGCAAGTTGCCAGGGTTTTCCTGTCTGAACACTCTCTTTAATCTTCAGAGGACTGTTGGGATTCGATTCCATACACTCTTTATAATCACTTTCAGTAACGTTTATCTTGAATTGCTTGCAAAAAACTTTCAGTCTGTTAGTCCAGTTCGCAAAAACAGGTGTCTTTGAACGAGCGAGTCTGCCTAACCAGATTACGTCAGTATATAAGTCATCTGAAACATTGGCGCGCTCAAGTCGCCATTCTTTTGTTAGTTCAGAGGCAAGCTCAATGGCTTTTTTTGCAATTGGAGCTGCAACCCATGTTGTGATTTTTTCTCCCAATTTGAATGTTTTTGATTGCAGCATATGGAATTCCCTACCATCAAATTTCTCCATAAAATAACTTTCAGGAGTAAGCTCTCCCAATTCAGAGTCTCGCATTCCAGAAAACGCACCACAGCATATATAACAAGCGGTTATTAGTTGGCTGTAGAATTGTTTGAACGTGAGATCACCTATTTCTGACATGAGTTTGGTACCCTTCAGACTGCTCCTGGTAATATATTTATCTGCTTTTCGTTTTACTTGATTTATTTCCTGAGCATAACGATGGTTATCAATTATTTTACCCGAGCTATTTGTTAACCAGTTCAAAACACCATTCTGGATTTTGCTATCTATAATTAATTTTGCTTCCAGGTAGTTTTGCTGAAGCAGTTTCTCTGTTAATGCAAGTTCCTTGCGGTGATCATAAGCGGTTTCCACCAGTCTAATGGCTGCGCCATATATTTCATCTGCAATTCGTTCAGGAATGGTTAATGTTTGTTGCTGCGATTTATTACTTAAGTTTTTAGCAAGTGTAACTGATTGCAGTTTTTCTAAACTGAAATCTAGATTAAGCCATTGATGAAGTGCTAATACATGATTTAAGGCAATGAATATGTTTGCCAAATGTTGTTGAGATAAGTTTTTATTAATTAAGTAGTTTTCATAAGGCCCCCATGCCTTTCTATTGTTCGTCAAGGCAACCAGAGATGTGTAATTATTTTTCAATAAAAAACGGTATGTCACTTTGAGTTTCAAATACCGTTCAATTAATGTGGCTGGTTTTGCAGGTTTACTGCGCATGCTGCTTTTATGAAATAACCAACCATATACAATAAGCTTTAACTCAATAGTCAATTCTGGTGAAGTTTTAAAATCTGAAAAATTGAAAGTATGTTTATGAACATATGATTGAGAAAAATAATGTCTAATGTCCCACACAGACTCACCGAAGGTAACTATTGGATTACCTTTGGTGTTTGTGCTAACAATCGTTTGATTTAGTTGCTCCCAGTTTTGTAATCGAGCAAGTTCAACAACATTTTCCTGTGCTGTACGAATGAATTTTGTAAATTCCATTGGTAACTGGATTGCGGTCGCCATCACTGTGATCCTTCTGGTGCAATGAATAATAAAGATTCGGTTGTTTGCCAGAGGGGATGACGTCCAACATCGATTAGTTTTGTTTCTGCTTCTTGAGTTATTTTTTTTGTAATTTTAGGGGTTATTTTCTCCTCAATAAATATGACAACTTTCTCGAAATTTTTTTTGTAGTGGTGGTTATTAAGATGTAGGTATAGCGATTCCTCAATGCATTCTTTGAAGGATAGTAGGCACCAAATATCATCAACTGACTGTACAATGATCTGATGTTCACAACCAAAACATTCCATTAGATCAGCGCATGCAAGTTTCTGGCCTGCTGATAGATTATGTTGGTTTACTTTACGATTGAACTTTTCTGATTTTAAGCCAAAGGGCTCTTTACAATGAGAGCCATGCGCAGATTTAGAAAGTCCCGGCACCATGCGTTTTGTATATTCCTCCAGTGTCAGTATTTTAATATCCAATGTTTGTCGTGCTTCAGAAACTGAAGATTTATTTTTAGCCTGTACAGCCCGGATCAAAGCTGTTTCTTGTGTCATTTTTTGGTTTTCATGTTTATTACCCGTCGAATAGTGTTTCCTCCGCGTTGCAAGCGTATTATTCAGTAAGCTTCCTCTGACAATATCACCTTGGTAATATTCAATTAACTGGCTTCCTGTCTCCCGAAAGCGAGAAATTTGAGGACGTAGTTCACGCCCTCGGTTGTCGGTCATTGGGAAATGTCTTTTCAGGAATAAATTAATGAAATCAGTGAGCGTACGGCCACTTAATGGTCTGTACTTACGGTTCACACATATACTTAATAATAATGAATTTTCAGAGTCATCAATGCATTTGGATACTTCTAGCAATTTGTCAAAGAACTCCATGGAGTATTTTGGTATGTCGATAGAGTGCTTTCCCATTTCAACATGAATAACTTTAAATGAGCGTCGTTTGAACGCAGGCATCGAATACCAAGTGTCTTTTGTTGAAAAACTTGTCCTGTCAGGGCGAGTTAACTGATAAAGTTGTGTAGAGTTTGAAAAAGTATAGTATGCAAGTAGGAAAGTGGCTGCAGACATCATTTTATTGATTCCGCTACATAGACGGTAATCCTTACCATTCCACCGAAATTCCATAGTTGCCAGGCTTACTGAAGCCATTCTATGTATTTCAGGAGATGCAAGAAATTGTTTTGAAGTCTGCTTGAATAGTGCACGTAGCAAGGGAAGTAATTTTTTTAAATCAGATTGGGAATAAGCTTCGAATGGCTCGACGTCATCACGTGATGTGACTATTGTATCATCAAACCATTTCTGCGGCTTATCAAGGAGGGCAAAAACTCCATTTAATTTTGAACGTTGTGATGAGTAAGCTGAGCTCTTTGTTTCACATCTTAAGACTCGTTGGTAAAGAAAGTCGCAATATTTTAATACTGAATTATAAGTGAATAATTCTATTTCATTTTTTTCACAATACTTAATATATCGACGGACTTCTACGTAGTAATTTACTAGAGTAGGACTTGATACTGAACCTGATTGTAATGCTGCCTCAAATCTATTTTTTAGGGAAGTAATAACTTCTTCTCTATCAGCAAAAATACCTCGTCCAGAAATTATTTCTTCTGCAGTTGGAACGTCTCGATAAAGAAGGCGATTAAAGTCAAGATTGCGTAAACTATTAGTTCCATTTGTTACAGTTAACTGAAGTTCTGGACGCCAGCAGCGTAAATAAGTAAGGTTATTCATTACGTTGCCTCCACAATTGCTTCATGAATGATTGTATCAAGCATTGCAAATTTATTTCTTAGAACATCTTTATGTTTGAGAAAACGCAAGTATTTCCATGTTGTTTGTTCGTGATTGTGACCCATCCATCCCATAAGATAATCTAGGGCTTCACCAGCAGGCAAACCAGCCTCGAGTAGATCATTAAGGCGATATGTTCCATAGGTGCAACGCAAATCATGGAATTTATGAGTAAAGCCAGGTTCAATTTTGCGAATTTTATTTCGAAAATCAGTCCATCGTGCCCCTGTAACTTTACTATCAACAGGGTTGCCTTGCTCACTTATAAAGAGTGGTTCAAATTTTTCACAACGCTTTAACTCATCTTCTTTAAACTTCATTACATCTAGTTCACCACTTTTAATTAATGATATTTTACGAGTAAGTTTCTTTAATCTCTTTAAACGACGTTCACTAGCAGCATATTTTTTTAGTTCATTTAATAGTTGGTCTGAAATCTCGATATTTCGTTCTTTGCTAAATTTAGTTTTAACCCCATTTAATGGGCCGATAGAAATACGGTATCTGATGTTATTGTCTGTTATAGGAGTGGCAAAATTTAAAGCTTCTATTGTGAGCGAACAAACTTCCGAAATACGTAACCCACATTGCACTGCGATTAAACATTGCAACCTAAATTCTTCTGATTCATCAATGAGCTTACGGGCCATTAACTCCAAAGATTCCCGACTGAGTGGATTCATGGATGTAATAGAAAGAGAAAATGAATTTTTAGGGACTCTAATGCGAAGGTCTGTAGTTTGAACCGTAAATGTTGGTCTCATATGAGCCAGCTTATCCGTTCTGGATATACTGATGAATTCAATGACAAAGGGGGCTGTTTTTTCATTATCAACAACCAGTGCTCTTTCATGCAATGTCCATATATAAAACTGGACAACATGACTCATGTAAGCATTGGCTGTGCTATGGGCAATAGCACCCTCTTTAATTTTAGTTAATAGACATTGTCTAAATAAATATGTTGGTTTTAATCGTTTAATTGGTGGGAACTTATCCCATTCTAAATTGTTATCTTCAAGGAATGACCAGTAGGTTAATAATGCTCTTGAATAAGAGCTCAGATTTTGAAGAGTATTTACAGCTTTTAAATCGAAAAACCAGCTATTTGCAACACTGATGAAGTGACCATTTCTGTCGTAAAGTGTAGGTAACATCCCTAAGTTTCTTCCACTCGCGGATATGATCAACTCATTGTTCGAGTCTCTTGAGATATTGCAGTGGGAGTACGTATCCGCAGAAAATACTAATCGTGCCATTTCTTTCCCTTAGAATCCAAAAAAAAGACCACACTTTTGATGTGGTCATTTTAGTTTCTTTTCCAGAAAAAAAATGTGTCTACTTATCGTTTCTACACTAACGAGTCATAGTAACGAATTCTTCAGAACCGGTTGGGTGAATTGCCACGGTGTTATCGAAGTCTTTCTTAGTAGCGCCCATTTTCAGTGCCACCGCGAAGCCTTGCAGCATTTCATCCATGCCATAACCAATGCCGTGAATACCGACAATCTTCTCATCCGGGCCTGCGCATACCAGCTTCATGCGGCATGGCTGGCGGTGCGAAGTCACTGCGGTGTACATCGCAGTGAAAGATGATTTATACACTTTCACGTTATCGTCACCGTACTGCTCACGCGCTTGTGGCTCGGTTAAACCGACCGTGCCGATTGGCGGGTGGCTGAATACCACGGTTGGCACGTTGCTGTAATCCAGATGTTCGTCAGGCTTGTTGTTAAACAGGCGTTCAGACAGGCGACGACCCGCTGCAACCGCGACAGGTGTCAGTTCTACAGCGCCGGTGTTATCGCCCACGGCATAAATGCCCGGCACGCTGGTGTTCTGGAATTTATCGACTTCAATGTAGCCTTTAGCGTTAGTTTTCACACCGGTTGCCGCCAGGTTGAAGTTGTCGGTTTCTGGCTGGCGGCCAATCGCCCAAATCAGGCAATCTACCGTTTCAGAGCGGCCATCTTCCAGTTGCAGCGTCAGGCTGCCATCGGCGTTTTTCACCACGGCTTTCGGTACGGCTTGGGTATGAAGCGTTGGGCCTTCGGTGTTAATCACTTCCAGCAGCGTTTCCACAATCAGTGGGTCAAAAGTACGCAGCGGCGCGTGCTGGCGCACGAACAGATGGGTTTCTGAACCCAGCGCGTTAACTACGCCTGCGATTTCAACGGCGATATAACCTGCGCCCACAACCGCAATGCGTTTTGGTAAAGCAGGAAGCGCGAAGAAGCCATCAGAATCAATACCATACTCAGCGCCTGGAATTGACGGGCGGCTTGGACGGCCACCGGTGGCAATCAGGATGTGGTCTGCGGTGATGGTTTCACCATTCACTTCAACCGTGTGCGCGTCGACAAACTTGGCAAAGCCACGAATGACGTCAACGTTGTTTTTACCCAGCACGTTGTCATAAGAAGTGTGGATACGGTCGATATACGCGGTACGGCTGGCAATCAGTTTGTCCCAGTCGAACTTATTCACCGTGGTGTCAAAACCGTAATCCGGGCCGTAGTTGTGGATAGCTTCTGCGATTTGCGCCGCATGCCACATCACTTTTTTCGGTACGCAACCCACGTTAACGCAGGTGCCGCCTAACTCTTTCGCTTCAATCAGCGCGCACTTCTTCCCATACATCGCCGCACGGTTAATGGAGGCAATACCGCCGCTGCCGCCGCCAATGGCGAGGTAGTCATAATGTTTGGTCATATACAGGATTCCATGTGTGAGTAAATGATTTGCAGGATTGTAACCCTTTGCTTATCAAACCCGCAAAGGCTGCTTCTATGATTGCGATAGGGCACGACTATAACGCGAACCAGCCAGAATCAGAATATTACTGCTTCCCGTAGAATGCATAAATATGTATAAAACTTACTCAGAATGGATACTGGTACGTCAAGGATGACGATGTTTTATTTTTTCTCTTCACAAATTTCACCCCTTCGATCATGAAATATGATCGAATCAAGCAAAATACACCTCTCTGGTTTGTCTGGCTTGCCTGGATAAGCGGCCTGGCTTGCTATGCCTTTGGCTGGAAGCATGCGTTTCCTTTTATGGCCACCGGGCTTCTTTTGGCTTTTGTCATCTATTTAATTATCAATAAAAAAGGATTTGTTATGTTCAGGAAAAAAACGCTAATAACGGCTGATAATATTGAGGCTTCACCTCAGAGTCCGGCGGTGGATTTCCCCGCTGGTGAAAATGAGAGCTTCGTAGTGAGACAAACTTCACGCCGCTGTACTGTTATTGCGCATAACACTTTGTTTACCGGGAATATTGAAATTGAAGGTGATATCCATATTTACGGTAAAGTGCAGGGGAATATTACACTTAAGGACGGCATCCTCTACGTGATGCGTGAGGGCTTTATTGAGGGAGAATTTACATCACCTAGCATTGTGATTAACGGCCATGTATCAGGAACCTGTGTCGGCGAGTCTGTAGAAATTCATGAACACGGTGAAATGGAAGGGACAGTTCGCGGCGTGACGTTTTCGATTCGTCCAGGCGGGTGTTTTGTTGGAAACTCTGAACGCCTGGCGGCGAAGAAAGAGACGGAGTCACAGCGCGTGGTTGAGATGAAAAAGCACCCATCAGAAAAAACAGAAGAGAAAACCGCAGAAGAAGCCGCGGTTCTCTCTGTCGTTTAATCAGCGATTTACTCAGGCACAACCCAGCTTAATGTGGTCGAACCGTTGCCTGATGGAACCAGCGTTTTATGCAGCCACGGCAGTACATTAGCCATTTGCTGTTCCAGCTTCCACGGTGGGTTGATAACAATCATGCCAGAAGCAGTCATACCACGGCGGTCACTGTCCGGAAGTACCGCCAGCTCAATTTGTAAAATACGGCGAATTCCGGTTTCTTCCAGCTCGCGCAGCATACGTTTGATCTGCTGACGCATGACGACCGGATACCACAGTGCATACGTGCCTGTTGCAAAGCGTTTGTAGCCATCGTTGATACCAGTAACTACAGCCTGGTAGTCGGTTTTAATCTCATACGGCGGGTCGATAAGAATCAGACCACGGCGGGAAACCGGCGGCAGTTTTGATTTCAGCTGGGTATAACCGTCAGCACGTTCAACGCGCGCGCGGTTATCTTTCTGGAATTCAGAGCGCAGCAGCGGGAAATCAGACGGGTGCAATTCGGTCAGTTGCAAGCTGTCTTGCTCGCGCAGAAGGTGGCGTGCAATCAGCGGAGAGCCCGGGTAGTAACGCAGTTGGCCGCTATGGTTATAAGCTTTAACCGCATTGATATACGGCTCAAGTTCCGCTGGCAAATCATCGTGTTGCCAGATGCGGCCGATCCCTTCGAGATATTCACCCGTGCGTTCAGCATGTTCGCTGCTCAGTTTGTATCGGCCTGCGCCTGCATGAGTATCCAGATACAGAAAAGGCTTATCCTTCTCTTTTAAGGATTCAATAATCAGACTTTGAACGGTGTGTTTCAGTACGTCGGCGTGGTTGCCGGCGTGAAAGCTGTGGCGATAACTGAGCATGGCTTGAAGGGTTTCCAAAGACAAAAGAAGAACAACTATTCTGCACAGTATACAGCCTTATGCTTCGTGCCTGGCATTGAAATTAACTACACTAAGCCTCATGTTAAAAGGTATTGCCTTATACCCGTCATACTTCAGGCTGTGGGGGTGTTGGCTGCGCAAGCTCACCCCAGTCACTTACTCAAGTAAGCTCCTGGGGATTCTCTTCCTTGCCGCCTACCCACAGCTTGAATTATTTAGGGTATTAAAATTTCCTATGGTGCGCGAGCCGCGCTCCACTTCTCAGATATCAGGAACCGCGCTTATGACCAATCCATTGTTGACACCTTTCGACCTGCCGCCGTTTTCCTCTCTCAAACCTGAACATATCGTCCCTGCCGTGCAGCAAGCGCTGGATGATTGCCGTGCGAAAGTCGAAAGCGTGGTGGCACAGGGTGCGCCTTATAACTGGGATAATCTTTGCCAGCCGCTGGCGGAAGTAGACGACCGCCTGGGGCGTATTTTCTCCCCGGTTAGCCACCTGAATTCGGTACAAAACAGCGCAGAACTGCGTGAAGCCTATGAGCAGACGCTGCCGCTGCTGTCTGAATACAGCACTTGGGTTGGGCAGAACGAAGGGCTCTATCAGGCGTATCGCGACCTGCACGATGGCGCATTTTATGCCGATCTCAGCGTCGCTGAGAAAAAGGCCGTCGATAACGCGCTGCGTGATTTCGAGCTCTCTGGCATTGGCTTGCCGGAAGAAAAACAGAAGCGTTATGGCGAAATCGCTGCGCGCTTGTCTGAACTGGGATCGACCTACAGCAACAACGTGTTGGATGCGACCCAGGGCTGGACGAAACTGATTACAGACGAGGCACAGCTTTCTGGGATGCCGGAAAGCGCATTGGCAGCAGCACGTGCTCAGGCGGAAGCTAAAGAGCAAGATGGCTGGCTGCTGACGCTGGATATTCCAAGCTATTTGCCAGTACTCACTTACTGTGATAACCGCGAACTGCGTGAAGAGATGTATCGCGCTTATGCCACTCGCGCCTCCGATCAAGGCCCGAACGCAGGCAAATGGGATAACACCCCGGTGATGGAAGAGATTCTGGCACTGCGCCACGAGCTGGCAGAGCTGCTGGGCTTTGGCAACTATGCGGAAAAATCGCTCGCCACCAAAATGGCAGAAAACCCGCAGCAGGTTCTGGAGTTCTTAACCGATCTGGCTAAACGTGCGCGCCCACAGGGCGAAGCGGAACTGGCGCAACTGCGTGCTTTCGCCCAAAAAGAATTTAACGTCACCGAGCTGGAACCGTGGGATATCACCTATTACAGCGAAAAACAGAAACAGCATCTGTACAGCATCAGCGACGAGCAACTGCGCCCGTACTTCCCGGAAGACCGTGCGGTAAACGGCCTGTTTGAAGTGGTAAAACGCATTTACGGTATCACCGCGAAAGAGCGTAAAGACATCGATGTCTGGCATTCAGATGTGCGTTTCTTCGAGCTGTATGACGAGAAAGGCGAGTTGCGTGGCAGCTTCTATCTCGACCTCTATGCGCGTGAAAACAAACGCGGTGGGGCGTGGATGGACGACTGCGTAGGCCAGATGCGTAAAGCTGACGGTTCGCTGCAAAAACCTGTCGCTTATCTGACTTGTAACTTTAACCGCCCTGTAAATGGCAAACCTGCACTGTTTACTCATGATGAAGTGATCACTCTGTTCCATGAGTTCGGCCACGGCTTGCACCACATGCTGACTAAAGTCGAAACGGCGGGTGTTTCTGGCATTAACGGTGTGCCGTGGGATGCGGTCGAACTGCCAAGCCAGTTTATGGAAAACTGGTGCTGGGAGCCGGATGCACTGGCGTTTATCTCCGGCCATTTTGAAACGGGCGAACCGTTGCCAA
Organism: Buttiauxella massiliensis; assembly: GCF_902500225.1. GTDB lineage: Bacteria > Pseudomonadota > Gammaproteobacteria > Enterobacterales > Enterobacteriaceae > Buttiauxella > Buttiauxella massiliensis. Next base: position 269,731 of record NZ_LR722651.1, on the reverse strand, counting down.
AAGAATTGCTGGATAAAATGCTGGCGGCGAAAAACTACCAGGCAGCGCTGTTTATTCTGCGTCAACTGGAGTTCGGCCTGTTCGACTTCCGCTTACATGCTGAATTCAACCCAGAGCAAGGCGCGAAAGTGCTGGAAACTCTGTATGAAATCAAGAAGCTGGTTGCGGTTGTGCCGTCACCGAAATGGGGCCGTTTCCCACACGCCTTCAGCCACATCTTTGCAGGTGGTTATGCAGCGGGTTATTACAGCTACCTGTGGGCCGATGTGCTGGCAGCCGATGCGTTCTCGCGCTTTGAAGAAGAGGGTATTTTCAACCGCGAAACCGGCCAGTCATTCCTTGATAACATCCTGACCCGTGGCGGTTCTGAAGAGCCAATGGAGCTGTTCAAACGCTTCCGTGGCCGCGAGCCTCAGCTCGATGCGATGCTGGCTCATTACGGTATCAAGGGCTAAGTCATTCTGTGAAAATCTGTTTACTAACTGAATCAGGCGCCGACTCCGGCGCCTTATCACTTTTGAGCGAACGCTGGGGTCTTGAGCACGATGAAGACTCGCTGATGGCGCTGGTATTAACGCCTGACCATCTGGAATTGCGCAAGCGCGATGAGCCAAAGCTGGGCGGTATTTTTGTCGATTTTGTTTCGGGTGCGATGGCGCATCGCCGCAAGTTTGGCGGCGGGCGTGGCGAAGCGGTGGCAAAAGCGGTTGGCATCAAAAGCGGTTATCTGCCGAGTGTCGTGGATGCCACGGCCGGGCTTGGGCGTGATGCGTTTGTTCTGGCGTCTGTGGGCTGCCGGGTGCGAATGTTAGAGCGTAACCCGGTGGTTGCGGCTTTGCTCGATGACGGATTGCGCCGTGGTTACGCGGATGCGGAAATTGGCGGGTGGTTGCAGGAACGTTTGCAACTGATTCACGCGTCCAGCCTGACGGCGTTAAGCGATATTACACCGCGCCCGGAAGTGGTCTATCTCGACCCGATGTTCCCGCATAAGCAGAAAAGCGCGCTGGTGAAGAAGGAAATGCGCGTGTTTCAGTCGCTGGTGGGGCCGGACGAAGATGCAGATGGTTTGCTGTTGCCTGCGCAAAAACTGGCGACAAAGCGTGTGGTTGTGAAACGCCCGGACTACGCGCCACCGCTTGGCGGCGTGGAAACGCATAACGCTGTGGTCACCAAAGGCCATCGTTTTGATATTTATTCCGGTACGGCAGTTTAAAGCATCAAAAGAAGCCCCGCATCGCGGGGCTTCAAAGCATTTATACCTAACGTACCTACAGCGTGAAAAACGAAGGGTAAATTAATCTTCGTCTTCGTCACGCAAAGGAACAATCAACATATCAACGTGAACTGTGTTGATAAGCTGACGTGCGGAAGACATCAGTTTGCTCCAGAAATCCTGGTGATGACCGCAAACAACCAAATCCATGTCGTATTTCTTAATGGCATCTACCAGAACCTGGCCCAGATCGCCGCTACCGCTCAGAGTTTCAGTAATCGGATAACCTGCACCAGTAGACAGTTCGCTTAACGCGTGGTGGGTTTCTTCAGAAATACGCTTCTGCATATCACCCAGATTTACATCAATCAATCCGGTGTAGAGATCGGAGTAATTTACATCAACATGAATCAGGGAAACCTTCGCGTTGTATGGGCGAGCCATAGAAACTGCTTTTTCCACCAGTACTTTGCTCTCCGGGGAGAGGTCTACCGCGATCAAAATGTGTTTGTAAGCCATAATTTTACTCCTTCCATAAGTTGTCGATGACCAGCCTGGTCGGATAGCACAATGTGCAGCAGTGGTACTACCCGCGTGTAAAGACCTAAATTGTAGATGATATTTCTACCCTATAGCGAATGATAGAAATCGTCAATGTGCCACCGTTGTATACATTGAAGACCCAAATAGCCGTTATCGTTTTGATAAAGATTAATGATGTGGCAAAAAAATTAGCGGATCTCCTACACTATTAAATAAGCCGTTCCGGAATATACCCGTCGTCTTTCAAGTTGCATGTGTGTTGGCTGCGTTCAATCGCCCGAATCACTTACCAGTGTAAGCTCATCGGGACTCATTCTCTTGCCACCTGACTGCAACTCGAAATTCATTGGGTGTAGTAATGCGATCCGGATCGGTTTTTTGGGCTCGCTAAACGGTCTTTCTGGTTTTCGGGGTGAGCGGTTGCCCTGGAGTGATGTTCTGGGGCTTCACCGGGAGGGGAATTATGATGATCAGCACCGTTGCGCTTTTTTGGGCGCTTTGTGTAGTTTGTGTTGTGAATATGGCGCGCTATTACTCATCTTTGCGTGCGCTGCTGGTGGTATTACGCGGGTGTGATCCGCTGTTGTATCAATACGTCGATGGAGGCGGTTTTTTTACCTCTCATGGCCAGCCCAGCAAACAGATCCGCTTAGTGAGCTATATCTATGCTCAACGCTATCTTGACCATCACGACGATGAGTTTATCCGCCGCTGTGAACGTCTGCGCCGCCAGTTTATTTTGACCAGTGCTTTGTGTGGATTAGTCGTAATAAGTTTGATTGGTTTAATGCTTTGGCACTAGTGATTTAAGCAGCGTATAAAAAAGCGGGCCAGTAAACTGACCCGCTTTTTGCTTTTTGGTGACTACACCGCTCTTAAATAAAGTGCAATGAAATCCAGTAAAGAGAACCAGAAAGCAGAATCGACACCGGCAAAGTAAACACCCAGGCCATCAGGATGTTGGTTACCGTTTTACGCTGCAAACCGCCACCATCAACAACCATCGTCCCCGCTACGGAAGAAGAAAGCACGTGAGTGGTAGAAACCGGCATACCGGTGTAGCTCGCAATACCAATGGAGACGGCGGCTGTCATCTGCGCGGACATACCCTGCGCATACGTCATGCCTTTCTTACCAATCTTCTCACCGATAGTTGTCGCCACACGACGCCAGCCAATCATAGTACCGAGGCCGAGTGCCAGAGCAACCGCCATGATAATCCAGATTGGTGCGTACTCGATGGTATACAGCAAATCAGTTTTCAGCTCTTTCAGGAAGCGCTTATCGTCCGGTTTGGTTTCCGGCAGAGCAGCAACTTTCTCTGAAGTATCAGAGATGCAAAGCAGCAGACGGCGCATATGGCTACGCTGCTCAATGCTCAGCTTGTCGTAGCTGTCGATGTTACCCAATAGTGCTTTTGCGCCCTGAACCGCAAGAATGGCGCGGCTGGCATCGCAATGGAACTCAGCAGGTTTGTCCTGGCCCTTCACTTCTTCAGGGGTCGGGATAGCTGGATTGAGATCAACAACATGCTTAATCACATCGCCATGCTGCGCGTAGTACTGCTCAAGGTGGGTGATGGCATCACGGGTACGAGCAATATCGTATCCAGAAGCATTCATGTTCACCACAAAGCCCGCAGGCGCTACACCAATCAGCACCAGCATGATCAAGCCGATACCTTTCTGACCATCGTTTGCACCATGAGAGAAGCTCACGCCAATAGCGGAGATAATCAGAGCGATACGAGTCCAGAATGGAGGCTTTTTCTTGCCGTCTTGTTTTTCACGTTCGGCAGGTGTCAGGTGGATACGGCGGCGCTTTTTGGTGCCGCTCCAGTAGCGACGTAGCAAAAAGATTAACCCGCCCGCAATCACCAGACCCACGATTGGAGAAAGGATTAACGACATGAAGATCCCAATGACTTTCGGGATATTCAGCGCATCAACTACCGAGGTTCCGGTCATCAGTGCGTTCGTCAAACCAATACCAATGATGGCACCGATAAGCGTATGTGAACTGGATGCCGGCAGACCAAAATACCAGGTGCCGAGGTTCCAGATGATAGCGGCCAGTAACATAGAGAACACCATGGCTAAGCCATGAGCGGACCCTACGTTCAACAGCAGATCGGTTGGCAACATATGCACAATCGCATACGCAACACTCAATCCACCGAGCAGAACGCCGAGGAAGTTAAATAACGCCGCCATTGCCACCGCGAGTTGCGATCGCATTGCACGTGTATAGATAACAGTTGCCACTGCGTTAGCAGTGTCATGAAAGCCATTGATCGCTTCGTAGAAGAGAACAAATGCCAGAGCAAGTAATAGCAAAAGCCCGGTATGAAGATCCAGGCCGTTAAACAGAAATTCCATAGACGTTACGCCATTTTGAGGACATGAACGCGGCGCATTATGTAAGACAACTCCGTAATGCGCCAACAGAAATATGGACTTTTCTTGATGTTTGTCCTGCTTCGGTCAAACAGTGAAAAGATTTACATATTTATTTTCAATCACCTGCAATTGTTAAGAAGCATTTAGCTGGTGCGACCAGGCCGCTATCTTTACAATTCCTTGCATTAAGCATAGTCGGGAGTAGGTCGTGGAAAAGTTTGATGCCGTAATTATTGGTGCGGGAGCCGCAGGAATGTTCTGTGCAGCGATGGCTGGGCAGGCGGGAAGCAAAGTGCTACTCATCGATAACGGTAAAAAACCGGGCCGTAAAATCCTGATGTCAGGTGGTGGGCGCTGCAACTTTACTAATCTTTATATCGAACCTGCAGCGTATCTCAGTCAAAACCCTCATTTTTGCAAATCTGCTCTGGCACGTTATACCCAGTGGGATTTTATCGATATGGTCGGTAAGCATGGTATCGCGTGGCATGAGAAAACCCTTGGCCAACTTTTCTGCGATGACTCAGCACAGCAAATCGTCGACATGCTGGTTGCGGAATGTGAAAAAGGGCAAGTCACCACACGCCTGCGTAGCGAAGTGTTATCTATAGAACATGATGAAAACGGCTATACCATTCAATTAAATGGTGACAGCGTACAAGCTGCAAATCTTGTCATCGCTACTGGCGGTCTTTCCATGCCGGGTCTTGGGGCAACACCATTTGGTTACAAAATTGCTGAGCAGTTTGGGCTGAAAGTTCTCCCGACTCGCGCAGGACTGGTGCCGTTTACTTTGCATAAACCTCTACTCGAACAGCTCCATGTGCTTTCTGGTGTATCCGTTCCTTCAGTGATTACTGCAGAAAATGGTGTCAGTTTCCGTGAAAGTTTGCTGTTTACCCATCGCGGTTTGTCCGGGCCTGCGGTATTGCAGCTTTCTAGTTATTGGCAGCCTGGTGAGTTTGTGAGCGTTAACTTACTTCCTGATACCGATCTGGATGAGCTTCTCAACGAGCAGCGTAATGCTCACCCAAATCAAAGCCTGAAAAACACTCTGGCGATGGTGTTACCAAAACGCCTGGTGGAGTGCCTGCAACAACTTGGGCAAATTCCAGACATGACGCTTAAGCAGCTTCATGTGCGCCAACAAAACGAACTGATTGAAACCCTGCAAGCCTGGCAAGTGCAACCTAACGGTACAGAAGGTTACCGCACTGCAGAAGTGACACTGGGCGGGGTGGATACCAAAGAGCTCAGTTCACGCACCATGGAAGCACGCAATGTGCCGGGCCTTTATTTCATCGGTGAAGTGATGGACGTTACGGGCTGGTTAGGCGGCTACAACTTCCAGTGGGCATGGAGTTCAGCCTGGGCGTGCGCGCAGGATTTAGTGAGCGTGGATTGATAAAAAAGTTGTGCTGCTATTCTTAGTTCTGGTTTTTATCGATTTTTTGCTGTCATGGCTATGGCAGCAAATCCTCAAGAGGGGGAGCGAGTATAGCCAATGCACATGCAGCTTGAAGTATGACGAATATATATGGTGTATTTTTTGCGTGTTATTGTGTCGTGAAGCGCCTGCCACAGGCGCTCAACGTGATTCACCCACGGCGAGTAGACCGGCTGATAAATCACTCTAAACTTCGGGTTGCCTTTCAGCCAGCGCTGCGTTTCACGGCTCTTGCGGATGATGTTGTTATCCACGATAAGTGTGACGGATTTTGCCCGTCGATATGTGGCTTTCAGGTGCTTCAGCAGGCGTCGTTCGGTATGGGGTATGGGTACTATGATCGGCATTGCCCAGTCCGGTTGGTGGTTTGTTTCTTTTTGGCGATTGATCAGATCGCACAAACCGGGCTGAGTTCCCTCAAAGTGATCTACTATTCCGCGCAGCTATTTAGTGGACTGAGTTATGTTTGTCTATAGCACTGATATCCGATACAAAAAACCATCCATAAAACAACGACAAAAAATACGCTCGCAGCTTTACCGCCATACTGATGCTTCACCGAGGTGACCCGGTCAGTGATGTCGCCAGGTTAACTGGTTCAACATTTATGGTCCCGAAGGCTTGAAATTATTACCTTCAGTCCGTGGGCGATGTTACCGTTTGAGCACATTTATACACTGTTTCGTCAACTGATTAAGCATTTACTCGGCAATTTTGGTTGTAAGCATTTTTGCTGGAGTAGTGCAAAAGAAACATCAGCTACGTCGGCAGCAGCAGTAAAAGCTCGGAGCTATTAATCAGCCTATTAAAACATCTAAAAAGCACATGCCGGCGACCAAAAACGATGACGCTAAAGTGTAGCGTCATGAGGAGCAGCTATTTAGTAACTCTTATCTTTATCCAAATACCAGATTATTAATCAGAAAACTATTCTATTAATAGTGTCTGGTTCGCCCTTTGCAACTGACTTAAATTCTGAAAAATCATTTTTGCCTAATGACGGATAAATCTAATTATCAATTAATATAAGAGCGTACTCATAAGCAAGGCGTATTAAATCGCTGTGGCACTTTTTTCTGTTTTTTATCTGTAGATAACGGTGCCAAAATATAATTCACTTTACAGCTCGATTCTGCACCATTACCCCATGTCACCCTCAGCGTACCTTTCATATCGGCAACTTTGGCATAAATCATACCACCCTGCGTTACTGCTCCCACGTAGTTGTTCAGCGCATCGAAGACTTCTGCACCAAATGGCAATGGGTTACCGTTAAATAAAGAGGTTATAAGTACTGGAATACCCGTACGAGTATTAAATTTAACCTTAACCACCGCACCAGAACGTGGCACTGCTTTCTGGGAAGTGTTTTCAAATTCCACATCTTGTGAGGATCCTTCTGGGTCTATAGACACTTCATTCAACTGATAAGGTCGCATTGAAGGGAACACAGCATAGCCAAACGAATCGACTTTTGTTCCAGCATAGGTACCAATTTTGGCACCTTCTGCCCCTTTAGCCTCTACCAGCGCAAAGGTATCGCCAGTATAAGGAGATAGTGTGACCCCTCCCGAATGAGCAATCATCGAACCTGACATACCAACGGTGGTGGTTTGGTAGTCAGGCCCTTTGCTATAGGTACCGCTCATCTGAGCTGCACTGCCAAACCAAGAGCCGCCTACGCTGCCAGAAGTACCTGAACGGCTATCGTGCGATCCGTTCAAGTTATAGGTATATTTATTGTTTTCACCCAGCGCGCCGCCAATTGATGCCTGTTCATTTTGCCCGCCATTATTATCATGGTTATAGCGCAGGCTCACTGTTGGAGCACGCACATCTCGGTTTTCCCACAGCGGGAAGGAAAAGTTCAGGTTAAAACTCGTTTGGTCCGACCCATAGGCGTTTTGGCTGCGACTTACGTTAACGCTGTAGTTCACCCGTTTAAAATTATTCGAATAGCCGAACTGATACTGTTTATTGTATTTATCGTTATTCCAGTAGTTTTCTACGGATGCGCTGGCGTAAAAGTTTCCCCACCCTTCTGCTAATCCTTGGCTGGCTGAGACCGCAAAACGATTTTTGGAACGCATAATTTCCGTTCCTGACTCGCCGCTTTTGATGCTTTCTCGAGCAAGCATCGTGGTTATATAGTCCATGTATCCGCTGCTGGAGAAGCGGTATGCGGCCAAGGTGATGTTACTGTTAGTTTCGGTAATGAGCTTACTGTAACTCGCTCGATAACTTTGACCTGAGAGAGAGGAAGGCTGGTCTTGATATTCACCAATTTTGCTAAAAGATTGCGTTACGTCGACACCAAATGCACCCAGTAAAGTACTTAATGCTGTACCAATCTGTGCGGCTTGATAGTTTTCGCTTGCCTGTACGCCCGCATAACCCGTAACTGAGTTAGTTAACCCACGTTGATAAGTTGCCTCATATAGCATCGGTTTATCAGAGATGCTGGAATCGCGTAACTGTCCTGCTGTAAAACTAAAATGGTGTGAACCAGGGCGCAACAGTTGTGCAACTGAAGCATAAGGCATCGAATAGTTTTGCACCGTCCCATCGGCTTCTTGAATAGTGATATCCAGATCGCCACCATACCCGGTTGGGTAAAGATCGTTAATCAGGAAAGCGCCTGGTGTGACAGTGGTTTCATAAATGATTTGGCCCATCTGTTTCACAATGACTTTGGCGTTGGTTTTCGCGATACCGCGAATTTCAGGTGCGTAGCCACGTTGTGAATCCGGCAACATGTTGTCGTCACTTTCAAGCTGTGCACCGGTAAATGGTAGGGAGTCGAAAAGCTGGCCGCTGGTATTGGATTGCCCAAGAACGATACGTCCACGCAAAGCTTCAACATCACGCTGCAGGTAGGTATTTATGGTGTTGTATTTACCGCCATAATCTTGCTGCCAGTTATAAGACCCATTATGGCGCAAATACCAAGCGCCAATATTTAGACCACCATTTAGACCAGCATAAAAAGTACGGGTGCTTTGAGTACCAAATTTAGAATCATAGCCGTTCAGATAATAGCTTAATAGACCGGCCGCGATCCCACTATCCCATAGTGCAGGGTCAACCGTGCCGCTGGATATGCGGTTGACGTAAATTTGTGGTACAGAGATATTAAGATGTTGCTCATTACTATCAAACCGAACTTTAGCATCTGGAATAACGCTCTGCAGGTTCGCGCAGGCGACTTTTCCAGAAAGCATTTCTACCGCTTCTGGCGAAAGCTGTGATTGGTTGAAATTGATCAACCTGAGAATTTTAGGCGTCAAACAAGGATAAACAGATTTATCTGATGCTTCCTTTAGTTCAACGTTGTCGACTCCAGCTTCAATATTATTAACGATGATGCTGACACGGTAGATTCCCGGTGTGCCGGTAGAGCCTTTTGAAAAACGAGTAAGATCGACCTTAGTATTACTATCTATATGCATTACGTCAGACTCAAACTCAACGCTGTCAGTGACATGTTGGCTATCTTCTGTGACTGGTGCATTAGCATAAACAGGAAATGTTGCTAAACAGAGAATAATAGTTGGGGTTAAGCTATTATAACGCATTAACTCTTTATTTTTGATGTTTATTATTTTCATGTCAGCGACCTTCTCTCTCACTCGTAAATCAAGCTTTAATCCATTAAAGCTAATAAGGAAAATTAATGGTCATTCGCATTGTATTTAACAAAGGCGCCATAATCATTAATAGCGGTATAACTCAGCTTTGAGAGATTACTCACTTTAGCAGTGTCTTTAAATTTATATGTTTGCGTACCACCGGAGATGACCATATCCCCTTCTATTTCATGATTCTTACCGTTGTCTTTGTAATAAATCATCCCTAAGGTCACATTATATGGCGTTGGATTCATCACCTGCAAAGTTCCATCACGAATTTTCCAGACAAGATCTTTTGGTGCAGTGTTTGCATTACCAGATAATCCCTCTGGGCGATAGAAGATTTTTATTCGTGTGCGGAATGCAATATTAAGCCGACTTTTATCCTGAACACCCTTTTGTTTAGCCGGAACCTCAAGCACATTTAACCAATATACGGATTCCTTATCTGTTGGTAGCGCAGGTGTACCTATATAAGAAATACGTAATGTTTGTCCTTTCCCAGGATCCATCCTGTTAATAGGAGGTGTCAGAATAAATGGCACGGTAAGTTTTTCAGGTGAAATGTTTTTTTCACCTTTATCAATCCAACTCTGTACTAAAACAGGTGACGAATTGTTATTAGTTAGCTTAACCGTAACTTCATCTTTACTTTCACGGTAAATCACTCGGGTTGAGCCAATAACAACTCCTGCAGACGCATAATTGACCCACCCTAACGTAGCCCCTATAAAACACACTATAGCGGCTTTTTTTGCGTAACGATGCATAAGCATATTGATTCCAAATAAGTGAAGCAGGGGCAATGGCTCACCCCTATAAATAACGATTTATTTATACATCAGGTCGTAAATAACTTTGCCTTCCACGATACCAGGCGTGACGGTCGCTTTCGATTTCACGTATTCCACAAAGTAATTTAGACGAGCTACACCAGCCGTTGCAGCCGAAATAGTCTGGAATCCTGTACCACCAGTGGCGCTCTGAGAAGCATAACCCACTTTAATCGGCGTCAGAGAAGAACCATCCACCAACTGCAACATCACACCATCCGCACCGTCGGTCGCACCTTGAGAAAGGTTAGTCAGGTAGCCCGTCATGCTGTCTACGTTGGCTGTGCCATTGGAGCTGGCATTGAAGTAGGCGGCTACTTTAGTTTTGCCATCTTTCAATGTACAGCCAGTGACATCGATAACGAATTGTGTACGACCCGCCGTTGAACCTACCGGGGTAGCTAGAGAGTTCATAGAAACTGTTGGCAGTGTCACGTCATTCCCGCCAGTCACAGTGGAAGCACAGGTACTTTCTGTGATTTCACCGTGGAACAGGATTTCTTGACCAGCCTGTGCAACATTGCTTAAAGACAGAGCAGAAATAATACTGGTAACGATAGCGAGTTTTTTCATGTTAATTCCCCGTTCTTGGGTCTGAATAAATACAAATTTCCGTTTGTTTAACGATTATTAATGTCAGATGGTTTTGACATTAATTACAGCTTTGATGCATAACATTATGTAATGCCACACTAGCTAACCCGGAATAAAGAGATTATGAGTGGCTTTTTTGGGTTAAATATTTAGTGGTTAATTTGTTTTCTTTGAGTATGTTCCCTCCATGCTGATGTAGCCAATCAGAAAAATTTCATATGTAGCCATAATGCCTACTAAATGTATAAGTGTATTTAAGAATTCAACTCTTTTAGTAGGTAGGGTCTTAACAATATTGCTGCTTTGTTTCGATAAGCTATATTCGCATTTAGGATTACTACTAACAACAACAATGAATAAAAAAGTTAATTCGATTAAATAGAAAATGAACTATAATTTATAGCAATAAAACAACAAAAAGTTAACGTGATGAATAGAAAATTAGATTTAAACCTATTGAGAGTGCTATGTGCGCTGGTTGAAAACAAAAATGTTACAGAGACAGGCATTCGCTTGGGAATGGGTGTTTCCTCAGTCAGCTATGCATTGAATAAACTTCGCGATCATTATTCAGACCCTATAATGATTCGTACTAAAAATGGGATGCAGCCGACAGGTTTGGCATTAGATCTTTATAACCATTTTTCGCCAGCACTGAATTTGATAGAGCCAGCTTCAACGGGTAGAAAATTGCCTTTGCACGATAAAAGTTTTTTCCGTATCAGAGCGAATCCGACTATCGAAAACTGGTTGGCATCGAAGTTAATGAATGATGACGGGACTGTAATTCAAAATGCTGTTTTTGAATTTAATAACTTCAGCAATGACGGTGAGGCGAGAATCGAGGCGTTACGAAGAAAGCAAATTGATATAGATATTGGAACATCTTTAGCGGTTGATAGTTCTATTATCCAATACCAGTTAATCCTAAAAAATGTACATGTAGCATGTCAAGTGAACCATCCTCGTTTGCACGGCAAAGTCACACTCGAAATGCTTAAAAAGGAAAAGTTTATTGCATATGTCCTTCCTAAGGATTCATCTGATATAGAATTAGAAAAATATATTTTTTATTTTGATGGGATTACCAGCCTCTCAAGGAAGGTCCGTGTCTCATCCTTGGCTACAATGCTTATGTTAGTATCACACTCGGATGCAGTGTGCTTTATGCCTGCCTCATTAGTTGATTACTATTCAAAATTCTATAATATCAAAACATTAGAAACCGATGTCGGAAATGAACAAACCTTTGTTATTTATGCAAATATTTTGAAGTCAGCAAAAGATAACCCAATAATAAAAAATATCATCAGTCATCTTATGACATTAGCTGAATGATTTGCCGTTTTTTTAACAACGCCATTACTTTAATTTTAAAGTAATGGCGTGTTTTTGTCTGAATTCCGAAATGGCTTTTCTAATAACAAAAATGATAAATATAAAAAGGGCTAAAGAGGCAATTAAAAAAATGGAAAGGTTAATATTCATTATTACCTCATCATATATAATATTTGATTCAGGAAAATACCCTATCTGTTTTGCTTTTAGAACCAATAAATCAAGACATCTCTGATTTTTAAACACGCTTGGATAGTGATTTTTTGTGAAACGTTGACGAAAGTCTCTTCCGCTTGCAAATTTCTTTGTGCAAAAGGTGTTAAGAACTGAATTTCATATTGCTCAGTTGTAAAAGGAATTGCAATGACCGACTTAACACTTTTTTTAGCACTCCGTTTTTGTTCATAACGCAATGCTTCATTTTTTGGTGTTAGTTTACGATACTGGATATTAGGCAGCGAATGAAGTTTGCTGCTGCCATCTGGTAATGCTGTTTGGCAATTTACGGGTTCAACGACATCTGCAAGTTTTGGGTAAGCATTATTATTATCGAAATAAAATGATTTGTTCTTTTCAATCTCGCTAATTTTGTCGGATTTCGTCAGCAGCCAATCTGTTGCACCTCTTGATGCAATACTTTGCGTGCTGACAAGTAAAGACATACAACAAATTAAAAAGAACTTTATAACTTTCCCATTTTTGTTCTCCAATAAATATGTTACAAGTTTTTGATATGCGTACTATTTCGTATAAAAAAGTACAATTCACTTAAGGAATGCACGCTAAATTTTGAATAGATTCTTGATCTATGTGCAAGCACGGTTTTCTCACTAATATACAAGTTGTTAGCTATTTCCCTGGTATTCTTTCCCTTGAAGATATTTTTCAATACGTTAGCCTCACGAGTTGTTAATTTTAAAAACGGTGTGCAAATTTCTGGCAAGATATCTTGTCGGGATTCAAGATCTCTGGTGCCTACCATCTTAATAATTACGCCCTCAATATCCATTTTTGTATGACGTAATGGAATGGATTTATTTAACACCGTCTTAAAGAGTAAATTATAAAAATGGCTCATTTTGTTATATTCAGCGCCATCGCATAGGAATACAGATTCAAACTGCAGATTGGTATCATTGATTTTATTAACCATTTCCAGACGATCGTGGAAAAAGAAACCATCTGAATCAAAGAAAACGATTGATTTACCACCTGCTCGCAACATTTTTATCGTAAGATCATTAAGGCTATTGATGTCACATATATTATATGAAACGTTATCTCTATCACATTTTGAGAAGGCGCCCTCAATGACTGACTCTAGGCCAAGTTTTAGGAATTTATTTTGAGTGAGTATAAAAATACTCACAAGTCCATTGATGTTTTTTAACATTTTGCATCCTGCATAGTTAAAGAGTAAGAGATTTTACTGATCATGTTGTAAGTTATCTCATTGGTTAAGAAGTCGTCTTTAGGATTTCAACTCTTTTATAAGATATTTATTAGGATATTTCCTAGGTGTATATAGTCCTATTGGAGATAGTTCGATGCAAACATAAAAAAAGAGAAACCATTTTCTAAAAATCAGAATTTTGTGTACGCATCTTTGTGTGGCGATAAATATTAGTTTATGAAAATAATGGACTTTAATTTCCGCGTAGGCCTGGTATATACTCGATAAAATTACAGAGTTACAAAAAGGTAGCCTGGGTCTCAGTGGCACTTTGCTTGTATTGATTTTCGGGTAAAAACTCCTAAGCTTAGAGTTAGCTGTAATGAAAAATTTGATGTTGGTGGATCATGTAACAAATGTTTCTTTGCCTTGTGAATGTTAACGCCAACTGGATTATCCTCTCCCTTTTAGGTCGGGGTAATAAAGGTGATATGCATTTTCATTCACTTGGAAATGAAGCATTTTCTATACATAGTTAGCACTTACTTTTTTGGCGAGAATCGTTACAGCAATAAGAATGACAAACCAGCATTTTTTAGAAAACACAGGTCACCAGGTGACGTTATTTGTGGTTAAACGTGAGTTAGGCTAAGAAAATGAATCTAAAAAAAACCAGTGTACTACCCGTTTTACTTCTTATGGCTTCCTTTTCGGGTTTTTCGAAAGAGGTGAAATTGGGCAATGACCTTGCCACGTACACTTTGACCTGCGGTAAATCCATTAAGGTCATCTTTACCGACCTTACAGATTCCAATTCCGGACATACGTTAATCGGTCTGAAAAACAAGCAAACTGGCGCAGTCGATCTCTTTTTATCACGCACGCCTACATCTGATCGCAGACAGTACGAACAATACAATAGGGTTATCTACGATAATTTATCGAAATCTTACATTGGCTTAGCTGATAGCCCAAGTATTGTATGGGGCGCAGCTCGTGACAACGGTCAGTCTGAGGAGACTTACCGCTTGGCTCTAGGTTCACATGTTTATATTTGCGGAAAATTAGAAAAACTGCCGGATGAAACTGCGAACACTCTTTACGGAGAAACAGACGACGAAAACCCGAGTGATGAGGCCAATGCAACTTACGGCCAATAGCATTTCGCCGTAGTCTTTTTCTTCAGATACCATTCTTATGTTTCTCTCTTAACTGCTGGCTTGACGATGTCATGCCAGCAGTTACATACCTTAGTCATTCACCATAAGCGTAAAACCAGGCACTGTTTTTACGTATTTCAGCCTGCCAGGTGAGTTCTGTATTCCATTGATGTTATGTAGCTCTTCGGAACCTCTTTATATTTGGGGTTGAGCTGGAATTACTGATATTTAACCCTTCTGGTTATGACTTCAGCCATGACTCGTTAGTACATAACAACGAACTTGTGGGGGGTTAGCAAGGGGGAAGTTCAGCATTACATAGATTCTATTATCAAAAGTAGAATGTTAACTACATAAAATATATAGAATTAAATATTTGGTGGTATAACTGATAGTACATTTATGATAAGCGGCATAACTCACACCACAGTGAAGTATTAAGCCTCAAAACATGTTCGAGGAATATTAGTGAGTACAGATACGGCAGCGATATCTTCTAAGCGGGCATTTTACTACGCGCCGTTCCGCAATTTATTTTTTGCACGTCTGCTGACGGTACTGGGCAATGGCATCGCACCCATTGCTCTGGCGTTTGCCGTGCTCGACATGGGGGGATCGGCCGCTGATTTGGGCATTGTTATTGCTGCTCGCTCGATTTTTAACGTCGCTTTCTTATTGATTGGCGGTGTACTTGCCGATCGCTATTCCCGAAGCCGTGTTCTGCTGTACTCATCGGTTATCGCTGCAATCTCACAAGGGGTTGTTGCTGGCCTCGTTCTTGATGGCTCGGCAACCATCATGCTGTTGGTGATACTTGGCGCTATAAACGGTGCAGCCGCGGGGGCCTCGTTACCCGCTTCGCAAGCTATGGTCCCACAAACTGTTCCGGTGCATTCCTTACGGGAAGCGAATGCTTTTATCCAGTTAGGTATTTATGGCGGAACGGTCATTGGTGCATCACTGGGCGGTGTTCTCATAAGCGTAATGGGGCCGGGCTGGGGATTGGCCATTGATGCTTTAGGATTTGCAGCATCAGCACCACTGTATTTAATGATTCGAACTAATTCGGCACAACCTCAAAGCGCGCAATCCAATATCTTGCAGGATTTAAAGGACGGTTGGGTGGAGTTTATTTCTCGCTCATGGGTCTGGGCAATTGTGGTGCAATTTACCATCGTGAATGCGGCTTTTAGCGGGGTGATGATGGTGCTGGGCCCGGTAGTCGCAGATGCAACATTTGGCCGAACAGGTTGGGGCATGGCGATCGCCGCCCAAAGTATGGGCTTGATTGTCGGCTCTGTTATTGCGCTTCGTTGGCGGCCACGTCGGGATTTGTTAATTGGCACAATTTTGACGGCATTTTGCGCAGGGCCAATTGTGATCCTGGCTTTGATTCCGTCGACCTCAGTTTTGATGGCGGCATTTTTTATAGCTGGAGTTGGTTTTGGGTTGTTCGGTGTGGCCTGGGCGCAATCGCTACAAACTCATATCCCGCCTGAAAAACTTGCACGTGTTTATGCCTATGATGCATTGGGTTCATTTGTGGCGATTCCGATTGGCGAAATTGCCGCAGGCCCTCTTGCGATGCACTACGGCAACACTAATGTTTTACTGTCTTGTGCAGCTGCGGTTCTGGTTGCAACCTTCGCAGCCAGTTTCACGCCAGCGATCAGAAAGCTCGATAATAGTGCGCAAGTCAGGCAACACAGCTAGTTGTTATTCGGCTACTGTTTCTACAGGGATGTAGTATTCACAATCCAGAGCATTATCAGGCCAGGCGTAGCCGTTATAAGTGAAAACCTCAATGTCAGGGGCTGGTCTGCGTTTTAACCTGTGTTTAGGAAAAATGTTGAGATAAATATGTTTTGAATACTTAGAGTATTCTTCTTTATTGCACCTGAATGAAAATCGGGCATATATCCCCGAAGGGTAGGTGTGATCACCCGGTTTTTTGTTTACCTCTTTATTATGTACGCCAATAATCGAACTTAGCTTTATGCGCATTGAATGTTTCTTATGCGCTTTATATTCAGATATCGACCAAATATTTTGTTTCTGGTTATTCAAATGGTTGATGATGGTATTCCAGCGGACCTCTAAAATATTCTCATTGGCTGGGATGGCGATTTCTTGGTGGGACATTTGACCTGAAACATATCCTTCGGGCAAGGTGCATATCTGAAAACTGCCTACTTCGATGCGGTTAAAGTTGAATTCTGCCTGCAATGGTGAGAAATCCCAACAGCTACTTCTGCGGTACTGAAGTGGGGTTAAGCCTGCTGCTTTTTTAAATTCCCGGCAAAAGGACTGTTGCGAGTCGTAGCCAAATTTCGCAGATATATCAATCACATTCATATTAGTTAGACGCAGGAAGATAGATGCACGAGTTACCCTACGTTTACGAATGTAGAGACCGAGAGGTATTCTTACATGTTGTTTAAAAATAGTCTGGATGTGCCGGCGGCTGTAACCCGTAAATCTGGATATATCATCAATGTTAATATTCACATCGATATTATTTTCGATGTAATTTAATACTTCCTGTACGATATTCTTTTTAAGCATGTGGCAATACATCCTTGAGCGCGAAAGTCCCTTATTAGATATACATATTGGATTTATTTAGTCAATCAACCCCGTTATTATTGCACTGTTGGTCAATTGATGTAATTAATTAATAAGTTGATGGTTAACCCAATTTACAGCCTGTATTCGATTATTTACCGATATTTTCTTAAAAATATTATAAATATGAGTTCGTACTGTGTTTTCACTGATAAAGAAGGATTGAGCGATGCGAGCATTAGACTCACCTTTACATAACTCGTGCAGAATTTCGTATTCCCGTATGGTCAAATTGCCTGAGTTTTTATCACCATAGGTTTGTTCCGGTGCGGTTTGAAGGCAAGTGTTTGCATTATCTTCATATCTGTTTTGCATCATAATTTTTATGGCGTTAACCAGACTGCCTGGTGTGGTGTCATCGGGTAATACGGTATCGAAACGATGCCAAATTGATTTCTCATAAACAGACAATGCCCTCGAGCAGTTAAGCAGGCATATCCGCATGCTGGATTGGCTTTCCGCAAGCAACTTTGGCCAGACTTTGTTGGATTTACTGCTGGCTGCGTCTGTATCGTAAATAAAGATAGATTTCTCAGAAGCATAAAACATCATTGGTTTCTTTACATTCAGGACCACAACCGGGATCTTAATTTCCTGATTCAAGCGCTCCAGAAGAAGATGATTTTGCACTGAGGGTCGGGTAACTAAGAACAATTTTTGCTCTGCTGCGTAGTTAAGCATGGGTCTTCCCTCTATAGAGTTATTTTCTCCAGGACAGTGAATTTACTGTCATCCATTAATTGGGCTAACGATAAGATGTTAGACCTAATGAGATTTAGCTTATTGTGCATAATAATAAATCGGTTTTACCGAATTATTAAGCAGAAGTTATTTGTCTCTAATGTAAGTTCGTTGATATTTAATGGTTTAATTTATTTAATGATCTTTCATAAATTAAAATACATTCTATTAAATAATGTATTTTAATATTAATGTATTAGTGGCAAGTACTAAGCATTATGCAAATACGTTAATCTCCGTAGTTACTTATATATTTACTTATTTATAATAAGGCTGAGGTAAATACCTCTTGGTAGATACAGATTTACTGTACTCCTAACAAAAGGAAAATTTTATGAATAAAGTATCAATTATTGCTTTATTAACGTGTATTAGTTTTTCTCCTGTTGCAATGGCTGCGGGAGATAATGGTTCAGGAATAAAAGAATGGTCAAATGTTGTTCATTTCAATGGCCTTGTATTTGAGAGTTCATGCAAGATATCTACCTCTGATAGAGGAAAACTAGTATCTTTACCACCAATAAGACTTTCAGAAATACTAACGACAGAAACAAGAACTAACGCTGTACCATTTAAGTTGACACTTGAAGATTGTGGATTGGTTGCTAATAAACCTCCGAAGATTGCCATTCAGTTTAATGATGATAATGTCACAAAACAGGGATATTTGAAAAATTCAAATGGAGCATTGAATAATGTAGGGCTGTTGCTTATGACCAAAGATGGCGCAAAAATTGATGCTAGCAAAAGAACCTCTTATCATGCGGATGATGAAGGTGGTCATTCGTATAGTAATAAACGCAACTACTCATTCAGTGTTGGTTATATAAAAGTGAATGACTCAGGTGTTAAATCTGGTACATCAGGCCCAGTTACTGCTCAAGTTAATTATCACATAACATATTGGTAAGGTAAAAATACCATAGCCATAAATGGCTATGGTATTACTCACATGGAGGTCACTATGAGATTTTTAATTCTGCTATATTCCATACTATTAACGCCATTGTCCTATGCCGACAATATCATTGTTAATGGAACGCGTTTTATCTACCCGGCTAATGCTCCAGAAATCACTATCCAAATGACCAACACAGGCAGTGCGCCATCTCTGGCTCAAATCTGGTTAGATGAAGGCGATCCTGATGTACCGCCAGAAAAAATCTCTACGCCCTTTATAATATCTCCACCTATTGCTCGCGTAGATGCGAAAAATGGTCAATCGATAAGAATTAAAAAACAGGAATTGCAAACAATCTCCATAAATGACAGAGAGTCACTGTGGTGGCTAAATATTCTGGATGTCCCTGCTATCGATAAAAATGAGTATAAAAAAGATGCTGGCATGCTAAATATGGCGATCCGTTCCCGCTTTAAATTTATATGGCGACCTGAAGGGCTTGGTAATAGAGCAGATGCTGAAAATAAATTAGAGTTACGCTCTGCAAGAAATAAAATTACGGTTATTAACTCTTCGCCATTCTTTATTACGATTGTCGATATTAAAACTGCTTTAGGTTCCAGTCTTTTAGAGGAAAGTGAGATGGTGGCACCCAAGAGTCAAATGGAATTCAAAGTAAAAGAGAACATTTCTCACGGGCAAAATTTAATTGTTCAAAGTATTAACGACTACGGTGGAGTGGTTGAAACAAAAATCATTACTCATGGATAGTAAGGATATAACAAGATGGATCTCTATAAGAAAACAGTCATCACTCCATTTTTAGTATTGGCAAATATTTCATTTCTGCCAATGAGTGTTAATGCAGAGGATGATATTCGTTATACGTTTAATAATGCTATTTTGATGGGAAATGCTAAGAGCAACGATCTTAGTGCTTTCGATATAAAATCATTGCCACCAGGGCGTTATAGCGTTGATGTTTATGTCAATGAACATTGGCGTGGTCGCCACGATGTGATTTTTAATAAAACCCAAGCTGGTGACTTAGCAACCTGTCATTCCGCTTACTTTCTCGAGTCTGTTGGAGTTAACACTCTACGGATGAATAAATCTCTGGCGGAGGAAAAAAATTACTGTGGCACGATTAATAAATGGGATGTTTACGGTAATGCGGTAGAAACCTTTAATGCCGGATTGTTGGAATTACGGATGAGTGTTCCACAAGCATATCTGGATAATACCGATAGCAACTATGTGCAGCCTGAGCAGTGGCAGAAGGGTATTCCGGCAATTAATCTCGGTTATATGGCTGATTACTACTCGATGCAGCAACGTGGCGATAGTCGCTCCAGTTCGGATAGTGCCTGGCTCGGGCTTGATGTAAGAGCTTCTGCATCGGGTTGGCTGCTTGAACATTTTGGTAGCCTCGACTGGAACAACGACAGTGGAAAGCATTATTCCAGCAACCGGACTACCTTAAAAAAGCCATTGATTGGCTGGAAGTCCATGTTCAGTGCCGGGCAATTTTATACTGATAGCCAGCTGTTTGATGGTTTAAGCATTTTGGGCGCATCGCTTGAATCACAGGATCAAATGCACCCGGATAACACATTGAGCTGGGCACCAAATATCAGAGGGATGGCGGAAACGAATGCACGTGTCACCGTGACACAGGATGGAAGAGTTATTCATCAAACATCCGTACCGGCAGGACCTTTCTCAATCGAGTCTATTTTACCGGCAAATACGGGCGGAGATTTGCTGGTCACTATTCAGGAATCTGACGGGCGTATTCGGCGTTTCTCTGTTCCTTATTCATCAGTGCCACAATTATTAAAACCGGGCGTGAGTCGCTATAACGTTTCGCTTGGGAAAGTTGATGAGCAAGATAGCAATGAATCTCCCTTTGCTGCACAGGTTACGTGGCAGTACGGCCTAAACAATTATGTGTCGCTCTATTCTGGTGCTACCGGATTTGATCATTACCAGTCGGCGTTAGTGGGCGCTGGGTTGAATACCTTTTTTGGCGCTTTCGCTCTCGACATTACACAGTCACGCTTTAATTTCGATAATCAGGAAAACCACGGGCAAGGATACCGCCTGACCTACAACCGAACCCTACCATTGTCGCAAACCTCATTCTGGCTGGAGGGAAAATTCAATGCGAAAAACTTCTATGGGCAGCGTGATGCTTTTGAACAGCAAGATAGTGGTTCGGAATACGCAGTATTACGCGAAAAACAGTCCTGGTCATTAAGCCTGAGTCAGCCTTTTCAGGATGGATGGGGATCATTAAATATCTCTGGGTCGATTAATAAATACTGGGAACAGCAGGATAGTTATCGACAATATTCTGTGGGCTATAGCAATAACTGGGGAAATTTAAACTGGACGATTTCAGTGCAGCGTTTATGGAATGAAGATGAATATGGTGGCGTAACGAAAGATGATCAGATTGCGCTGAACTTTAGTTATTCACTCCCGCGTTCAGACTCTGGATACACACAAATATATTCAGACAGCTATAGCAGTAATGGTAAAGCCAGCAATACGCGTATGGGCTTCTCAACCTCAGTTGATGAAGAAAATAATATGATGCTAGGCCTTAATGCAGCCTATGGCCGTGGCGGAGATATGGACTGGGGAATGAATGGAACTTACCGTTCACCTTACAGCACTCTGAGCACGACATTAAGCCAGGGTAATGACTGGCATCAGGCTAGTGCGGGGATGAGTGGTTCAATGATTGCTCACCATAAAGGGGTGACCTTCTCCCCAGAACGAAGCGATACGGTAGCACTGGTTTACGCCGCAGATGCAAAAGGTGCGCGTTTAGATGGAGCGCCAGGAACCCGTTTTGACTCAAATGGTTATGCAGTTATGCCGTGGTTGCGCGCCTGGCGTGTTAACGATGTGGTGATTAACCCAAAAGGCGCGGATGACTCCGTCACTTTCCAGCAAACACAAAGAAAAGTTGTGCCCTTTGAGGGCAGTGTTGTTCACGTTGCTTTTGACACAAAGATAAATAAACAGACCATTATTCATCCCAAACTGCGCAACCAACAGACTTTACCTTTTGGCGCGGTTATCAAAGACCAGGAAAATAACCATATTGGTTATGTCGGTCAGGGTGGGCTTCTCTATATTGACCAAACCCAATCACCTACGGTGAGTGTTTCGTCAGAAACTGGAGTCTGCACAATTGATATTAAAAGCCAGGAGGCGATATGTCGTTAGTTCGTGCAGGGTTACCACTGCTGATACTTCTGGCGGTAAGTTTTAATTCCCAGGCTACTTGTATTGTTAAATCACAAAAAATGACTTTATCGCCGGAAACGGTAACCAACAGAAATAATCATGCTTTAGGCTCAGTGCTAAAAAAGGGTTCATTTGCTGTGCAGCTTCCACCGTCTCCTGAGTGTGAGGAGCTTATTAAATTTAGCGCTGATGTTCCAGGTGGAGCGTCGAAGATGAAAACTCCCGGAGTTTTTCAAACCAATGCAAAAGGCGTTGGTATGAGAATGACTTTGGTCACTTCAAGTGGGCGCGAAATAGCCTGGCCTTCAAAATTTTCTGCAAGCATGTCTGAATTATCTGGGGCCAGAATCAATATGGAGTTGATTAAGGCTGATGATGGAATATCGGCCAGAGGAGGCTCAGAAGGTATGCGTTTTGAAATAAATAACCTACTGCAGAGTTCACCGCTGATAGATATTTATATTCCGGCTGGCTTTGTCACCATTCTGAATCGCTCATGCAAAATTTATGGTGATAAAACACGCAATATTACGCTGCCAGGCGTCGTTCTGGACCGGTTCAAATCCCCTGGTTCGGTGGCAGGTAAAACCCCTTTTGATATTCATTTATCTTGTGCAACCGATGATAAAACGCCCTCTGCTGTTTTCTTGAAATGGAATGGGCAATTCGGCAAAAACTCGGGTTCTGACGGAGTGTTAAGCAATTCAGTGGCAGGACGTTCTTCTGCTAAGGGGATTGGAGTGCAAGTGCTCGGTGACGATCATCAGCCGCTTAATTTTCATGAAATGAAAAAAGTGGAATTGAGAAGCTCCAAATCCGACAAATATTCCGTTCGATTTTATTCGCAGTATTACCAGATAGATGAACAGGTACAACCGGGGAAAATCCACGCCAGCCTGTATTTCAATATTGATTACCAATAAATAAGTGAGACGAAATATGCATGCAACTCTTGTTAAGACCAGAGACCAGATATGGGTATCACACAATAATCAATTTGGTCATCAATATCTCACGGCATATGCTGTGTTTGAGCGAGATATTTCCGGGCAAATGACCATAGAACTGGTTATTAATACACAGCGAGGATCTCAGCGAACCCGGCAGAAAATGTTTGTTTCCTATCAGGCTGGCTGCCCATACCCCCTGACGCAACTTTTCTTTACCCTGCAATCCGGTGAATTTGCCCAGTTACATATTGCTGTCAGAAGCCCGGAAGGGCATGTAGTTGAGTATCACTGGACACCTGAACTTGTTCACCAGGTTCAATGCCCGAGTAAACAAGACTAGATAACTCCTGCGCGCGGAAGATATCCGGCGCAGGAAGATAAACATTATTGGCAAATTAGCGCCAAATCTTTATTCAGCAAATAGGGCCGCAAATATCCCACGGTGTTTGACAGCGGCAGCACATCTTCGTGTAAGTGAATATTCAGTACGTCACGGATGTAATCTCTGCGAGCGCTGATGCGTTGCCATAATTCCGGGTAGAGGGTGGCTATTTGCAGGCGCAAAGTTTCATCAGCAAGTGCAATGGTGTCTTCGATACTGGCACCAGCGTAGCCTTTGCGTGATGGGATGATGTCGATTTGTAGCAGCATCCCACTGGATAAAGGGATATCTGACGCCGGGTAAATCGGCGAGCAAAGCCACTCTTCGTCAGCAACTAAATGACCAGGATTAAGGTGCCAGTGGTATTCGGTTTTTGGAAGAACCTGCTCAATGAGTTCATATACTTCATGGCCTTTGACACCGACGCGCATGTATTCAAGCCAGCTCACGACAGCCTGATAATACGGGATGGCGACCACATCGAGATAATCACTGACCTCATCATGAAGTTCATCGGCCTTGCTGACGACGTATGCCGCACGGCTGGTTAAACCGCCCTTATAACTGACTGTTAATGAAAACTTGTCGCCTTTTTGGATCTGTTTATCCGATGGGTACAAGTTGGCATTTTCAAAACGATCGCCCGTAGCAGCAATGGTTACGACGTTATTGGCTTGCCCATCGGCGGCAAGCAGGGCTGCAATCGACTTTTCCGTTTTACCTAATTCAATTGCATTCAGTGCGCTAAGCGCCGCGCTTGATGCCAGGTTTGCACCGTATTCATAGTGCGCAATTTCATTGGCGTTATTGGTTGTCCTTGCTCCCTGGCGCGGAGAAATAAACAGATCTGTGGCGTTGAGTAATTCACACGCTGGAGTCAGCGCACTTTGAAGCGCCAGGAAAATAAAGGTGGGGATATCAAACAGTGACTTATTGTTGTCGTTGATGCCAGTGAAAAGCTTCCAGCCCGCAATACCAACACGCTTTTGCCCACGAAGTCCGGCTTGTTGCAACACTTCGCTTAGCGAAAGTGTGGTCTCCATCGGCTGGTTTGGCAGCGAAAACCACGGCGCATGTACCACACTTGCTGGAGTTCTGGAGTGCTGTGCGAGTTTGAGGTTTTCATTACCAAGAACCAGCACCGCTTCACCGCTTTTATGTAGAACCAGCAAGCCTTCTTCAAAGCGTGGGATGAAACCAGTCAAATATTCAAAATTCCCGCCATGCTCTTTATCGGCATAAACGACGAGCGAATCCAGATTTTGTTGCGCCATTCCCTGCAAAACTTTGCGCAAACGCTCCTCAATAGTCTGGTTGTTTAGCACCACGCTTGGGGTGTTCAGGTAAATTGCTGGCTGCTCAATGGCGGCAAGTGTGATTGTTGGCTGCGGCATGGGTGAGTCACTCCTTTTTCTTTTCCCGGGTGAACATTAACTTATCACCCGGGAAATTAAGAACCTATCCCGGCAACCGACTTTTTGGCCGTCCTTGCCCAAGCAACACTGCAAGTTTGGCGCCGCCCTGAGTGGTTTCCATCAGAATTTTACATACGCTGGTAAGCGGCACTGACAGGAGCATACCCACTGGGCCGAGCAGCCAGCCCCAGAACAGCAATGACAGGAACACCACGAAGGTCGACATTCCAAGGCCGCGTCCCATCATGCGTGGTTCAAGGATATTCCCAAGCAGCATATGCACCGCAAGGAACAGCACGCCAACCAAAATCATTTCGTAAGTGCCGTTAAACAAAAACGCCTGAATCATTGGCGGAATAGCGGAAATGACCGAACCGATATTGGGAATGTAATTGAGCAAGAATCCCAACACGCCCCACATTAACGCAAATTGGACGCCCAGCAGTTCGAGGCCAAGCCAGATAATCAACCCGGTCCACAGGCTGATGAGCGTTTTAAGCGCCAGATAATGCGTCACGCCTTTGAGTGCGCGGTGCAGGCTGGCGATATGAATTTTCGGGTTGGAAAGGGCGAAGCGCAGTTTGTACGGAACGTGGCGCACCTCGAACAGCATAAATACCACCGTCATCACCAGCAGCAGAATGCTGGCCATTGCGCCGGAAAGTCCGGTCATTAGCGTGGTGGCGTAAGACATCACTTTCTCAGAGTCCATACGCTGCAACATGCGCTCCGGCGATAATCGCAGGTGCATAAAGGGCAGCATTTTTTCGAGCTCAAACACTTTTTGCGTCAGCATCTTGTTGTACTTCGGCAGCATATCGACGAATTCAGACATGGATGCCGCCAGCACACCCACCAGTATCGTCAGCACAACCAACATCGCAAATACGACTATCGAGATAGCCAGTGGGCGGTTCACTCCCCGGCGAATAAACCACGTTACTAACGGGTTAAGCACAATGGCAAAAAATAGCGCCAGCAATAGCTGGACGATAATGTCTGCCGCAGCATGAATCCCGGCAAGAATAATCACCAGCGCTGAAAGCTTTATTAGAATATGTAGCCCGGTTTTATCGGGTTCTGGAGAGAGCATGAAAAAATCCTGAAAAGGAGGGATTCTATTAGTGTAGCGCTTCGTTTATTTCGCACCCGCAGGGCGAGTCTGAAAGTCTGTTGCTGAAATGTGAATCTCGACGTGTATATACTGGGGAACGCTGTTTTAAAAGTGAATGCCCATGCCTGACCTCACTCCCGCCCCCGCATTAAGCAGTTTCCGACTCAATCTACAGATTGTTTCTGTAGTGATGTTCAACTTTGCCAGCTACATGACCATCGGCCTGCCACTGGCTGTTTTGCCGGGTTACGTTCATGACGTGATGGGCTACAGCGCATTCTGGGCCGGGCTTGTGATAAGCCTGCAATATTTCGCCACGTTGCTCAGCCGCCCACATGCCGGGCGCTACGCAGATATTCTTGGCCCTAAAAAAATTGTCATCTTTGGTTTATGCGGCTGCTTCCTGAGCGGAGCGAGCTATATGCTGGCGGCATTTGGCAGCGCATGGCCGTTGGTGAGTCTGGTGTTGCTGTGTATGGGGCGCGTCATTTTAGGGATTGGGCAAAGTTTTGCAGGAACCGGTTCAACGCTTTGGGGCGTTGGCGTGGTCGGTTCGTTGCACATTGGGCGGGTCATCTCCTGGAACGGGATTGTAACGTACGGCGCGATGGCAATGGGCGCACCGCTGGGCGTGTTGTTCTATCACCTTGGCGGGCTAAAGCTGTTAGCCGGAATCATTATGGCGGTGGCGTTGGTCGCCGTGCTGCTGGCAATTCCACGCCCGGCGGTGAGAGCCAGTAAAGGCAAGCCGCTGCCGTTTCGCGCGGTGCTTGGGCGCGTCTGGCCTTATGGTATGGCGCTCGCACTTGCGTCTGCCGGTTTTGGCGTGATCGCAACTTTCATCACACTGTTTTACGACGCCAAAGGCTGGGATGGCGCGGCCTTCGCCTTAACACTCTTTAGCTGCGCGTTTGTGGGCACTCGCTTACTTTTCCCGAATGGTATTAACCGGCTTGGCGGCTTGAATGTGGCGATGATTTGCTTCTCAGTCGAGATTATCGGTTTGCTGCTGGTGGGCTTTGCGGGCGAACCCTGGATGGCAAAAGTGGGGACTTTCCTGACGGGAGCGGGCTTCTCTTTGGTGTTCCCGGCGCTGGGCGTGGTGGCGGTGAAAATGGTGCCGCAACAAAACCAGGGAAGTGCGCTTGCGACCTACACCGTGTTTATGGATTTATCGCTGGGAATTACCGGGCCCTTAGCTGGGTTCGTGATGGCGTATGCGGGTGTTTCGGTGATTTATCTGGCAGCGGCGGTGCTGGTTTGCATTGCGCTGCTGATGGCGTGGCAGTTAAAAAAACGGCCCCCGGTTGAGCAACC
This sequence comes from Buttiauxella massiliensis, assembly GCF_902500225.1. Classification (GTDB taxonomy): domain Bacteria; phylum Pseudomonadota; class Gammaproteobacteria; order Enterobacterales; family Enterobacteriaceae; genus Buttiauxella; species Buttiauxella massiliensis. The sequence goes on along the minus strand of NZ_LR722651.1, from coordinate 242,473 downwards.
GGAGGCCGTATCATCATCACAGCAACAATAGTTATTTGATAGTGATGGTATTAATGATGTTCTCAGCGGCAGTTTGCGCCAACTGCTGGTTATCCGCAGGCAGTGTTATCTGCATGGTTAACAGTTGGTTATCTACTTTACCCAGGATAACAGATGAGTAAGCTGTCTGGCCTTTTGCAGAAATAATACTGTCAAGTTGTTGCAGCGTGTGGCCTTTAATCTCAATGGATTTATTGGTCACGACTTGCAGCTGTGGGTCACGAGCACGTTGTTGTTCTTCAAGACGTTTTGTCAAAGCCGCCAAATCGTCAGGCGTATTGTCACCGACAATCACAATGACCGCTTTCTGACCTGTAGCATCAGAATATACGTGCATGTTGTTTGCCTGAGTGCCCAATTTACCGCTCTGGTCGGTCATATCGGCGGGCAGTGCAAAGCTAATTTTGCCGTCCAGCAAGCTAACCGGCTGGCCAGCTGCGCTGCTTTCCGCCGCTGCATCCGTTTTGGCCGTTTTGCTATCACTGTTATCGCAAGCGGCCAGGCCTAATACCAGCAGGCCAATACCGACATATTTTACCAGGTTACCCATGACTTCTTCCTTTACGTTAGCAAGCCTTTGCGGCCGATCTCATCATCTTATCACAAGATAATTCAACCACCGTCAACCCGGCTGTAACGCCGAACTTTCAGACTTATCTGCCAGACGTTTCAACAACATATTCAGCAAAACGCCGTACATCGGCAGGAAGAATACAATGCTGATTAGCACTTTAAAGCAGTAATCTACGATGGCGATTTCGACCCAATGCTGCGCCATAAAAGCGTCCGGGCTGCGCCAGAAAGCAATAAAGAAGAAGGAAAGCGTGTCGCTGATATTACCGAAAAGCGTGGATGCCGTTGGCGCAAGCCACCAGTACTGGCTTTGGCGCAGGCGGTTGAACACGTGCACATCCAGAATCTGCCCCAACGCGTACGCCATAAAGCTTGCGACAGCGATACGGGCGACGAACAGGTTGAAGTGCAGCAATGCTTCGAACCCTTGCCAGGTGCCCATGTAAAACAGTGCAGAAATGGCGTACGAAATAATCAGCGCAGGAAGCATCACGGCAAAAATAATGCGGCGTGCCAGAGGTGCACCAAAAATGCGTACCGTCAGGTCGGTTGCGAGGAAGATAAACGGAAAGCTAAACGCGCCCCAGGTGGTATGGAAACCAAAAACCGAGACCGGTAATTGCACCAGATAGTTACTGGAGGTGATCACCAGTAAATGGAATAGCGATAGCCAAAACAGCGCTTTAGTGCGCTGAGTAGAATTGAACTGCGTCATTTTGTAGCCTTTTTAGTGGTGGGGTGAGGGAACCCAATACGCTTTTTAAAGCGGGGGCGATGATACTGCTTTAGTCCCGCTTTGCAATGGTTAATTTTAACGCAATCGTTCACGTGACTTGCACGAGAATCTTCCCGGCGTAAACTATCGCGGTTTGTTAATTGCGAGCTTTCCCATGACCGATCTTTTTTCTAATCCTGACCACACTCTTGATGCCCTGGGCCTACGCTGCCCGGAACCCGTCATGATGGTACGCAAAACAGTGCGCAATATGCAGGCTGGCGAAACCCTGCTGGTGATTGCTGATGACCCAGCCACTACGCGTGATATTCCTGGATTTTGCATTTTCATGGAACACGAACTGCTTGCTAAGCAAGTGGAATCACTGCCTTACCAATACCTGTTGCGTAAAGGCCAGTAACGCCGCGCAAGCCCTTTGCTCCCCCGCTTTGGGCTTCTGAACCCTCTTTGCATCTCTAATGAACCCCAATTTCATTTTTTGTCGCTTTTTGTGAAGTGCTTCACCCACGCTTTTCTCCACGTAGTCTAATTTTTAATCGACAAATTAAAACATTGTTTTACTTCTTACCTCACATTTCTACCTCTGCTGGAGCGACACAATGAAGAAGACCTTTCTGCCTGCTTTTGCTGGTTTATGTCTGTCTACCGCGTCAGTTCTGTTTGCTCAAACTGCACTCGCACAAGTGATTAAAGCCGCTGACGTTCACCCGGAAGGCTATCCGAACGTGGTCGCGGTCCAGCACATGGGCGAAAAACTTAAGCAAGAAACCAACGGTGATTTAGAGATTAAAGTGTTCCCAAGTGGCGTTCTTGGGGATGAAAAACAGATGATCGAACAGGCGCAAATGGGTGCGATCGATATGATCCGCGTTTCGATGGCGCCAGTTGCTGCGATCCTGCCAGATGTTGAAGTCTTTACCCTGCCGTACGTATTCCGCGATGAAGATCATATGCACAAAGTGATCGACGGCGATTTGGGCAAAGAGATTGGCGATAAGCTGACGAACAACCCGAAATCCCGCCTGGTCTTCCTCGGCTGGATGGACTCCGGCACACGTAACCTGATTACCAAAAATCCGGTGGTGAAACCTGAAGATCTTAAGGGGATGAAAATCCGCGTTCAGGGCAGTCCGGTAGCACTGGCAACGCTTAAAGATATGGGGGCAAACTCGGTTGCGATGGGGGTGAGCGAAGTGTATAGCGGCATGCAAACCGGCGTAATCGACGGTGCTGAAAACAACCCGCCAACCTTTATTGCCCACAACTACATGCCGGTCGCCAAAAACTACACGCTGAGCGGCCACTTCATCACACCAGAAATGCTACTTTATTCCAAAGTGAAATGGGACAAGCTGACGCCTGACCAACAGCAAAAAATTCTGAAACTGGCTCGTGATACGCAAATGGAACAACGTCAATTATGGAATGCCTACAACACTCAAGCGCTGGAAAAAATGAAAGCTGGTGGTGTTCAGTTCCACGAAATCGACAAAGCCTGGTTTGTGAAAGCGACTGAGCCAGTTCGTAAAGAATACGGCGATAAACATCAGGATCTGATGAAAGCTATCGCAGACGTTCAGTAACTATTGTCGCTAACGCATTCGTGGAGGGCATCTTATGTCCCAACGCTACTCAGACTTGATGGATAAAGTTTATTTGCTGGCGATGGTTATTGCCGGGCTGTCTCTTTTGGTGATGACCATCATTATTCCGATTGGGATTTTCTCGCGTTATGTCCTCAATCGTGGGGAGTCCTGGCCGGAACCCGTGGCGATAATCTGCATGGTGACCTTCACGTTTATCGGCGCGGCGGTTAGTTACCGCGCCGGTTCGCACATTGCGGTGAATATGCTGACAGATCGCCTGCCGTCTGCATTGCAGACGTTTTGTACCCGTGTCGTCGACTTGCTGATGCTGGTCATCTCACTGGTGATTTTCTATTACAGCTTCTACCTGTGCGCCGATTTATGGGAACAGCCAGTTGCCGAATTCCCGCTACTCACTTCCGGTCAAACTTACCTTCCGCTGCCCGTAGGCGCGATTTTAATGATTCTGTTTGTTGTCGAGCGACTGCTGTACGGCTCTCAAGAGAACCGCCCAATAGTGCTGCTGGGTAATCACGGTTAAGACCAGGGGATAACATGGACGCATTTATTTTATTAGCAACACTCGCAGTGCTGCTTGCAGTGGGAATGCCTGTGGCCTTTGCCGTTGGGCTAAGCGCCATTGTGGGAGCGTTATGGATTGATTTGCCGCTGGAAGCGATCATGATTCAAATCACCAGCGGGGTGAATAAATTTACCCTGCTGGCGATCCCGTTCTTCATTCTGGCCGGGGCGATTATGGCGGAAGGGGGAATCGCTCGTCGTCTGGTCAATTTTGCCTATATTTTCGTTGGGTTTATTCGCGGCGGCTTGTCGCTGGTGAATATCGTGGCGTCCACTTTCTTTGGCGCGATTTCCGGATCGTCCGTGGCAGATACGGCTTCCATCGGCAGCGTGATGATCCCGGAAATGGAGAAAAAGGGTTATCCACGGGAATATGCAGCGGCGGTAACGGCGAGTGGATCGGTGCAGGCGATTTTGATCCCGCCAAGCCATAACTCGGTGATTTACTCCCTGGCGGCGGGCGGTACGGTTTCCATTGCCACGCTGTTTATCGCCGGGATTTTGCCAGGTTTATTGCTGGGTTTCTGCCTGATGGTGATGTGTCTCGGGTTTGCTCATAAGCGAGGTTACCCGAAAGGTGAACGCATTCCCTTCAAGCAGGCGTTGAAAATTTTTTTCGATGCGCTGTGGGGTTTGATGACGGTGGTCATTATTCTCGGCGGGATTTTGACCGGGGTATTTACTGCAACAGAATCGGCGGCAGTGGCCTGTGTGTGGGCGTTCTTCGTGACCATGTTTATCTACCGTGACTACAAGTGGAACGAGCTGCCAAAACTGATGTTCCGTACTGTAAAAACAGTCTCTATCGTCATGATTTTGATTGGTTTTGCGTCAGCGTTCGGCGCAGTCATGACTTACATGCAACTGCCATCACGCATCACTGAGTTCTTCACTTCGCTGTCTGACAATAAGTACGTCATTCTGATGTACCTCAACGTCATGCTGTTGCTGATTGGCACACTGATGGACATGGCGCCGATTATCCTGATTCTGACACCGGTATTGCTGCCGGTGACCAATTCGCTGGGCATCGACCCAGTGCATTTCGGCATGATCATGATGGTCAACCTCGGCATCGGTTTGATTACGCCGCCGGTCGGTTCGGTGCTGTTTGTTGCCAGCGCGGTGAGTAAACAGAAAATCGAGGTGGTGGTTCGCGCTATGTTGCCGTTCTACGCCATGCTACTGGTGGTGCTGGCGATGGTGACTTACATCCCGGCAGTTTCGTTGTGGCTGCCGCATGTATTGGGTATGACGAGCTAATCATGCAGGTGCTCCTTGCTTATCGGCGAGGAGCACCTGAATAAGTCTAACGCTTTCGTAGCAACCGCAAAGCATTCGCCGTGACCAGTGCCGTCGCGCCGGAATCTGCCAGCACCGCCAGCCACAGGCCGGTGATACCCAACAGCGTTGTCACCAGGAAAATCCCCTTCAGGCCCAACGCGATAGTAATGTTCTGGCGAATATTATTATGGGTCGCCCGCGCCAGACCGATCATGCCAGCCAGTTCCGTCAGGCGGTTGTGCGTGAGAGCTGCATCCGCGGTTTCGAGTGCTACATCGGTGCCGCTGCCCATGGCGATGCCGATAGTTGCAGCCTTCATTGCGGGAGCGTCGTTGATGCCGTCGCCAACCATCGCCAGCGGCGCACGGGTGTTGAGTTCATTCACCGCGCTGACTTTATCGGCAGGCAGCAGGCTTGCGCGATAATCCATTCCTAATTCCTGCGCTATGGCTGCTGCTGCTAGTGGGTTATCACCCGTTAACATCACGCTCTGAACACCGAGGTTGTGCAGTGCCGCAACTGCAGTTTTTGCATCGCTGCGTAAGGTATCGCGTAATGCCAGAACGCCAAGTAACTTGCCTTGTTGTAACAGTGCAACCACCGTCTGGCCTTCGGCTTCAAGCTGAGTGATTCGCTGCTGCCAGGCCGCATCCAGCACGGTATTCGCGAGCTTACCCGGTGCGCTTAATAACAATGTTTCGCCATTGATTGTGGCTTCCACACCAATACCTGCCAGAGCCCGGTGTGCAGTTGTGTCAGGCAATTCCAGATTGCGGTTTTGCGCTTCACGCACAATCGCCTGGGCAAGCGGGTGTGATGAGCCAAGCTCCACGGCAGCGGCCAGTGCCAGCAGGTCGTTTTCGCTAAGTCCACCATTCACTTCAATGGTGGTGACTTGCGGTTTTCCAGCCGTCAACGTGCCGGTTTTATCGAAAGCGATATGCTGAATTTTGCCGAGGCGTTCGAGAGCTGCGCCGCCTTTAATTAGCGCACCACGGCGTGCTGCCGCAGCAAGTCCGGAGGTAATTGCTGCGGGGGTAGAAATCACCAGCGCGCACGGGCAACCAATCAGTAACAGCGCAAGTCCTTTGTAGATCCACTCGCCCCAGCTTTGCCCGAATAACAGCGGTGGAATAACCGCTGCGAGCAGGGCGATTGCCATAATAATCGGCGTGTAAATGCGGCTGAAACGGTCAATAAAGCGCTCAATCGGTGCGCGGCGTTCATCGGCTTCTTCAATTAAACGCAGAATGCGGTCAATTGCGCTATCGCCTGGTTCGGAAATGACTTCGAGCTGCACCAGTCTGTCGACGCTGGTGCTTCCTGCCGGGACTTTCTCATCTTGCTGGCGCTCGACCGGAATGGACTCGCCGGTTAATGCGCTTTCATCGAAACTGGCAAAAGGTGTTAGCAAGCGGCCATCAGCAGGCAAACGCCCGCCCGCCGCTACTTCTATGACATCGCCCGGGCGTAAATCAGAGAGCGCGATGCTTTTGCGTTCACCGTTACGAATACGAGTCGCGACTTCTGGTTTCAGTGCCATCAGTGCGCTCACACCACGGCGCGCGCGGCTGGCGGCGTAGGACTCCAGGCGTTCACCAATTAAGAACAGCAGTAATACCATCGCGGCTTCTGCGGTCGCGCCGATAAACAGTGCGCCAATGGCGGCCACGCTCATCAACGTTTCGATGGCAAACCAGTTACCGGTACGCATCAGGCGCACGGCCTGGCGTGCGATCGGCCACAGGCCAACCAACGTGGTGGCGATGAATGCTATGTTGCCGAACGGATGGTTAAACTGCTCAAGACCCCAGCTCAGCCCCATCATCACGATCAGCAAAATGAGCGGTAGATTTTCGCGCAGTGCCGATGTTTTCGGAGCTGGCGCGGTGCTGTTACGCAGCGTGTAACCCGCGGCTTTAACCGCTTGTTCAACTTGTGGGCGGATATCGCTCCCGGCGCTGACCAGTAGCTTTTCTGTGGAGAACAGCACTTTAACCTGCTGCACGCCCGCAACCTGCTTGACGGCGTTTTCGACTTTACGTGCGCAGGCGGCACAATCCATGCCATTGACGATCCAGCTGTAACGCTCGCCAGTATCAGCAATCACGTCATTTTGCACAGGAGGCACGGCTTCGCTACAGCAGTCGTTACCGTGGCATGCGTCGGGTTTTATCGGCAACGGACTGAGTTTTGCTTTAGCAAATTGCGGTGGTTTTGGGGAGTTGAGCATGCGCCCTCCTGGGTAATGATAATGTTCTCATTACGCATGTTACTCTCTGGAGTTGACTCCAGAGTCAAGAGGTAAATTTGAGGGGCGGTAAAAACCGCCCGCAAGGTCAAATATACAGAGCGCGGACAATCATAAAGTGCCCGGCAAAATAGCAGGCTGCGGCGATGGCGCTATCGCCTGTGAAGCGGCGGCGGTAATGGCTACCCAGCCAGACTATATTGCCCAGCAGCAGCAGCGTTGCGCCAATAAAGCCTGAGAAACTCGGGCGTGTTGGCAGGAAGAAATAGAGCTCACCGGCCAGCCACACCATCACTAGCGTCATGCCGATAAACGTCAGAATCGGCCAACGGAATGTTTCGAGGCGCGTCCAGATGACCGCGGTCAGTAGTGCACCAATAACCAGCAGAACCAGAGGCAAAGGCCAGAAGAAACTGAACGTCATTTGGCTGGCGAAATAGAGGGTATACAACAGGTGCGACAGGAAAAACGCCCCGATGGCGTACAACATACGCTGAGTAGGCAGCAAGGTCAGCGCATCGCCGAGCAGCGTTGCCGCAAGCCCCGCGAGGATCAAATAGCCTGTTGCGTTGAACATCGGCGCTTGCCAGGCCAGCAGTAATAACAGCAGAAGGGTGACGGGTTTAAACACCCAGCGTTGCCAGGTTGGCCCACGATAGGAGGCGTCGACGTACAGCCACCCGGAGAAGAATACAGCAATAAATGACCAAAGCATGGCATGTCCTTAGGGCATTAAATTAAAATTGAAAGCACGACGTTACTTATCTCAGTCTAGTGGTCAATGTCGGTGGGTGACAATGCCACGACGTGCAGGGTATTCTTAAAAGTGCCTGACAAATCGAGATAAATCCATGAGTAAAATGCCCCTTTTCTTCATCGCCGTCGTTGCGGTTATTGTTGTTGCCGCGTCGTTCCGCTTTGTGCAGCAGCGTCGTCAGAATGCGGAAAATGATGCCGCGCCCATGATGGAAAGAAGTGTGCTGGTGGCGACGAAACGTGAAATGCCCACCACCGATCGTCGATCACGACAACGCCAGGTTACACCTGTCGAAGATACAATGCGTTATGAGGTTTGGTTTCGCCCACAAAGTGGCGGACTGGAGCTAAAAATGCGCGTGACGGCAGAGCAGTATCACTCGATGAGCGTTGGTGATGCAGGAACTTTACAGTACAAGGGGACGCGCTTTGTGGGCTTCATCCCCGAGTGAGTCTATTTACCCTGGCGGAGCTTCTTCTGCCAGACCAGCAGTTCAAATACCCCAAAGATAAAAATCTTAATCTGCTGAGCGCGACTGAGCGGTGGGCTGCCTTTTGGCTGAGTCGATTTCAGCAACGCTAACTGCATACCGTGCATCAGCACGGTGAAGATCAGCGCGACGTTAATGAAGATATTCAGCGGGCGTGGGAACGGATGGACAATATTTAGTAACAAAAATGCCCAGACGCCGAGCATCAGCAATCGGCCTATGTTAATCAGCATGACTCTGCTCCTTGAATTTCACGGCTATACAAACGATACGCGACCTGTCCCGCGACTTTTTCACGATGCAAAGACCAGCTTACGGGCACCGTTGGCGTTCCGTTTTCCACTTCGCTTTCAACGTAGATCAGCGCTTCGTTTGCCAGCCAGCCATTGCTTTCCAGTAAGGATAATGTCTCTTCCAGCAAGCCTTTGCGGAATGGCGGGTCAACAAACACAATGCTATGTGGCTCGCCGGGCTGCGCCAGGAAATTAAGCGTGTTGGTGTTCACGACTTTTCCGTTGGTCGCTTTCAGCGTGGCGAGATTTTTTTGCAACTGCTGTGAAACGTTGCGATCCATCTCCAGCAATGTGGCACGGCTCGCGTAACGTGACAAGGCTTCAAGCCCCAATGCACCGCTTCCTGCAAAGCAATCCAGCACGGTGGCATCGACCATAGTGGGTGCCAGCCAGTTAAACAGGGTTTCACGAACCCGATCTGTGGTAGGACGCAGGCCAGGGCTGTCTGGTACGGGTAGTTTGCGGCCGCGCCATTGGCCGCCAATAATACGGATCTGGCCGGTGCCAGTAGATTGCGGTTTTTTCATGAGACTCACTGCGATGCAATTTCTTGCCGTCTAGTGTAACGGTGTGTGTAAGGCGGGGAAAGTGATAGACTAAGGCATTCATTAGATAATTATTTTCAGTGCCCGTGGCATGCTCAATCGGGCCTGTGCCATGAATTAACAGCGAGGGGTGTGTTCGCAAATGGCGAAAGAGAAAAAACGTGGCTTTTTTTCATGGTTAGGCTTTGGCCAGAAAGAGCAGGCTTCTGAACAAGAACCAGAACAAAAAGTAGCAGAAGAACAACCGGTTGCCGAAGACGTTGTTGAGCAAATTATTGAAGCTGAACAACCGCAAGCCGCTGACGAAACTGCACAGCCAGAAGAGATTAAGCCAGAAGCGCGAACTGAGATTGAGCCAGAAGTTTTACCTGAAGCTGAACCAGTTGTGCTTGAAAAGCATGAAGAACCTGAAGCCTTCGCTGAAGAGATCGTAGAAGTCACTGAAAAACTCGTCGAAAGCGAAGTGGCTGCGGTTGAAGCGGAAATCATTCCAGAACCAGAACCAGAAGTTACCGCGCAAGCTGCGGTCGAACACGAAGAGCTACCGGTTCCTGAAGAGATAGTCACGCCAGAAGCGGCGCAGGTTGAATCACTAGAAGAGTGGCAGCCTGAGCAAGAACCTGTCGTATCTGAAACTGTTGTCGAAGCGATCGTTGAAGCCGAACCGGTTGTCGAGACTGAAGAACTTGTTGAACCTGAAGAGGTTGCAGTCGCTCCGGTTGAAGCTATCGTAGTTGAAGACGTAATTGTTGAAGAAGTTGTTGCTGAAGAAGCTCCGGTAGAAGAAGTCGTTGAAGACATTCCTGTTGCAGCCGTTATCGTTGAAGAAGCTGCGGCGGAGCTGGAGCCTGAAGAGTCTCAAGCCGAAGATGTTCAGCACGAACAAGAGCGACCAACCAAAGAAGGTTTCTTTGCTCGCCTTAAACGCAGCCTGATTAAAACCAAACAGAACCTCGGTTCCGGATTTATCAGTCTGTTCCGTGGCAAGAAAATCGACGATGATCTGTTTGAAGAACTCGAAGAGCAGTTGCTTATCGCCGATGTGGGCGTTGAAACAACGCGCAAAATCATCACCAATTTGACAGAAGGCGCGAGCCGTAAAGACCTGCGTGACGCCGAAGCGTTGTACGGTCTGCTGAAAGAAGAGATGGGTGAAATACTGGCGAAAGTCGATGAGCCGCTGAAAGTGGAAGGCAAAACGCCATTCGTTATCCTGATGGTTGGCGTTAATGGCGTGGGTAAAACCACCACCATCGGCAAACTGGCTCGTCAGTTCCAGCAGGAAGGCAAATCTGTGATGCTGGCGGCGGGTGATACCTTCCGCGCCGCTGCGGTAGAGCAACTGCAGGTGTGGGGCGATCGTAACAATATTCCTGTTATTGCTCAGCACACAGGTGCTGATTCCGCCTCAGTGATTTTCGATGCCATTCAGGCCGCGAAAGCACGAAATGTCGACGTACTTCTGGCGGATACCGCCGGGCGTTTGCAGAATAAAGCGCACCTGATGGAAGAGCTGAAGAAAATCGTCCGCGTAATGAAAAAGCTGGACGAAGACGCACCGCATGAGGTTATGCTCACCCTCGATGCCAGCACCGGGCAGAATGCGATTAGCCAGGCTAAATTGTTCCATGAAGCCGTTGGATTGACAGGCATTACGCTAACCAAACTCGATGGTACAGCCAAAGGCGGCGTGATTTTCTCCGTTGCCGATCAGTTTGGTATTCCGATTCGCTATATTGGCGTCGGCGAGCGTATTGAGGACTTGCGTCCGTTTAATGCGGGCGATTTTATTGAGGCACTTTTTGCCCGAGAGGATTAACCATGATTCGCTTTGAACACGTTAGTAAGGCCTATCTCGGTGGGAGACAAGCGTTGCAGGGAGTGACCTTCCATATGCAACCTGGCGAGATGGCTTTCCTGACCGGCCACTCAGGCGCGGGGAAAAGTACCCTGCTCAAGCTTATCTGCGGTATCGAGCGGCCAAGTGCCGGGAAGATTGCTTTTGGCGGCCATGATATTAGCCGCCTCAAGAGCCGCGAAGTGCCGTTCCTGCGTCGCCAGATTGGGATGATCTTCCAGGATCACCATCTGTTGATGGACAGAACCGTTTACGACAATGTGGCGATCCCGCTGATCATCGCGGGTGCCAGCGGTGAAGATATTCGCCGCCGTGTCTCGGCAGCACTCGATAAAGTTGGTCTGCTCGATAAAGCGAAAAGTTTCCCGATCCAACTCTCTGGTGGTGAGCAACAGCGCGTCGGTATTGCGCGTGCTGTTGTGAACAAACCCGCCGTGTTATTGGCGGATGAACCAACGGGTAACCTCGATGATGCGCTCTCAGAAGGGATTTTGCGTCTGTTCGAAGAGTTCAACCGGGTGGGTGTAACTGTTTTGATGGCGACGCACGACATGGGGCTGATATCCCGCCGTAATTATCGCATGTTGACGTTAAGTGACGGCCATTTGCATGGAGGCCTGGCAGGTGAATAAACGCAGCGCGCTCAATCACATAAAGCGCTTCAGCAACAAGCTGGATAAAATCAACTCGCTGAATAAGTTAGGGGATTTAGGTCGCTCGGTGAAAAAACGTGGCAAAGGGCCTCAGTCGAAAAGCAAATCTCTGAAAGGTGGCGTGAACGAACAGTTCCGTTACGCCTGGCAGGGCGCTTTACAAGACCTGCGCAGCAAGCCATTAGCTACTTTCCTGACGGTGATGGTTATCGCCATCTCCCTGACGCTGCCGAGCGTGTGCTACATGGTTTACAAGAACGTGAACCAGGCCGCTACGCAGTATTACCCTTCGCCACAAATCACCGTTTACCTCGATAAAGCGCTGGACGACAATGCCGCGCAGCAAGTGGTTGGCGCGATTCAGGCGGAAGAGGGCGTCGATAAAGTTAACTATCTATCGCGTGACGAAGCGCTGGGTGAGTTCCGCAACTGGTCGGGCTTTGGCGGCGCGCTGGACATGCTGGAAGAAAACCCGCTGCCCGCCGTTGCGGTAGTGAACCCGAAACTGGACTTCCAGACGACTGACCATCTGAACACCCTGCGCGACCGCGTAGCGCGCATTAACGGTGTTGACGAAGTGCGTATGGACGACAGCTGGTTTGCTCGTCTCGCTTCGCTGACCGGTCTTGTGGGGCGCGTTGCCGCGATGATTGGTGTGCTGATGGTTGCCGCAGTATTCCTGGTGATTGGTAACAGCGTGCGTTTAAGCATTTTTGCTCGTCGCGACACCATCAACGTGCAAAAACTGATTGGTGCAACGGATGGATTCATCCTGCGCCCGTTTTTGTACGGCGGTGCATTATTAGGCTTTAGCGGTGCATTTTTGTCGCTGATTTTGACCGAAATTCTGGTGTGGCGTTTGTCGTCGGCGGTCACTCAAGTGGCGCAAGTCTTCGGCACAAAGTTCGATTTGACGGGCTTAGGTTTCGATGAATGTCTGCTGTTGCTGCTGGTTGCTTCCATGAGTGGATGGTTGGCGGCATGGATCGCAACGGTACAACATTTACGTCGTTTTACCCCAGAGTAAAAATTTTTTGATATACTTGTTCCCTGCTACGAAGTACCCGTCAGCAGGGGACACGCTCCCACCTCGGTATGTGTTTCTCCTGCCCAGTTTCATAGCTCTGTCACATTTTGTGTGTAATATATGCACAGCTTTACAGTGAAATTGTGGATAACGTCACTGTCTGAGTTTACTGTGGATGGTACGGTTTGGCGCTTGACGTGTGGTCAGGTGCAGCATGGTGTAGCAACCTGTACGTTAGTCTTAAGAGAGGGTTTGAATGACCAAAGAAATGCAAAATTTAGCTTTAGCCCCTGTTGGTAACCTGGAGTCTTATATCCGGGCCGCTAATTCCTGGCCGATGTTAACGGCTGAGGAAGAGAAGGAGCTGGCTGAAAAGCTGCATTACCAGGGCGATCTGGAAGCAGCGAAAAGGCTGATCCTGTCTCACCTGCGCTTTGTTGTTCATATCGCTCGTAATTACTCGGGCTATGGTTTGCCGCAGGCTGACTTGATCCAGGAAGGCAACATCGGCCTGATGAAGGCTGTGCGCCGTTTTAACCCTGAAGTGGGTGTCCGTCTGGTGTCGTTCGCCGTGCACTGGATCAAAGCTGAAATTCACGAATACGTGCTGCGTAACTGGCGTATTGTGAAAGTGGCAACCACTAAAGCACAACGTAAGTTGTTCTTTAACCTGCGTAAAACTAAACAACGTCTGGGTTGGTTCAACCAAGACGAAGTGGAAATGGTTGCCAACGAGCTGGGTGTTTCCAGCAAAGATGTCCGTGAAATGGAATCTCGTATGGCGGCGCAGGACATGACGTTCGATATGGGCAACGACGACGATTCAGACAGCGCGCCAATGGCTCCAGTGCTGTTCTTGCAGGATAAGTCTTCTAATTTTGCCGATGGCATTGAAGACGACAACTGGGAATCGCACGCGGCTGATAAACTCAGCGACGCCATGTTAGGCCTGGACGAACGTAGTCAGGATATTATCCGTGCCCGTTGGCTCGACGAAGAAAACAAGAGTACATTGCAAGAACTGGCCGATCGCTACGGCGTTTCCGCTGAGCGTGTGCGCCAGCTTGAAAAGAACGCAATGAAAAAACTGCGCATGGCCATCGAAGCGTAAGTTATACAGTCATCCAAAAAAACCGCCTTTCGGGGCGGTTTTTTTATGCCCGTCACTTTCCTTTCCCATTGTGAAAAAATTGTTATTCCAAAAACCGTAAATTCGGGTATGTTTTTAACTCGGAGTGCGGCGAAGGCACGCGCAGTATTCTTAAATCAAAAATAAAACCGTGCCAAAACAACACAACAATTATCCATCACAACAAGAATGGGGATCCTCAGGATGAAAATGAAGGGCAAAGCGTTATTGGCTGGTTGTATTGCACTTGCGATGAGCAACGCAGCATTTGCTAAGGACATCAAAGTGGCGGTCGTTGGGGCGATGTCTGGCCCGGTAGCTCAGTATGGCGACCAGGAATTTACCGGCGCAGAACAGGCTGTTGCTGATATTAATGCCAAAGGCGGCATCAAAGGCGACAAGCTGGTTATCACCAAATATGACGATGCTTGTGACCCGAAACAAGCCGTGGCTGTCGCCAACAAAGTGGTTAACGATGGCATCAAATATGTAATCGGCCACTTGTGTTCTTCTTCCACCCAGCCAGCGTCTGATATCTACGAAGACGAAGGTGTTCTAATGATCACCCCTGCGGCAACGGCTCCTGAGCTGACTTCCCGTGGGTACAAATTAACTATGCGTACCACAGGCCTGGACTCTGATCAGGGCCCAACGGCTGCGAAATACATCCTTGATCATGTGAAACCGAAAAACATCGCGGTCATTCATGACAAACAGCAGTATGGCGAAGGCCTGGCGCGATCCGTTCAGGACAACCTGAAAAAAGGCGGCGCTAACGTGGTGTTCTTTGACGGTATCACCGCAGGCGAGAAAGACTTCTCCACGCTGGTGGCACGCCTGAAGAAAGAGAACATCGACTTCGTTTACTACGGTGGTTACCACCCGGAAATGGGACAGATCCTGCGTCAGTCTCGTGCAGCAGGCCTGAAAACTCAGTTCATGGGTCCAGAAGGTGTAGCGAACGTTTCTCTGTCTAACATCGCGGGTGAATCAGCCGAAGGCTTGTTAGTGACTAAGCCGAAGAACTACGACCAGGTTCCGGCGAACAAACCGGTTGTAGATGCGATTAAAGCGAAGAAACAAGATCCAAGTGGTGCGTTCGTATGGACCACATACGCAGCACTGCAATCGCTGGCGGCTGGCCTGAACAAGTCAGAAGATCCAGCTGAAATCGCTACCTATCTGAAAGGTGCAACTGTGGAAACCGTAATGGGGCCATTGAGCTGGGATCAGAAAGGCGACCTGAAAGGCTTTGAGTTCGGCGTGTTTACGTGGCATGCGAACGGTACTGCTACCGACGCCAAATAATTTATCGGGCACCTTTCGCGCCGCAGATGCGTTGGCTGCGTTGTTACTCGGCCCATCCTTGGGCCTCGCCCTTGTAGGGCCGCTGCAAGCAGCGTTCAAATCTGTTCCTGACAGTTTTGTTAACCCCGGTCACTTACTGGAGTAAGCTCCCGGGGATTTCACAACTTGCCGCCTTCCTGCAACGCGAAATGCTTCGATAAATATGTGAAGTGATAACCAAACAGTTATCACTTCTTCCAGCCACCATTTTGCTCCGCAAAACCTACCGCCTGCATAAACGCCGTCATCACATCACGGTCTTCTACGCCTGCATCGTTCATCCACCAGGCGATGATGTCAGGATTATCACGAATCACTTCTTCGACCAGATACTGCCCAACGCCACGGCGACGGGTGATTTCGCGTACTCGTAGCGAATCCAGCGCGGCTTCATTGCCCACGAGCGTAACGCGAACCGCACCGAGCAGCCGATCATTAAATTTTGCAGCATAAATTCTGTGAGTATCAGTCAAAGCAAGCGAAGCGCTGGAGTATTCCGGCCAGATCTTAGCAAGATCGATCTCATCCTGAGCACTACACTCAAACAGACGAATGATGGTGAGTTTCATAAGCGAGCTAACCAAAAAGCGGGAAAACCCCGAGTGTAACCAATTTATTTGCGCCAGACGCTTTCTCTTTTATATGTCATATACCAGACGATTAATTTTTGCGGCAAACGTATGCCAGTTCGATAAACGGTAGATTGAAATATGGTCAGTATAAAACCCTAAAACCTAGTGTTTTATTCCGCTCTTTGTATCGCTATTTTATGCTGAAAAAGCTGCTTTTTTTTGTTTAACTATGAGCAAATACAGAATAATATCTTTGCTTAATAGCCTGAAAAATAGAGGGTTTAGCTTTAAAAATTGTAAATTTTAGTGCTAAGCCCTTAAGGGCACTCATAAAAATGGTTAAAGCCTAAAAAACGCACAGTACGTTTTTGGTCACTATAAAACCACATAATCACGAACAGGAATTGGATCTATGAAAATGAACGCGAAGACATTACTCGCTGGGGTTATTGCGCTGGCGGTGTCTCACGCGGCAACCGCAGCAGACATCAAAGTTGCGGTTGTTGGTGCAATGTCTGGCCCGGTTGCGCAGTGGGGCGACATGGAATTTAACGGCGCGCGGCAGGCAATTAAAGACATCAACGCTAAAGGCGGCATCAAAGGCGACAAACTTGTTGCGATTGAATACGATGATGCTTGTGACCCGAAACAAGCAGTAGCGGTTGCCAACAAAATCGTTAACGACGGTGTGCGTTATGTTATTGGTCACCTTTGCTCCTCTTCCACTCAGCCTGCGTCTGATATCTACGAAGACGAAGGCATCCTGATGATCACTCCTGGTGCAACTAACCCAGAACTGACTGCTCGTGGTTACAAAATGATTATGCGTACCGCGGGCCTGGATTCTTCCCAGGGCCCAACGGCGTCTAAATACATTCTCGACACTGTAAAACCGAAGCGCATCGCGGTCATTCATGACAAACAGCAATATGGCGAAGGCCTGGCGCGTTCTGTACAGGATGGCTTGAAGAAAGGCGGCGCGAACATCGTCTTCTTCGACGGTATCACTGCGGGCGATAAAGACTTCTCCACGCTGGTTGCGCGTCTGCAAAAAGAGAACATCGACTTCGTTTATTACGGTGGTTACTACCCGGAAATGGGTCAGATTCTGCGTCAGGCACGTGCTGTTGGCCTGAAAACTCAGTTTATGGGCCCAGAGGGTGTGGGTAACGCATCGCTGTCTAACATCGCAGGTGCGGCGGGCGAAGGCATGTTAGTGACTATGCCAAAACGCTATGACCAGGACCCAGCGAACAAAGCTATCGTTGATGAGCTGAAAGCTGAGAAGAAAGATCCAAGTGGTCCGTATGTATGGATTACTTACGCAGCGGTGCAATCTCTGGCTACAGCACTTGAGCGTACCGGCAGCGAAGAACCTGCTGATTTAGTGAAAGATTTGAAAGCAAACGGTGCGAAAACCGTGATTGGGCCGCTGAACTGGGATGAGAAAGGCGATCTGAAGGGATTTGATTTTGGTGTCTTCCAGTGGCATGCCGACGGTTCGTCTTCCGTAGCTAAATAGATCGGCAAATCTGGGTCATCCCACCTCCCCGGCGGCTATGCGTTGGGGAGGAATAAATAAGGTTATTGTATGTCCGAGCAGTTCCTCTACTTCCTGCAACAGATGTTTAACGGCGTCACGCTGGGCAGTACTTACGCGTTGATAGCCATCGGTTACACCATGGTTTACGGCATTATCGGCATGATCAACTTCGCCCATGGCGAGGTATATATGATCGGCAGCTACGTCTCGTTTATGATCATCGCAGCGCTGATGATGATGGGCATTGACGTTGGCTGGATGCTGGTTGGTGCAGGTTTTATTGGTGCCATTGTCATCGCCAGTGCCTACGGTTGGAGCATCGAGCGCGTTGCTTACAAACCGGTGCGTAACTCTAAGCGTCTGATTGCACTGATCTCTGCTATCGGGATGTCTATCTTCCTGCAAAACTACGTCAGCCTGACTGAAGGTTCACGTGATATTGCGCTGCCAAGCCTGTTTAACGGCCAGTGGGTCGTTGGTGCCAGCGACAACTTCACCGCAACCATTACCACCATGCAACTGGTGATTTGGGTGGTGACGTTCCTTGCGATGCTCGCGCTGACGCTGTTTATTCGCTACTCCCGCATGGGCCGTGCGTGCCGCGCGTGTGCAGAAGATTTGAAAATGGCGAGCCTGCTCGGAATTAACACCGACCGCGTTATCTCCCTGACCTTCGTGATTGGCGCTGCCATGGCGGCGGTAGCGGGTGTACTGCTCGGCCAGTTCTACGGCGTTATCAACCCCTACATCGGCTTTATGGCCGGGATGAAAGCCTTCACCGCAGCGGTACTTGGCGGTATCGGCAGTATTCCTGGTGCGATGATTGGTGGCCTGATTTTAGGTGTTGCAGAAGCGCTGACCTCCGCGTATCTGAGCACTGAATATAAAGATGTTGTCTCCTTTGCTCTGCTCATCGTGGTGCTGTTGGTTATGCCAACCGGTATCTTGGGCCGTCCGGAGGTAGAAAAAGTATGAAGCCGATGCATGTTGTTTTGGCGCTGCTTTCGGCAGCCATATTTTTCGTGCTGGCGGGCGTCTTTATGGGCGTTCAGCTGAGTCTCGATGGTACTAAGCTTGTAGTCCATAGTGCGGAAACAGTGCGCTGGGAATGGGTGTTGATTGGTACGGCGATTGTCTTCGTCTTCCAGTTGCTGCGGCCTGCATTCCAGAAAGGCATGAAAAAAGTCTCCGGGCCGAAGTTTGTGCTGCCTGCGTTAGATGGTTCTACACCGAAACAGAAACTGTTCCTGGCGGCACTGTTGGTGCTTGCGGTTGCGTGGCCGTTTGTGGTGTCACGCGGTACGGTGGATATCGCCACGCTCACCATGATTTATATCATTCTCGGCCTTGGCCTGAACGTGGTTGTCGGTTTGTCTGGCTTGCTGGTGCTGGGCTACGGCGGTTTTTATGCCATCGGCGCTTATACCTTTGCGCTGCTCAACCACTACTACGGTTTAGGCTTCTGGACATGCTTGCCAATAGCGGGCCTGGTGTCTGCGGCGGCAGGTTTCCTGCTTGGCTTCCCGGTGTTGCGTTTACGCGGCGACTACCTCGCGATTGTGACGCTCGGCTTTGGTGAAATCGTCCGTATTTTGCTGCTCAACAACACCGAAATTACCGGTGGTCCGAACGGCATCAGCCAGATCCCAAAACCAACGCTGTTCGGTCTGGAATTCAGCCGTGGCACGCGTGAAGGCGGGTGGGACACTTTCAGTAACTTCTTTAACGTCGCATACAACCCCGGTGACAGGATTATCTTCCTTTATCTGGTTGCGCTGTTGCTGGTTGTATTGTCGCTGTTTGTGATTAACCGACTGCTGCGGATGCCGCTGGGCCGTGCGTGGGAAGCGTTGCGTGAAGATGAAATCGCATGCCGCTCACTGGGTCTGAACCCAACTCGTATCAAGCTGACCGCATTCACTATTAGCGCCGCGTTTGCAGGCTTTGCCGGTACGCTGTTCGCCGCACGCCAGGGCTTTGTTAGCCCGGAATCCTTCACTTTTGCCGAATCGGCATTCGTACTGGCGATTGTCGTGCTGGGCGGTATGGGCTCGCAATTTGCCGTTATCCTCGCCGCCGTGCTGCTGGTGGTATCGCGTGAACTGATGCGTGATCTGAACGAATACAGCATGTTGGTGCTTGGTGGCTTGATGGTGCTGATGATGATCTGGCGTCCACAAGGCTTGCTGCCGATGTCACGTCCGCAATTGAAGCTTAAAAAAGAGCAAGTGGAACAAGTGAAAGGAGAGCAGGCATGAGTCAGCCATTGTTATCCGTAAACGGCTTGATGATGCGTTTTGGCGGCCTGCTCGCCGTAAACAATGTTTCTCTGGAACTGCATCCACAAGAAATTGTTTCGTTAATCGGCCCTAACGGTGCCGGTAAAACCACGGTGTTTAACTGCCTGACCGGCTTCTACAAGCCATCAGGCGGTACGATTCTGTTGCGTGATCAGCATCTTGAAGGGCTGCCGGGTCAGCAAATTGCACGTATGGGCGTGGTGCGTACTTTCCAGCACGTGCGTCTGTTCCGCGAAATGACCGTGATTGAAAACTTGCTGGTTGCTCAGCATATGCAACTGAAAACCGGTGTGTTCTCAGGTCTTTTGAAAACGCCAGCTTTTCGCCGTTCACAAAGCGAAGCGCTGGACCGCGCTGCAACCTGGCTTGATCGTATTGGTCTGCTTGAGCAGGCTAACCGCCAGGCGAGCAACCTGGCGTATGGCGATCAGCGCCGTCTCGAGATTGCACGCTGCATGGTGACTCAGCCAGAAATTCTGATGCTTGATGAACCCGCAGCTGGCCTTAACCCGAAAGAAACGCATGAGCTCGATGAGTTAATCATGGAGTTACGTAACCATCACAACACCACCGTGCTGTTAATCGAGCATGACATGAAACTGGTGATGGGCATTTCTGACAGGATTTACGTGGTAAACCAGGGGACGCCGCTTGCGAACGGCACGCCGGAGCAAATCCGTAACAACCCTGACGTAATCCGCGCATATTTGGGTGAGGCTTAATATGGAAAATATCATGTTGTCATTTGACCGTGTGAGCGCCCACTACGGAAAAATCCAGGCGCTTCATGAGGTCAGTCTGCACATCAAGCAGGGCGAAATCGTCACTCTGATTGGTGCTAACGGTGCCGGTAAAACGACGCTATTGGGAACACTTTGTGGTGACCCGCGCGCCTCAAGCGGCAAGATTACCTTTGATGGTAAAGACATCACCGACTGGCATACCGCACGCATCATGCGTGAAGCAGTAGCGATTGTGCCGGAAGGTCGCCGCGTGTTTTCCCGTATGACGGTAGAAGAAAACCTGGCGATGGGTGGCTTCTTTGCGGAACGCGACCAGTATCATGAACGTATCCAACGCGTTTACGAACTGTTCCCGCGCTTGCTGGAGCGCCGTATTCAGCGTGCGGGTACGATGTCCGGTGGTGAGCAACAAATGCTGGCGATTGGCCGTGCATTAATGAGCCAACCGCGCCTGTTGCTGTTAGATGAACCGTCGCTCGGTCTTGCGCCAATCATCATCCAGCAGATTTTCGACACCATTGAAAAATTGCGCAGCGAAGGCATGACCATCTTCCTGGTCGAGCAGAACGCCAACCAGGCGTTGAAACTCGCTGACCGCGGCTACGTGCTGGAAAACGGCCACGTGGTACTGGAAGATACCGGTGACGCGCTGTTAGCTAACGAAGCGGTGCGCAGCGCCTACTTGGGCGGCTAGATTTCAAGGGATTAACTCGTTAAAAAAGTAAAAAGGGCTTCGGCTCTTTTTATTTTTCGTATGATATTATTGCGAATAATTTCTATTATCACCAACAGAACAAGGAGTTCAGGATGACACGTTCTGGTATCTATGCCCTTATTGGGACGCTGTTTTTCTCGGCCCCGCTTGCGGCGCTTGAGAGTAAAAATATCAATCCTCGCGACCCGTCTATTTGGCAGGAGAAACATGATCCTGCTGCGACGGGGGAAGTGGCATGTAACATATTCAGTAGTTCAGTATGTCCCTCGTATGAAGATGATAAATCCGAACAGCAACGCGAGTACGAACGGCGAGAACAACGTCGTAAGGTGGCTGAACGGGAAAAAATGCTTAAAGCGTTATAGCGGCAGCGCTGGCTGCCATTATTTTTTTCACAAATCTATCATTCTCTCGCCATTTTTCTGAAGCCAGTCTGTAATCGCTTCGTCATCCTCTTGTTCTATTTCTGTCATATGCGCATGTCATGTTGTGTTGCGAAGAAAAACGCGTGATTTCGCGCATCCGACACAAGAAGAGAGATAACCGAATGACATCGTTACGACACACAGCAATTTGCCTGGCGCTAGGATGCGTATTTAGCAGCAGCGCTATCGCCGCCACCTCCATTCCATTCTGGCATTCAATGGAAGGCGAGTTGGGCAAAGAGGTTGACTCACTGGCTCAACGTTTTAACCAGACGCATCCTGACTACAAAATTGTTCCGGTTTATAAAGGTAACTACGAACAAAACCTGGCGGCAGGGATTGCGGCTTTCCGTTCGGGCAATGCGCCAGCCATTTTGCAGGTTTACGAAGTCGGCACCGCGACCATGATGGCCTCGAAAGCTATCAAGCCGGTGTATGAAGTGTTTAACGATGCGGGCATTAAGTTCGACGAATCCCAATTTGTGCCGACGGTTTCTGGTTACTACACCGATGCGAAAACCGGGCATCTGCTTTCCCAGCCTTTCAACAGCTCCACCCCAGTGCTGTATTACAACAAAGATGCTTTTAAGAAAGCTGGCCTGAATCCGGACCAGCCGCCAAAAACCTGGCAGGAGCTGGCTGAATACACTGCGAAGCTGAAAGCGGCGGGTATGAAGTGTGGTTACGCCAGCGGCTGGCAGGGCTGGATTCAAATTGAAAACTTCAGCGCGTGGAACGGCTTGCCGGTTGCAACCAAAAACAACGGTTTTGACGGTACTGACGCAGTTCTGAAATTCAATAAACCAGAGCAAGTGAAACATATCGCTCTGCTGGAAGAGCTGAATAAGAAAGGTGATTTCAGCTACTTTGGCCGCAAAGACGAATCCACCGAGAAGTTCTACAACGGTGATTGCGCCATCACAACCGCCTCTTCCGGTTCGCTTGCTGATATCCGCCATTACGCCAAATTCAACTACGGTGTGGGCATGATGCCTTACGATTCAACCATTCCGAACGCACCGCAAAACGCCATTATCGGTGGGGCAAGTCTGTGGGTTATGCAGGGTAAAGACGCTGCGACTTACAAAGGCGTTGCCGAGTTTATGCAGTTCCTTGCTCAGCCAGAAATCGCCGCTGAGTGGCACCAGAAAACAGGTTATCTGCCAATTACCAAAGCGGCTTATGACCTGACGCGTGAACAAGGCTTCTATGAGAAAAATCCAGGCGCTGATATCGCTACGCGCCAGATGATGAACAAGCCACCATTGCCATTCACCAAAGGTCTGCGTCTGGGCAACATGCCACAGATTCGTACCATAGTGGATGAAGAACTGGAATCGGTGTGGACCGGCAAGAAAACCCCTCAACAAGCGTTAGATAGCTCGGTTGAGCGTGGAAATCAGCTGCTGCGCCGTTTCGAGCAGTCGACGAAGTCTTAAGTTTTGTTGATGTCGGATGGCGCTTCGCTTATCCGCCCTACGAAAGCCGTTGTAGGGTGGATTAGCGCATGCGACATCCACCATTAATCTCTATAAGAGCAACACTATGTCCTCTTCTCGTCCGGTGTTCCGTTCAGGCTGGCTGCCGTATGCCCTTGTCCTGCCGCAACTGGTTATCACCATTATCTTTTTCATTTGGCCTGCGGGCGAAGCGTTGTGGTACTCCCTCCAGAATGTCGATCCGTTTGGGCTTTCGAGCACGTTTGTCGGGCTGGATAACTTCAAACAGCTTTTCCACGACAGCTACTATCTCGACTCTTTCTACACCACATTAATTTTCAGTGGCTTAGTTGCTGGTAGTGGCCTGCTGGTGTCGCTCTTTTTCGCAGCGCTAACGGATTATGTGGTGCGCGGCAGCCGTATTTATCAAACGCTGATGTTACTGCCGTATGCGGTCGCGCCCGCGATTGCCGCCGTATTGTGGATCTTCCTGTTTAACCCTGGGCGCGGCTTGCTGACTCATGTGCTTGAGCAGTTTGGTTACCACTGGAACCACGCGCAAAACAGCGGCCAGGCGATGTTCCTCGTGGTGTTTGCCTCGGTATGGAAGCAAATCAGCTACAACTTCCTGTTCTTCTTTGCGGCATTGCAATCTATCCCTCGCTCGCTAGTAGAGGCTGCATCGATTGATGGCGCAGGGCCGGTACGACGTTTCTTTAAGCTGTCGCTGCCGCTGATTGCCCCGGTCAGTTTCTTCCTGCTGGTGGTGAACCTGGTATATGCCTTTTTCGATACCTTCCCGGTTATCGACGCTGCAACAGGCGGTGGCCCAGTGCAGGCAACCACCACGCTAATCTACAAAATTTACCGTGAAGGTTTTGCCGGACTCGATCTTTCCGCTTCGGCGGCACAATCGGTCGTGCTGATGTTCCTGGTGATCATACTGACCGTCATTCAGTTCCGCTTCGTGGAACGTAAGGTGCGTTACCAATGATTGAGAATCGTCGTGGGCTGACTATTTTCAGCCATACCATGCTGATACTTGGCATCATCGTCATTCTGTTCCCGATGTATGTGGCGTTTGTCGCGGCAACACTGGATAACCAGGCCGTATTTCAGACGCCGATGACGCTGATTCCGGGCACGCATCTGCTGGAAAATATGTCCTATATCTGGACGCATGGTGTTGGTGCTAACAGTGCGCCGTTCGGTCTGATGCTGCTAAACAGCTTTGTGATGGCGATGGTGATTACCATCGGCAAAATCACGGTGTCGATGCTCTCCGCTTTTGCCATTGTCTGGTTCCGCTTTCCGCTGCGTAACCTGTTCTTCTGGATGATCTTTATCACCCTGATGCTGCCAGTTGAAGTGCGTATTTTTCCAACCGTTGAAGTCATCGCAAATCTTAAAATGCTCGATAGCTACACCGGCCTGACGCTGCCACTAATGGCTTCAGCGACCGCGACCTTCCTGTTCCGCCAGTTCTTTATGACGCTGCCCGACGAGTTAATGGAAGCGGCACGCATCGATGGTGCAACGCCGATGCGTTTCTTCCGCGACATAGTCTTGCCGCTCTCAAAAACCAATCTGGCGGCGCTGTTCGTCATCACCTTTATCTACGGCTGGAATCAGTATCTGTGGCCGTTGCTGATTATCAGCGACGTTAACCTCGGTACGGCTGTCGCGGGTATCAAAGGGATGATGTCGTCTGGTGAAGGCTCTACGCAGTGGAACCAGGTAATGGCGGCCATGCTGCTGACCCTTATTCCCCCGGTAATCATCGTTTTAGTAATGCAACGCGCGTTTGTGCGTGGCTTAGTGGATAGTGAGAAATAACCCATGGCAGGACTGAAATTACAGGCAGTATCCAAAAGTTGGGACAACAAAACCCAGGTGATTCAGCCACTGACGCTGGATGTCGCAGACGGTGAATTTATCGTGATGGTGGGGCCGTCGGGCTGCGGAAAATCGACGTTGTTACGTATGGTTGCCGGGCTTGAGCGCGTCACCAGTGGTGATATCTGGATTGATCGCCAGCGCGTCACCGAAATGGAGCCGAAAGAACGCGGCATCGCGATGGTGTTCCAGAACTACGCGCTTTATCCACATATGAGTGTGGAAGAAAACATGGCCTGGGGCCTGAAAATTCGCGGTATGGGTAAAGCGCATATTCAGCAAAAAGTGGTGGAAGCGGCCCGAATTCTCGAACTCGATGGTTTGCTCAAACGCCGCCCGCGTGAGCTTTCTGGTGGGCAGCGTCAGCGCGTGGCGATGGGCCGTGCAATCGTGCGTGACCCGGCGGTTTTTCTGTTTGATGAACCGCTCTCAAACCTTGATGCCAAGCTGCGTGTGCAGATGCGCCTGGAATTACAACAGTTACATCGCCGCCTGCAGACCACCAGTTTGTACGTCACGCACGACCAGGTTGAAGCGATGACCCTTGCGCAGCGCGTGATGGTGATGAACAAAGGTGTTGCAGAGCAAATCGGCACGCCAGTCGAAGTCTACGAGCGCCCGGCAAGCCGCTTTGTGGCGAGCTTTATTGGTTCGCCTGCCATGAACTTGCTGGAAGGAAATATCAGCACCGACGGCACGCGTTTTCAACTCGCTGGTGGCATGGCGTTGCCACTGGGAAACGCGGCAAATCTGCAACGAGGCCGCGCTGTTACCCTGGGTATCCGCCCGGAACATATTGCGCTAAGCTCACAAACTGCAGGCGGCGTGCCATTTGTGGTGGACACGCTGGAGATGCTGGGAGCAGATAATTTAGTGCACGGGCGTTGGGGCGAGCAAAAAATGGTGGTGCGCCTGTCGCATCAGGAACGCCCGCAACCCGGCAGTACTCTATGGCTGTATCTGCCTGAAAATCATCTACATTTCTTTGATAAAGAAAATGGACAACGTTTATGAGTAACTGGCCATACCCAAAAGTCGCGGCCCATCGTGGTGGCGGAAAATTGGCACCGGAAAATACGCTGGCGGCTATTGATATCGGTGCGCGCTACGGCCACACCATGATTGAGTTTGACGCCAAACTATCAAAAGACGGGCAAATCTTCTTGCTACATGACGACACGCTTGAGCGCACCAGCAATGGTTGGGGAGTAGCGGGCGATTTGCCGTGGGATAAGCTGCTGAATGTTGATGTGGGAAGTTGGTTTAGTGGCGAATTTAAAGGTGAGCCAATACCCCTTCTTTCGCAGGTTGCTGCGCGTTGTAAACAACACGGCATGATGGCAAATATCGAAATTAAACCGACCACGGGTACCGATAGAGAAACCGGGAAAGTCATCGCACTGGCGGCACGGGAGTTATGGTTTGGGCAAACCGATCCATTGCTCTCTTCGTTTTCTATCGAAGCGCTGGAGGCGGCACAAAATGCCGTGCCTGAGCTTCCACGCGGGTTGTTACTTGATGAGTGGCGTGATGACTGGCGGGAGCTGACCACCAGGCTTGGCTGCGTTTCCATTCACCTG
Source organism: Buttiauxella massiliensis (assembly GCF_902500225.1). Lineage (GTDB taxonomy): Bacteria > Pseudomonadota > Gammaproteobacteria > Enterobacterales > Enterobacteriaceae > Buttiauxella > Buttiauxella massiliensis. The sequence continues at coordinate 216,110 of NZ_LR722651.1, read as the reverse complement.
AACCATAAACTGCTTTCTGAATCTCGCGTACAGCAACTGAAAGCGGCTGGATTACATATTCTGGTTTATACCGTGAATGTTCCCGAGCGCGCAGCAACGCTGCTGCGCTGGGGAGTCGATACCATTTGTACTGACCGTATCGACCAGATTGGTGCGGACTTTACAGACTAAATGGCTGACCAATGTCGGATGACGCAAGCTTATCCGACCTGTAGTTTCGGCATTGTAAGGTGGGTAGCGCGAGCGTCACCCACTATCTCCTTTACGGCCCAATTGTTTTCAGCGGGATATTCGGCTGTAGTGAAGTCGAGTTGCTGTTTTGATTGAGCATGCTGCCATTGGTTTTTGGTTGCAGCATATGATCCTGGCTGCTACTTCCGCTGCCACTTAGCATCCCGCCATTGGTATTTGGCAGTACCTGCTGCGTTCCGACTTCCATTTCATTGGGCAGCGTTTTTTTCACCTTAAAGACGTCCTGCTGCGAATTATTGTTTATCTGCCCTTCCAGATGCTGTTGCTGGATGCGTGTCTGCGTTTGTAACTGCTGATTCAACATCCCTTTTTGCTGTATCTGCTGCGTTTGCATCTGTTGCTGCATCCGTTGCTGACTTGGGATCTGGTAATCCGGTTGGTTTGGATTATTCAGGGTATTAATTGGCTGTGCCAAACAGGTCAATGGCAGCAAAGCCGCCAGTATGAGTATTTTTTTCATCGTCACTTCCTCCATTTGGGGGATCTACTAAGTTTAATCGTTTTCCACCAACCCGATGGTTATTTAGGATTTTTAGACCAGGCTTAACGGGGGATTGCCCCTGATAAGCATGGAGAAAATAACGATGAAGCAGTGGGAAACTTTTCGTTCGGAAATGCTGCGCTGGGTAACCATTCCCGCGCTAATGATTGGACTCTGCCTGACTGCCAGCGCCGCGCCGCCTCCGGTATCCTATGGGGTTGAAGCCGATGTGCATCATGCTGTGCGTGCTGAAAATGGCATGGTTGCCTCGCAAGATTCCCTCGCTACACAAGTGGGCGTCGATATTCTTAAACAAGGTGGGAACGCGATTGATGCCGCCGTTGCCGTGGGCTTTGCGCTGGCGGTAACACACCCGCAGGCGGGTAATATTGGTGGCGGTGGCTTTATGATGCTGCGCACCAAAGACGGTAGAACCACCGCCATTGATTTCCGTGAAATGGCTCCGGAAAAAGCCACGCGCGATATGTTCCTCGATGCGCAGGGCAATGCTGACAGCAAAAAATCCCTTACTTCTCATCTTGCTTCAGGCACGCCAGGCACTGTGGCAGGCTTCTCCATGGCCCTGGAAAAGTACGGTACTTTGCCGCTAAACAAAGTTATCCAGCCCGCTATCAAACTGGCGCAAGACGGTTTCACAGTGAATGATGCGCTGGCGGAAGACCTGAAAGTCTATGGCGCGGAAGTGCTCCCGAATCACCCAAACAGCAAGGCTATTTTCTGGAAAGCTGATGGCGAACCGCTGCAAAAGGACGACAAACTGGTACAGACCAATCTCGCTAAAAGCCTTGAGATGATTGCTGAGAATGGGCCGGACGCATTCTATAAAGGCGTTATTGCCGACCAGATTGCTGACGAAATGGCAAAAAATGGTGGGTTAATTAGCAAGGCTGATCTTGCGAATTACAAAGCTGTTGAACGTGCGCCGATAAGCGGTACCTATCGCGGATACGAGATTTTCTCTATGCCTCCACCATCGTCTGGTGGCATTCACATCGTTGAAATCCTCAATATTCTGGAAAACTTCGACCTCTCTAAATACGGTTTTGGCAGCGCCGATGCGATGCAACTTACCGCAGAAGCTGAAAAATATGCTTATGCGGATCGCTCGGAATACCTCGGTGATCCGGATTTTGTGAAAGTGCCGTGGCAAGCGCTGACTAACAAAACCTACGCCAAATCACTGGCGGAGCAGATAGACATCAACAAAGCGCGCCCGTCGAGCGAAATCAAACCCGGCAAACTCGCACCGTATGAAAGTAACCAGACCACCCATTTCTCCGTGGTGGATAAAGATGGCAACGCTGTGGCAGTGACCTATACGCTCAATACTGTATTTGGTACCGGCATTGTGGCGGGTAATACCGGCATCCTGATGAATAACCAAATGGATGATTTCTCAGCTAAACCCGGCGTGCCAAACGTTTATGGGCTGGTCGGTGGTGATGCCAACGCCGTAGGCCCGCATAAACGCCCTTTGTCTTCAATGTCGCCAACTATTGTGGTGAAAGATGGCAAAACCTGGCTGGTGACCGGCAGCCCTGGCGGTAGCCGAATCATCACGACAGTGCTGCAGATGGTGATGAATACCATCGATTATGGGATGAATGTCGCCGAAGCAACTAATGCACCTCGTTTCCATCACCAATGGCTGCCCGATGAGTTAAGAGTCGAAAAAGGCTTTAGCCCGGATACGATCAAACTGTTGAAAGAGAAAGGGCAGAATGTTCAGGTGAAAGAGGCGATGGGAAGCACGCAAAGCATTATGGTTGGGCCAGATGGCTCGCTATATGGCGCTTCTGACCCGCGTTCGGTTGATGATTTAACTGCGGGTTATTAATCCGTTCTCGCCCTTTCCAGAAACGGAAAGGGCGAGGGCGTTTCAATTTTGCTTACATCGCGCCATAAAATACGCATCCACATACTGCCCGTCACGCAGTGCGTAGTTCTTCCCTGTGCCTTCAATTTCAAAGCCAAATTTACGGTAAACCGCCAATGCAGGTGCGTTATCAACAAACACCGTCAGCTCAATACGATCGATGCGCAGCCAGTTATCACACAGGTCGGTCATCGCTGACATAAGTGCGCTGGCGACACCACGATTGCGATGTTTCATACAAACACTCATCCCGAAAGTCGCAACGTGGCTGCGGCGCGGGTTGGGTTCAACAGACAAAACTAAATGGCCCATAACCACATCGTCTATGCAAGCCACCAGGCTTTTGCGTCCTGAATGTGGATGCTTCATTCGTTCTTCCCACATTTCTAGCGAAGGATGAGGAATTTGTAGCGTGTTGTGATAAACCTCTGGCTGGGCGTTAATCTGACGTAAAGCATCAAGATCTCTTAATTCAGCGTGGCGTATCACTATTTCGCTCATTCCTTTTCTCCTCAATTGGTTAGGTAACCCCTTCAACATTATTGACTTTTTAATTTTCGTCAACTGCCAATTATTTCTAAAAAAAAGTAGACAAGTGCGAATGATAATGATTATTATTGCCATGCGTTCAGGGGAGACCCCTACGGAGACATCCTGAAAGCACGACATTGCTCACATTGCTTCCAGTATTACTTTAGCCAGCTCTGCTGGCTTTTTTTTTGCCCTGCTTATTTGAAGCTGTAGCTGTGTTGGCTGCACTCACTCACCCGAATCACTTACATAAGTAAGCTCATCGGGATTCGTTCCCTTGCCGCCTTGCTACAACTCCAACTAATTTGGGCAAAACCCTCGATCTTTATTATAAAAACATTGTTTTCGTAGGACGGCTTAGCGCCGCGACATCCGCCTCCGTCTCAAGTATGGTAATTGCAATTCAAAGTCAAAAAGGACGAAGCAATGACCCTACACTGCGCTTTTATAGGTTTTGGCAAAAGTACCACGCGTTACCACCTCCCTTACATTCTGGTCCGCAAAGATAAATTCCACGTTGCCCATATCTTCCGCCGCCATGAAAAGCCGGACATCGAGCAGCAGCCGGAATACAGCCACATTCATTTCACCAGCGATCTGGACGAAGTGCTGAACGACCCGCAGGTCAAGCTGGTGGTGGTTTGCACCCACGCGGATAGCCACTTTGATTACGCGAAACGCGCGCTGGAAGCAGGCAAAAATGTGCTGGTGGAAAAACCGTTTACCCCGACACTTGCTGAAGCCAAAGAGTTGTTCGAACTGGCGAAAGCCAAAGGGCTGACCGTCACGCCTTACCAGAATCGCCGTTTTGACTCCTGTTTCCTGACCATGAAAAAAGCTATCGAAAGCGGAAAACTGGGCGATATCGTTGAAATTGAAAGTCACTTTGATATGTATCGCCCGGTTGCGGAAACTAAACCAGGGCTGCCGGCAGATGGTGCGTTCTATGGCCTCGGCGTGCATACCATGGACCAAATCATCTCGCTGTTTGGCCGCCCGGACCACGTCGCCTACGATATTCGTAGCGTGCGTAATAAAGCCAACCCGGACGATACCTTTGAAGCGCAGCTGTTCTATGGCGATCTGAAAGCCATCGTCAAAACCAGCCACCTGGTGAAAATTGACTATCCGAAATTCCAGGTCCACGGCACCAAAGGCTCGTTCGTTAAATACGGCATCGACCAGCAAGAAACGAGTTTGAAGGCGTACATCATGCCGGGCGAACCGGGCTTTGCCGCAGACAGCAGCGTCGGCGTGCTTGAGTATGTGAACGACGCGGGTGAAACTGTGCGCGAAGAGCTGAAGCCGGAAACGGGTGACTATGGGCGCGTATACGACGCGCTGTACGAAACCATTCTTAATGGCAAACCAAATTACGTCAGAGAAATTGAAGCATTGACCAACCTTGAGATCCTCGAACGCGGTTTCGAGCAAGCTTCCCCCTCTACAGTGACTCTCGCCTAACCTGAAATCTGGCGTCTCTGACTCGTTCACATTTTTTGAACAGAGGCGTCAATTTTCACCCTCTATGATCATTTCCGATTCGAGTCCACACTTAGTCCATCAAACGAATTGCGGAGAAATGAAGATGATCTTTTTAAGAAAAGCTGAAGAACGTGGTCATGCGAATCATGGTTGGTTGGATAGCTGGCACACCTTCTCATTCGCTAACTATTACGATGCCAATTTCATGGGTTTCTCAGCATTACGTGTGATTAACGAGGATGTGGTGGAAGCCGGTGAAGGGTTCGGTACCCATCCGCACAAAGACATGGAAATCCTGACTTACGTGCTTGAAGGGGCCGTAGCGCACCGCGACAGCATGGGTAACGAAGAAAAGGTTCCAGCGGGTGAATTCCAGATTATGAGCGCCGGTACCGGTATTACTCACTCCGAGTACAACCCAAGCAAAACCGAGCGCCTGCGTCTGTATCAAATCTGGATCATTCCAGAAAAAACAGGCATCACGCCGCGTTACGACCAGCGTCGTTTTGATGCACCGCAGGGCCGCCAACTGGTACTGTCGCCGGATGCGCGTGACGGTTCTCTGAAAGTGAACCAGGATATGGAACTCTCGCGTTGGGCTTTGGCGAAAGACGAACAATCTGTCTACCAGATCCCGGCAGATCGCCGCATTTGGGTGCAGGTAGTGAAAGGTGATGTCTCTATTAATGGTACGCAGGCCAAAACCAGCGACGCCATCGCCGTGTGGGATGAGCAAGCGATTTCGATTCATGCCAACGAAGCGAGTGAAATTCTGCTGTTCGATCTTCCGCCAGTATAAGAATTACCATTAGTTACCGGTCACAACCTTCCTCGAAACTGGGGAAGGTTGTGCTGCGTCCGTGCTAAACTTCGCTGTCGATTGATAACCCGCACAGCAAGATAATGAAAAAGAAAAGACCGGTATTACAGGACGTTGCAGATCGCGTTGGCATAACAAAAATGACCGTCAGCCGCTTTTTGCGTAACCCTGACCAGGTTTCTGCTGCGTTACAGGTAAAAATTGCCGCAGCCCTTGATGAACTTGGCTACATTCCTAACCGCGCACCAGACATCCTTTCCAACTCGACCAGCCGCGCCATCGGCGTGTTATTGCCCTCGCTGACCAACCAGGTTTTCGCCGAAGTATTACGCGGCATTGAAAACGTGATTGATGCCTACGGCTACCAGACCATGCTTGCCCACTACGGCTATAAACCGGAGCTGGAAGAAGAGCGCCTGGAATCGATGCTTTCCTGGAATATCGACGGACTGATCCTCACCGAACGCACCCATACCCCACGCACGTTAAAGATGATTGAAGTGGCGGGCATTCCGGTTGTGGAACTGATGGACAGCATTTCCCCGTGCCTCGACATCGCGGTCGGCTTCGATAACTTTGAAGCGGCTCGCCAGATGACGGCGGCGATTATCGCTCGCGGCCACCGCCACGTTGCATACCTCGGCGCTCGCCTGGATGAACGTACAGTGATCAAGAGAAAAGGCTACGAGCAAGCGATGCTGGATGCGGGCCTGGTGCCTTACAGCGTGATGGTTGAACAATCCTCTTCTTACTCCACTGGTATCGAACTGTTCCGCCAGGCGCGCCGCGAATACCCGCAGCTCGACAGCATCTTTTGTACCAACGATGACTTAGCCATTGGGGCGGCGTTTGAATGCCAGCGCCAGGGTTTAAGCATTCCGAAGGATATGGCGATTGCCGGTTTCCACGGTCACGACATCGGCCAGGTGATGGAACCGCGTCTTGCCAGCGTATTAACGCCGCGTGAACGTATGGGGCGTATTGGTGCGGAGCGTTTGCTGGCGCGGATACGTGGCGAAACGGTCACACCGCAGATGCTCGATTTAGGTTTTACCCTTTCACCGGGCGGCTCGATTTAACAAAATGTTTCAGGTTGCGGCGAGTTGGCTGCAACTCGGAATATTTACGCACTGTTTTTTTGATTTAGTTCACACTTATACACTTTGCAAGCTAATGGTTATTGCTAATTGCTGAAGCTCTCTGGACAATGTTACCGATAACAGTTACCCGTAACAGCACCTCGTCCGTCGGAGCTACGCTATGAGCACTACCAACCACGAAAACCACATCTACGTCCTGATGGGCGTCTCTGGCAGCGGTAAATCTGCTGTTGCAAGCGAAGTTGCACATCAACTCAAAGCCGCGTTCCTCGATGGCGATTTCCTTCACCCGCGCTGCAATATTATGAAAATGGCATCAGGCGAGCCGCTCAACGACGAAGACCGCAAACCATGGCTGCAAGCGTTAAACGACGCGGCTTTCGCCATGCAACGCACCAATAAAGTCTCCCTGATTGTTTGCTCCGCACTGAAAAAGGTTTATCGCGACCAATTGCGCGACGGTAACCCAAATCTCTCTTTCATCTACATGAAAGGGGATTTTGAAGTGATTGAAAACCGTCTGAAAGCACGTAAAGGTCACTTCTTCAAAACTCAAATGTTGGTCACTCAGTTTGAAACGCTGGAAGAACCAAAGTCTGATGAACCTGATGTTCTGGTGGTGGATATTGACCAAACGCTGGAAGGCGTGGTGGCCAGCACTATTGATGTGATTAATAAAGGCAGTGCGCAGTGAGTACATTAACACTTGTTTTAACAGCGGTAGGTTCGGTTTTACTGCTGTTGTTTTTAGTGATGAAGGCGCGTATGCATGCCTTCGTCGCTTTGATGGTGGTTTCAATTGGTGCAGGGATATTTTCCGGGATGCCGCTCGATAAAATCGCGGCAACCATGGAAAAGGGCATGGGCGGCACACTTGGATTTCTGGCCATCGTCGTCGCACTCGGTGCGATGTTTGGCAAGATTCTTCATGAAACAGGTGCCGTAGACCAGATAGCCGTCAAAATGCTCAAGGCTTTTGGCAAGAGTCGCGCACATTACGCAATTGGCCTGGCAGGCTTGATTTGCGCACTACCGCTGTTCTTCGAAGTTGCCATTGTTCTGCTGATTAGCGTGGCGTTTTCTATGGCCCGCCACACCGGAACAAACCTGGTTAAATTGGTTATTCCTCTGTTCGCTGGCGTCGCCGCAGCCGCCGCGTTTCTGCTGCCAGGGCCAGCGCCAATGCTACTGGCTTCCCAAATGCATGCCGATTTTGGCTGGATGATTCTGCTGGGCCTGTGCGCCGCCATTCCGAGTATGATTATTGCCGGGCCGTTGTTTGGTAACTTCATCAGTAAATACGTCGAGCTGCATATTCCTGACGACATCACCGAACCGCATCTGGGCGAAGGCAAACTGCCATCGTTCGGCTTCAGCCTGTCGCTGATCCTGCTGCCGCTGGTGTTGGTTGGGATGAAAACCATCGCTGCACGTTTCGTCGAACAGGGTTCCACGCTGTACGAATGGCTTGAGTTTATTGGCCATCCGTTCACCGCGATTCTGGTGGCGTGTCTGGTTGCTATTTATGGCCTGGCATATCGTCAGGGAATGGCGAAAGAAAAGGTCATGGAAATCTGCGGCCACGCGCTGCAACCGGCTGGCATTATCTTGCTGGTTATCGGTGCGGGCGGGGTATTTAAACAAGTACTTGTGGACTCAGGCGTAGGCCCTGCACTGGGTGAAGCACTGACGGGTTTAGGTTTGCCCATTGCTTTAACCTGCTTTGTGCTGGCTGCTGCGGTTCGCATTATTCAGGGCTCCGCAACCGTTGCTTGCCTGACCGCCGTTGGTCTTGTGATGCCGGTTATTGAACAACTGAACTATAACGGCGCGCAAATGGCTGCTTTGTCGATTTGTATCGCGGGTGGTTCTATTGTTGTGAGCCACGTTAACGACGCTGGTTTCTGGTTGTTTGGTAAGTTCACTGGTGCAACCGAAGGGCAAACCCTGAAGACCTGGACCATGATGGAAACCATCCTCGGCACCACGGGTGCGGTTGTTGGGATGATTGCTTTTACGCTGCTCTCGTAGGTCGGAAAAGCGTAGCGTCACCCGACATAAATTTGACGCTCTGGCAAACCCAGAGCGTCATGCTTTTCAAAACACCTTCACGACATCAACGGCAATAACTGCTGATAAATCTGGTTAAAGACTTTACGCCGCGCTTTGTAATACTCATGGCGAGCCATATCCGGCTTGTGCTGTTGCTCAAGCGCTAACTGCGGAAGCAGTGACTGCAAAGGTTTCTCCGGTGATACCGCGATTTGTGCCAGACGCGCCGCACCCAGCGCTGGGCCAACATCCCCCCCCGTACGGTAATCCAGCGTTTGCCCGCTGATATCCGCCAGTATTTGCCGCCAGTAAGGGCTACGCGCACCGCCTCCGATTAGCGTCACGCTTTGTGGTGTCACTCCACAGGAATGAACGACGTCCATACCATCTGCCAGCGCATAACCCACGCCTTCAAGCACGGCGCGGGCAAGTTCTGCCGGACCATGCTGATGCGTCAGGCCAAAGAAAACCCCTTTTGCCCGCGGATTGTTGTGTGGTGTGCGCTCACCTGAAAGATATGGCAGGAACCAAATATCTCCCGCTTCTTCATCGGCTTTTTCAGCGGCTGCCAGTAATGCCGGAACGGTGCCCAGGCCAGTCAGTTTTGCTGCCCAATCGAGACACGATGCGGCGCTTAACATCACAGACATTAAATGCCAGCGATTGGGTAATGCATGGCAGAAGCTGTGAACGGCACTTTCAGGCTGACTGCGGAAACCATCGCTAACGGCGAAGTAAACGCCTGATGTGCCTAGCGACAACATTGCCTGGCCGACATCCATCATGCCCACGCCAACGGCTCCTGCTGCGTTATCTCCACCGCCTGCAACAACTGGCACAGCGGACATATTCCAAGCCTTAGCCACGTCTTCTTTCAACGTACCGGTTATTTCACTGCCTTCATAAAGGCCAGGCATTTGCTGGCGATTGAGTTGGCAGGCGTCGAGCATTTTGTCGCTCCAGTCTCTCTTTGCGACATCCAACCACATGGTGCCTGCGGCATCTGACATGTCACTGGCAAATACGCCGGTCATACGCAAACGCAGATAATCTTTCGGTAACAGGACCTTATCGATTTGCGCGAAAACCTCAGGCTCATGGCGCTGAACCCACAACAGCTTTGGTGCAGTAAAACCCGGCATCATCAGGTTGCCGGTAATCTCACGTGATTCAGGTACGGCAGCTTCCAGCAGCGCACATTCTTCACTACAGCGGCCGTCATTCCATAAAATTGCGGGGCGCAGCACCTTCTGCTGCTTATCAAGCAGGGTGGCCCCATGCATTTGCCCGGCAATCCCCAGTGCTTTCACGCCCTGTAGAGAATGCTGCACGCCAAGTGCTTTCATTGCGCGGTCTGTGGCTTGCCACCAGTGCTCTGGATCTTGTTCCGACCACAATGGATGTGGGCGTGACACTTTCAGCGTTTCGGTCTGTGATGCCAGTACGTCACCTTGCTCATTGAGCAAAATGGCTTTAACACCCGATGTTCCGAGATCGATTCCGATATACATACCGACTCCTACTTATACGCCCGTCATACTTCAAGTTGCAGGGGAGTTGGCGGCAGGATCTCACCCCCAGCCACTTACTTATGTAAGCTCCTGGGGATTCGAGCCTTTGCCGTCTATCTGCAACTCGAGTTATTTAGAGCATTCGCTACAGGTTGCACTTCATGACTACGACTTATATTTATTTATCAAACAGATAATGATTCACCAGGTTTTCCAGCAGTTCCTGATGACCACTCTGGTGCTGCGGCGCCAGGTTATGCTGCTCAGCGTACTGTGCAATCTGCGCAAGAGACATTTGTCCTTTCAGAATTTGCTGGCCCAGTTCACCATTCCAACCGGCATAACGCTTCGCAACACGCTTATCCAGTTCACCATCTTCAATCATGCGCGCAGCAATTTTCAGCGACAGCGCCATTACGTCCATCGCACCAATATGACCATAGAACAGGTCGTACTTATCGGTGCTTTGACGACGCACTTTGGCATCAAAGTTCAGGCCGCCCGTGGTGAAACCACCTGCTTTAAGGATTTCGTACATCACTAATGAATTTTCTTCCACGCTATTTGGGAACTGGTCGGTATCCCAGCCCAGTTGCGGGTCGCCACGGTTGGCATCAACCGAACCAAAGATGCCCAGGGCAATAGCACTGGCGATTTCGTGATGGAATGAGTGACCCGCAAGTGTTGCGTGGTTTGCTTCAATATTTACTTTGATCTCTTTTTCCAGACCAAATTGTTTCAGGAAACCATAAACCGTGGCGACATCGTAATCGTACTGATGCTTCGTTGGTTCTTGTGGTTTTGGTTCGATAAGCAACGTGCCACGGAAACCAATTTTGTGTTTGTGCTCAACAACCATTTGCAAGAAGCGGCCAATTTGCTCGCGCTCTTGACGCAAATCGGTATTGAGCAGGGATTCGTAACCTTCACGGCCACCCCAAAGTACATAGTTTTCACCGCCCAGTTTGTGAGTGGCATTCATTGCCGTTACTACTTGTGTGGCAGCCCAGGAAAATACTTCTGGATCCGGGTTGGTTGCCGCACCGGCACCAAAACGTGGGTTGGTAAAGCAGTTGGCAGTACCCCACAGCAATTTCACACCACTTTCTTGCTGCTTTTGCGCCAGCACTTCGGTCATTTGCGCGAAGTTGTTCAGATACTCTTTCAGAGACGCACCTTCTGGTGAAACGTCTACATCGTGGAAGCAGTAATACGGCACATTCAACTTGTGGAAGAATTCAAACGCCACGTCAGCTTTCTGTTTTGCCAGACCTAATGCATCGCCTGCTTGCAGCCAGGGACGCTCAAAGGAACCGGAACCAAACATATCCGTGCCATTCCAGCAGAAGTTATGCCAGTAACAGGCAGCAAAGCGCAGGTGTTCTTCCATGCGTTTACCCAGAACGATTTCGTCCGGATTGTAGTGGCGGAATGCCAGAGGATTAGTGGATTTGGTACCTTCAAAACGTACGCGTTCAAGTTGGTCGAAATAGGCTTGCATAAGTGACTCCGTAATCAAGGGGGGCGGCAAGTAAGCGATTCTGTCACCATCCTGTATTTTCCTCGGGCGTTGCTCAATTACGTTATTTCACACTGCGTTTAAGAGAATGCTCAAATGTGCGCTGCTTCGCAAAAATACTGAAAATAATGAGTGAAATATCTCGATGGTTATTCCAGTAAATAAAGCAATGAATGAATTTTTTAAATTAAAAGAAGATCGCCATCATAAATTAGAAATTAAACCAAAAAACGTAATGGGAAGATAAAAATCTGTAATTGCTGGATTTGCATTCACAGACAACAATCCTCTCCGGTTGACAGATAATAATTTTAATCCGAGTTATTCATCCCTACAAAGGTATAACAATATGAAGATTAAGAACCTCTTACTAACGCTGTGTGCCTCACTCGTTCTGACCAGTATCAGCGGGATTGCGAAAGAAGTGAAAATTGGCATGGCAATAGACGATTTACGTCTTGAGCGCTGGCAGAAAGACCGCGATATTTTTGTTAAAAAAGCCGAATCGTTGGGCGCGAAAGTTTTTGTACAATCCGCGAATGGCAACGAAGAAACGCAAATGTCGCAAATAGAAAACATGATTAACCGTGGCGTTGATGTACTGGTCATTATTCCTTACAACGGCCAAGTGTTAAGTAATGTGATTGCTGAAGCGAAAAGAGAAGGAATAAAAGTATTAGCTTATGATCGCATGATTAATAATGCCGACATTGATTATTACATCTCATTTGATAATGAAAAGGTAGGTGAGTTACAGGCGCAAAGTCTTGTTAATAAAGTGCCTTCTGGCAATTATTTCTTAATGGGTGGCTCACCTGTTGATAATAATGCCAAAATGTTCCGTGCCGGGCAGATGAAAGTATTAAATCCTTATATTGAGAGTGGGAAAATAAAAGTTGTCGGCGATCAATGGGCTGATGGTTGGCTGCCTGAAAACGCATTGAAAATTATGGAGAATGCTCTGACGGCTAATAACAATAAAATCGATGCGGTGGTGGCGTCAAACGATGCGACTGCAGGCGGCGCAATTCAGGCATTAAGTGCGCAAGGGTTAGCTGGGAAAGTCGCCATTTCCGGGCAGGATGCGGATTTGGCTGGGGTGAAACGCATTATTGCCGGTACACAAACCATGACGGTTTATAAGCCAATCACCAAGCTTGCGAATACGGCAGCTGAAATTGCTGTGGAATTAGGTGAAGGCAAGCAACCCGCTTCTGACGCTGTATTGAACAATGGCATTAAAGATGTTCCCTCGCGTCTACTGACACCTGTCGAAGTCGATAAAACCAATATCGACAGCACCGTTGTGGCAGACGGTTTCCACAAGAAGAACGAGCTATAACCCACTTCGCCCGTGCTGTGCCACGGGCGACATCCTGAAAACAGGTAAAGGAGGGGCTATGCCTTGTTTACTGGAAATGAAAAATATCACCAAAGCTTTTGGTGTTGTGAAGGCCGTGGATAACGTCAGTCTGTCAGTTGATGCTGGTGAAGTGATGTCCCTTTGTGGCGAAAACGGCTCTGGTAAATCGACGCTGATGAAAGTGCTGTGCGGTATCTACCCCTACGGCAGTTACGAAGGTGACATATGGTTCGCCGGTGAAAAACTTCAGGCGAGCCATATCCGTGATACCGAACGTAAAGGCATTGCGATTATTCACCAGGAGTTAGCGTTGGTGAAGCATCTGACCGTGCTTGAGAATATTTTCCTCGGTGCTGAGCTTTCACAATATGGCGTGCTGGATTACGACAGCATGACGCTGCGCTGCCAGAAATTGCTGGCGCAAGTGAGCCTGAATATTTCCCCGGATACGCGCGTCGGTTCGCTGGGGCTTGGGCAGCAGCAGTTGGTCGAAATTGCCAAAGCGCTTAATAAACAAGTGCGCTTACTCATTCTGGATGAGCCTACGGCTTCACTAACTGAGCAAGAAACTGGGGTGCTACTAGCAATTATTCGTGATCTGCAGGCTCATGGTATTGCCTGTATTTACATCTCCCACAAACTCAATGAAGTGAAATCTATTTCCGACACCATTTGCGTTATCCGCGATGGGCAGCCAATTGGTACACGGGATGCGGCATTGATGCGTGAAGAAGACATCATCACCATGATGGTGGGGCGCGAGCTTACCGCGCTTTATCCTAATGAACCGCATCAGACTGGAGAAGAAGTGCTGCGCGTTGAGCATCTCACTGCCTGGCACCCGGTCAATCGGCATATCAAGCGAGTCAATGACATTTCGTTTTCACTGCATAAAGGTGAAATTCTTGGGATAGCAGGATTGGTTGGCGCGGGGCGTACCGAAGCGGTGCAGTGTTTGTTTGGCGTCTGGCCGGGCAAGTCTGAAGGCCGTATTTTCATTGATAATCAACCGGTCACTATCGGCCATTGCCAGCAGGCGATAGCTCACGGCATTGCGATGGTGCCAGAAGACCGCAAAAGAGATGGAATCGTGCCGGTCATGGCTGTTGGGCAAAACATCACACTTGCCGCATTAAGCCAGTTTTCTGGCGCGTTAACTCACCTGGATGACGCTGCCGAACAAAACTGCATTCTGCAATCGATTGGGCGACTGAAAGTTAAAACATCATCACCAGATTTGGCAATCGGTCGCCTGAGCGGTGGCAACCAGCAAAAAGCCATTCTTGCGCGTTGCCTGCTTCTCAATCCACGCATTTTGATTCTCGACGAACCCACGCGTGGCATTGATATCGGCGCGAAATACGAAATCTACAAACTTATTAATCAGCTGGTTCAGCAAGGTATTGCGGTCATTGTTATCTCATCGGAATTGCCGGAAGTGCTCGGTCTTAGTGACAGAGTGTTGGTGATGCATGAGGGGCGAATCAAAGCCAATCTGATTAATAACAACCTGACCCAGGAGCAGGTTATGGAAGCTGCACTGAGGAGCGAAAAGCATGTCGAAAAGTAATCCGTCTGAAATGAAACTCACGGCACCTGTGGCATCACCTTTTACCGGGCTGCGGGCACTTAATCTCCAGGTTTTTGTCATGATCGCGGCGATTGTGGTGATTATGCTGTTCTTTACCTGGACCACCGAAGGCGCTTATCTCAGTGCCAGAAATATCTCCAATTTGTTACGCCAAACCGCGATCACCGGGATTCTGGCAGTAGGCATGGTGTTCGTCATCATTTCGGCAGAAATCGATCTGTCTGTTGGCTCGATGATGGGTCTGCTGGGCGGAGTGGCCGCCATTTTTGATGTCTGGCTGGGCTGGCCTTTACCGCTTACGATTGCCGTAACGCTGGTTCTTGGCCTCGTTTTAGGTGCGTGGAACGGTTGGTGGGTGGCGTATCGCAAAGTGCCGTCATTTATCGTGACGCTTGCCGGGATGCTGGCGTTTCGTGGTGTGCTGATTGGCATTACTAATGGCACAACCGTGTCGCCAACCAGTGCGGCGATGTCGCAAATCGGGCAAAGTTACCTGCCAGAAGGTATTGGCTTTGGTATTGGCACTTTAGGGCTGGTGATTTTTGTTGCATGGCAATGGCGGATGCGCACTCGACGCCAGGCTCTGGGGCTGGAAACACCAGCCTCTACAGGTGTCGTAGGGCGACAAGCCATCACAGCCGTTATCGTGTTGGGGGCTATCTGGTTACTCAATGATTACCGTGGTGTACCTACACCGGTGCTTATCCTCACATTATTACTGCTAGCGGGAATGTTTATGGCGACTCGCACAGCGTTTGGCAGACGTATTTACGCGATTGGCGGCAATATTGAGGCGGCGCGGCTATCGGGTATTAATGTGGAGCGCACCAAGCTTGCGGTGTTTGCCATAAACGGCTTGATGGTGGCGATTGCCGGGTTAATTCTCAGCTCGCGGCTGGGGGCTGGCTCTCCGTCTGCCGGGAACATTGCTGAATTGGATGCCATTGCCGCATGTGTCATTGGCGGTACCAGTCTTGCTGGCGGTGTGGGGAGCGTTGCCGGAGCCGTGATGGGAGCATTTATCATGGCTTCGCTGGATAACGGAATGAGTATGATGGATGTCCCCACGTTCTGGCAGTACATCGTAAAAGGCGCCATTTTATTGCTGGCTGTGTGGATGGATTCGGCGACCAAGCGTAAAGCGTAAGTGTGCAAAATGCCCATCGCCCTTCAAACTGCAGGGTTGTTGGCTGCTCTCATTCACCCGAGTCACTTACTTGAGTAAGCTTCTCGGGGTTGTCTCGATTGCCGCCTAACTGCATCTTGAAGTAGCTTGGGTATTGTTATTTTCACATACAGTTTTTTTATCAGGGAAAAGGCATGTTTGAGAAACGTCATCGCATTACGTTGTTATTCAATGCCAACAAAGCCTACGACCGCCAGGTAGTGGAGGGAGTTGGTGAATACTTGCAGGCGTCTCAATCTGAGTGGGACATTTTTATTGAAGAAGATTTCCGTGCCCGCATCGACAATATCAAAGAGTGGCTAGGCGACGGTGTGATTGCCGATTTTGATGATACTGAAATCCAGCGTTTATTAGATGGGGCGGATGTTCCGATTGTTGGTGTAGGAGGGTCCTACCATTTGCCAGAACACTATCCACCCGTACATTACATTGCTACCGACAACCATGCCCTTGTGGAAAGTGCATTTTTGCATCTAAAAGAGAAGGGCGTTCAACGTTTCGCCTTCTATGGTTTGCCTAACTCCAGCGGCAAGCGTTGGGCGATGGAGCGTGAATACGCGTTTAACCAGCTTGTGGCAAAAGAAAAATACCGGGGTGTGGTTTATCAGGGTATAGAAACGGCCCCTGAGAATTGGCAGCATGCGCAAAACCGCCTGGCGGATTGGGTGCAAACACTTCCTCCGCAAACCGGGATTATTGCCGTGACGGATGCACGTGCACGCCACCTGCTGCAAGTTTGCGAACATCTGCATATTCCTGTGCCGGAGAAGCTCTGTGTTATTGGGATAGATAACGAAGAACTCACGCGTTACCTATCGCGCGTGGCGCTCTCGTCGGTGGCTCAGGGGACAAGGCAGATGGGCTATCAGGCCGCAAAGTTGTTACATCGTTTAATGGACAATGAGCCGCTTGCTTTACAACGCATTCTGGTGCCGCCGATGCGTGTAGTTGAACGCCGTTCAACGGATTACCGTTCTTTGCATGATCCCGCAGTGATTCAGGCAATGCATTACATCCGAAACCATGCTTGTAAAGGTATCAAAGTTGAGCAAGTTTTGGACGCGGTAGGGATCTCGCGTTCGAATCTCGAGAAGCGGTTTAAAGAAGAGGTCGGTGAGACGATTCATACAATAATTCACACCGAAAAGTTAGAAAAAGCGCGCAGTTTGCTGGTGTCTACGTCTTTGTCTATCAATGAAATATCGCAAATGTGCGGTTACCCATCACTGCAATATTTCTATTCGGTATTTAAAAAAGAGTATGACTCAACGCCGAAAGATCATCGTGAAAGGCATAGTGAAATATTGGTTTAGTGAATGAATTAAACAAAAAAAACGCCTTCGAATTGAAGGCGTGAATTATTACTTATTTTTAACATTCTATTTTTTAATTAGTTCGGTGCCATAAAGCGCTGATTGGTTTGATACATCGCAAATAGGTAATTGTTATAGCTACTACCTTTTGTAGAATACCCTTTCAGCTTATGAATCATATTGCTGGCAGTCACTTCCTGATCCGCTTTACGCAATTGCGCACGTGATTTACGGAAGGAATTATAGGCCGGATGCGTATTCAGATTTGTTACGTAAGCGTTAACGCCTTCTTTAACTGAATCGTAATGCAAATAGCCTTTAACTTTTCCTGGTTCGCTGTTGCAATGGCGCTTGCTGCACTTCATACCAAACAAGTTGTTATTGCTACGGGCAAGTTTAGACGTTCCCCAGCCGCTTTCAGCTGCAGCCATCGTTGCCACCATGTTGGTAGGAATGATGTCGACTTTTTCCATCAGCGTATTCCACGGCACACGCTTAGTATTACCGTTCCACGCAATTTTGTAGCGCTGGGTAATGCCTTTCAGGCGTGTACGCTCTGATGGTGACCAGCGTTTTTCATACTGCTTAGAAACCAACCAGTTACGGTCCGCAGTAATCGCTGCATTTTGACTAGTAATATATGGCATGACCGTCCGGAGAAACGCTTTTTTTCTAGGTGTTCCGGAAGGGTATTTTCGCAAGTCAGGGAGCGATGCAATTTCACTATTGCGAGAATACTCTTTTTTACTACTTACCAATTTCTTACTGTGTGTCGTCGTGCTTTTGGTCTTAACTATGTGGGCTTTATGCGATTTTGGCTCATGTTTACTTGCTAATACCCCAGTTGAAAAACTGAAGGTGAGTAACATAAGTATCGCAGCCCCAAATCGTCGGAAATGGGTTGATATCATTAGATCTCCTGGTCGGATCGTTACGTTTCCAGTGCCTTATTTATTAAAGGTTTCGAATAAAGTAAACGCGGATACTAACAAAATTAGACCTTCTGAGCACCAAAATAAATAATCCGATTCCGAATTGTTGTCACGTACGATCTTCTTATGACGGTAAAAAGTATCGTAATATGCGATGGTTATCCCATATTTGAGCAAACTGATAACCCCGTCACTCACCCTATTATCTCATCCCCAACTATCCATTTTGAGGATGAATTCAGTTAATTAAAATAGTGCCAAACTGAATAAAAGATAAACACGGGCTTAACCCTATGAAAAAATTACCTCTGCTATTTCTCCTGTTCCCTGGATTGGTACAAGCCGCCTGGACAGCTCCCGGTTTACCTGCGTTTAAAGAGCAAAATCCAGGGCTATTTGTGAGCGAAGGTAAGCTTGCGAAAGGCATATTACCGCTCAGTCTTAAATCAGATCAGTCATGCTGGCAACCCGCGGAATCAATCAAACTTAACCAGGCGCTGTCACTTAAACCCTGTGAAGGGGAAGCTCCCGCCTGGCGTTTATTTCGCGAAGGAGAGTATCGGGTTCAAATTGATACGCGCAGCGGCACTCCTACGCTCATCCTGAGCGTCAATAGCGAGGCACAAGCCGCTCCTGTTGATGTCACCCGTCAGTGCCCGAAATGGGATGGTAAACCGCTCACAGTGGATGTCAGCAAAACCTTTGCTGAAGGTAGCGAGGTCCGTGATTTCTACAGCGGTGCCACAACAACGGTCACACAAGGCAAGATTACCCTTATGCCTGCGGCGAATAGCAACGGCTTGCTGCTTCTGGAATCAGCCGCCACCAAACAGACCGCTCCGTTTAGCTGGCACAACGCCACGGTCTATTTTGTGCTGACTGACCGCTTTGAGAATGGCAACCCGAAAAACGATAACAGCTATGGCCGCCATAAAGATGGAATGCAAGAGATCGGCACGTTCCACGGCGGTGACCTGGCTGGACTAACCCAAAAACTCGATTATCTACAGCAGCTGGGTGTGAACGCGTTGTGGATAAGCTCGCCTCTCGAGCAAATTCACGGTTGGGTTGGTGGTGGCACAAAAGGGGACTTCCCACACTATGCCTACCACGGTTACTACACCATGGACTGGACCAAACTCGATGCCAATATGGGGACTGAGGACGAACTACGCACACTCGTGGACGAAGCCCATAAACGCGGCATTCGAATTTTGTTCGACATCGTGATGAACCATACAGGCTATGCAACGCTTGCCGATATGCAGGAGTACGATTTTGGCGCGCTGTATCTTAAAGGTGACGAGCTGACTAAAACTCTCGGCAAGCACTGGACCGACTGGAAACCAGGCCCTGGCCAGAGCTGGCACTCTTTTAATGACTACATCAACTTTGGTGATAAAACTGCGTGGCAAAACTGGTGGGGGAAAAACTGGATTCGCACCGATATTGGCAATTACGACTCCCCTGGATTTGACGACCTCACCATGTCGTTGGCGTTCCTGCCAGATTTAAAAACGGAATCCACACAACCAGCGGGCTTGCCGATCTTTTATCGCCACAAACCCGACACCCACGCGAAAGAAATTGCCAATTACACCGTGCGAGATTACCTGACCCATTGGTTAAGCCAATGGGTGCGCGATTACGGTATTGACGGTTTCCGGGTGGATACGGCAAAGCATGTCGAAAAAGCGGGCTGGCAGCAGCTTAAAGAGCAATCTGTTGCTGCACTGGTCGAATGGAAAAAAGCTAATCCAGATAAAAAGCTGGATGATGCGCCGTTCTGGATGACCGGAGAATCCTGGGGCCACGGCGTGATGAAGAGCGATTACTACAACAGCGGCTTTGACGCGATGATCAATTTTGATTATCAGGAACAAGCAGCAAAAGCGGTGGATTGCCTGGCAAATATCGATCTCACCTGGCAGCAGATGGCGACTAAGTTGCAGGATTTCAATGTGCTTAGTTACCTTTCCTCTCATGATACCCGCCTGTTCCGCGAAGGTGGCCAGCGTGCGGCCGAATTGCTGTTGCTGGCACCTGGTGCGGTGCAGATTTTCTATGGTGATGAGACTGAGCGGCCATTTGGCCCGACAGGTTCTGACCCGCTTCAGGGAACTCGTTCTGATATGAACTGGGGGCAAAATGTTGCCACGCTTTCGCACTGGCAGAAAATCAGCCAGTTCCGAGCTCGTCACCCGGCAATTGGTGCAGGCAAGCAGAACACACTGAGCATGAAACAAGGATACGGCTTTAGCCGTGAATCCGCAGATGACAAAGTGATGGTGGTCTGGGCGGGGAATCAATAACGAATGGCGCTTCGCTTACCCGATCTACAAATGCACTTGTAGGCCTTAAAGCGAAGCGCAGTACTTAATGCTTTTTATCTTAGCTAAAGCAGCATATTCCATGACTGCGACTATCCTTAATGCGTTTGCACCATGTCTTCTCCGGCGCTATGGTTAGCCTCTTTTTGATAGTCAAAGACAGATCTATGCTATGACGTTTTCACTTTTCGGCGACAAATTTACCCGCCATGCAGGCATTACGCGCCTGATGGAGGATCTCAACGATGGTCTACGCACACCAGGAGCGATCATGCTCGGTGGCGGTAATCCTGCGCAAATTCCTGCTATGAATGACTACTTCCAGGATCTGTTGGCAGACATGCTGGCAAACGGGAAAATGGCTGATGCGCTATGCAATTACGACGGTCCGCAGGGGAAAAGTGAGTTACTGGACGCACTTGCAGATATGCTGCGCACAGAATTAGGTTGGGATATTAATCCTCAGAACATTGCACTGACTAATGGCAGTCAGAGCGCATTTTTCTACTTGTTTAATCTGTTCGCGGGTCGTTATGCGGATGGCAGCACTAAAAAAGTGTTGTTCCCGCTGGCACCTGAATATATCGGTTATGCGGATTCGGGGCTTGAAGAAGACCTGTTTGTCTCCACGCGCCCGAATATCGAACTGCTGCCGGAAGGCCAGTTTAAATATCACGTCGATTTTGAACACCTGCAAATCGGTCCGGATACCGGGATGATTTGTGTGTCGCGCCCGACCAACCCGACGGGCAACGTCATTACCGATGAAGAGCTGATTAAACTCGACGCGTTGGCGCACCAGCACGGCATTCCGTTGGTGATTGATAACGCGTATGGCGTACCGTTCCCGGGCATTATTTTCACCGAAGCACGCCCGCTGTGGAATCCGAACATTATCCTTTGTATGAGCCTCTCGAAGCTCGGCTTGCCGGGAAGTCGTTGTGGCATCATCATCGCCAATGAAAAAATCATCTCCGCTATCACCAACATGAACGGCATTATCAGCCTGGCTCCTGGCGGGGTTGGCCCGGCAATGGCCACTGAAATGATTAAGCGTAACGATTTGCTGCGCTTGTCTGAAACGGTGATTAAGCCGTTCTACTACCAGCGTGTTCAGGACACAATCGCGACGATTCGCCGCTATTTGTCGCCAGATCGCTGCTTAATCCATAAACCGGAAGGGGCGATTTTCCTGTGGTTGTGGTTTAAAGATTTGCCGATTTCCACCGAACTGCTTTATCAGCGCCTGAAAAAGCGCGGCGTTTTGATGGTGCCAGGGGATTACTTCTTCCCAGGCCTTGATAAACCGTGGCCGCATACGCATCAGTGTATGCGTATGAACTACGTGCCGGAGCCTGAGAAAATCGAAGCGGGTGTGAAGATTCTTGCTGAAGAGATTGAGCGGGCGTGGGCTGAAGCGAAGTAAATTTTAAAAACCTTCTCCCTGGAAAGGGAGAAGGTTTGTCTGATTAGCGAACTACCAAAGAGTCGTACCCCTTCCAGCGGTAATTCAGCATCGAGACAATCCAGCAGCCAATAAACAGCCCAACCACGATAAAGCCCGCATTGCCGAGATTTTCATTCAGCGCATCAACCCATTTCCACAGGCCTGTGTGCAGGTTGAATTTATCCGCCAGCAAGCCTAACGCTTCCATGCCGCCAATAAACAGCGCCACGACAACGGATGTGCCGGTGATGGTCATGTTGTAATAGAGCTTGCGTTGCGGTTTGTTAAACGCCCAGCCATAAGCGCCAACCATAATCATATTGTCGAGCGTATCAATCAGCGCCATACCGCTGGCAAACAGCGCCGGGAACACCAGAATCGACCACATCGACATACCGCTTGAAGCGCTGGCAGCAGAAATACCTAATACGCCAATCTCTGTTGCAGTATCAAAACCTAAACCGAACAAAAAGCCGACCAGATACATATGCCAGCTCTTGTTGATAAGCTTGAAAGTGGAGCGGAACAGCCAGCTCATCATGCCGCCGCCGTTAAAATCGGTCGCCTCTGCAGACAATGATTCACCGCGTTTAAGCTGGCGGAAATTACGCCATACGCCACGTAAAATCACCAGGTTGACCAGCGCCATTGCCAGCAAGAAACACGCCGATACGGCAGTGCCAATCACACCGCCAACATCATGAAACCAATCCATATCGCTCTGAAATGCCGCCGCGGTTGCGGCAATCGCAACAGATGCCAGCACGACAATGCTCGAGTGCCCCAGTGAGAACCATGCGCCGATACCAAACGGGCGTTTCCCCTGCTGCATCATTTTGCGCGTCACGTTATCAATCGCTGCAATGTGGTCGGCATCAACCGCATGGCGCAAACCGTAGCACCAGGCAAGCAGGCTTGCGGCCATCAGCGCGGTGCTGTGATGGAATGAAACCAAAGCCCAGGCCCAGGCGGCTAGATTGGCTGCAACTAAAGCCACGAGCAATACAGCAGCGCGTGGGTTGTCACGAAGAATACGCAATAACATCATTTTATCCTTGTGAGGGAATGGTGATACGGGCGGCAGCAACAAGGGCCTGGCCCAATGAAAGGGCACCGTCACCAGCAGGCAACTGTGTCGGGAAGAGCAGGTTGAAATCTGCGAGGTAATACGAAAATCTTTCGCGCATCAGCTGGTTATGCAGCACCCCACCGCTGAATACGAGGGTATTAATCGAAAGCTTGTGCGCATGGCTACGGGCTAAATCAGCAAAACCTTTTGCCAGCGCATCATGAAATGCCCAGGCGCGTGCGGGTGCACCGTCGTGCCAGCTGAGCCACTGCTGCCAGAAGGTCGTTAAATCCAGTTTTCCATTGGTGACCGGCAGTGTGATGGGGTGGCGGCACTCGCCACTTTGCGTTGCCAGTGCTTCAAAGCAACAGGCGGCTTCACCCTCATAGCTTTGCTGTAGCGGTGCGCAATTTAGTGCCGCCGCGGCGGCATCAAATAAACGCCCTGCGGAGGAGGCGAATGGCGCGTTAATGCCACGTTCTATGGCTGTGGCCAGCAATGGCCAGTTTTGCGTACGCACTACTGCCGTTTCAGGATGGTGTTGCCAGTCAGGAACAAATGTCTGGCAATGAGCAAACAGGTTGCGCCACGGCTGGCGCGCCGCAAGGTCACCACCCGGCAGCGCCACCGCAGGCAAGCCACCAAGATGTTCGCATTCGCGATAGTTAACCCGCAGGCACTCGCCGCCCCACAGTTGGTCATTCTCGCCATAACCGATGCCATCAAGGGTTATGGCAATCACATCACCCCCATCCAGCGGCCAGCGGTGTTCAGCCATACACGCCACCGCGTGAGCGTGATGATGTAAAACAGTGCTCACTGGCAGCCCCATCTCTTTCCCGAGACGGGAGCTGTGGTAGCCGGGGTGTGCGTCTATCGCGACGTATTGCGCTTTAAAATCATAAGCCTCACACATAAGTGCACGAGCTTTTTGCCACTGCTGTTCAACGCCATCTTCAGCCAGATCGCCCAGATGCTGGCTGAGCACCGCCTGGTTGCCGCGCAGCAGGCAGAAGGTGTTTTTCAAGTCAGAACCTAACGCCAGAATCGGCGGTAGCACCTCAAAACCCGGGGGCAATGGGAGAGCATCTGGCACAAACCCTCTGGCACGGCGCAGCATCTCACCGCTTGCGCGCACCACGGAATCATCCATGCGCTGGACGATATCGCGGTTATGCAACAACCAGCCGTCTGCGATATCGGCTAATTCTTCAAGCGCTTGCTGATTGGTGATGGCGGGTGGTTTACCGTTTAAATTGCCGGAGGTCATCACCAGTGGGCCGCCAAAATCCTGCATCAAAAGGTGTTGTAGCGGGTTGGCGGGTAGCATCACGCCGACTTCGCTCAAATGCGGGGCGATAAATTCGCTTAGCCCGCTTAATGCGGACTTCGCCATTAACACAATGGGTGATGCTGGCGTGTTGAGCTGCGCGACTACTTCGGCGGGTAAACCTTGCGAGTCAGAAAGCATCACCGCCAGCGGTTTGGACGGACGATGTTTGCGTTCACGTAAGCGAGCAACGGCTTCATCATTGCGGGCATCAACGGCCAGATGGAAACCGCCCAACCCTTTTATTGCCACGACTCTTCCGTCTTTTAACGCTGCAACGGCTGCTTGTAATGCGTCTTCACGCTCAAGGTTTTGCTCACCACATTGCCAGCTAATCTGCGGTCCACACTCCGGACAGGCGACAGGTTGGGCATGGAAGCGGCGATCCATTGGATCGCGGTACTCTTTTTCGCACGCCGGGCATAACGGGAACGCAGCCATCACCGTTTTGGGCCGGTCATACGGCATAGCATTAATGATGGTGAAGCGCGGGCCACAGTGGGTGCAGTTGATAAACGGATAACGATAACGACGATCGTTCGGGTCATTTAGCTCACGCCGGCAGTTCGGGCAGGTTGCGGCATCCGGGACGATTTGCGTGTCCATCGAACTGCTGGCACTGTGGCGAATGGTGAAATCCTGAGGGATTGTTTCCCACTGCATTGTCGATTGTTCAACACTATCGATACGAGCAAGTGGTGGACATTTGGCGTGAAGCTCGGTGATAAACGCATCGGCATTGGAGGACAGGCGCACCAACACACCGGCACCGTCATTGCAGACATCGCCCGTGAGTTTGAGAAGTTGTGCAAGTTGCCAGACGAATGGTCTGAAACCAACGCCCTGTACTTTGCCGCGAATGCGTAACATCACGCCGTGAAAATTCACTATTGGTACCAATGTTTGGGTATTTTGTCGGATGACGCTGCGTAAGCGTCATCCACCGTTTTTAAGCTTCTACTGCCTGGCGCAAACGCGCTTTCATATCGCTATATGTCGTCTGAGCGTAGTTTTCTGCCCATTGCTGGTCAGCAATCTGGCTGACGTTGACCGCGCAATACTTGGTTTCCGGTGTTTTGGAAATCGGGTCAAGGTTGTCCTGAGTCAGCTCATTACAAGCCCCAATCCACCACTGGTAAGTCATGTACACCGAGCCCACGTTAATGCGCTCATTAACCTCAGCACGGCTGATAACTTTGCCGCGACGTGAACTGACCCACACCAGCTGTTTGTCTTTAATGCCGAGCAGGTTGGCATCTGTCGGGTTCATCTGCACAAAACCAGGTTCATCGGCGAGTGTTTGCAATGCAGCACAGTTCCCGGTCATTGAACGGCAGGAGTAGTGGCCGACTTCGCGCACAGTGCACAGCACCAGTGGATATTCGGCATCCGGCACTTCGGCTGGCGCACGCCACTGCGCCGCAAACAGCTGGCCTTTGCCGGTTGGGGTGTCGAACTTGCTGTCTTTATAGAGATACGGCGTACCCGGGTGATCCAGTGTCGGACACGGCCACTGCACATGGCCCATATCGCCCATTTTTTCCCAGGTTACGCCGTAGAACAGCGGGCAGAGTTCACGCAGTTCGTCCCAGATTTGCTGGTTGTTGTCGTAATGCATTGGGTAGCCCATCTCGGTTGCGAGCAGGCTGATAATTTCCCAGTCACGTTTGACGTTGTATTTGGCATCAATGGCTTTTTCAAAACGTTGGAAGCCACGGTCGGCGCAGGTAAACACGCCGCCGTGCTCGCCCCATGAGGTGGCTGGCAAAATCACATCCGCCACTTCAGCGGTTTTGGTCATAAAGATGTCCTGCACCACCACAAAATCGAGCGCTTCAAAACCTTTGCGTACCAGGCCAAGGTCGGCTTCGGTCTGCAACGGGTCTTCGCCCATGATGTAGTAGGCTTTCATCTCGCCATGGATAGCCATATGCGGTACTTCTGTGATACGCACGCCAACCTGGTCGTCCATATCTTCAACGTTGATGCCCCAGGCTTTGGCGAATTTGGCACGCACTTTTGGATCAATTACATCCTGGTAACCCGGGAACTGGTTTGGCAGCACGCCCATGTCACATGCGCCCTGCACGTTGTTCTGGCCACGAACCGGGCCAACGCCGACGTTTTCACGCCCGAGGTTTCCGGTCAGCAGCGCAAGGCTTGAAAGCCCTTTAACGACGTCCACCGCCTGGCCGAACTGAGTCACGCCCATGCCCCACATAATGGTGGCGGAAGGGGCTGCGGCAAATGTGCGCATCGCCTGGCGCACTTGATGCGCAGGCACGCCGGTCAGGTGCTCAACGTCTTCTGGCGCGTAGCCTTTTACGACTTCGCGATAAGCGTCCAGACCTTCGGCGAATTTCGCAACATACTCTTTATCGTAGAGATTCTCTTCGAGCAGCACGTAGCCAAACGCATTCACCAGCGCCATATTGCAGCCGTTTTTCAGCTGCAAATGTTGATCGGCAATACGGGCGGTTTCGATCCGGCGCGGATCGCAAACAATGATTTTCGCGCCATTTTCTTTCGCTTTAATCACACGACGCGCCACGATAGGGTGCGAATCGGCGCAGTTATAGCCGAACACCAACAGGCATTTTGAGTTTTCGATATCGCCGATGGAGTTACTCATCGCGCCATTGCCCAGCGTCACCTGCAAACCTGCGACCGACGGCCCGTGGCAAACACGCGCACAGCAGTCAACATTGTTGGTATGCAAGACACCGCGTGCAAACTTCTGCATCACATAGTTGGTTTCGTTACCTGTCCCACGTGACGAGCCGGTCGTCATAATTGAGCGTGGGCCATGCTGCTCTTTGATAGCTTTCAGGCGTTTTGCGGTATAGCTAATCGCTTCTTCCCAGCTCACCGGCTGAAGCTTGCCGCCTTTTTCGTAGCGGATCATCGGCTGCGTCAGACGCGGAGTGAGCAGCTTGGTATCGTTGAGAAAATCCCAGCCGTAATAGCCTTTCAGGCAGAGTTCATTTTGGTTAGTCACGCCATCAGCCGCTTCGGCACGGATAATTTTGTTCTTCTCAACAACCAGTTTGAGTTTGCAGCCTGCGCCACAATAAGGGCAGACGCTGGTAATTTTTTTCATCAGTAACAGACCTGTTAACGTAGAAGTAAATGGATTTAGAAAATCAGGGATGAAGTCGCATCGAACGCAGCACGACGGCGTTTTTCGGCACTCATTTGTTCAAGTTTATTGCGATCAACACAGATAATTGCGTTGGTTGGGCAGGCTTCCATACAGGCCGGGCCTTCTGAACGGGTGTGGCAAAGGTCGCATTTATTAGCTTCGGCTTTTTCTGCCATCACGTTAAGACCTGCACCGCTATTACGTACAACAGGGCGAACAACCACTTCCATCGCGCCATACGGGCAGGCAACCACACAGGTTTTGCAGCCGATGCAACGTTCTTGCATCACATTCACAAAACCATGCTCACGGCTGATTGCGCCATTAGGGCAGACGTTGGCACACGGTGCGTCTTCGCACTGGCGGCACATCGTCGCGGTGGAAACATTCACGCCTTTAATCACATGAATACGTGGAAGGAAGGTTTGCGGTGTTAATACTGCGCAATCTTGTGTTTCCTGATGTGCTACGACACAGGCCACTTCGCAAGTGCGACAGCCAATACATTTGCTTGAATCAGCAATGATGAAACGGTTCATCATAGACTCCTGGATAGAGTGTTTTTTTATAAGACTGCTCTAGGCATACATAAAGTGTGCCAACTTTGAAAGTAGCGTGATTCAAGGGTTTGCGCATTGATCGTGGGAGGGATGACAGTGACATCGACACATTTGACGATGTCATTTGGGCAAATGACAGAGAGTTCTGGAAAGCTGCTCGCAGTTCGTGCCAGTGAGTAGAGAAATTGATTAGGGAAAGCTTCCCCTCTTGATATGTTTCAGGGAACGGAGGGGTTAGAATGTATACAATATTGACGCATGGAGCTGCGGCTGAAGAATTGGTTGCTTTGCCTGCACAACTGCGAGGCCGAATGTTTCGTTTAATTGAACGCCTGGCATCTGAAGGTAATCAGCTAAAAATGCCTCATAGCCGAGTCCTGGGAAATGGGCTTTTCGAACTACGAGTCGGTGACAAAGATATTGCTCGAGCGGTCTATGCTTTTAGTTATGGGCAAACCATTTATATTTTGCATGCCTTTACGAAAAAGACAGCTAAAACGCCGGCTAACGCAATCGACATTGCCCGTTTAAGGCTGAAGGAGTTTATGAAGTGAAACCACTCTCTCTTGATGAATTGAAAACAAAAATGCTTTCTGATGCTGAGTCCGTTCAGGCATATAACGAAGCCGATCAGGAGCTGATGCTGATTCAGGCACTTTATGAAATGCGTGAAAGAGCAGGGCTTTCGAAAACAGAGTTGGCTAACAAGCTAGGGACAAATTCATCAGGTATTAGCCGTCTTGAGAAGAACCCACTTAGCGCCAGTATGAAGATGCTTGAGCGTTATGCCACAGCCTGTGGTGCAAGGATCTCACTCAATATCCGATACGTGTGATATCGAATGGTCGGATGCCACAGCGCGAATCCGACCTACAAGACCCGTAGGGGATTTAGCGCCGCGACATCCTCCAGAATTTACTCGAACTCAGGTGCTTCCAAATCCGCGAAACCGCCTTTTCCTTCCCAACCTGCCAGGCTTTGATACACCGTCTCAACCGCTGCTTTTATTGCGTCAGTCATTGGGTAGTAAAAGCCGACGATATCAGGCTGAATGCCAAGGAAAATTACCTCACCAACATCTTCTTTAATCTGATCGATTAAATAGTTAAGCGGCATGTTGTGGGTGGTCATCATAAACATTTCAGCGATGTCGTCCGGGTCGATGATACGGATTTCGCCTGGGTTCAGGCCCATATCCGTCGCATCTACCAACAGCAATCTGTCCGGGCGTAATTCGCGAATCGCCACCACATCATTTTCAGGAGCGGTGCCGCCGTCGATAACAATCCAGTCGCCTTGTGGGGCGGCCTGGCATTTCTCGGCAAGTAATGGGCCTGCGCCATCGTCACCCATCATGCTGTTGCCGACACAAAGTAAAACGTTAGTCATAGCGTCTCCGTACCATCAAATAGATGGCGGGTTCTTGTTGAATAGCTTGCAGCATATCGAGCAATTCCTGGCTCCACTCTTGCTGCTGTTCAGTTTGAGTTGGTTTTGCGGCATCGAACGCTTTCGCCAGTAAAACGACATGGCTTTGGTCGATAACGATTTCGCCGTAACGCGGCACACCTTCCATTTTACGCCGCGCCTCACTGCCCTCTTCAAGCGTGGCAATCCACGCTTTGTAAGGCTCAAACGAACACACTAAATTTTCTTTCAGGCAGTCGATAACGCCGAGATGGTGGCCAATTGCCAGGCTGTAATAAACCACCTGTTGCGCATCACTCGGTGTGTTGTCGTTTTCATCGACAAACTTACGGCTAAGCTGGCAAAACACCACCGACTCGCTCATTACACGCGCTCCTGCTTCACCAGTGCTTCGAGATTACCGACGATTTCCGTCAGGCGTGGATCGTTCTCGTGCGCCAGCCATTGCTTAACACTGCCGTTTCCGGCGGTGAGGTTTTCCATGTAGCTGTCAGCAATCTGGCGGCCATAGCGATAACCCGCCAGGCGGCGTGCTTCACGGTCGATACGCACACGCAATGGCTGAACCATATCCGGGTGCAGAATTTGCGCCGGTTGCGCGTCCATTTCGCTGGCTTCGCGCGCGTGAATTTTTTGCTCCAGCAGGCCCAGCGCCATGGCAAAACCGTACAACGTTGCCGCAGGCGTTGGCGGGCAACCAGGAATATAGACATCTACCGGAACGATTTTGTCGGTGCCGCCCCAGACGCAATACAGGTCATGGAAGATACCGCCGCTGTTACCACACGCGCCGTAAGAGATGCAAATTTTAGGGTCCGGCGCTGATTCCCAGGCACGAAGCGCGGGGGAACGCATGGCGCGAGTCACAGCACCGGTAAACAGTAAAATATCTGCATGGCGCGGAGATGGAACAACTTTAATCCCGAAGCGTTCTGCATCGAAAAGTGGCGAAAGGGTAGCGAAAATTTCAATTTCGCAGCCGTTACAACCACCGCAGTCAACGCGGTATACATACGCGGAACGTTTAATCTTTTTGAGCAACGACGTTTTCATCGCGGCGATGGATTCATCCACCGTCATTGGCACTGGCATGCCGTTGTCGTCGCGCGGGCCGAGTAACATACTCATTAGCTGGCCTCTCTAATTTGGCGGCTAAGGTCAATTTGGTCGGAAGATACCAGGCTTTGCTGGCGTTTGCATTCCGGGCAAGTTTCAAACGAGACACGATGCGCTTCGGCAAGCTTGTCGCCATTGTGCTCAAGCAAAGCAATCGCGTAATCAATCTCTTTTTGCACTGCGAAAGGCTTGCTGCACTGGCGGCAGTTGCACAGGTCAAAACGCGCCTGTTGCAGGAAGTCGGCTTTGTTCCAGACGGCCAGTTCGTACTCCTGAGAAAGCTTGATAGCAGCCGTTGGGCAGACTTCTTCGCAGCGAGCACAGAAAATGCAGCGCCCCAGATTGAAGGTCCATGCCAGTTGCCCTGCAACCAGATCGGTCTCCACCGTTAATGCGTTGGATGGGCATGCGTTAACGCAGGCCGCACAACCAATGCATTGCTGCGGATTATGTTCCGGTTTGCCACGGAAGTTTGGGTCCACGGCTATCGGTTGTAGCGGATACGACTCAGTGGCCACGCCGCCTTTAATGGCTTTTTTGATGAAGTTAAACATTGTGACTCCGTTTATTTCAGCGGCGAATTAGTGCGCTCAATGCTGTAGCGCTCAAGCTCTTTGTACGGCACCACTTTGGTCTTGCGCTTACGCACATCGACAATCGTCATGCGGTCAGTACATGAGTAGCAAGGATCCAGGCTACCGATGATCAGTGGCGCATCAGAAACGGTGTTGCCACGCAACATGTAACGCAGAGTCGGCCAGTTGGCATACGTTGCCGCACGGCAACGCCAGCGGTACAGCTTCTGGTTGTCGCCGGTCATCGACCAGTGAATGTCATCGCCGCGTGGTGCTTCAGAGAAGCCAAGTGCGAAACGGTTTGGAATGTAGGTGAAACCGTCTACAGCCAGCGGGCCGCCAGGCAGGTTATCAAGGCCAAAATCAATCATGTTCAGCGCGGTATAAACTTCATTGATACGCACTTTCAAACGGGACAGCACATCGCAGCCTGTTTCGCTGTGAACTTCCATTGGCAGCAAACCGTAACCAACGAACGGGTGATCGGCACGGGTGTCACGGGCGTGACCGCTGGCGCGAACCATTGGGCCGACGTTACTGAAATCGCGGGCTATTTGTGGGTCCAGGCGGCCAATGCCGACGGTACGCTGTTCGATGTTTGGCGTGCTCATCAGAATATCGACCAGGTCTTTCACTTCGCGGCGCATCTGCTGTGCGAGCTGGCGAGTCTGGATCATGTCGTCTTTGAGCAGATCGCGACGAATCCCGCCGATCAGGTTCAGGCCGTAAGTCTTACGTGCGCCGGTGAGGATTTCCGCCATTTTCATGGACATCTCACGTACGCGGAAGAATTGCATAAAGCCTGAGTCGAAGCCGACAAAGTGGCAAGCCAGGCCGAGGTTCAGCAGGTGGCTGTGCAGGCGTTCAACTTCCAGCAAAATCGCGCGGATCATCTGGGCGCGCTCTGGCACCACGATGCCCATCGCATTCTCAACTGACGTGGTGTACGCGGTGCTGTGGGCGAAACCACAGATGCCACATACGCGGTCAGACAAGAAGGTGACTTCGTTATAACCCATGCGGGTTTCAGCCAGTTTTTCCATGCCACGGTGGACGTAGAACAGGCGGTAATCGGCATCAATGATGTTTTCGCCATCAACGAACAGGCGGAAGTGGCCTGGCTCATCGCTGGTTACGTGCAGTGGGCCAATCGGCACCACGTTGTTTTTCTTGCTGCCCAGCTCATTGATGAACTGATACGTTTCCTGATCGCTGGTTGGGGCAGGGCGCTGACGGTAATCCATGCTGTCTTTACGCAGAGGATACAGGTCATCTGGCCAATCATCTGGCAGCACTAAACGGCGTTCATCCGGCAGGCCAACAGGTTGCAGGCCGTACATATCACGCACTTCACGCTCGCCCCAAACCGCGGCAGGCACGCGTGGCGTCACGGACGGGAACTCTGGTTTGTCAGCGTCAACTTCTACGCGCACGGTAATCCAGCATTTCACGCCGCTTTCCATCGAAAGCACGTAATAGACCGCATAGTTGCCGCACAGTTGGCGCTCGTCGTTACCGAACAGTACGGACAGCCAGCCGCCTTGTTGGTAGTAAAGCCACTCCACCACTTCTGGCAGCATGTTGAGCTTTACGGTGACAGTGATTTGGTCTTTGGTTTGCCACGCTTCGTCGATCACCGCATGAGGAAACTGCTTATGCAGTGCGGCGAGATAATGTTGACCAATCTTTTCTTCAGACATAGATAAATTCTCTTAAATCACGCCGCCAGCAAGGAGACGAAGGCTAAAAAGGCAAAGCCAAAACCGGCCCAGGTAACTGTTGAGGCTTCCAGCATGCGCAAACGCGCCATGCTGTTTTCAAACAGCGCGATAATCAGCACGCCAAGCACCAGTTTTACTGCCGCCAGAACCAGTGCAATGACGAGGCCGCCCCAGCTAAATTCGCTCATCTGGCCCCACGGCAGGAACACGCCGACGAACATTTGCAGCACGACCAATTGCTTGAGGGAAATACCCCATTTCAGCACTGCAAAACCCGCTCCGCTGTACTCGGTCAATGGGCCTTCCTGCAATTCTTGCTCGGCTTCTGCGAGGTCAAATGGCAGTTTGCCCATTTCGATAAACGTGGCGAAGGCACAGGCGGCGAGCGCCAGAATCAGCGTTAAGCTTTGCGCGGCTGGCCAGTGATAGATAGTGGAGGCGATATTGCTGATATGTGTGCTGCCAGCAACTTGTGCCGCAACCCACAGCCCCAGAATCAGGATGGGCTCAACCAACACGCCAAGCATCGCTTCACGGCTGGCACCGATGCCGGTAAACGGGCTACCGGTATCCAGGCCTGCAATGGCAAAGAAGAAACGCGCGATGGCGAACAGGTAGATAAGGGTAATCAAATCACCCAGTGAAGGCAGTGGTGACCAGAGCGTGACGACTGGCAGCGCAGTAGCAATGGTCAGCATCACACCAACCATCACAAACGGCATCAGACGGAACACCCAGCCGGAGGCGGCTGGTGCCACGCTCTGGCGGCTGAACAATTTGAACAGGTCACGATATTCCTGCATCACGCCAGGCCCACGGCGGTTGTGCATGCGGGCGCGAGTGACACGGGTAATACCGGACAGCAGTGGCGCGACGGCAAACAGAACCAGCGCCTGAATCAACGAAAAGAAAATGGTATTCATCTCAGGCTCCTTAAGCGCAAACCGCAACCAGCAACACGGCCAGTTCGATCATCGCCAGGCGACGGAACGTACCGGCAAGGCAATCACACTGCCAGCCAGGCACCCATTTCACCGGGTTCAGGGTTTTGCGCAGTTTCAACAGTGGCGCGAACGCCGCTTTGACTGGTTGAGCAAAACCACCCGCAGTAATCACCATCGCTTGTTCGTGGTCGTAGCCACAGACCCAGGCCGTGCCGCGAGAGCGGTTTGGCAGACGGTCGCCACGGAAAATCACCATCAGAATGAATGGCAGCAGTGGGCTGGCAATCAGCAGCAGGGTGATCATCGGTTGTGAAACGGTGGTGTTAGCCGTTTGCAGCGGCAATGGAATCGCGTTCTGCAACAGAGGAATCAGCCAAGGAGCAGCAACACCAGCAATCACACAACATGCGGCAAGGGCCGCCACACTCAGGTTCATCAGGAACGGCGCAGAGGTAGCATTTTCAGCTTCTGGTGTGCGCGGTGCACCCAGGAAGGTGACGCCATAAACCTTCGCCATACACATCACAGCCAGTGCGCCAGTAATCGCCAGACCTACAGCCAACAATGGGCCTAAGAAGCGAGCGATAAACAGCGGCAAAGTGCCAAGGTGGAAGAAGGACTGGTAAATGACCCATTCGCCAGCAAAACCGTTGAGCGGAGGCAGTGCTGCCATTGCCATTAAACCCACCAGCATAGCAATGGAAATCAGCGGCATACGCTTGCCAATACCACCGAGTTTTTCGATGTCGCGATGACCAGTACGGAACCAAACCGCACCTGCGCCAAGGAACAACGTAGTTTTGAATACGCTATGGTTGAACAGGTGATACAGGCCACCAATCATACCGAGTGCAACCAGCGTGGATTCATTCAGCGCAAGGCCCATCATGCCGCAGCCCAGACCGAGCAGAATAATGCCGATATTCTCAAGAGAGTGGTAAGCGAGCAGGCGGTTGATATTGTGTTCCATCAGCGCATACAGACCGCCAATAAACGCAGTAATCATCCCCAGAATGACCACCAGAATGCCCCACCACAGCGGCATAACATTGCTGATCAGTGAGAAGCTCATGATGCCGTACAGGCCAATTTTCAATACGACAGCTGAGAACAGCGCTGCTGCCGGAGCAGAAGCGTTGGCATGTGCCTGAGGTACCCAACCGTGCAGCGGAATAATCCCCGCCATCAAACCAAAACCAACCAGACCCAGCAGCCAGACAACAGAGCTAATCGGCGCGCCGTTGGTCATCAGGTGCAATTCGGCATAACTCAGCGTGCCGTACTGTTTCCACAGTAACCAGCACGCAACCGCCAGCAGCACGGTGCCGAGGCGGCCCAATGCAAACCAAAGCTGCCCGGATTTCTGGCAGCCAGTCAGGAAGTAGCCGCTCAATGCGACGATTTCTGCCAGCACAACTAACATGCCGATATTATCGGCCACCACCGCTGCCACCGCTGCGGCCATCACCAGGTTCACCAGCAAGCCATTGGCTTTTACGGCGTGATGACGATGCCAGTCGATATTAAACAGAGAGATAAACAGGCCTGGCAGAGCCAGCGTCACCAGCCACACGCCATTAAAAGCGTTGAGCTGTAAATGCAGCTGCCAGACTTGCGCCATTCCGGTAAAGCCGGTTAACGCATCGAACCCGGCAATCAGCACCAGAACCGAACTTATCGCGCCACCCAGGCCAGCAATCACGCCGCTCAGGGTTTTATTAAATGCCGTGATACCAGCCAGAACTGCACTCAGCACAAATCCCATCAGCGCCCAATGAATCAGGATAAAAGCACTCATTTTTTCACCTCAGGCTGGGTAAACAGGGTGAGATCGCCAAGCGTCGCGCCCAGAGTCAGTTCACGTTTACGTTTGCTTGATTTGGCAATATCGTTGTTATCAACCACGCGCAACGCTTTGGTCGGGCAGGTGCGAACACATGCCGGGCCATCAGCATCGAAGCTGCACAGGTCGCATTTCACTGCAATGGCACGAACGCCAGGCACCCAGTCGATTAGCGAGCTGACGCGAGCAGGAGCGGGTGGCGCAGGAGGTGCTTTCGGGCTGTTGGCATTTGCCGGGATATGAATCGGACGGCTGCCGGAGAATTCAATCGAACCGAATGGGCAGGCGATGGCGCACAGTTTGCAACTGACGCACAGGCTTTCATTCAGATGAACAGCCCCATCGACACGGGTAATGGCGTTAGCCGGGCAGACGCCCGCGCAAGGCGCATCTTCGCATTGATGGCACATTTGCGGCGCGGAATCATTCGCGTCGCGCATCACTTTCAGGCGTGGCATGGATTGCAACCCATGCAGGCGGTGCGTTTCTGAACAAGCCGCCTCACAGGTATGGCAACCCATGCAAAGTTTGGAGTCGGCGATAATAAAGCGATTCACCAGGTCTTCCTTAGAGCACATCATCATTTTTGACGAAACTGTGCCGACGGCTGTCGTTTCGACAGTTTTCGACACCCAACATGGCTATCAGGCCTGAGCGTTTTGTTGTAGCTGCCCCATCGATACCGGAGTATCGGTGTGAACGGCGCTGTACAGGCTTTCGTATACCGGATGAATTTTTTCGAGGTAATGCTCGAGAACACTTTCACGGTTACGGTTACTGATGCTGTTGTCTACGCGGCCTTCGTCATCAAGGATTGCTTTAGCAATCAACACTCTATCTTCACCGTTACGCTTCTCAACGTAGTACTCGATGGTGTGGCTGTTGAAGCCTTCGGCGAGGCGCACGTGAATGACGAAATGGTCAAATAAGAAGAAGCGCAGGGAATCATCAGGATTGCACCCTACGGCGTGATGTAGTTTCGCTTTAGAAAGGGTGATGCCCTGAATCAAGCTATTGCAGTAATGTTGCCATTGCGTGAGCAAGCGCTGGTGCTTGTCGGCAATGTATTCGGCTTTTTCGCTCAGTTCCCAAATGTTCATTATTAAATCACTCTGTTTTTGCTGTTGCGTCTACAGAGCACGTTTCGTGCCAATGTTGTATTTTGCTGAAATTATTGGGTTTTGTATTAATAGGATACAAATAGGCACAGGGATGACATGTCATTTCGTCATGTTTGACGGGGGAATGTCGCCATGGGATATGCCAGCCTCGTTGTTTTCCGTTCACCCGAAAGTTATCCGCTCCCACATAGATTAGTGAACGGTGAACGTATCAAGGGGTTAACGTCAACCCCTTGATAATCCAGGCGTCCGGCAAGTCAATCGCCGCAAGCGGTAAACCTCCATTTTGCCTCCGTGTCCGGGTCGGTTGCGATTCGCTCCCGGCGATCGCGCCCTCCAGCCGTTCCCGACGGCTGGACCCGGCCACCTGGAGTCAAAACGGAGGCGATTGAAGCCGGAACCCAAGGTCAAGGTCAAAACCTAAAGACGACACCGAGCCGGTTTTGACCTTGTTCCCGGTATAAATTGCCCCAGTGTTCCCCATAAGTCAGGGTTGAGCTGCCGGGAGCAGCGAAAGAGAGCGATCGCCGGGAGCGAGTCGCGAACGACCCTGAACGTTGGGGATAAGCTGGGGTTTACCGCGCAGCGGCAATTTGAAACCGGGCGACGGGGTCCCCAGGGGGATGTCGTAATCCTCCTGGGACGTTCACCGTTCGCAGATATACCAGGGATCGAATAACGTCCGGGTGAACGGAACACAACCATACCTAATTAACCCACCTCAACGGCAAGCGTATAATTCCTGGCATCATCCTTGCATTACCTCCAGCAGACATCCCCGGAGGCAATATGCACGAAATCACCCTCTGCCAACGCGCACTGGAACTCATCGAAGCTCAAGCCCGCCAACACGGCGCCACCCGCGTCACTGGTGTTTGGCTTGAAGTAGGCGCTTTCTCATGCGTTGAGCAAAGCGCGCTGGAGTTCTGTTTCGAATTAGTGTGCCGCGACACATTAGCTGAAGGCTGCCAGCTTCATATTCATCAACAAGAAGCGGAATGCTGGTGCTACGACTGTCAGCAACACATCACCTTGTTAACCCAACTGGTACGGCGCTGCCCGTTGTGCGAAGGCAGCAATTTACGCGTAGTGGCAGACGATGGCGTGCAGATTAAGCGTCTGGAAGTGGAGGAGACGAATCATGTGTAGTACTTGTGGTTGCGCTGAAGGCAACTTGTATATAGAAGGCGACGAGCGCAATCCGCACTCTGGTTTCCGTAGTGCACCTTTCGCGCCAGCTGCGCGAGCAACAATGCAAATCACCGGCGTTAAATTTGCCCCAACGGCAGACGAACAAGGCGACCTGCATTATGGCCACGGTGCCGCAGGCACCCATGCGCCGGGCATGACCCAGCGCCGTATGCTGGAAATCGAACTTAACGTGCTGGATAAAAACAACCAGCTCGCTGTTTATAACCGTGAGCAGTTTGCTAAACAGCAACAGCTGGTACTGAACCTGGTTTCAAGCCCTGGCTCTGGCAAAACCACTTTGCTGACGGAAAGCCTGAAGCGCCTGCACGGGAATGTGCCTTGTGCCGTGATTGAAGGCGATCAGCAAACCGTGAACGATGCCGAACGCATTCGTGCTACTGGTACGCCAGCCATTCAGGTGAATACCGGTAAAGGCTGCCATCTCGACGCGCAGATGATTCGTGATGCCATGCAGCGGTTGCCGCTTGAGCGTAACGGGATTCTGTTTATCGAAAACGTTGGCAACCTGGTGTGCCCGGCGAGTTTTGATCTTGGCGAACGCCACAAAGTAGCGGTGCTTTCAGTGACCGAAGGCGAAGACAAACCGCTTAAGTATCCGCATATGTTTGCCGCTTCTTCCTTAATGCTGCTCAATAAAATCGACCTGCTGCCGTATTTGCAGTTCGATGTTGAGAAGTGTCTCGACTACGCTCGCCAGGTGAATCCGAATATTGAAATCTTGTTGGTTTCTGCGACCAGCGGCGAAGGTATGGATGAGTGGCTCAATTGGCTGGAGACGCAACGATGTGCATAGGCATTCCGGGCCAGATTGTTGAAAAACTACCAGACGGCAGCGCCAAGGTAGATGTGTGTGGTATCAAACGCGATGTAAACCTGATGCTGGTGGGCGATGCGCAAATCGGCCAGTGGGTGCTGGTTCATGTTGGTTTTGCAATGGCGATTATTGATGAAGCAGAAGCTCGCGACACCTTAGATGCCCTGCAAAACATGTTTGAAGTGGAACCCGATGTTGGTGGTCTGCTGTTTGGGGAAGAACGCGGATGATGCACTTCGTTGACGAATACCGTGCGCCGGAAAAAGTCATGCAGCTTATTGATGTGCTGCGTGAACGCGCCCCAAAACTGACTTACACCGCCGAGCGTCCTCTACGCATTATGGAAGTCTGTGGCGGCCATACTCACGCTATCTTTAAGTTTGGCCTCGACCAACTGCTGCCAGAAAATATTGAGTTTATCCACGGACCGGGTTGCCCGGTGTGTGTGTTACCGATGGGGCGCATTGATGCGTG
Source organism: Buttiauxella massiliensis (assembly GCF_902500225.1). Lineage (GTDB taxonomy): Bacteria > Pseudomonadota > Gammaproteobacteria > Enterobacterales > Enterobacteriaceae > Buttiauxella > Buttiauxella massiliensis. The sequence goes on along the minus strand of NZ_LR722651.1, from coordinate 176,951 downwards.
TATTGAAATCGCCAGCCATCCGAAAGTGATTTTTTGTACCTTTGGCGACGCCATGCGTGTGCCGGGTAAAAACGGTTCGCTGATGCAGGCGAAAGCACGTGGCGCAGATGTGCGCGTGGTTTACTCGCCAATGGACGCCCTCGCGATTGCGAGCCAGAACCCGGACCGCAAAGTGGTATTTTTCGGCCTTGGTTTTGAAACCACGATGCCGACCACCGCGATTACGCTCAAACAAGCGAAAGCGCAGGGCATCAATAATTTCTACTTTTTCTGCCAGCACATTACGCTTATTCCCACGCTGCGTAGTTTGTTGGAGCAGCCCGATAACGGCATTGATGCTTTCCTGGCTCCCGGCCATGTCAGCATGGTGATTGGCACCGAAGCCTATGACTTTATTGCCACCGAGCATCAGCGCCCGCTAGTGGTTGCTGGTTTTGAACCATTGGATTTGCTGCAAGGTGTGGTGATGTTGGTTGAGCAAAAAATCCATCAAAACAGCAAAGTGGAAAACCAATACAAACGTGTGGTGCCGGATGCCGGTAATAGCCTTGCGCAGGAAGCTATTGCAGACGTCTTTACCGTACGTGGTGATGCCGAATGGCGTGGGCTTGGCACGATTAGTGATTCCGGCGTTCAACTGACTGACGAGTATCGTCAGTTTGATGCGGAAGATCATTTCAAACCCGCTCCGCAGCAGGTTTACGACGACCCGCTTGCCCGTTGTGGCGATGTGCTCACCGGGCGCTGTAAACCGCATCAATGTCCGATGTTTGGTAAAACCTGTAATCCACAAAATGCCTTTGGCGCGCTGATGGTGTCATCTGAAGGGGCATGTGCTGCCTGGTATCAATATCGCAGCCAGGAGAGTGAAGCATGAAAACTATTGAATTGGCCCACGGCAGCGGCGGCCAGGCAATGCAAAAATTGGTAGCTGACTTGTTTATGCAGGCGTTTGATAATCCCTGGCTTGCAGAGCAAGAGGATCAGGCGCGTTTACCGCTGGCTGAACTCACTGCGAGTGGAGATCGCCTGGCATTTTCAACCGACAGCTATGTTATCGATCCGCTGTTTTTCCCCGGTGGTGATATCGGCAAGTTAGCCATTTGTGGGACGGCGAACGATGTTGCTGTCAGCGGTGCAACCCCACGCTGGTTATCCTGCGGGTTTATCCTTGAAGAAGGCTTGCCGCTTGAAACGCTCGAAAGTGTGGTCACCAGCATGGCTGCAACCGCAAAAGCGGCCGGTATCGCGGTGGTTACTGGTGATACCAAAGTTGTACAGCGTGGAGCGGCAGATAAGCTGTTTATCAATACGGCTGGGATTGGCGCAATTCCCGTAGGTTTGAACTGGGGCACGCAACAGATCGGCGTGGGTGATGTGCTGATCGTCAGTGGAACTCTGGGTGACCACGGAGCGACTATCCTAAATCTGCGAGAATCGCTGGGTCTGGAAGGTGCGCTGATCAGTGACTGTGCGGTGCTGGCACCTCTAATCGCGCCACTGTTGAATATTCCCGGCGTTAAAGCGTTGCGTGACGCGACGCGCGGCGGCGTGAATGCTGTATTGCATGAGTTTGCAGCGTCGTGTGGTTGTGGAATGGAAGTGGCTGAAAGTCAGCTGCCATTGAACCCGGCGGTGCGTGGTGTTTGTGAGTTGCTTGGCCTCGATGCGCTTAATTTTGCCAACGAAGGTAAACTGGTTATCGCAGTAGAGCGTGAAGCTGCTGACGCGGTACTTACGGCACTGCGTGCTCATCCTTTAGGTCAGGATGCGGCAATTATTGGTGATGTTGTTGAACGTAAAGGTGTACGTGTTGCCGGGCTATATGGTGTAAAACGGACATTAGACTTGCCGCATTCAGAGCCGCTGCCACGCATTTGTTGACCTAAGCCAAGTGCGCTGTGTGCCGCCCTGGCTACACTAAAGCGTCGAGCGCTATTTGTATGATCAATATATTCCCTACCCGGTAACTCACCGGGTCTCTTTTTTGGATAAGCAAAATGCCATACACACCGATGAGCGATCTCGGGCAGCAGGGCCTATTTGATATTACGCGTACCCTGTTGCAGCAACCTGATCTCCCGGCACTTGCCAATTGCCTGACCCAACTGGCAAAGCAAGGTGCGCTGGCGAACAGAGTGAATATTCTGCTTTATCATCCGCTACATCAGCGTGTGGCCTTCTATGGCATGGACAAACACGGCAAAGAACTGCATTACGAAGATGAAATGGTGCTGGCCAATGGGCCGGTGCGGCGTGTGCTTTCGCGCCCGGAGGCGTTGATTTGTACTCAGGAAGAGTTCAATGACACTTGGCCACAGGTGATGAACCTTGAACTGTACGCCCCCTTTGGTCGTTACTGTCTGTTGCCGCTGGCCGCAGAAGGGAAAATCTTTGGCGGCTGCGAATTTATTCGCGACAACGACATTGCCTGGACAGATAAAGAACTCAACCGCATGCATACCCTGGCCCATGTTGTGGCTCTGGCTGTGGAACAAATCCAAAACCGTATCGACTCAAACCTTGGTTACCAACAACTGTGCCGCGAACGTGACGATTTCCGTATCCTGGTGGCAGTGACAAACGCGGTACTTTCTAAGCTCGATCTTGATGAACTGATAAGCGAGATCGCCAACGAGATTCACCACTATTTCTCGATAGACTCGATAAGTATTGTGCTGCGCGGAAACCGCAAAGATCGGCTTACTGTCTATTCCACCCATTTCGTGAAAGAGCAGTCGCCGATCCACGATCAGAGTGATGTCGCTTTAGGGGGGACACTTTCTGAACGGGTATTCAAAAGCGGTGAAATGCTGCTATTGAATCTGCATCACGGTGACCAGCTCGCGCCATATGAGCGCATGTTGTTTGAAATGTGGGGCAATCAAATTCAGACGCTTTGCCTGCTGCCTCTCACCTTTGGCAATAACATTGTGGGTGTGCTGAAGCTGGCGCAATGTGAAGCGGGCATCTTTACTCCGCAAAACCTCAAGCTGATGCGCCAGATTGCCGAACGTATTGCTATTGCAGTAGATAACGCGCTGGCATATCAGGAAATCAATCGTCTGAAAGAAAACCTGGTCGACGAGAACCTCTATCTCACCGAGCAAATCAATAATGTCGCCAGTGATTTTGGTGAGATTATTGGCCGCAGCGACGTGATGTCGAATGTGCTTAAACAAGTCGAGATGGTAGCGAAAAGCGACAGTACCGTGTTGATTCTAGGAGAAACAGGTACGGGTAAAGAGCTGATTGCTCGAGCAATTCACAATCTAAGCGAACGCAACAGCCGTCGTATGGTGAAAATTAACTGTGCGGCGATGCCAGCTGGTTTACTGGAAAGCGATTTGTTTGGTCATGAGCGCGGCGCATTTACCGGTGCAAACACTCAGCGTATCGGGCGTTTTGAACTGGCAGATAAAAGCTCGCTGTTCCTTGATGAAGTTGGCGATATGCCGCTGGAGTTACAGCCTAAGCTTCTGCGCGTGCTACAGGAGCAGGAATTTGAACGCCTCGGCAGCAACAAAGTTCAGCAGGTCGATGTACGCCTGATTGCCGCCACCAATCGCAATCTGAAAGAGATGGTGAGTGAGCGTGAATTCCGAAGCGATCTCTATTATCGCCTGAATGTGTTCCCGATTATGTTGCCACCACTACGTGAGCGCCCGGAAGATATTCCGCTGTTGGTGAAATCTTTCACCTTCAAAATCGCCCATCGCATGAACCGTAATATTGACAGTATTCCGGCCGAAACCTTGCGCGCGCTCAGCCGTATGGACTGGCCGGGGAATGTGCGTGAACTGGAAAATGTGATTGAACGTGCGGTGCTATTAACTCGTGGCAATGTGCTGCATCTTTCTTTGCCTGAGATGGAATATCGTCAACCTGAAGAAAAACCGACGCAGATGGTGGCAAGTGAAGAGTTTCGTGAAGGTGAAGATGAAGCGCAGCGAATTTTGCGTGTGTTGAAAGAAACCAACGGTGTAGTAGCAGGCCCACGTGGTGCGGCACAGCGATTGGGATTAAAACGCACGACGTTGCTTTCACGTATGAAACGTTTGGGGATTGATAAAGAGGGGGTTTAAACTCTTTCTATAGCCCTACACTTTTAAGCAGGTAATTAACGTCCATGGCACTGATCCCAAAAAACTATACGCGGCTGGAAAGCGGCTATCGTGAGAAAGCGTTAAAAATTTATCCGTGGGTATGCGGGCGTTGTTCGCGTGAGTTTGTGTATTCAAACTTGCGCGAGCTGACGGTTCACCATATCGATCATGATCACACCAATAACCCGGAAGATGGCAGTAACTGGGAACTTCTGTGTCTGTATTGCCACGATCATGAGCATTCAAAGTACACCGAAGCTGACCAATACGGCACAACCGTAGTCGCGGGCGAAGATGCACAGAAAGACGTGGGTGAAGCGACCTACAATCCGTTTGCAGATTTAAAGTCGATGCTCAATAAGAAGAAGTAGTTATCAGGTGGGCAAACTTTACTGTGGCCCACCTTTTATATTTTTAACTCTCTGATTCTTCATCATCTACTATTTCTGCCAAAATCGTATTCAGTCCCTCAGGGAATATCACCTCGCCAGTCTCTAGCAACTCTGATTGCGTCCACCATTTCTGCTGACTTATCACCCGTTTTTCGTTTTCACTCCAACCCGCCTGCGAAAGCTCACTTTCAGAAGCATTGATGACATAAAAGCGCTCATCAGCCTGTACGGTTTCACCACTCGGTAGTTGCATCATGAATGTGCGTTGTGCGACAGATGGCCCGCACTCAAGCCTTACGAGTCCAGTTTCTTCGTGTAGCTCGCGAATGGCTGCTTGTTCAAATGATTCACCGGGTTCAAGGCCGCCTCCGGGCGTTGCCCAATAAACCTTTCCTTCCAGTGCATCATCACGATGAGAAAAGCGAAATAACAGCACCGCGCCGCTATTGTTGATGATGAGCAAGCGAGAAGAGGGGCGAGTACGAATCTTCATTTTTTTGTCCCGGAACTCCAGGTCACGGCTAGAGATTTAAAGTTTTCCATTATAATTAAGATATATTGACGAGCATGAAGAAAAAAACACAAGAAAAAGCTGCGTTAATTATTTGATGGTTTTAAAAAATTAATATATGGGTAATTTGGGAAAACAATGAGCAATAAAGAGGTTGCTTTTAACGTGTTGTTTTATTTGAAAAATATAAAATAACAAGAAAAATAGTAACGTAGCTAAACATATTTCAGGCTAATGCCTTTCAGGAATTATGATTTTGACCTGAAAATTTAGACGTAATATAATGGCGCTACTTTCGTATTTATCCTATGTTAATAAAATGTGTGGCTATCGTACCAGTCCTACACATCTAATGAATTTCTCTAATACTTTGTGGAAATTACTACATTCTCCATAGGGGCAATTTTGCTAAAAAGAAATAAGGTCTTGCCATGAGTATCGAAGTTATCATTATGTTCTTAACAGCGATGACCGCCCTCCTTATCGCTCGTAAGCTCGCCTTGAAGTGTGGTCTGGTTGACAAGCCCGGTGGGCGTAAGCAACACAAAGGAGAAATTCCATTAGTCGGTGGGATATCTTTCTACTGTGCCATAGTGATTTTTTTCCTCTTTTGGCCTGAAGTTCTACCACACACAGAAACACATTTTATTCCCTACTTAGTGAGCATCTCGCTACTGCTGCTTGTCGGTATTGCCGATGATCGTTTTGACTTGCCTGTGATACCACGCGTGTTTATCCAGGCATTGTCCGCAGTTGTGATTATGGTTGATGGTCTATACCTTCAGACACTTGGCCATGTGTTGGGTGGGTACGAACTCGTACTCGGCCCAGTCGGTTATCTGGTGACGCTTTTTGCAACCTGGGCTGCAATCAATGCTTTTAATATGGTTGATGGCGTAGATGGTCTACTCGGCTCCGTTGCGAGTGCAACCTTTGCAGCTTTGATGGTGGTCTTCCTGCTGGCGGGTGCTCATTTGCGCGCCATGTGGTGTTTCTTGATGATTGTTGCCTTAATCCCTTATTTAATGCTCAACATGGGGTTAATCGGGAATAAACGCTTCAAAGTATTTATGGGTGATGCTGGAAGTATGGTGATTGGTTTTACGATGCTCTGGCTGGTGATACTAGGAAGCCAGGGTGGCGAAGCTGTGATGGCTCCCGTTACGGCTCTGTGGGTAATAGCTCTGCCACTGATGGATATGGTGACTATCATGGTACGTCGCATTCGCCGTGGACATAGCCCTTTCCATCCTGACCGCGATCATTTACATCATATTTTAATGCGTAGTGGCTTAACGGCTCGCCAGACTGTGCTAGTCATGACTCTACTCACGGCAATATTTGCTGGTTTCGGGATTGTGCTTTCCAAAATTGGTGTTGCGGAGTGGTTCTCTCTGGTTGTGTTCCTCGGCTTATTTACCGGTTATTTGGTGGTAAATAATAAGCTCCAAAAACGTAATCCAGATTTGAGAGCAAAAATTGGCCGGCAGTATAACGCCGCTGCTAGTGCCGATGTACCAACAGCTAACTGATAATCCCCATTGAGTCCAGGAACAAAGCCCAGTCATTCTGGGTTTTGTTCTTTTAGACCAGGGAGCGGTCTTTATCAGCATTTACGCTCAATCCGAATTAATATGCACCTTACAGTAACGTCGCTTCCATGCTGCTGGTGTCAATCCCATCGCTTTACGAAACACTTTCCTGAAATACCCCGCATCATGGAATCCGCAACGTTCGGCGACCTCACTGAGAGAGCAGGAGTCAGTAATCAGCATTTTCTCTGCACTTAGTACACGCTGGCGGTGAATGGCTTCGGTAATGGTTAACTGGAACGTCTGGCGATAAACACGGCCGAGATAGTCTGCATTGCAATGTAACTTGTCGGCGAGTGTGGAGGTGGAAATCGGCAGATGAAACTGCGTACGAATGAGCTGCTGTGCTTTGTACGCTAATGCAACTCCGCTATTATCTGGCTGAGGGTTATCATTCGCGGCTACGGATAGTTGTTGCATGATCAGCAATAAAATTAATTCCAGAGCACCGCTGCGGTTAATGGCTTCTTGCTCGCTTAAAAACTGGCGAAATAAAGAAATAACATATTGTGGATTATGGACTTTCCCATGTTGTGGCAACGATATTAACGATTCTGGAAAGTCTGATTTTGTGCTGCATTGTGAATTGAGTTCAAAGTGTAGCCAGTAGAATTTCAAATCAGCCGGAAAAATACCTACCCCGACATGTTTTCGGTGTGGGCAAAGTAATAAGCTTTCTCCTGCCTTAACGCTAAATAGCGTATCATTCTCTAGGATCGTAAGTGTCCCTTTTTCAACAAAAATCATCTCCCATGAGTCCAGTTCTCGTTGTGGGTGGCTCCCTACACCACGTGAAATGAATAGACCGCCGTTTTGCACTGATATGGGTAAAGATATTTTTAAATCAATCAATTATAAAGTCACCTGGTTCATGTTCCTGATGTGGTGTAGATAAAATAAACCCAGTGGTGGAATTACTGACAGTATTTGGCGATCTCCTTCACAGTTTTATTGATAGGTCGGAATTATCACCTTTTTATACTTTTCCATCGCCTTGTTGGTATTAAGATTGAGTGCAAAATTACTCGGGTACTTTGCAAATACAAAAATAACAAATCCAGGTATTTAACCCGATAATGCGAGGCGTAAATCATGACCTCTACCCCTATAAATAAGACTGATATTGTTATCTCCGATTTAAATGACAGGTTATCTGTTCGCGAGAAAATAGGCTACGGATTAGGTGACGCAGGCGGGACGGTAATAACCTGTCTTATCATGAACTTCCTGACCTTTTTCTATACCGATGTATTCGGTTTAACTCCAGCTATTGTCGGGACGCTATTTATCGCTTTACGTGTCTTTGACGCTATTTCCGATCCGTTAATGGGGATTCTTGCTGACCGAACCCAGAGCCGCTTTGGGCGTTTTCGCCCATGGCAATTGTGGGTCGCAGTGCCTATCGGCGTAATCGGCGTGCTGACGTTCACGGTACCGGATCTCAGTGCCAATATGAAAATCCTCTGGGCGTTCGGCACTTATCTCCTTCTTTCAGTGGGATGCGCTGAACGACCGCATTACCGAGGCTGATCCAAGCCACGCCATCGAAAACTTTGAAATCGCGGCGGGGCGCAAAGACGGCGAGTTTTACGGCATGGTTTTCCAGGACAGCGACGTGGCGAAATGGCTGGAAGCGGTGGCGTGGTCGCTGTGCCAGAAGCCAGATGCGGAACTGGAAAAAACCGCCGATGAAGTCATCGAACTGGTGGAAGCGGCGCAGTGTGCAGACGGTTATCTGAATACTTATTTCACCGTTAAAGCGCCAGAACTGCGCTGGACGAACCTCGCGGAATGCCACGAACTTTACTGCGCCGGGCACATGATTGAAGCGGGCGTGGCGTTCTTCCAGGCCACCGGAAAGCGCCGCCTGTTAGATGTGGTTTGCCGTATTGCTGACCATATCGATGGCGTGTTTGGCCCCGGCGAGAACCAGCTTCACGGTTATCCAGGCCACCCGGAAATCGAACTGGCGCTGATGCGTTTATATGAAGTCACCGACAACCCGTGTTATCTGAATCTGGTGAATTACTTTGTTGAAGAACGTGGAGCACAGCCGCATTTCTACGATATCGAATATGAAAAACGTGGGCGTACCTCGCACTGGAATATTCACGGCACGGCGTGGATGGTGAAAGACAAAGCCTACAGTCAGGCGCACGAGCCGCTGGCGTTGCAGCAAACAGCCATCGGTCACGCTGTGCGTTTTGTTTACCTGATGGCCGGCGTGGCGCACCTGGCGCGGCTGCATAAAGATGAAGAGAAACGCCAGACCTGCCTGCGTCTGTGGGACAACATGGTGCAGCGCCAGATGTACATCACCGGCGGCATTGGCTCGCAAAGCAGCGGCGAAGCGTTTAGCTCTGATTACGATCTGCCGAATGACACGGTGTACGCCGAAAGCTGCGCCTCAATTGGCCTGATGATGTACGCCCGTCGCATGTTGCAAATGGAAGCCGACAGCCGTTTTGCTGACGTGATGGAACGCGCGCTCTACAACACGGTGCTCGGCGGAATGGCGCTGGACGGCAAGCATTTCTTCTATGTCAATCCGTTGGAAGTTCACCCGAAAACCCTGGCGTTTAACCATATTTACGACCACGTCAAACCGGTTCGCCAGCGCTGGTTTGGCTGCGCCTGTTGCCCGCCAAATATCGCGCGTGTGCTGACTTCGCTAGGCCATTACATTTACACGCCGCAGCCAGGCGCTTTGTATGTGCATCTGTATGTCGGCAACGAAATGGCGGTACCGGTGGGCGATAAAGAACTGCGCCTGAAAGTCAGTGGCAATTACCCGTGGGACGAACAAGTCGAGATCACCGTGACCTCGCCGCACGCGCTGCAACATACGATTGCATTGCGTTTACCGGACTGGTGCGAAAACCCGCAGGTTTTGCTGAATGGCGAAAGCTGTGAAGGGGACATTCGCAAAGGTTATCTGCATCTTAACCGTGAATGGCAGGAGGGCGACCGCATCAGTCTGACGTTACCGATGCCGGTGCGCCGTGTTTACGGCAACCCGCTGCTGCGCCACGTGGCCGGGAAAGTGGCAGTACAACGCGGGCCGCTGGTTTATTGCCTTGAAGAAGCGGATAACGGCGCGGAATTGCATAACCTTTATTTGCCGAAAGAGAGCACGTTCAGCCTGATTGAAGGCAAAGGGATTTTCGCCCACAAAGTGCTGATTCAGGCGGATGGCGAGCGTAAATCTTGCGAGCAAGCCGATCAACAGGCGTTGTATCACTATGATAAATCGCCAGTAAAAGCCGAGGCCAAAAAGCTGACCTTTATTCCGTGGTTTAGTTGGGCGAACCGTGGGGAAGGGGAAATGCGCATTTGGGTGAACGGCGAGTAAAGCAGGATCGTTGGGATCTCTGCAATCAGAGATCCCATTGATCGGTTAGTGATCAAGATAGAGATAATGCGTCCAGCTCGTCATGCGCAGCAGGATTTTGCGCAGAATCGACAAGTGCTCAACGTGGTCGGTGTACACCGCCACCTGGGCGGTTGTGCCTTTCGGTAGCGCTTTAATCTCAGGGTTAGGGTCTAAGGAAATGTCAGCATAAATACCATCCAGCCCCGGATTTTGACTCAATCCCTGCAAGAATCCCTGTGCCTGGAAGCTACTGTTGGCAACCACCGGCAAAATCTGCTTCACCGTGCCTGGAAAAACTTTGCCAGGAATTCCGTTAAACACCACTTCGGCTTTGTCGCCTGCGTGTAAACGCAGTGCTGAATTTTGGCGGAATGCCGCATAAATATCGGTTTTTTGCTGTGGTACAAATACCATTGCCGGGCGCAGCGGCAGCGGGCGCAAGAACATGCCCGGTTTGAGTAAAACCTGCGTGACGTAACCCGCGTCTGGAGCGCGAACGGTGGTTCTGTCGAGGTTATATTGCGCCTCTTTCAGGCCGGATTTGAGCTTATATACCGTAGCGTTTTCGCCCCCGACCAGAGCGGCCAACTGTGCTTTGGTTTGGTCGCGTTTCGATTGTGCTGAACGCCATTGTGCCTGAGTCGCAAGATAGTTTTCTTGCGCCGTCACCACTTCCTGATCGGTAAACGGGCTTTTCATGCGGTCGCGGCTGCCTTCGCGGTAGCGGTTGGCGTCTTTTAACGCCAGGTCACGATTAGCTTTGTACTGTTCGATATCGGCGTTTTGCGCGGCAAGTCGGGCCTTGAGCACTTCAACATTTTGCTGTGCGGTTTCAATTTCGCCTTTAATCACATCGACTTTTGACTGGTAAGGCGTGGGGTCGATACTGAAAAGAAAATCACCTTTTTTCAGCATCTTATTGGTGTTAGGGGTGACTGCAATGACCGTACCCTGGACTTCAGGAATAATCGGCACCGTCACGGTCAGCATCTGCGCGCGTTCAGTGTACGGATGGTTGTAATTCATCGTCAGGACTAAACCACTCAGCAGAATAACCCCACCTAATATTGCGGTTGGTACTGACCATTTATTCAGGGGTATTTTGAATAGTTTGAATATACAAATACAAATGGCAGCGTAAATAAGGATCAGTAATAATTCCACGATATTTCCTGGTCATTTAATTAGTCTGAATGGGGCAAGCCTTTCGGGCTATTGGCACTATGAGCGGCGAGTTTTTTTTCAAGCAAAGCGAGGCGGGTTTGCAGTTGTACCATGTTGTCATTTTCTTTGGCGCGAAATCCCCAACCACGGTCTTCACGGTACAACATTGCCCAAATCCAGATAAAAGGCCATAACACATGCAGCGTTAACAGGCTGACCCATCCGGCAGCGTGAATAGCGTCTTGATGAGGATGGTTGCGCTCAACGGCGATTTCGTAGGGAATATCGTGAATGACAATTATTCCGTAAAACACGACTAGAGCGGCAAAGCATAATAAGCCCAGTGCGAAATAATCTAAGAACATAAGAGTAATTTCCGGTGAGATGGGAACCGGAAAAGGTAGAGGGGAGATGTTAATTTTGCGAGTGGATATTTAATTAAATTTAAATTTAAATGACGTATGTTATTATTTCAACTAAGTATAAATTGTTTCTGGATATTCAATTGTTACATTTGCGATGATGCCCTGGTAAAGTATCTTGCTCAATACGGCTTTTATTTAATTTTAAACTTCTGGCATGATGCCTATAATCATAAAGAACTCATTCACCGAGGAAAAATTATGCCGTTATCTGCACCCGTCAGACCGGATGAATCCATTGGGCGTTTGCTTGAAGCATTGAAGCCTTTCAGCACAGAAATGAAAGTCGTGCCTCGTAAAAGATTGCATTGGGAATATAAAGGCGAAGCGCAGCTCTATCTGTTTATCCAAGGTGAGTTGTCGGTGTTGCGCGCTACCGATGGGCTGGTGATCGCCGGTGCATACGATCCGCATTTGTTTGGTCTGGCTGAATCACTGCAAACCCTGCGCTGCCATATTCTGCGCGTCGATACTGATTCAACGATATTGCGCGTCAGTGCTAAAAAAGCCATGGAAATATTCGACCAACAAAATCTGTGGCGTGACGTATCTATTACATTAGCTTACTTTAATAGTTATCTCTTTTATCGAGATGATTTGGTGGTTCAGCAGCGTACCTATTCAGTTATTTGCAACCATCTTCAGGAAATTATTCAGTTGCCATTGGAGACGAGAATGCGTGTTTCAGTTCTTGAATATATACAAGAAAGAACACATTTATCACGCAGCAGTGTTCTTAATGTCCTGTTTGCTTTAAAGGCAACGAATCATCTCGAGCTCAAAAGAGGCGGTTATTTATTACAGATGAATGAATTGCCAGATAAAATTTGACGCAAGCAAGAATACTTAAAATGTGATTTTAGCATTTTATGTCAATTACCAGAAGCCATTATGTGATGGTGCCTGGTAATTGTTCTTCTTGATAAGAAAAAATTTAAAAATAAACTTATTATAATTTCAAATCTGTGAACTCTCCCTCTATTATCCGTGTCGACAAACTTATGGCTTTTTAATTCTGGGTCGTTTGCTCAGAAATGGGATATGTTAGGGAATATATGAAAAAGACTCTTGTAGCTTTAATCGTGCTGAACGCTTGCGCAGTTTCTAACGTATTTGCTGCGGCAGACGCGAATACCTGGTACGGCGGCGCTAAAATGGGCTGGTCGCATTATTTTGATGCCAGCGGCAACAAAGATTTCAACGATAACGTGAGCAACGCAACTGACTTCGATTTCGACAAAGACAACGTTAGCGGCGGCGTATTTGCAGGTTATCAGGTTCTTCCATGGTTAGCGGTTGAAGGTGGATACGACTACCTGGGCAACATGGGTATCAACGGTAATAACGGTGTTGCTGGCGGAAAAATGGAAAGCCAGGGCCTGCAACTTTCTCTGAAAGCGAGCTACGGCTTGACTGATAACTGGGATATTTATGGCCGTGCTGGTGCGATGGGTTACCGCGCAGAAGTTAACAACGCAGGTCATAGCAATTTTGAAACTGGCGTGCGCCCGTTGGCTGCAATCGGTACCGAATATGCCTTCACCAAAAACTGGGCGGGCCGTCTGGAATACCAATGGGTGAGCAACGTCGGAAACTCCAACCAGATTGGTCTCAGCAGCGATGTAAGCTCTGTATCAGCCGGTGTTGTTTATCGCTTCGGCCAGCATGATGACGCAGTGATCGCACCGGTTGTGGAACCTGCGCCAGCGGCTCCTGAGGTGAAAAAATTCAATCTGAAATCTGACGTGCTGTTCGGCTTTAACTCCGCAGAACTGACTTCAGAAGGCCATGCGGCAATCCAGCAGCTGTATAACAGCCCGGATATGCAAGCTGCGAAAAACAGCTCAACAACAGTTGTTGGCTACAGCGATCGTCTGGGTTCAGAGCAATACAATCAGCAGCTTTCTGCTCAGCGTGCACAAGCGGTTGTTGATGCACTAATAGCGCAAGGTTTGCCTGCTCAAAATGTGCGAGCCGAAGGCCGTGGTGAAAGTGATTCCGTGACCGGCAACACCTGTGCAGACGGTATGCCTAAGTCACAACTGATTGATTGCCTGGCTCCAGACCGCCGTGTTGTGGTTGAGATTGCAGGTGAACAGTAAGTATTCACCCCTGAGAACGTGAATTCATCCCGAAAGTGCAGAAAGAAGTTACCTTAATTATTTCGTGCCACTCCCTGGAAGCATGTAAGCGCATTTTTCCTGTGTGGCACGAAGTATGAGAGGTATATAAGAAATATTTCATTAATCGTCCGTTGCCCGACAAATTCGTCGGGCTTTTTTTATTTCTGTTTTGCCAGCCAAACCGCGCCAAGCATACCCGCCTTATTCCCCAGCTTGCAGGGGCGAATCGGCACTTGTAGCACATCCCAGAACTTAAACCCTTCCAGGTGACGTTCCAGCATCGGGTAGAGCATAGGCTGAGTACTGACGCCGCCGCCCAGCAAAATCGCTTGAGGATCAAATAGTGACACAACGCTATAAATCCCACGCGCCAGGTATTTCACCCAGTTGTCGATAACACCCTGAATATGCAGATCTGTTTCAGCTCGGGCAAAAATATCCTGACCGCGAATTTTCTCATCTGCCGGGATATTCATCTCGCGACGGCATGCATCCATCAACCCTTTGGCTGACGCCAACTGATGCATATCCTCGCCATATTTTCCTACCGGCAATACGCCAAATTCACCGGCCCGGAAGTGCGAACCGCGCATAAGTTCTCGGTTTACGATAATGCCACCGCCAATGCCGGTACCAATCGTCACGCAGACCAGCGAATCATATTCATTGCCCGCACCCAACCACATCTCACCGAGGGCTGCACAGTTAGCATCATTTTCAACTGTAATGGGCAGGTCTGTCAGTTCGCCAAAAATCTCCAGCAAATTGCAGCCGTCAAGAAACTCAAGTGCCCCCGCTTTGGGGACATTGCCGGTATGAGGGTTGATATAACCGGGAAAACTGATGGCAATCCCGGCAATTTCATTATGCTGCCGATAGCCCGCCACCACACTTTGCCAGGCATCCAGAAACTGCTGGCGGTCATAGTGAGTGTCATACTCTTCAGCGATCAGCACCTCCCCCTCTTCAGTGAACAAACCATGCTTAACGTGGGTGCCGCCCACATCGAAACTAATAAACAGGCGCATGAGCGATCCTTGTAGCGAAACGGGAAAAGGTAAACTTTAAGTATGTATCAAAACCAATAACCTGCAGGCTGATTACTCTTAATCAGCGAAAAACCAATCCGTGACCTGTGTCGTAAAGCGCTCAAACATTGGCGAAGAATTCACCGCTGGCGACTACGCTTGAGAGTGCAAACGACAAGGAGATTCACATGACAAATAATCCTCCCGATACCCGAATTATCCCGGGCGAGTATGGTTTCCCGCTCAAGCTTAAACCTCGTTACGACAATTTCATTGGCGGCCAGTGGGTCGCTCCTGTCGAGGGAAAATACTACGAAAACCTTACCCCAGTTACTGGGCAACCTCTATGCGAGATAGCCAGCTCCAGCAAAGGCGATATTGATTTAGCGTTAGATGCAGCGCATGAGGCAAAAGCAGGCTGGGGCGGTATGTCAGTTCAGGAACGTGCCAATATTCTGCTAAAAATAGCCGATCGCATGGAGCAGAATATTGAGCTGCTGGCGGCGGCTGAGACCTGGGATAATGGCAAACCAATCCGTGAAACCAGCGGTGCCGACGTGCCTTTGGCTATCGACCATTTCCGCTATTTTGCGTCCTGTATTCGCGCTCAGGAAGGCGGGATCAGCGAAGTTGATGGCGATACTGTGGCGTATCACTTCCATGAACCGCTGGGTGTCGTAGCACAAATTATTCCGTGGAACTTCCCGCTGCTGATGGCGAGCTGGAAAATGGCTCCGGCGCTGGCGGCGGGCAACTGCATCGTGCTCAAACCTGCGCGTTTAACGCCGCTGTCGGTTCTGCTGTTGATGGAGTTGGTGGGAGATTTGCTACCGCCGGGTGTCATCAACGTAGTGAACGGTGCTGGCGGTGAAATCGGTGAATATCTGGCAACCTCCAAACGTATCGCCAAAGTTGCTTTTACCGGCTCGACTGAAGTGGGCCAGCAGATAATGCAGTATGCGACTCAAAACATTATCCCGGTCACGCTGGAGTTGGGTGGTAAATCCCCAAATATTTTCTTTGCTGATGTGATGGACGAAGAGGACGCATTTTTCGACAAGGCACTGGAAGGTTTTGCGCTGTTCGCCTTCAACCAGGGCGAAGTGTGTACCTGCCCGAGCCGCGCGTTGGTGCAGGAATCCATCTATGAACGCTTTATGGAGCGTGCGATTCGCCGTGTGGAATCTATCCGCAGTGGTAACCCTCTGGACTCACGTACCCAAATGGGGGCGCAGGTGTCACAAGGGCAGATGGAAACCATTCTGAACTACATCGATATCGGCAAAAAAGAAGGGGCTGATGTCCTGACTGGTGGGCGCCGCAAAGCATTGGAGGGTGACCTGAAAGCGGGTTATTACCTCGAGCCAACCATTCTGTTCGGCAAAAATAATATGCGCGTTTTCCAGGAAGAGATCTTCGGGCCGGTGCTCGCCGTGACAACCTTCAAAACTGTAGAAGAAGCACTGGAGCTGGCGAACGATACTGAATATGGCCTCGGGGCTGGTGTCTGGAGTCGTAACGGTAATCTGGCGTACAAAATGGGCCGTGGCATTCAGGCGGGGCGCGTGTGGACTAACTGTTATCACGCTTATCCAGCGCATGCGGCATTTGGGGGCTACAAACAATCCGGTATCGGGCGGGAAACCCATAAAATGATGCTGGACCATTATCAGCAGACCAAGTGCCTGCTGGTGAGTTACTCGGATAAGCCGTTAGGGTTGTTCTGAGTGGCTCAGTAATCGGGTTTTGCCGGATGACGCTTCGCTTATCCGGCCTACTCGGTTTCATAAGCCTTTGTTTTTGTAGGGTGGATAAGCGCTAGCGTCATCCACCATTTTTGCGGAAACTGTCGGATGACGCTTCGCTTATCCGACTTATGGAGCGTTCCAGCTAGCTCATATGGTTCGTTTTAAAAATTCCGTATTACAGACAAACCTAGTCGTACAAGCATGCCGTGGATTTCAATATTTCGGCATGATTGTAGATTTCATCCAGCGAGGAAATGGGATGTCTTGTTTCAGTTTTGTCCTCATCAAATATGCCAATATATTTTTGCGCACGATTAAAATGTAAACGGCATATAGGTTTGCGATTATTATCATCGAGCAGAATACCAAAGTAGCTTTTCGTATCTCGTTGACTCACTCGGCCTGCATCGACCACCGTCCGCACAATCGCTTTCACGATGTGATAGCCCTCAAGTTCATCAATGGTGGTCTGGATTTCACTTTCTTCAGTCGATTCATGGGTATCTGAATCAGGTTCTGTTGAGGCTTCTGAGTTGATAGCTGGAACTTGTACACCGCTCATTGCCGATTTCAATCTTTCATTAATTTGATCATTAAGGAACTGACTCGCTGCTTTTCGGGTTAACTCAGTAAACGAATCCCGAACTTTTTGCGTAATAATTCCGTCATAGACTCGTGATGCGAAGAATTTTACGAAATCCTCATCTGGGGCTGTGAATTGCGCACTAATTAATTTCTTAATTTGGCTGACATATTTCAGTTCGCCTGCGGCATTGATAATGGATTCAACATCAAATGCGGATTTTGTTAGCTTGCGTAACTCCGGTAATACATATTCATCAATATCTAATAAATCAAACTCAAGGAAAGGTTTTTCATCCATCTTATTGGGTGAGTCAAGATCGGTGAAGAACTTATAAACCTGACCATTTGTTAGTATCGATATACGAGCATTCGTAACGTGAAAATATCTGAATAACTGTGAAGCGTGATTTAGATTAAGAGCATCACCAATTTTTTTACATTCAATCAGGATTTGTACTTCGCCATTTTTGCAAATCGCATAATCTATTTTCTCACCCTTTTTCGTCCCTACATCGCAGATGAACTCTGGAACAACCTCAGTTGGATCAAAGACATCGTATCCTAAAACGTTATGGATAAATGGCATCACAAACGCGGTTTTTGTTGCTTCTTCTGTTTGGATTGCAGCGGCCTGCTGCTTAATTTTTGCCGAAAGCGTATTTAACTTTTCCATAAAATCCATGGCGTAAACCTCATAGGGGGGAATAGATCGATACTCCTTTATATTGAGGAAAAAAAACTTGAAGTGCGTCAGAAAGTTCAATGTGATTAGGTGTTTAGGTAATTTTTAATTGTATTTGTTTCATACTTACCTTTTCCGCGGTGCGAAAAAAAACCTCTCAGTGTGTAATGAGAGGTTTTATAGGAGATAATTACTTCTCAACCATAAACAACGCCTTATCACGCAGTAAATGATCATTCCCTCGGCGGCGGGTAAAACCAATTCGGTCAAAGTATTCGAGAATTTGCACCGCCAGTTTGCGACCCACGCCGAGACTATCTCGGAAATCCGCAGCGCTGGTGGCTCCTTGCGTTTGATCCAGCTCACGGATCAAATTAGCAAAGGTTTGAATCCGATCGTTACGGTAATAACGATCTTTTAAGATCGCAGTCACCAGCCCAAGTTGCGCGGCAAAACGCAGTAGCTGACGTACTACTTGTTCATCTTGTTGTGTTTCCCGAGCCAGATCGCGTACCCACCAAGGGTCATCACCAAATAGTGCATCAATTTTCTCCCAGACTGCCAACTGCTCTGCGGAAAAGCCCGGTTTGTGATGGGGCAGATGCAGCCAGCCTTGTCGGCTTGCGAGTAATCCTTCCTGGCGCATTTTTTCAATCAATGCCAAAACCAGTGGCTCATCTTCACTTGGTAAAGCCATGCGACGCAGACGCTCGCGGCCAGGACCGGGTTGGTCGTCATGCTGTTGGTGATAGCGCTCCAGGGTATCGAGTAGTTTTTGCTTCCAGCGTGCGGCCATTTCCTCGCTAAGCAGGCTATTGCCCGCGCGCAGAAAATCGGTTCTGTTTAGCAAATCTTGCAAGCCCTGAGAGGTCAGTTGCCGCGCCCAGGCGAAATCAGTCAGCGTAACGGCGCTTCGCTGTAGATGGATATCGAGCGCCTGCTGGTCATTTTCTGCCTGTTTAAGCTGTTGTAACCACGCGAGGAATGCAGGCTGGCGTTTACCGCGGCGTGGGGCATGCAGAAGAATGGCGCGCGCTCCTGCAAGTGTGACGCGAGCGGATATATCACGCAGAACCAGGCGGTCATTGTCTGCAAGCCATAACGGCGTATCCAGAACCAGTTCGGCGAGATCATCTTCTAGCAGAGAAATGCGCCCGGTGACATGACTTGCTGCATGGTGGATATGCAGCGGCTGCCATTGTTGCAACTGTGCATGGCTTTGCAGTTGAACGATCACGCGCTCAACTGGCTGAAGGGGATGTTCCGCCAGCAGCCAGTCACCACGTTTGATATCCAGTTTTTCCGCATCGCCGCTAATGTTGACAGCTATGCGTTGCCCGGCAAAAGCGGTGTCGGTTTTACTATTTTGGGCATGCAAACCGCGGACACGCATCGGTTTATCAGCACCGGTTAACCATAGTGTGTCACCAATTTTTACTTCGCCACTTAATGCGGTTCCGGTCACGACCAGACCGGCACCTTTGACGGTAAAAGCACGATCAATAGCGAGACGGAAACGATGCTGGCGAGGGTGTGCACGTTCCGGCAGAGCGAGTAGATGTGTGCGTAGCTCATCAATTCCTGTGCCGCTGGTGGCTGCTGTGACAAACAAAGCAGCCTCTTGCCAGCCAAATTCACTGAGTGTTTCCAGCACCGCTTCGCGTACTTCATCGATTCGCGCATCACTCACCCGATCGGCTTTGGTCAAGGCCACGGTTAGTGACGGTTTGCCGGTTAATTGCAAGATTGCGAGATGTTCGCGAGTTTGCGCCATCACGCCATCATCGCAGGCGACAACTAACAGCGCGTGGTCGATACCCCCCACGCCTGCCAGCATATTGGCGAGGAATTTTTCATGGCCTGGCACATCAATAAAACCGGGAATGCGGCCATCGGGTTGTGGCCAGTATGCATAGCCCAGGTCGATAGTCATGCCGCGCTTTTTCTCTTCGGGCAGACGGTCAGCATTCACGCCAGTTAAGGCTTGCAGCAGGGTGGTTTTGCCGTGGTCAACATGCCCGGCGGTAGCAATAATCATGGGTTCAGGTTCTCCATGAAACCAGCTTCATCTTCAAGGCCACGTAAATCCAGCCATAAGCGCCCATCGCTGATGCGGCCAATAATCGGTTTTGGTCGTTCCCGCAGGGCTTGTGTGAGCGCGGCAAGTGTTGCGCCACGCCCATCTTTTGGTGTGAACGTTAGCGCGGCACTTGGCAAACGATCCACCGGTAGTGAGCCGCTGCCAATTTGCGATAAACATGGTTCTACGCAAACGGTAAATTGCTTGCCATATTTGGCTTCAAGGGATGGCAACAGGCGTTGTGCAAGCTGTGTGATTTCACTGGCGTTACGGGTTAGCAAACGCAGCGTCGGCAATCGTTCGACCAATGTTTCCGGGTGTTGATAAAGGCGCAGCGTCGCTTCGAGTGCAGCCAGCGTCATTTTATCGGCGCGTAATGCGCGTTTAAGCGGGTGGCTTTGAATGCGGGCGATAAGATCTTTTTTGCCGACGATAATGCCCGCTTGCGGGCCGCCGAGCAGTTTATCACCAGAGAAACTCACAAGGCTTACGCCTGCGGCGATCAACTGTTGCGGCATAGGCTCTTCTGGCAATCCCCACTGAGTTAAGTCGACCAGCGAACCGCTACCTAAATCAGTAACAACAGGGATATTTAGCTCATTACCGAGTGCTACCAGTTCTGCTTCATCGACCGCTTTAGTAAAGCCCGCAACCTGGTAATTGCTGGTGTGGACTTTCATCAATAGCGCCGTATTTTCATTCGCCGCCTGGCGGTAATCTTTCAAATGCGTGCGGTTTGTCGTACCAACTTCCACAAGTTGGCAGCCCGCCTGGCGCATCACATCGGGAATACGGAATGCACCGCCGATTTCCACCAGCTCGCCACGTGAAACTACAACCTCTTCGCCGCTGGCACATGCCGCCAGCATCAGCAATACGGCTGCCGCGTTGTTATTAACGATACAGGCGTCTTCCGCACCGGTCAGTTCGCAAAGCAGGCCTGCCAATGCTCTGTCACGGTGTCCGCGCTCTGCACCATGTAAATCATATTCCAGTGTTACGGGGTAGCGCATTGCCTGAGTCACAGCCTCAATTGCGGCTTCTGCCTGCAATGCGCGACCCAGGTTGGTATGCAATACCGTGCCGGTCAGGTTAAATACTGGTAATAGGGCGCTGCGCTGGCCTGACTCAAGCTGAAGCTGCGCATGAGCTGCCCAATCGCTGTTCCAGGGCGGCAGGATCTCCTGAGTACGAATGTGTTCCCGTGCCACCTCAAGCATCTCTCGTAAGGTGTTCACCACCTGAGTGTGGCCGAAATGGTGCAGCAAAGTGCTGAATGAGGCGTCACGTAACAGTTTATCGATTGCTGGAAGTTGGCTGTACAAGGTGCGATGGGTAGTCATAGCAAGCCGCAGAATGGTGAAATATTGCGATAGTTTACAGGGGGAGTTGCCCCCCTGTCATGGCGGGAGATCATGCTGTTGGCGGTTCAGTACGTGCAAAACTTTCCCGTTCGAAAAGTTTCTCCACCAGTTTGACTAAATGTGGGCGGTCGACACACCAGCCTGGCGAAACGCGACGGAAATTGAGGTAGCCCACAGCGCATGCCACCGCAATGGTCGCGACGCTTAGGCTTTCCGCATCCAGTTTTTTATCTGCGACGTACTGTTCGAGCAGAGTCAGGCTACGGCTTATTTTTTCACGTTGGCGTAGCAGTTCCGTTTCAGATTGCTGCTCCGGCGGGCGCTGGCGTTCGCGTACTGAAACCAGAGCCGCGTCCATAATGCCATCGGCCAGCGCTTCTATCTGGCGCATCTGCAGTGCAGCTAATGGATCGCGTGGGATTAGTGCTGGGGCAATATCCAACAGCTCAAGATATTCGGCAATTACCGGTGAATCGAACCAGTATTGCCCATCGCCGGTGACCAGCGCCGGGACTTTGCCGAGCGGGTTGTATTGTGATGTGGTGCTTTCTGATATCCACGGGTTGTCGTTTACAAACTCAAACGTGATGCCCTTTTCCAGCAGGATAACTGAAATTTTGCGCACATACGGGCTGGTGTAATTACCGATAAGTTTCATTACATCGTCCATTTTAATCGACAAAAGTTAAGTATGGATCAGGATGAACTAAAAGGTAGTGCGCTTTAAGTATGTCGGGACTTTAACCGGAGAAGCGCTGAAATGAACGCCCACAGCGAGATAAGCAGCAGTAATGGATAGATGACTAACAAATCAACGCGAATGCAGTTTGTGCTACAGGTCAGACGAAAGAAAATAGAAAACTCGTAGATGCCATAGCTGAGCCATGCCAGCGCTGCAACCAACGATGAGCGCAGTGGTTTAGTGCGCCACAATACAAAGAATAAAAACATCACTACAAACGCAATCCAGGGGAAGCGGATAAATAAATCCATGCTAGTGACCTTTTGAAGCAGTGGGGAAATATGAGCACTGTTTTTACGTGTTTTGATTAAAAGATAAACCACAATGATGTGTAGTGTTGATGATAGTCAACCATAGTTATTATTTTGTTTTTGATCGGATGACTCTGATGGTTTTGTGCTTTGCCGCTGCGCTGTAATTTTCTGACAAAATCAAATCAACCGGCACCGCCGGGTTGCCTCGGATCACACTCCATAAAAATCACTTAAAATTTCTTGTGATGCTAATCACATATAAATAACAAAGGCACGGTCATGAAATGTGATTTTCATCACGCTTAGGTGTCAACTATGCGCAAAAAATAGCTTTTGTGTTTTTTTTACACACTGATTATGTGACACAGATCTCCCGATCGTAGCTGGTCACACCCATAAATTGGTGATCTTTATCACATAAACTTCCGCTCACTGGACACCTTAACGATTCAGTGCCAGATTTGCGTCACTTAGAGCATCTGGCAGCGTTGCTTGCCACCACATTAACAATAAACCTCGGGCTGCTTTTCAGCGCGTAAACACAATAAGGGGTGTGCGTATGTCATCCGATATCAAGATCAGAGTGCAAAGCTTTGGTCGTTTCCTGAGTAACATGGTAATGCCAAATATCGGCGCGTTTATCGCCTGGGGTATTATCACCGCCTTATTTATCCCGACCGGTTGGTTGCCAAGTGAAACACTGGCGAAACTGGTAGGCCCAATGATTACCTACCTGCTGCCATTGCTCATCGGTTATACCGGTGGTCGTTTGATTGGTGGTGACCGTGGTGGTGTGGTGGGTGCAATCACCACCATGGGTGTTATCGTCGGTGCGGATATGCCGATGTTCCTCGGCGCGATGATTGCAGGCCCTCTGGGTGGCTGGGCGATTAAACATTTCGACGCATGGGTAGACGGCAAAATCAAATCCGGCTTTGAAATGCTGGTAAACAACTTCTCCGCTGGCATCATCGGTATGATTCTGGCGATTCTGGCGTTCATGGGTATTGGCCCTGCGGTTGAAGTCCTGTCCAAAGTACTGGCAGCGGGCGTTAACTTCATGGTTGTTCATGACATGCTGCCACTGGCTTCTATCTTCGTAGAACCAGCGAAAATCCTGTTCCTGAACAACGCAATCAACCACGGTATCTTCTCGCCGTTGGGTATTCAGCAGTCCCACGAACTGGGCAAATCAATCTTCTTCCTGATTGAAGCAAACCCAGGTCCGGGTATGGGCGTATTGCTGGCGTACATGTTCTTCGGTCGTGGTAATGCTAAGCAGTCTGCGGGCGGCGCGGCAATCATCCACTTCCTGGGCGGTATCCACGAAATTTACTTCCCGTATGTGCTGATGAACCCACGTCTGATTCTGGCCGTTATCCTCGGCGGTATGACTGGCGTGTTCACTCTGACTATCCTGAACGGCGGCCTTGTTTCACCGGCATCTCCGGGTTCTATCCTGGCGGTTCTGGCGATGACTCCAAAAGGTGCGTACTTCGCGAACATCGCAGCAATCGTTGCAGCAACTGCAGTCTCCTTCGTGGTATCAGCAATCTTGCTGAAAACCAGCAAAGTTAAAGAAGAAGACGATATCGAAGCAGCCGCTCGCCGCATGGCAGAAATGAAAGCTGAATCCAAAGGTGCAACTGCGCCATTGGCGGTAGGTGCTGGTCTGTCTAACGACCTGAGCCACGTACGTAAAATCATCGTAGCGTGTGATGCAGGCATGGGTTCAAGTGCTATGGGTGCTGGCGTGCTGCGTAAGAAAGTCAGCGATGCAGGCCTGAAAAATATCTCCGTGACTAACTGTGCAATCAACAGCTTGCCGGACGACGTTGACCTGGTGATTACCCACCGTGACCTGACCGAACGCGCTATGCGCCAGGTTCCACAGGCACAGCATATTTCCCTGACCAACTTCCTCGACAGCAGCTTGTACTCCAACCTGACCGAGCGTCTGGTGGCCTCTCATAACCTGAGCGAGAAAGAAGTGAAGGTAATGAGCAGCCTGGAAGACAGCTTCGTACCAAGCGAAGAAGGGCTGTTCCGCCTGGGTGCTGGCAACGTGTTCCTCGGCCTGACTGCTACCAACAAAGAAGAAGCCATTCGCTTTGCAGGTGAGCAACTGGTGAACGGTGGTTACGTCCAGCCTGAATATGTTGATGCGATGTTTGAACGTGAAAAACTGACCCCAACTTATCTGGGCGAAGGTATCGCAGTTCCGCACGGTACAGTTGAAGCGAAAGACCGCGTACTGAAAACCGGCGTTGTGTTCTGCCAGTATCCACACGGTGTTCACTTCGGTGAAGAAACTGATGATATTGCCCGCCTGGTTATCGGTATTGCCGCTCGCAATAACGAACACATCCAGGTTATCACCAGCCTGACCAACGCGCTGGATGATGATTCAGTGATTGATCGCCTGGCGAATACCACCAGTGTTCAGGAGGTTCTCGACCTGCTGGCAGGTAAGAAGTAAGTCTCCACTTCCCTCTCCCGAATGGGAGAGGGTTCCGGTGAGGTTGGTCAATACCACAAACCTCCTCACCCGAACCCTCTCGGGTAATTCAAATTTAAGAAGGTGAACGACATGAAAGCATTACATTTTGGTGCAGGTAATATCGGACGTGGCTTTATCGGAAAACTGCTGGCAGACGCTGGTATTCAACTGACCTTTGCCGATGTGAACCAGACTGTGCTGGACGCGCTGAATGCGCGCCATAGCTACCAGGTTCACGTTGTTGGCGAGCAAAAGCAAATCGATACCGTTTCCAATGTTAATGCTGTTAGCAGCATTGGCGATGAAGTTATTACCCTGATTGCCGATGTGGACCTGGTGACCACGGCAGTCGGCCCGGTCGTGCTTGAACGCATTGCACCAGCCGTGGCGAAAGGTCTGGTTCTGCGTCGTACCAACGGTAATGAGAAACCGCTGAACATCATCGCTTGCGAGAATATGGTGCGCGGCACCAGCCAGCTTAAAGCTCATGTCATGAAGGCGCTTTCAGAAGATGATCAAGCGTGGGTTGAGCAGCACGTTGGCTTTGTTGATTCCGCCGTTGACCGTATTGTTCCACCGTCAGAATCTGCCACTAATGACCCGCTTGAAGTCACGGTTGAAACATTCAGCGAATGGATTGTTGATAAAACCCAGTTCAAAGGTGATCTCCCGAACATTCCTGGCATGGAACTTACTGATAATCTGATGGCGTTTGTTGAGCGCAAACTCTTCACGCTGAATACCGGGCATGCTATAACCGCATACCTTGGCCAACTGGCCGGTCATCAGACCATTCGCGATGCGATTCTGGATGAAAAAGTCCGTAGCGTCGTGAAAGGTGCAATGGACGAAAGTGGTGCGGTGCTGATCAAGCGCTACGGTTTTGATGCAGACAAGCACGCAGCCTACATCCAGAAAATCCTTGGTCGTTTCGAGAACCCTTATCTGAAAGATGATGTGGAGCGCGTTGGCCGCCAGCCGCTGCGTAAATTGAGTGCGGGCGACCGTCTGATTAAGCCATTGCTTGGCACCATCGAATACGGCTTGCCACGCCAATACCTGATCAAAGGTATTGCTGCGGCGATGCATTACCGCAGTGCGGAAGACCCGCAAGCGCAAGAGCTTGAGAAATTGCTGGCAGAAAAAGGCCCGCAGGCGACGCTTGCTGAAATCTCTGGCCTCGATGCCAATAGCGATGTTGTGGCAGAAGCGGTGAGCGCATACAACGGCAAATAGTGATGGAAAGCGGGTGCGGCAAGAAGTGGCTGCACCCAATAATACTTTTAGTGATGTAGGCAAAGATGGAAGAAACCCAGGCCTTTGAAAACCGTGTGCTTGAGCGTCTTAATGCCGGTAAAACCGTACGCAGCCTGCTGATCACCGCGGTTGAGCTTCTTACCGAAGCGGTGAATATCCTGGTGTTGCAGGTCTTCCGTAAAGACGATTATGCGGTGAAATACGCGGTTGAACCGTTATTGGATGGCGATGGCCCGTTAGGGGATCTTTCCGTGCGTCTCAAACTTATCTACGGCCTCGGCGTGCTTAATCGCCCAGAGTACGAAGATTGCGAGCTGCTTATGGCGCTGCGCGAAGAGTTGAATCACGACGGTAGCGAATATAATTTTACCGACGATGAAATGCTCGGCCCATTCGGTGAACTGCATTGTGTTTCTGCTCTACCGCCGACGCCAAAGTTTGTTGATGGCAGCGACCCTGAGCTGTTTGCCATGCAAAAACAGCGCTATCAACAAATTGTTCGATCGACGATGGTGCTCTCTTTGACCGAGCTGATCTCCCGGATCAGCTTAAAAAAAGCCTTCCAGAAGTAAGTCCCTCTCACGCCGAATGGTGTATCCTTGCCAACAATGAACTTTATTCACGGTTAATCAAAAATGAAAGAAATCGAAAAAGCAGAAATCAAACGCCTGAGCGATCGCCTCGATCTTATCCGTCACGAGATGCCAGAACTGCATCTGATCAACGATGCTGAAAAGTACGCTGAGATGGAAAAAGAGAAAGCGAAACTGGAAATTGAGATCGTTCGCCTGCAAGCGGTGCGTAACCAGAAGCTGAGCAAAGAAGCACAAAAACTGATGGCGTTGCCGTACAAGCGTCCCATCACTAAGAAAGAACAAGCCAACATGGGCGCTCTGAAAAAAGCGGTACGCGGCCTGGTTATCGTGCATCCAATGACGGCGTTAGGCCGTGAGATGGGCCTCGAAGAAATGACCGGTTTTTCTAATACCGATTTCTAAGTTAACACTCGATTTTAAAAAGGGATGATCCTTTAAGGTTCATCCCTTTTATTTTGCTTAAAATTCCTGTTTTGCGAAGCTTATTCATAACTTATTCCCTCCCCATTGGATTAAATTCTCACAGCATCTATTCTCTGACACTTGTGTATGAACTAGCCGATACCAGGCGACAAAGACTCGCTCCTGTTCTCTACGTAGTTTAAAATAGATACAAATCGAACGATTTATACCTATTCAATCGAAATGAGGATGAGGCATGATCAGTTTTACTGCCAACCAGGCAAAAACTCAGTTTGGGGAAATGATTGCTAAAGCGCAGCGTGAACCAGTGAGCATCACCAAAAATGGCAAACCTTCTGTTGTCGTGATGTCTATTGCCGATTACAACGCTATCGAAGAACTCAAGTTGCAGAATCTGCGCGATAAGCTTGCACGTTCCGTTGCTCAGATTGAAACAGGCAATGTCTGTGACGGTGACGATGCGTTTGATGAGTTACTGAAGGATCTTTAATGGCTGGATATAAGCTGACGGAAGAGGCACGAGAGGATTTGCGCGGGCTAAAGGGATTTTCACTGAAGCAATTTGGTAATCTTATGACTCGTGAATATCTGGTTGGTATGCGCGTTACGCTACAGCATTTGGCAAAAATGCCGGGGATGGGAATGGATGAATCTGACGATTTATTTCCTGGTGTATGGAGCTTTCCCTATATGAGCCATATGCTCTATTACCAAAAAGCCGAAGCAGGGATTATCGTTATCGGTATCATTCATCAGAGTCGAATGCCGGGGTTGCTGTTAAAAAGGCGATAAGCCAGCAGTTGCCTACTGGCTTTTTAGTTTCTACTTCAATACCTGCGGGTTCACGCAGTTCTCTTTCACATTGCCACTCAACGCCGCAATTAAATTATCCACCGCGCAAGCCGCCATGTTGTATCGAGTTTCATGCGTTGCGGAACCGATATGCGGTAGCGCCACAACGTTCGGCAGGCTGAGAAGTGGCGAGTCCACTGGCAGCGGTTCTTGCTCGAACACATCCAGACCGGCGGCGTGAATTTTGCCGTCTTTCAGTGCCTGAATTAATGCTTTTTCATCGACCACTGGCCCGCGTCCGGCGTTAATCAAAATCGCTGAAGATTTCATTTTCGCCAGCTGTTCCGCACCAATCAGATGATACGTTTCATCGGTCAGCGGCAGGGAAATACAGACGAAATCGGATTCGGCCAGCAGGGTGTCGAGGTCGCAATAACGGGCGTTAAAGCGCTCTTCCGCTTCCTGATGATGGCGACGTGCGTTATACAAAATCGGCATGTTGAAGCCGAAATGCGCCCGTTGTGCCAGCGCCAGGCCAATGCGGCCCATGCCGAGAATCCCCAGCGTTTTATGGTGCACGTCGATGCCAAACCAATCCGCGCCAATACCGCCTTTCCACTCACCGGCTTTCACGCGTTCAGCCACTTCCACCGCGCGGCGAGCCGTCGCTAGCACCAGCGTCATCATGGTGTCCGCAACGGTTTCGGTGAGCACCGTTGGCGTGTGCATCAGTACAATTCCACGCGCATTCAGGGCATCGACATCAAAATTGTCATAGCCCACGGACACCGTTGAAGCCGCACGCAGCTTAGGAGTGTGGGACAGAAACTCTTTTCCGACCGTTTCACTGGAACCCAAAATCCCTTCCGCATTAGCGAAAACATCCGCGTTTTTTTGGAGATTTTCAGCACTCAGTGAACTGACTTGAGTGACGGTAAAGTGACTTTCAAGACGGGCAAGCAGGTCGTCAGGTAACTTTTTGTAGAGGATGACGGACGGCTTCATGGCGTTCTCCGTTGAACAGTTTAAAAATCGCCGGGCGGTATAACGACCGCCCGACTTGAAATTAGGCGTGGTGTGCTCTCACCGGAACTTGTTGGTTTATCGCCGGTTTCACTATCAGAGTTAGCCATACCGAGGCAAGCAATGCTACCCCCATAAATACATAGGAGGCGGCCGGGCTGCCGGTTGCGCCATTAAGGTAACCAACAAACCAGGAGCCAACAAACGAACCGAGAGCGCCCATGCTATTAATTAATGCCATCGCGCCACCGGCAACGTTGCGCGGCAGCATTTCCGGAATAATCGCGAAGAATGGGCCATAAGGTGCATACATTGCAGCACCAGCAATCACCAGCAGAGTGTAGGAAACCCAGAAGTGATCGGCACCTACCAACCAGGAGCCGAGGAATGCAAACGCGCCAATAAGCAGTAATGGCCAGACAAAAAGCTTACGGTTTTGCATTTTGTCAGAGGCCCAGGAGACAACAATCATGGCAATTGTCGCCGCCAGATAAGGAACCGATGACAGCCAGCCGACTTCCACCATTCCCATACCCGCGGTGCCTGCGCCACGAATAATTGACGGCAGCCACAGCACGAAGCCATATACGCCAATGCTCCAGCAGAAATACTGCATGCAAAGCAGCACAACATTACGCGAGCGGAAGGCTTCGCTGTAATTACGTACCGCTTTAATCCCTTCTTGTTCTTTCTCAAGTTGCGCCTGCAACGCCGCTTTTTCAGCATCAGATAACCAGCCAACCTGGGTCGGTTTATCTTTTACCAACACCCACCAGGCGAATGCCCAGATGACCGCCGGAATACCTTCAAAGATAAACATTTCGCGCCAGCCGAATGCCTGAATCAGGTAGCCAGAAACGACAGACATCCACAGCACCGTCACCGGATTACCAAGAATTAAGAAGGTGTTAGCCCGCGAACGTTCAGATTTAGTAAACCAGTTGCTGATGTAAATCAGCATTGCTGGCATCACGGCGGCTTCAACTACGCCGAGGATAAAACGAATCGCCGCCAGCGCTGGAATGTTGCTGACCATCCCGGTTAATGAGGCACAGGCGCCCCATAAAATCAGGCAGACAAAGATCAGTTTGCGTACGCTGCGGCGCTCGGCGTACATCGCCCCTGGGATCTGGAAGAAGAAATAACCGAGGAAGAATAGTGCTCCCAGCAGCGACGAAATACCTTTAGTGATACCGAGGTCTTCGTTAATGCCTGCGGCGGAAGCGAAACTAAAGTTGGCACGATCAAGGTACGCCAGGCTGTAGGTGATAAACACGATTGGCATGATGTACCACCAACGTTTTGGCGCGATTATCTTTGATGAAAGGGACTGGGTTTTCATAGGCAAGCCTCTATGTTGAGGAGAGACGCATCATGCCGAGTGTAGGGCACAGCTGACGCAATCTTAGTTTATTCGCCAAGCGCTGCTCGGGTGGGTAACCCTTCGCTATCGCCGATGACTTGTATCGCCAGTGAGCCGATTTTATTACCGCGGCTAACTGCTTGTGGTAAGGATTTTCCTTCGAGCAGGGCGCTTATCACCCCTACGGCAAAGCCGTCGCCAGCACCAACGGTGTCGACAACATTCTCGACCTTCACCGCATTTACTGCGCCTTTCTCGCCAGTGGCAGTTTTAAACCACGCTCCGTCAGCACCGGTTTTCAGCACCACGGTTTTCACGCCGTGGTCGAGATAGAAATCGGCAATCGCTTCCGGGGTTTTGTGGCCTGTCAGGATTGCGCCTTCGCTCAGGCCCGGCAGAACCCAGTCGGCCTGGAAAGCGAGTTTATTCAACTGCTTCACCATTTCCGCTTCGCTTTTCCACAATACCGGACGCAGATTCGGGTCGAACGAAATCGTTTTGCCTTTTTCTTTCATCACTTTCGCTGCGTGATTGAGCAGTTCTAATGAGCTGGCAGAAAGCGCTGCCGCCACGCCGCTCAAATGCAGATGGCGTGCCGAACAAAAGTACTCTTCGTTGAAATTAGCAACAGAAAGATGGCTGGCGGCGGACCCCTTACGGAAGTATTCCACAATGGGATCGGTTCCATTTTCTGCTTTAGATTTAAGCTGGAAGCCTGTTGCGTAGCGCTCATCGGTAGTCACGCCGTGGCTATTGATCCGCTCTTTTGCCAGTTGTTGTAGTACGTAGCGGCCAAAAGAGTCATTGCCCACACGGCTGACCCAGCCCACGTTCAGCCCAAGGCGCGCAAGCCCGGTGGCGACGTTCAGTTCTGCGCCCGCGACCCGTTTAACAAAAGACTCTGCGGCGGCTAAATCGCCGGTTTCCTTTGCGACAAACATCGCCATTGCTTCACCAATGGTGATCACATCCAGTTGGGTCGACATCGCTTACTCCTCGCGTAATAAATTGACGTAATGACGGGTTACAGCCGTCAAATCACGGCCTTCAAGCGGGAACTCAATCCCACGTGGTGCATCTGCTGGCAGACTATTAAGCAGTTCCAGCCAGCGAGGTTCGGCATCATCGAGCGCAATCGCCCGGTAGTGATAATGGTGCGCAATGGCGGCTTTCACGTGGATATAACTGACCGACGGTGCAAGTACGCGTGCCGCAGCTTCTGGCGATTCTTCAACCCATAGCCAATTGGCCATATCAAAAGTGAGCGTCACAGGAAGGTTTAGCACATTGCAGGCGGCCTGGAAGCGTTGCATTGGAGCAAGTTTGCCGCTGCTGGTTTGGTCATTTTCCACCACCAAAGCCACGTCGCTTTGTGCCAGCCACTGCTGCAAAACAGAAAACTGCTGGCTGCCGCGAAAATGGCCGAGTGAAAGTTTCAGCCAGCTTGCGTTGAGTTGGTGGGCTTCAAGTAGCAAAGAAGGGATCAGCGGATTGAGTTTGCCGTCTTCCACAAACAGCGGTTCCGGCGCGGAATAACAGGCTTCTAGTTGATGTTCGGCAATTTGCTGCGCCAGCTCTGGCAGGACATCCAGTTGCGCGTGATTGAACAATTCGCGACGGATTTCCACGCCGTCAGCTCCGGCATTGGCGATAATTGGCAGCAGGGCGTGTTGCCCGCCTAGTGCTGCGATGCGGTCATGCCCGTAAGCGGCAGTGACGACAATAATTTTTCTCGGCATAAAATTCTCTGGTCTGGCTCATCTAACTAATATAACTATTACGCTAGATGGAACCGGTTCCAAAGAAAAGCCAGCAGTGTCTAATTTATGATCGCTATCACGAACATTGATTAACGGGTGGTGGAGCCGCGAACGATTAATTCGCCAGAAAAGACCTGCTCATAAACGGTGTCATTACCGCCTTCGATACGCTTTACGACTTGCTCGAGAGCAGCGTAACCAATCTGCCAGGTTGGCTGTTTAAGCGTGGTGATACCAACGCCTGCAAGCTCTGCCCATTCGAGTTCATCAAACCCCAGTAGGCCAATATCGGAGCCCCAGTGCAGGCCGATGCGGCGCAGAGAACGGGCGACTTGAAGCGTCAGCGCGCCGTTTGCGGAAATCACCGCTTTGCGCATACCTCGATGGGTGGAATGGAACTGGCGCAGCGTGTTATCCATCAAATCCGCTTCGTGCAGCGGCACTTCGGCGTTTTCGGCGACAATCCCAGGATAGCGTTTCAGCGTGGCGTGGAAAGCGTTCAGGCGCTCGCGGCGAGTGTTGACGGTGCCGAGCGGTTCGCTGAGAAACATAATCGCTTCAAAGCCTTGTTCCACAAGGTGTTCCGTGGCGGTGGTGGCGGCTTGCGTGTTATCCAGCCCGACCACATCGCAGGCAAAATCAGGGATTTTGCGGTCAATCAGCACCATCGGTAGCGCGGATTGTTGCAGGCGATTTAACCCTTCTTCGCGCATACCCACGGCGTTCACTACGATGCCTTCCACCTGATAGCTATGCAGCAAATCCAGGTAATGTAGCTCCTGATCCACTTCGTTATTGGTGTTACAGACCAGCGGCGTAAAGCCTTTTTCACGGCAGGCCGCTTCTATGCCGCTTAGAACATCGACAGAGTAGGGGTTGGTGATATCGGCGATGATCAGGCCAATTAAGCGTGTGCGCCCACGTTTCAGGCCGCGAGCCATCTGGCTTGGACGGTAATCGAGTTCAGCAATGGCGGTTTCGATACGCAAACGTAAGTCGTCAGACAGGACATTTTGCTCGCCGTTAAGATAGCGGGAAACACTGGTTTTACCGGTCTTTGCCGCTCTTGCGACGTCGCTTATCGTTGGGCGCGCTGCCTTGCTGATCATGGTTTTCTCCGAAAGGTTTCAGGCTGGAGAGTAACACATTTTGCAGCTGAATCTGGCTGTGTGCACGGTAAGCAAAAGATTGTCCTGTATCACCCTCATACTGTCCGTTTTTGGTATTAGCAACTACGCTAACCCTTGTCACAATGGGTTCACACCCAGTGATAAGGAGTCCGAAAATGTCCCGTTCCGCTCTGATTAATATCGACACGCAGCAATCATTTTTCCATCGTGACTACTGGCAAGAAGATGACTTTCCGGCATTCCAGCAAGCCATTTCACAGTTAATTTCAGGCTGTCAGGATTTGAAAATACCGGTGGTGGATATCTTCCATGTTGACGACGAAGGCCCGTTCTCACTGGCTTCCGGCTATGTAAAAGCGATGCCTTTCTTGCAACATCATGCCGATGTGGCGTTCCAGAAACACGTGCACAACGCATTTACCGATACTGGCCTCGATCTTTGGCTGCGCCAACGTGACATTAACCACCTGATTATCTGCGGTATTCGTACCGAACAATGTTGCGAAACCACCACGCGGGTGGCGTCTGATTTGGGTTATCGCGTTTCATTTGTTAGCGAAGCGATGCTCACCTTCCCGATGAGCTGGAAAGGGATTACGCTGGATACGCAAACTCTGCGCCATCGCACGGAAACCGTGCTGGCAGGGCGTTTTGCGCAAATTCAAACCGTTGCCGAGTGCCTGGAGTCTTTATCGTGAGTATTGGGGTCTGGTTCGTTGTATTGCCTGGTGTTTTGTCACTCGACTTAACCGGCCCTGCGGAAACGCTGGTGTTGGCAGGCGACGCGTTTCATCTGCATTTCATCGGCCCGGACCCACAAGTTTCTACCTCCATTGGACTCAATTTTTCGGGTATCGAACCGCTGCCGGAAAGTTTCCCGGCAGGCAGTTTGCTAGTGTTGCCGGGCGTTTGCGATTCAAATCGCTATTTTGATACGCCACAGGCTGAAGCGGTGCGCCGTTGGCTGACGCGCCTACAACCGCAAATTCATAGCCAGCAACTCAATTTAATGTGCGTCTGTTCCGGCTCGCTGCTGGCTGCGAAAGCGGGGCTGATAAATGGCGTGCAATGCACCACCCACCACGATGTGCTGGCAAGATTGCGCGCAGCAGCGCCCACCGCGCAGGTAAAAGAAAACCGCATTTTTGTCGAAGACCGGGGCATCTGGACCAGCGCCGGAATTACCTCCGGGATTGATCTCTCGCTGCATCTGATTAACCGCTATTGCGGCCCGAAAGCCGCACTCGACGTGGCGCGTGAAATGGTGGTGTGGTTTCGCCGTTCGGGTGATGACCCGCAATTATCGCCCTGGCTGCGTTATCGCAACCATATCCACCCGGCCGTGCATCGAGCGCAGGATTTGTTGTCAGCCGCACCGGAATCGGCGTGGGATGTGCAGGAAATTGCCGACAAAGTTCACGTTAGCTCACGCCATTTATCACGGCTTTTTCAACAGCATTTGGGGATTTCAGTGCGGGATTATCTCGAGCAGTTGCGCCTGGCAGTCGCCGAACAGCGCTTATTGCAAGGGCAACGCATGGAGCAGGCGGCCATAGCTGCTGGTTTTTCTTCGCCCCGCCAGTTGCACCGTGCCCGTGCCAGGAATGCTTAGCTCACCCATTTTCGCGTATCCAGCCGCTGTAATCCCATGGACAGCAGCAAACTTCCAGCGAGTGTTGCGCCGAAAATCCACAAAATATCGAGGACCGGCGAGCTGGTTAGCTGGTAACCGTGAGTGCGCAAGAAGTGAATAATTAACGCATGGAAGCCGTAAATCCCTAGCGAATGCTGAGAAATTAAAGCCAAACCCGGCAATGGACTGTTATTAAGGCAGTTTTTTACCACGACCAATAAACTAATCGCCGCGATAAACACCAGAGGCCCGCAATAAACATAGAAAGTATCGGCAAAATTACCGTTCACTTCTAACTGGTGGCGGGTACCGGTAGAAATTGAAAAGATACACAGCGCAAACAAGCCTGCTGCCAGCCCGCTAATCCAGCGCTTATCCGTTTCCAGCATGCCAATTGCTCGGCCCAGTAAGCCATACAGCACGTAATAAAACGTGTCGCCGCGAATATATAAATTAATCGGCAGCCATTTCACCCCGCCCAGCGTCTGCGGCACGGTATTCGGGTTGGCGATTACGCCCAGCAAAACCATCAGCCCGAGGATCACCGTCGCGTTGACTTTCTTCACTTGAATCAACGGCGAAAGCAGGTAAATCACCATGATCGCAAAGAAAAACCATAAGTGATAAAACACCGGTTTTTGCAGGATGTAGCGCAGGGAAAGCCCGGCGTTAATTGGCGTGAAGAGTTTGATGTAGATAAGCGCAATCACGCTGTAAAACAGTAAGCATGTGACGATGCGCAAAAAGTGGCGTTGTTGTGCGCTGCGCTCACCAAAAAACAGATAACCTGAAATCATGAAGAACAGTGGAACGCTGACGCGAGAAGCCGAATTGAGTACGTTCGACAAATCCCAACTAAATGGCGTGACAATATTTGCGTTAGTGATGTACCAGGTTGTGGTGTGGATCATGACCACCATAAGGCACGCAATCCCGCGTAAATTATCAATCCAGTTAATTTTCTGCTGCATTCGTTCCTCTGGTGTTTTAAGCGGGTATTAATCTGAGTTTGCGTAAACACCCTTGTAAGGTGTCATGCGGGTTTGCAGAATGCTCAATACCTGTTAATTATTGAATAACAGAAAAGATTTTAACTTACAGATAACTAATGATGATGCCAAAAATAAAAAATAGCCGCTGGGCTCTCGTTTTTTGCGTTCTGTTATTGAGCGCTTGCAGTACACCAGAGCAACAACCGCAATACGCGCAAGTCGCACAACACCCTATTGTTGAAGGTGATGCGATGATTGAAACCTGTCGGCAGGAAGCTGCATATCGTTATAACACCCGCGAGCAACAGATTAGCGTTGTCGATTTTAAGCAGTATCAGGGTAGTTATGAGATTCAAGGCAGCACTGTTCGCCGAGAAGGGTTTACCTGCTCATTCGACGAAAGTGGTCAATTCTTACACCTTTCGACGACATAAAGCCGCAACACAAGGCAAACAGCCGGATATTACGCGTGTATTCAGGCTGTATATCTTGCACTCAACAGGTATACTGGCCGCTTCCCTTTTTAACCCTCTCGAACGCGTGCGAAATCAACATGCAAAAGTTTGATACCAAGACCTTTCAAGGCCTGATCCTGACTTTACAGGACTACTGGGCGCGCCAGGGCTGCACCATTGTTCAACCTTTGGACATGGAAGTCGGCGCCGGCACCTCTCACCCAATGACCTGCCTACGGGCTTTAGGGCCAGAGCCGATGGCGACTGCATATGTGCAGCCATCTCGCCGTCCTACCGATGGACGTTACGGTGAAAACCCGAACCGCTTACAGCACTACTATCAGTTCCAGGTGGTGATCAAGCCTTCTCCTGACAACATTCAGGAGCTGTACCTTGGGTCGCTTAAAGAGCTGGGTATGGACCCAACTATTCATGACATTCGCTTCGTAGAAGACAACTGGGAAAACCCAACGCTGGGTGCCTGGGGTCTGGGCTGGGAAGTGTGGCTCAACGGCATGGAAGTGACTCAGTTCACCTACTTCCAGCAAGTTGGCGGCCTTGAATGCAAACCGGTTACCGGTGAAATCACCTACGGTTTAGAGCGTCTGGCTATGTACATCCAGGGCGTAGACAGCGTTTACGATCTGGTCTGGAGCGACGGCCCGCTGGGTAAAACCACTTATGGCGACGTGTTCCACCAGAACGAAGTTGAGCAATCAACTTACAACTTCGAACACGCCGATGTGGACTTCCTGTTCTCCTGCTTCGAGCAGTATGAGAAAGAAGCGCAGAACCTGCTGGCGCTGGAAAGTCCACTGCCACTGCCTGCTTACGAACGCATTCTGAAAGCTGCGCACAGCTTTAACCTGCTTGATGCCCGTAAGGCCATCTCGGTTACCGAGCGCCAGCGCTACATTCTGCGTATTCGTACTCTGACTAAAGCCGTGGCCGAAGCCTATTACGCTTCTCGTGAAGCGCTTGGCTTCCCGATGTGCAATAAGAACAAATAAGAGGCTGCCATGTCTGAAAAAACTTTCCTGGTGGAGATTGGCACTGAAGAGCTGCCACCAAAAGCCCTGCGCAGCCTGGCTGAATCCTTTGCTGCAAACGTTACTGCGGAACTGGATGCGGCTAACCTCGCTCACGGCGAAGTAAAATGGTTTGCAGCCCCACGCCGTCTGGCCCTGAAAATTTCTAATCTGGCGGAGTCTCAGCCTGACCGTGAAGTTGAAAAACGTGGCCCGGCTATCTCTGCGGCATTTGACGCAGAAGGCAAACCAAGCAAAGCCGCTGAAGGCTGGGCTCGTGGTTGTGGCATCACGGTTGATCAGGCTGAACGTCTGGCGACCGACAAAGGCGAATGGCTGCTGTACCGTGCGCACGTTAAAGGTGAAAGCGCGCAAGCCCTTCTGCCTGCGATGATTGCCACCGCGCTGACCAAATTGCCGATTCCAAAACTGATGCGTTGGGGCGATAACAACACACAATTCGTGCGTCCGGTTCACACTGTGACCCTGCTGTTGGGTGACGAAGTGATTCCAGCGAACATTCTGGGTATCGCATCTGACCGTGTGATTCGTGGCCACCGCTTTATGGGCGAGCCAGAATTCACCATCGACAATGCCGATCAATACCCTGAAATTCTGTTCACCCGCGGCAAAGTCATTGCCGACTACGAGCAGCGTAAAGCGGTTATCAAAGAAGGCGCTGAAGAAGCGGCTCGCAAAATTGGCGGCAACGCTGACCTGAGCGAAAGCCTGCTTGAAGAAGTGACTTCTCTGGTTGAATGGCCGGTGGTTCTGACCGCGAAATTCGAAGAGAAATTCCTCGCCGTTCCTGCGGAAGCGCTGGTTCACACCATGAAAGGTGACCAGAAGTACTTCCCGGTTTACGACAACGACGGCAAATTGCTGCCGAACTTTATCTTTGTTGCCAACATCGAGTCGAAAGACCCGATTCAGATTATCTCTGGTAACGAGAAAGTTGTGCGTCCACGTCTGGCCGATGCCGAGTTCTTCTTCAACAGCGACCGTAAAAAGCGTCTCGAAGACAACTTGCCGCGTCTGGAAACCGTTCTGTTCCAGCAACAGCTCGGTACGCTGCGCGACAAAACCAACCGCATCGAAGCCCTTTCAGGCTGGATTGCTGGCCAGATTGGCGCAGACGTGAACCACGCAACGCGCGCCGGTTTACTGTCTAAATGCGACCTGATGACCAACATGGTGTTCGAGTTTACCGACACCCAGGGCGTGATGGGCATGCACTATGCGCGTCACGACGGCGAAGCCGAAGACGTCGCGGTTGCGCTCAACGAGCAGTATCAGCCGCGCTTTGCGGGTGATGCACTGCCGTCTAACCTGGTGGCCTGTGCTGTGGCAATCGCCGATAAAATGGATACCCTCGCGGGCATCTTCGGCATTGGCCAGCATCCGAAAGGCGACAAAGACCCGTTTGCTCTGCGTCGTGCAGCCCTTGGTGTTCTGCGTATCATCGTTGAGAAAAACCTGCCGCTTGATCTGCAAACTCTGACCGAAGAGGCCGTGCGTCTTTACGGTGATAAGCTGACCAACCAGAAGGTTGTCGACGAAGTCATCGACTTTATGCTGGGCCGTTTCCGCGCCTGGTATCAGGAAGAGGGCCACAGCGTGGATACCATCCAGGCCGTGTTGGCTCGCCGTCCAACCAAACCAGCAGATTTCGATGCGCGCATGAAAGCCGTTTCGCACTTCCGTACCCTGGAAGCGGCGTCAGCTTTGGCCGCTGCGAACAAGCGTGTTTCCAACATTCTGGCGAAGTCAGACGAAACGCTGCAAGACCACGTGCGTGCTTCGGTTCTGAAAGAAGCGGAAGAAATGGATCTCGCCCGTCAGTTGGTTATCCTGCGCGATAAACTGGAGCCATTCTTCGCTGAAGGCCGCTACCAGGAAGCGTTAGTAGAACTGGCTGCGCTGCGTGAACCGGTCGATAAATTCTTCGACAAAGTGATGGTTAACGCAGAAGACAAAGAGCTGCGTATTAACCGCCTGACGCTGCTTTCCAAACTGCGTGAGCTGTTCTTGCAGGTTGCGGATATTTCTCTGCTGCAATAAGTTCTCTGCTGTTTTAACGAACCCGCTCCGGCGGGTTTTTTTTCGCCAACTATTTACTCTTTCTTATCAATGCACTAGCAGCCGACCCACGTCTGGGTGTCTAAAGTAAAAATTAGCAAAACCGATAATGAATAAAAGAACATTCATTCCTACAGGCGCGCTACACATAATGAAAAATATCAAAGTCATCACGGGGATCATCATCACGCTGAGCATTTTCAGCGTGTTATTGCTGGTCACCGGCTCGCTGTATTACTCCTCTGTTAGTAACGACCGGCAGAACTTCCAGAACACCGGGCTTCTAAACTATCAACAACAGCAATTAGGCGGCAGTTTCCAGACGCTGGTGCAAACGCGTGTCACCATCAACCGGGTTGCCATTCGGATGCTGAAAAATCAGCGTGATCCTGCGGCACTGGAAGCAATGAATAAGCTACTGGCAGGTGCGACGCTCTCACTTAGTGACGCAGAGAAATACTTTAGAAATTATAAAGAATCACCGCATGTTGATGGCCAGGATGAGTCCATCGACAACCAGGCCGAGGTGCGTTACCAGAAAATGTACGAGGTGCTGAAACAATCTATCGAGTTCTTGCGTGCGGATAACTACGAAGCCTACGGAAACCTCGAAGCACAGCAGGCGCAGGACGACATGAAAGCGGTTTATGACCAATGGCTGACACAGAACACTGCGCTGCTACAGGCGGCGAGTGAAGAAAACCAGAGCAGCTTCACCAATATGCAGTGGACGCTTGGGACGATTCTGCTGATTGTGATTGCGGTAATCGTATTGATTTGGTTGGGTTTACAACGTGTACTGCTGCGCCCATTACAAGGCGTGATGGAGCATATTAGCGCCATTTCGGAAGGCGATCTGACTCGTCGCATTGATGCCGAAGGGCGTAGTGAGATGAGCAAACTTGCGGCTGGTCTGAATGCTATGCAGCAATCTCTGGTTCGTACCGTAAGCACAGTGCGTGACAACGCTGATTCTATCTACACTGGGGCGAGTGAAATCTCGGCTGGCAGCAGCGATCTGTCATCCCGAACTGAACAGCAAGCAGCCTCTTTGGAAGAGACTGCCGCCAGTATGGAACAGCTTACCGCTACGGTGAAACAGAACACCGACAACGCACGCCAGGCGACACATCTTGCGAAGAACGCCTCGGATACTGCGTTAAAAGGTGGTCGAGTGGTGGACAGCGTGGTTAACACCATGAACGAAATTGCTGAAAGCTCTGAGAAGATTGTTGATATCACCAGCGTTATCGATGGTATTGCGTTCCAGACCAATATTCTGGCGCTAAATGCGGCAGTAGAAGCGGCTCGTGCGGGTGAGCAGGGACGTGGTTTTGCCGTGGTGGCAGGGGAAGTCCGAACGCTTGCCAGCCGTAGTGCCCAGGCCGCAAAAGAGATTAAGGTGCTGATTGAGAACTCGGTTTCCCGAATTGATACAGGTTCAAATCAGGTTCGTGAGGCTGGCGATACGATGAAGGAAATTGTCTCGGCTGTGACCCGTGTTACTGACATTATGAGCGAGATTTCATCGGCATCTGATGAGCAGAGCAAGGGTATCGAACAGGTGGCGCAGGCGGTTTCAGAAATGGATAGTGTGACTCAGCAAAACGCCTCGCTGGTGGAGGAATCGGCTGCCGCCGCGTCTGCACTGGAAGACCAGGCCAGCCAGTTGCGTCAGGCTGTTGCCGTGTTCCGAATAGAGCAAAATTCCAGGCAAGAAATTATACCTCCAGCCCGAGCACCACGTATAAAACCAACATCGTTGAAGCAGCAACCTGCAAGCTCTGATGCAAATTGGGAAACGTTCTGAGTCGCACTATAAACGACAAACCCAGGCCAATGAATTAGGGGAAACACCGGGAGTTGGTTCCCGAAGGGATGCCAAACCCGGTGGTCGCCCCGGATATCTTGCTCTTAAACTAATGGTGCTAGCCCTATACGGGTTTTTTTATGATTCAGCGAACCACGAGTACTGAGCATTTTGCATGGCGAACTACGGCGGCGGCGTTTGAGCCAAGAAGATAGGTAGACATGCTTGGGCGGTGGGAGGCCAGAATAATCACATCGGCGTCAATGTCATCGGCCAGTTGGAGAATATGATCTTTCGGCGAACCGCTCAGAACATGCTTTTCAATCCGATCTTCAGGCAGGTTAAATTTAGCCACTATTTCGCTCAGCGATTCCATGGCGGCAGCTTCCCTTTCCCTGGCATCGGGTGCAATCGAGGTATAGCCCAGGCCGTAAGCGGCAAAATAGGTATAGTCAGGGATGACGGCCAGGAAGTGGATCGTGGCATCGTCCTGCTTTGCATACCCTTCTACATGAGGGATAACCTGCTGTGTCAGCTCAGTTTCGGAAATATCGATGGGAACCAGGATTTTCTTAGACATACAACCTCCTTTTGCTTTACGTGTTAATAACCCTCTTTAAGTTATGGATTAGATTTGTGATTACGGGAGTGACACAGGTCAGATTTTCGAGCATTGCCGTTTCGTTTCATACTATTTACGTAGCCTTCAGAAACGACAAACCCCGCTCAGGCGGGGTTTTGGTTAACAATTTTGGGACAAGGCAATCAGGGTACAAAGTACAAAATCATTCCATCAACTGCTTACTGATCGTTGGATTCGCTTGCATTAAGCGCATCAACTTCAGCTCGGTATTGGAGGGTCTGAGTCGTTTTGATTCCCACTCCTGTACCATTGAAACACTCACACCCATTGCGCGGGCGAAATCATCAATCTTAAGCCCGGTACTTTTTCTAAGTTGTTCAAATTCAGAAAATGCATTGGGCTTATCATTAAGTGCCATCGTTTGATGCTTATCTTTAAAAACAATCTGCTCAAGGTTACTTAGCAGCTCAAACATTGGATCTTTATATTCCATCGAGAACTCCTCATAAATCACACATCGACCTCGTGAACGGTAAGAAGCCTATTAAGAGTAGTTGGAAAAAAAGCGTGCCGATGGTTTTCAGGCTAACTATTTTCTTGCTGCGTCAGGCTTATGCGTTTCAGCAAAAAAACTAAGCGGCATAACGAATTGAAAAGCCTGTGATGAGCGGGCTTGAGTATAAATTTGTAAATGGTTATGCATTTTACGCAAAACGGCGGGACTGGCCCGCCGTGCTTATAGATTTTTCCATCATGCTTTTTGCGTAACTTTATCCAGCTCGTGGTTATTGGCGCGGTTCTCTGCCAATGTGCGCTGGCCCGCCCAGGATTTCACCATCAACGCGGTGGCGGAAAGTAGTGCCGGAATTGCCAGTAGCATGAAAATAGTTTTGAACGACAGTTCAGCTTGCATCAGGAATGCGCCACTAAACGCCCCAAGAATTCCGCCGAAACGTCCCAGCCCTAACATCCACGCCACGCCAGTCGCACGCCCTTGCGTGGGGTAAAAACCTGCCGCTAGCGCAGGCATCGACGATTGTGCGCCATTCATAATAGTGCCTGCGATAAACACCATCACGCCCATCAGCACCAGGCTAGAGGTGGAGAAACCGACCAGGCAGACGAACAGCCCAGTCAGCAAATATCCCACCGCGACGACTTTATTTGGGTTCAGCTTGTCCATCAGCGCACCAATAATCAGCACGCCAATGCCGCCGCCGAGCGGGAACAGCGCGGTGATAATCGACGCCTGACTGAGCGTTGCGCCGGTTTCACGAATCAGCAGCGGCAGCCAGCTGGTCAGGAGATAGAAAATCAGCAGGCCCATAAAATAGGTCAGGCACAGCATTAAGGTTCCCACCAGATATCGTGGCGAGAAAATCACGCCCAGCGCGGTTTTATCTTTGATATGACCGCCGACTTCGTTAAGCACGAAGCGCAGGTTTTCGCCTGATGGCAGCGGGGCAATGCGTTTTAAAATCGTGGCGATATCTTTCTGCTGCTTGTTTTTTACCACCAGATAACGTGCGGATTCAGGTAGCCAAATCATCAGCACCACTGAAAGAATGAGTGGCATCACGCCGCCCAGCACCAGTACGCTCTGCCAGCCGTAATGCGGGATCATCCATGCGGAGACAAAGCCACCCATTGAAGAACCAATCGGGAAGCCGACAAACATCAGGTTCACCAGCAGTGCGCGTTTACGTTCCGGTGCATATTCTGACATCAGCGTTGCTGCGTTTGGCATTGCCGCACCCAGACCAAGCCCGGTGAGGAAACGCAGGAGAGCGAGTGATGTCAGACTGGTAGCAAATGCTGTCAGCAGGCTAAAACCACCGAATACCAGAATCGACAACACCAACACTTTTTTTCGCCCGATGCGGTCAGCCATTGGCCCGGCGGTTAACGCACCCACCGCCAATCCGACCAATGCCGCACTCATCACCGGGCCAAGGTCAGATTTCTGCACGCCCCATTCCTGCACCAGATCAGAGGCGATAAAACCAATAATCGCGGTATCGAAGCCGTCCAACGCCACCGTAATGAAACAGAGGATAAGGATCATCCACTGATATCTGGAAAACTTATTATTGTTAATAAATGCCTGAATATCTGTCGTTGTTGTCTTTGTCATAAGGCACGTCCTGAAGGATGCTGAGGTGTTCGATTATCGAACAATGATTCGTTAATCGTTCGTTAAATCAAACCACTCAGCAAGCGTTTGGGCAATCAATCGTCAGGTGTTTGTGTGCGATTATCGTACTGATTAAGCGGGTATCAGTAGCGACAATGAATTTAACCGTTAAATATTAATAGGTTGAGATTGGCTTTCCGGCGACAGGATGTCACCGGATTTGTGAGGGGCTTAACAATCAAGCAACATTTACTTTTATGCTGCGGTTTCAATCACCATTAACAATTGCCCGGCATGAACCTGGTGGCCCTGCTGGCGCTGGAAGGTGCGAATAACGCCATCAACCGGCGAGGTAATCGGGATTTCCATTTTCATCGACTCCAGAATGCCAATGGTTTGCCCGGCTTTCACCTGCTCGCCTGGCTCAACCAGCCATTGCCACACGCTTCCGGCGACCTGGCTTTCCACTCCGCAACAGGAGTCGGGAATGAACTCGTCGTTGGTCGGAGTTTCATCAAGTGCGCTGTCAAATGTGAATTGCCCCTCCGCCCGCCAGCGCGCCAGTTCCCCATCAAACGCGTGTTGGCGTTGCTGCTGGAAGGTGTCGATAGTTTCGGCTTCTTGCTCAAGCATTTGCTGATACGCATCGAGGCTAAATTCCCCGTCCTCAATGCGCAGCGGATAGTCGCCCCACGGGAAACGCTCGCGGATTTCCAGCAACTCTTCGGCACTGACTTCGTAAAAGCGAATCTGGTCAAAGAAGCGCAGCAGCCACGGTTTGGTGAACACTTCGGTATGGCGGTCGCGGTTCCACATTTGCAGGGTTCGCCCGATAAACTGATATCCGCCTGGCCCTTCCATGCCGTAAACGCACATA
The DNA here is from genome assembly GCF_902500225.1 of Buttiauxella massiliensis. GTDB lineage: Bacteria > Pseudomonadota > Gammaproteobacteria > Enterobacterales > Enterobacteriaceae > Buttiauxella > Buttiauxella massiliensis. Next base: position 132,350 of record NZ_LR722651.1, on the reverse strand, counting down.
TATGCGCCGCCAATGCCGACTGAGTTTTCCGCAGTCCAGGTGCGCGCCGGGTTGTATTTGGTGGTGACCAGGCGGTGGCGCGGATCAAGCGGCGTGGCGACGGGTGCGCCCAGGTAAACATCCCCCAAACCCATCACTAAATAGCTGGCGTCAAAGACGATTTTTTTCACCTCTTCAATGGAGTCCAACCCATTAATACGGCGAATAAATTCGATGTTGCTCGGGCACCACGGCGCTCCGGGGCGAACCGACTGAGTGTAGCGGGTGATGGCTTCGCGGCAGGCGGCATCGTCCCAGCTTAGCGGCAGCCAGACGGTACGCGATGGCACTTTGGCGTTCTGCAAATCGGCCAGCGCGTGATCGGCGGTGATAATCGTTTCCAGTAATTGCTGGCGCGGGCAAAGGTGATTGTCGAAATGAATTTGTAGCGAACGGATGCCCGGCGTCAGTTCCAGACGGCCTTCCTGCGGATGTGTTTCCAGCCGCTGCATCAGCGCGTGGACGCGAAAACGCAGCGCGATATCCAGCACTTGTTCGCCGTATTCCACCAGTAAAAAGCGATCCCCCGCCGCGCGGATGGTGACGGACGGCATGCCGTTGTTGGCGGGATCGTGATAGAGGATTGGCGATTGAGCTGGGCGGTCATCCAGACTCACTGCCACAAACTCAATTGTGTCCCCGGCTTTAAGCTGCCCGAGCTTCCACAAATCATCGCTAATTACTGTTGCCGGGCAAACAAAGCCGCCGAGCGATGGGCCGTCCGGGCCAAGGATCACCGGCATGTCGCCGGTGAAATCCACGGTGCCAAAAGCATATGCATTGTCATGAATATTCGATGGGTGCATTCCTGCTTCACCGCCATCGCTGCGTGCCCAGGTCGGTTTTGGGCCAATCAGGCGAATACCGGTGCGGCTTGAGTTGTAATGTACCTGCCAGCGGGCGGCAAAGAACTCCTCAATATCTTGCGCGGTGAAAAACTCCGGTGCGCCGTGCGGGCCGTAAACCACGCGCAGTTGCCAGTTATTGCTGAGCACTGGGTACTCTTCTGCGGCAAGCGACGCGGCGGTGCGGTGCTCGGCGGCGGCAAGATGCAGCACATCTCCGGCACGTAAAGCGCGCCCGGCATGGCCGCCAAATTTACCCAGCGTAAAGGTGCTGCGGCTGCCGAGATATTGCGGGCAATTCAGCCCACCCGCCAGCAGCAAATAGCTGCGGCAACCCGCGCCGATAATATCGCCGAGCGTTAAAACTTGCCCCGCGTTGGCATTGACGACCACACCCGTTGAAACCGTTTTATCATCCAGCTTTGCGGCAATTTCAGCACCGGTTAGTACGAATGCACACGGTTGATTAAAGCGCAGCGTCGGGCCGCGTAAGGTGATTTCCAGGCCAGCGGCTTGTGCGTCGTTGCCCAACAATTTATTGCCGACGTTAAAGGCACGGTTGTCGAACGGGCCGGAAGGAGGCACGCCGACATGCCAGTAACCGCTGCGCCCTGGCGCGTCTTGTATCGTGGTCATGGTGCCGCCGGTTAATACATCCAGCGTCGCAGGTTGCCAGTTCACTTTTCCGAGCGTGGCGGTAATCACTCGCCCTTGCTGCACTTCTGGCAAAGTCAGTAAATATCGCAGCCAGTTGAGGTTGGTTTCAATGCCATACAGCGATGTTTGCTGCAAAGCGTTTGAAAGTGAGCTTAGCGCCTGCTCACGCGAATCGGCATGAACGATCACTTTTGCCAGCATCGGGTCATAAAACGGCGAGACTTCACAGCCCGTCGCCAGCCAGTGATCGACGCGAAGCCTTGCGCCGTCGACCGCTTGCGGGAATATCACTTCGCTTAACAGCCCAGCCACCGGCTGGAAGTTCTTCGCCGGATCTTCGGCATACACGCGCACCTGAATCGCATGGCCTTGCGGCGAGGTGCGCAAAGATTCTAATGTGGGCAGCTGATTTGCACCCAGCGCCACCATCCAGCTCACAATATCCACGCCGTAAACCATCTCGGTCACGCCATGTTCTACCTGCAAACGCGTGTTCACTTCAAGGAACCAGAATTGCTCGCTGATGTCGTCGTAAACGTATTCCACCGTTCCGGCGCTGCGATAATTTACCGCGCTGCAAAGCTCGACCGCCGTGCGGTGCAGGGCGCTGCGGGTCGCGTCAGATAATCGCGGCGCGGGAGTTTCTTCAATCACTTTTTGGTTGCGGCGCTGTGCCGAGCAATCACGTTCGCCCAGTGCGATAACGTTGCCCGCCCCGTCGCCAAAAACTTGCACTTCGATGTGGCGAGCGTGAGCGATAAATTTCTCTAAAAAGACGCCATCGTCGGAGAAGTTGTTGCCTGCGAGGCGTTTTACACGGGTAAACGCTTCGTTCAATGCCAATGCGTTATCGCAACACTGCATGCCAATTCCGCCGCCGCCCGCAGTGCTTTTCAGCATCACCGGATAGCCAATGCGGTTTGCTTCTTCCAGCGCGACATCCAGCGAAGTCAGCAGGCCACTGCCAGAAAGCAGCGGAACATGGTTCAACTCTGCCAGTTCACGGGCGCGATGTTTAAGGCCGAAAGCCGCCATTTGTTCAACGCTCGGGCCAAGGAACACGATGTTTCCACTGTCGCAGCGCTCGACAAAACTGGCATTTTCACTCAGAAAACCGTAACCCGGATGCACCGCTTCCGCGCCGCTTTCCTTGAGGATCGCAAACAGTTTGTCCTGGTTGAGGTACGTTTCGCGCACGTTGCCGTCGCCTAATGAGAAGGCGAGATCGGCCTGGCGCACGTGTTGGGAGTGTTTGTCGGCTTCGGCATAAACCGCAATCGCGGTGATGCCCATTTGCTGCAAAGTGCGGATGATACGCACCGCAATCGCGCCACGGTTGGCAATCAAGACTCGTTTAAACATAACCGGTTTCTCAGGCTCGCAGGTCGTCCTGCTGTCAATTCGGGCGCTGGAGTGCGGGCCGTCCCGCAGCGCTAAATGATTACCAGACGGCGACTTCAATCGGCGTTGGGTTGTAACCGTTGCAAGGGTTGTTGAGCTGCGGGCAGTTGGAGATCAGCACCAGAACGTTCATTTTCGCCACCAGTTCGACGTATTTTCCCGGTGCTGAAATGCCATCGGCAAACTGCAACCCGCCTTCTTTAGTGACCGGAACGTTCATAAAGAAATTGATATTGTGGGTGATATCGCGGCGCGTCAGGCCATATTCCGGGTGCTGCGCCACGGCGAGCAGCCAGCTGTCGCGGCAGGCGTGCATATAGCGTTTTTCTAATGAGTAACGCACGGTGTTGCTTTCGGTGGCGCAGGCCCCGCCGAGGGTGTCGTGGCGGCCACAGGTATCGGCCACAATGTCCAGCATAGGGCGGTCTTCGTTCGAGCGTAAAACGCTGCCACTGGTGAGGAAAACGTTGCGCTGGCCGCGCAGTGTGTCGGTTACGCTATAGCGTTCGGCGGTGTCGTCGGCGTTATAAAACAGCGTATCCGCCGCCTGGTTGCCTTCCAGATCGGTAATGCGCAGTGTCTGGCCTTCTTGCAGGCGATAAACCCAGTAATCTCCGGCGTGTACCGTGGTGCGCAGGTTTGCGGTTTCTGTATGGCGTGGGCTTTCAGTCAGCATCCGCAGGCTCCTTCAGTCAGGATATAAAGTTCGTTGTTATGCAGGCCACGGCAGTTTTCTTCACGTTGCAGGCAAATTTCTGGCAGCGGTTGGCGGGTGGAATCCAGTTGAATGCCGAGCGCCTGGCGCGGGTAAGTCATTGCCTCGTTCAGCGGATGCGGGCAGGTATGCAGAATCACTAAGGTGTCCATCGCAAAACGCAGCGTGACGGATGCGCCCGCAAGGCCCTGCTGTTCCAGTTTTAAATCGCCATCGTCGCTGGCGGTGACTCTGGCGAAAAAGTTGATATTGGCCGCCATGTCGCGTTTGCCGAGACCATATTTCGCCAATTCAATCAGGAAGCTGTCGTAGCCGTTTTGGTGGCGTTCGTTGTGGGCCTGTTGGTAATCCAGTGCGCCGAATTGCTGTGCGATTTGCGTTGCGTTGCTGCTGCCGCAGACGGTCTCATGCCAGCCGAAACTGTCTTGTTCGATGCCGCAGAAAATGCGCCCCATATCGGAATACAGGCAGTGCCCGGTGGTGAGGCGGAAGGTGTGCTGGCATTTCAGGGTGTCCGGCGCGTTATAGCGCTCCAGCAGGTTTTCCGGGTTGTAAAACAGGGCGGCAGCGTTCACACCACCGCTGATGTCGGTGAGCGTGAGCGCGGTGCCACGGCGCATGATCAGCGACCAGTGGCTGCCCGCGGGGAGTTCGGTTTGGTAGGTCATGTTTGGCTCCTTAGTTCAGGCGACTTTACGTTCGGGTTCGGCATCCACCGCGCTGGCGGGTTTCTTATCAAGTGGGATATCGTAGGTAATGCTCGCACCCCAGCGGTCCGGTGCTTGCGGGTCGTGGCGCACTTTGTCGAACACCCACAGACGTGAACCGAGCGAAAACCCTTCTTTCAGGTCATGCGTAATCATGAAAATGGTCAGGCGGTGGCGCTCCCACAAATCGCTGATCAGCAAATGCATTTCGTTGCGAATGCCGGGGTCGAGTGCGCCAAAAGGTTCATCAAGCAGCAGAATGCGTGGTTGTTTCATCAGTGCCTGAGCCAGCGCCAGGCGTTGCTGCATGCCGCCGGAAAGCTGGTGCGGGTATTTGTTTTGTGCGGGCAACAGGCCAACCTGGTCGAGCATAGCGCGGGCGCGTTCACGAATTTCCTGGCGCTTCTTGCCCCACACGCGCCCCAGCCAGCGGGCGGTGCTGAACTCCTCGGCCAGCATCACATTGCCAATTACCGTGAGGTGCGGAAACACCGAGTAGCGCTGGAAAACCACGCCACGCTGGGCATCCGGTTCTTGCGAGATAGGTTTGCCATCAAGTAAAAATTGGCCTTTGGTGGCGGATTCCGTCCCGAGCAGCATCTTCAGAAAGGTGGTTTTCCCGCAGCCTGACGCGCCAACAATCGAGACAAATTCCCCTTCTTCAACGCTGACATTCAGCCGTTCCAGCACTACCTGGTCGCCGTAGTGCTTTTCGATATTTTTCAGTTCGAGCAACGCCATAGCGCCTCCTTATTTTGCGTAGTACCACGGGAAGCAGCGGCGATTAACCACGCGCAGCAGCAGGTCGAGGGTGAAAGCGAGCAGCGTAATCCACGCCACGTAAGGCAGAATCACGTCCATCGCCATGTAGCGGCGCATCAGGAAGATGCGATAACCCAACCCTTCGGTGGCGGCGATGGCTTCGGCGGCAATCAGGAACAGCCAGGCGGAACACAGCGACAGACGCACCGCATCAATCAGGCGCGGCAACAGTTGCGGCAGCACCACGCGCCAGAGAATTTGCGCGCTGTGGCCGCCCAGCGTCTGGGCTTTTACCATTTGCTCGTGGGGAATCGCCTGCACCTGAAGCTGCAAATCGCGCACGATAAACGGCGTAATACCGATGACAATCAGCACCACTTTCGAGACTTCACCTAACCCAAAGGTGATGAATAAAATCGGTAAAATCGCCAGCGGCGGGATTAGCGCAATCAAGGTGATCAGCGGGGAAAGCACCGAGCGAACCACCGGGAGTGCGCCGCAAAACAGGCCGAAAACCAGCGCCAGAAAGGCACTCAGCCCAACGCCTGTCAGCAAACGCAGCAGACTTGCGGCGCTGTCTGTCCAGAACAGATACTCGCCCGTACGCGGGCTTGGCGTGAACGCCATGCGGTCAATAGCCGCCCACATCGCATCAAATCCCGGCAGCAGTTTGTCGTAGCTGTTCGCCGCAAGGCGGGCATCAGAAGACACCAGGTAAAAGAAAATCACCGCGACTAATGGCAAGGCGCCCATCAGCACACGGGTCATTGGCTGAGGGTGGTAGTTAATGATTTTGCGCATCGGGCACCTCCGGTTTACAGCGCGTTGCTGACGACGAGGCGAAGAAACTCGTCGGTGAAGCGCAGTTTGGTGTTGTTGGTATCGCCCCAGTTTCCGGCTGGTGTCGCTACGCCGACCACATCGGCTGACGGCGCGGCCTCGCCCAATAAACCGTGTTTAAAGGAGAATTCTGCGACCATCTGCATGGTGGCTTTCAGTTGCGGGCTGTCGGTGAAATCGAGCGCCAGTTTCGGATCGCTGAATAAATGCGTGGCGGCGAGCTGGGCGTCGAACCCGGCTAAATCGGTGCCTGCGGCCTGGCCCATTTGCGTGCGAGCGGTTTTGGCGGTTTCCGATTCCCCCTGCATCACTTTCAGCGTTTCAAACCACGCGCCGGTCAAGGCTTTGCCAAGTTCCGGGTGGGCTTTCAGGGTTTCGGTGTTCACCACTAACAGGTCGAGAATTTCGCCGGGGATTTGGGCAGAAGAGAACAAGAGTTTGGCGTTGGGCTGTTTCTGCGCTTCGGCTAACAGCGGGTTCCAGGTGACGATGGATTTCACGTCCGGCGTGGTAAATGCCGCGACCAAATCCGCATCGGCGGTGTTTACGACTTTCACATCACGCTCGCTGAGGCCCGATTTTTCCAGCGCACGAGCGAGTAAATAGTGGGAAACCGAAAGCTCGACGAGGTTAATCGGCTGGCCTTTTAGCTCAGCGATAGATTTGGCGGATTTGGAAAGAATGCCGTCGTTGCCGTTGGAGTAGTCGCCAATAATCAGCGCGGTGCTGTCGACGCCGCCGGCTGCGGGAATGGTCAGCGCGTCCATGTTGGTCATGGTGCAGCCGTCAAATCCACCGGCGGTGTATTGGTTCACCGATTCGATATAGTCGTTAACCTGCACGAACTTAATATCAATGCCGTATTTATCGGCCCATTTTTTGACGATGCCGCTTTGCTGGGCGTAATCCCACGGCATCCAGCCTGCGTAGATAGACCAGCAGAGTTTAAATGAGGGTTTTGCGGCAAAGCTGCTGACACTAAACAGCGCGAGTGCGGCAAACAAGATTCCACGGTGGCAAGCTTTAAGCATGGTGGTTCCTCTGACGGTTGCGGAAAAAGGTGCAGGAGGGCGGCGCGCAATGGTCGCTTATCCTCCCGGGCTTTTGTCCCGCCGTGTAACCGCCAGAGGGCGGTCGATCACTCTCGGACCAGCATCTTTCGACCGGAACCCTAGTGATCCATTACCAAATTGTATAGCGACATCGGTTGCCCGTATCACCCCTGCATCCAGATATCAGCAAGATGAATGCCAGGTGTGAAAAATAGATAATTTATCTATTTATTACAGAGGATTAACCTACATTTAGAGGTGTGCACAATTGAAGGGAAATGTGCCAATAAGGTGCAGATTAGCGTATGAAAATGCACCATTTCAGCGCAAATCTGCCTGAAAGAGATTGTTGTGAAAGGGTATCTTGCAAAGTCAGGTTGGACTATCCTTAGCAGCATTATTGGGTGCGCATTTGCGTATTTGCATTGAATGGTGAAGGAGTAGAAAAGATGGCGACAGGTAATTCCTGGTCACGCTGGTTTGCGCCGCTTGCGGCAATTTTAATGGTGGTGAGTCTGAGTGGCTGTTTTGATAAAGAAGGCGATCAACGTAAAGCGTTTATCGATTTCTTACAAAACACAGCGATGCGCAGCGGTGAACGCCTGCCAACGCTGACAACCGATCAGAAAAAGCAATTTGGTCCACTGGTTTCTGATTACGCGATTTTGTATGGCTTTGCCCAACAGGTAAACCAGGCAATGGATGACGGCATGAAGCCAGTCGCTGACAGCGTAAACAGCATTCGTGTACCACAAGATTATATGACTCAGCGCGAACCTCTGAGCCAGGCTAACGGTTCACTGAACGTGTTAGGCCAACAAGTGCAAAATGCCAAAATGCAGGCAGACAGCGCTCGTTCCACCTTAAAGCAGCCTGACGATTTGAAAGTTGTTTACGACAAGGTTTATCAGAAAGTGGTTACTGCTCCGGCAGACGCTATGGCTCCACTGATCCCTGCGGCACAAACTTTCACAGCACAACTGGTGCAAGTGGGTAACTTCATCCAGCAGCAGGGCACTCAAGTTGGCTTTACTGCAGGTGGCATTCAGTTCCCAACCTCACAGCAGGCAAGCCAGTACAACTCGCTGATTGCTCCGCTGACTTCACAGCATCAGGCGTTTATGCAGGCTTATTCAGCCGCTCAAACTTCAATGCAGTAATTGCTGTTTTCCCCGTCGAAAGACGGGGAATATTCTCCCGCTTTAGCATTCCACATCCGCGCTTAATTCCTACCCAGGGTACAAATTTGTCATAAATTTGACACCACCTGATGCTGTTCATAAACTCGTCATTAACTGTTCGTTATGAGGAGTTCTCATGCCAAATACAATGTCCCAAAAGACTGCCCGAGAAGGGTTAAGCAACCCTGAGCTTTTTGAAGGCGGCGTTTACGTCACGAAAAACGGTGTCGCGGAACTCTTTGTTCAGACAGCAGCAGAGCGCCAGTTGGAAGAGGCTGAACGCCTACGTGAGCGCCAGAGCAACGCGCTATTAAAACTGGTGATGAAGGCTAAGCTCGAGGTGACAGAAGGGAAAACGGTTTCGCCTGAAGCGGCCCTCCAACGACTCCGTTCCGCAAGGAAATAAACAGAGAGTATAAAGTGAAGGAACACAACATTGTACTTACCGAAACTGCGGTGAAAAGCCTCCAGGATATTGAATTCTTTAAGTCACAATTTATCGGTGTGGAAGCTGCGGGAACGTTTATTGAATTGCTGTTGTTACGTTCGGTTGCGGCTATTTCAGAGGACCTAAGCCGATATCGTATAAACGGTACTCTCGCGGACAAAGGTGTCAGGATTCGTGAGTGGCTGGATGTGGAAAATGAATATCGTTGTTTTTATGATGACAGCAACCATTCTGAAATCGGCATTTTACTCTATGCAAGCATGAAGGAAGATTTCGAATCGGCGCTCTATCGCCACAATGTTATTTACTGAGTTTACCCCTACTCTGAGCGTCCAGACCGCAGATGGCCTGAGCTCCAGCCCTTCGGACGGCTAAAATAAACCTTGTTATTCACTGCTGTTATATGAGTTAATGCATTCATCGGTTTGAAGCACAGACCCTTAAGCAGTTTAGTAGCGCAGTCCTCAAAGAGTTATCATAGATACCCTTCGACGTGATCTACCTTCCTTTATCGCTTTAAAAATCTGTAAAACATTCCAATTGCGCCGGAAGGCAAATTTAATTTAAAAGGTAATATCTATGTCTAACAAAATGACTGGTCTCGTAAAATGGTTCAACTCTGACAAAGGCTTCGGCTTCATCACTCCTGACGATGGCTCAAAAGACGTGTTCGTACACTTCTCTGCTATCCAGATTGATGGCTACAAGTCTCTGGACGAAGGCCAGAAAGTGTCTTTCACCATCGAAAGTGGTGCTAAAGGCCCAGCTGCTGGTAACGTAACTAACCTGTAAGGTTAACGTTAGCAAAGCTAAGAATTTAAAAACCCGCCTCGGCGGGTTTTTTCGTATCTGGGGTTTATTTCCCAAAAAGTCTTCGGGAATTATCTTCGATCTTCCCCAGCAGTCGCCGTTTCTGCATGGTTCGTGTCCAGCTCACGGATAGCCCCGCAGCCGAAAGTAACCGGTGATACTGCTCATCATCAAATGGCATATGCCATGCTGTCGCAATCGCTTCTGCGACCGTCACATCACTAACGCGAGAAACCAGCTCAAGCGGTGATTCCGTCGATACATTTCCCGCCATTACGACCCGATAAAGCCAGCCGCAATAACCTGTTTCCTGCATCAAAGAAGACATATCGTTAATGCCAAAATGGTAATTCAGCTTGAAGCAGGGTGAGCGCGGTTGCGTGACCTGAATCAGTGCTTCTCCCCAACGGAAAATATCGCCGATATAGACATCTTTTTCTGTCAGGCCTTCGGTCGATAAGTTTTCACCGTAGGCAGGAGCGGTGAAAAGCTCAGCTTGTTCGGGGAATTCACGCGCCCAGTGAAGATAATGTTCACGTGGGTAGTGGCATAACGCGCGATCCGGCCTGCCATGAATAACTTTTTCAGCCTGCTGATCGCCTTCAAGGCCCAGTTCGGTGAGTTTAAGTTCACCATCGACCTGATATTTGGCGATAGCACTCGGCCTACTGCCCTGATATTCACGAATCTTGCCGATATAAACGTTTAGCGCATAGTGCATCTGAACCTCCCTGCAACAGACATAAAAAAAGCGAGCCATCAGGCTCGCCTCTCGTCAGCTGCAATGCAACTTATTTTTTAGCGGCAAAACGTGCTGCTGCTTCGTCCCAGTTCACCACATCCCAGAATGCTTTAATGTAGTCAGGGCGACGGTTTTGGAATTTCAGGTAGTAAGCGTGTTCCCACACGTCCAGGCCCACGATTGGGAAGCCAGAAACGCCAGAAACAGCTTCGCCCATCAGAGGGCTGTCCTGGTTTGCAGTAGAAACTACCGCCAGTTTGTCACCTTTCAGAACCAGCCACGCCCAGCCGGAGCCGAAACGTGTTGCTGCTGCTTTCTCAAATTCTGCTTTGAAGTTATCAACGCTACCGAAATCACGCTCGATGGCTGCCTTCAGGTCACCTTGCAGAGTGGTGCCAGTTTTCAGGCCTTTCCAGAAGAAGCTGTGGTTAGCGTGGCCGCCAGCGTTGTTACGCAGAACGGTTTTCTTGTCAGCTGGCAGTTGATCCAGTTTAGCGATCAGCTCTTCAACAGGCAGGCTTGCGAACTCTGGCAGAGACTCCAGCGCTGCATTCGCGTTGTTTACGTACGCCTGGTGGTGTTTGCTGTGATGGATTTCCATCGTTTGTTTGTCGAAATGTGGTTCCAGGGCGTCGTATGCGTAAGGCAGGGATGGCAGGGTGTAGCTCATATTCTCATCTCCATTTATACCCGTCACCTTTCAAGCCGCAGATGCGTTGGCTGCGTTCACTCACCTGAATCACTTAGTTCACTAAGCTCATCAGGACTCATTCACTTGCCGCCTTCCTGCGACTCGAAATGTTTAGGGTATGCAGTTGAGCGGCGAATAACCTGTTAACGCCGCGTAATCAGTTGGTTCATTATAGTTAATTAAATGATATTGAAAATGATTATCAATGCCGTAGTTTTTATAAGGTTATAACCTTTTGGCATGATGGCGAAAATGTGAGCGTTGTCAGGTGGATAAATCGTTTTTTGCCACGCTGTTCAGAAACTGGCATTGCGGCAAAGGCGGTACGGAAAAATTAGGGTGATAGTCAGCGTTTCTTCATACGCAGGAGCATCCTTATGTCGCTTAATATCGCCCTTTTCGGTATTGGCCTTGATACTTACTGGCCACAGTTTTCGGGCCTCGAACAACGCCTGACATACTATTTGCAGCACATTGACCAACGCCTCACAACGCTTAACGCCACTGTCATTAACGGTGGGCTGATTGATAGCGTCGCCAATGCAGATACGTTTGCTACGCAACTCCAAAGCCAGCCGGTCGATGCCATCGTGCTGTATATCAGTACCTACGCCCTGAGTTCTACCGTCCTGCCGCTGGTGCAAAAAATAAATAAGCCAGTGATTATCCTGGCGCTGCAACCGGAGCCAGGTTTGCCCTACGCAAAAATCCATGACATGACCGATCGCGGTCAACGTACCGGTGAGTGGCTTGCTCATTGCCAGGCGTGCAGCGCACCAGAGTTGGCGAACGTATTTAATCGCGCAGGTATTCGTTATCAACTTATCGTTGGTGCATTACAAGGTGATGACTATGTCTGGGAGCAAACCTCGCAATGGCTACAGGCGCTGGAAGTACAAAAAGGGTTGTCTGCTTGCCAGGTGGGCGTTCTGGGTCACTATTACGATGGCATGGTAGATGTTTACAGCAACATGACCAACCTGAGCGCAAAGCTCGGCGTGCGTTTCAAGCCGCTGGAAATGTGCGAACTGGCGGAATATCGCGAGCAAGTCACGCCTGAGACCTGCGCACAAAAATGGCAGGAAGTTGAATCCTCGCTGCAAATCGATCCGTCTTGTGAAAAGGTCGAACTGGAACGCGCGGTGCAAACCGCCTGTGCGATGGACAAACTCATCGAAAACAACCGCCTCGGCGCGCTGGCCTATTACTACGAAGGACGCAACGGCAACGCTTACGAGAACATAATTACTTCAATTATTCTCGGCAACACGCTGCTGACTCAGCGCGGCGTTCCGGTCGCCGGGGAGTATGAAATCAAAAACGTGCTGGCGATGAAAATCCAGCAACTTCTGGGGGCGGGTGGCTCGTTTTCGGAACCTTATGGCATTGAGTTTAAAGATGATGTAGTGCTCTGGGGACATGATGGCCCGGCGCATCCGCTAATGGCCGAAGGAGATGTGCGCCTTGTTCCTCTGCCGGTTTACCATGGCAAGCCGGGGAAAGGCGTGTCGATTCAGATGACGGTGAAACCCGGCCCGGTAACTTTCCTTTCTATTGTTGAGGATGCACAAAACGGTGTGCGTTTGCAGTACGCCGAAGGTGAAGCCGTGCCGGGCGAAGTGCTGGATATCGGCAACACCAACAGCCGCTACCGTTTCCCGTTAAATGCTCGTGATTTCACCACCCAATGGTGCCTCGGCGGGCCAGCTCATCATTGTGCAATTGGTCTTGGGCATCAGGGTGAGGTTCTGGAAAAACTCGCCTGGTTGCTTGGTGTGCAAAGCGTGAAAATCTGCTAATCCGAGAAATGGTGGATGACGCGTACCGCTTATCCACCCTACAAAAACAGGTTGAAGGGATATAAAGAACTGTGACTCCCATCAATCCTACCCCCTGAATTTTGCCAGCTTTACCCCTGCGGCGGCAGTACATGGAAGGTTCGCCCATTGTTCACTCTTTAGACTCAATGGCATTGGGGTTGCCAGTTGTCACCCCTGCGTTTTTGGCTAAAACAGAGGGATAGAAAATGAGTAACGCAATAACAATGGGGATAATCTGGCATCTGGTGGGTGCTGCAAGCGCCGCCTGCTTTTACGCCCCTTTTAAGAAAGTACAGCATTGGTCATGGGAAACCATGTGGGCCGTTGGCGGTTTCGTCTCGTGGATAATCCTGCCATGGCTGGTCAGCTACATTTTGCTTCCTGATTTTTGGGCTTACTACGGTTCGTTTAACGCTTCAACCCTGCTGCCAGTCTTCCTGTTCGGTGCGATGTGGGGCATTGGTAACATTAACTACGGCCTGACGATGCGCTATCTCGGCATGTCGATGGGCATCGGCATCGCAATTGGTATCACGCTGATTGTCGGTACGTTAATGACGCCAATTATTGCCGGAAAATTTGATGTTTTAATCGGCACACCTGGCGGGCGCATGACACTGCTGGGCGTTCTGGTGGCACTGGTGGGCGTGGCGATTGTCACCCGCGCAGGGCAACTTAAAGAACGCAAAATGGGCATTAAAGCCGAAGAATTCAACCTGAAAAAAGGTCTGATACTGGCGGTAATGTGCGGCATCTTCTCGGCGGGTATGTCTTTTGCGATGGACGCCGCAAAACCGATGCATGAGGCCGCAGCAGCATTGGGCGTTGACCCACTGTATGTCGCGCTGCCTAGTTACGTCATCATTATGGGTGGCGGCGCGGTGATTAACCTCGGCTACTGCTTCATTCGTCTGGCAAAAATGCAGAGCTTGTCGATAAAAGCCGACTTCTCACTGGCAAAACCGCTGATCATCAGCAACGTGCTTTTCGCAGCCCTTGCCGGTTTGATGTGGTATCTGCAATTCTTCTTCTACGCCTGGGGCCACGCCAAAATTCCTGCGCAATACGACTACATGAGCTGGATGTTGCATATGAGTTTCTATGTGCTGTGCGGCGGTTTGGTCGGCTTGATCATGAAAGAGTGGAAGTCAGCAGGCAGAAAGCCTGTTGGTGTACTGAGCATCGGTTGTGTGGTGATTATTATTGCCGCGAATATCGTGGGATTAGGTATGGCGGCGTAATACCCGTCATACTTCAAGTCGCAGGGTTGTTGGCTGCACTCACTTACCCCAGTCACTTACTTTAGTAAGCTCCTGGGGATAAGTTCCTTTGCCGCCTACCTGCAACTTGAATTATTTAGGGTATCCAATTGAAGCGTGTACCGTTGACGCCACATTCGTGGCGTCATCCCCGTCTCTTTCGTAAACACCACTGAAAAGTAGTTACTATCCTCAAAGCCGCACCGTGTGGCGATATCCCCAATCAACAGCTCGCTATGGCGCAATAAATCCTGCGCCTGGCAAATCTTTAGCTGGCGTAAATACTGACTGATGGACATGCCGGTTTGTTGGCGGAAAAACTGTCGCAAATAGCGCTCTGCCAGCTGATGCTGCTGGCAAAATTGCGATAGTTCAAAAGGCGTGTTGAGGCTTTTCCCAAGCGCAGCCATCAATAAATCGAGGGTTTCGTTGCTGTCTGGCCCAGCGGCATCCTGAGATTTGTAACGGTGGCGACGCAGTAGAATACACAGTTGCAGAAACAGGCTTTCCGTCAAACACAACGACAGCGCATCGGGCTTCACGCTTTCGTGTTCCAGTTGGCCAATTAACTGGCGTGCCTGCGCCATGCCATGGCTGCTCAAACGCCAGCGCGGGTCTTTTCCAGAAGCTGCCGTGTTATCCAGCAGTTCGCTCCAGTCAACGTTGAGTTTTAACCGTTCCGGGCAATAGATAATGTTATGCAACACCAGCCCGTTGACGGATTCGTAGCTATGGCGATCTTCGGCGCGAATATAAAACAGGTCGCCGCAGGTGATGCGATATGGGCGGTCGTTGAGAACGTGCAGGCCGTTGCCGCGCCACACCAGCACCAGTTCGCAGAAATCATGGGTATGTTCGGCAAAGACGTTTTGCGGATAGCGGTCGGCCACCGCTACGGGTTGTGCGGTGGAGGCGAAAAAATCTGCTTTTTTGAGAACTAAATGACCCGCCACAGCAATACCTCAAAACCAGAACAATCAGAAAGTATTGGCTTTTTTGGCTAAAAAAACGGTGACTGCCTTCGCGATTACTGAAGTTGTCTGTCGCGCCCCTGGCGAATCTCACGCGGGGACCAGGAAAACTCGCGCTTAAAAAGCGTCGAAAAATGGTTACTGTCGCCAAACCCGCACTGGAAGGCGATATCCGTTACGCTCTCCTCGCCGTGGCGCAGCAGGTGCCGGGCTTTCATCAGGCGTAAACGGTTGAGATAACGCTGCGGTGTCATGCCGGTTTGCTGTTTTAACTGGCGATGCAGCGTGCGCAGGGAAAGGGTGAATTGCGAGGCCAGTTGCTCCCAACAAACATCCTCGGCGAAATGGTCTTCAAGCCACGCCATTAGTTGGTTTAAGCGGCCTTCCGAGTTGGTAGCACCTTCCATCATGCTGCCTCTGCGTAGCAACACCAGCAGTTGCATAAACAGAATTTCACGGTTAGCGACGGCGTGGGTATCCGCTGCTTCACCAATCTGTTCAAACTTTTCAATCAAACCGCGAACCTGTTGCAACACCGCCTGGTTCACGCGCCAGTGGGATGGATAATTGCCGTCCTGCTCCTGTGGCAGCAGCTTATCGAGTCCGGACAAAAAGCAAAACGCATCGGGTGCACGATACAGAATATTGGTCAGGCAGAGGTTTTCGGTCTGTTCGTACAAATGGCGGTCGTGGTCACGCACAAAACAGACGGAGCCCCCGCTCAACGTATACGGTTGACCATTAAAAACATGCGTTCCAGTACCGTGTTCTACGATAACAATCTCATAAAAATCATGATGGTGTTCCGGGAATGCGGGCTGGGGTAAACGCGGCTCAATCGCCACGGATGAATGTCCAGATGGGAAAAAATCAAAACCATGCAATATCGTCATCATTACCCCCAGGCTCATTTAAAGTAGCTCGATAGTAGATAACGCTTCTCATCAGCACCTTAAAGTTTCGACACGAAACTAGCTAAAAACTGTTCGTTTTTTAAGAAATGCCGGGAATTATCAGGAAATGCGGAGGGCGTCACAGGGCGGTTTTAGGGGTGATAAACACGAATATGTGACATCACTCACGTTCACCTTTGCCTTTTTGCCAACGGCTGATTGGCGCTGTCAGTGTCGAGAAGGTGCACGACAGCGTAACTTTTTAGAGTGGGGGCAATTCATTTAGCAAGGACCCCCAAAATGACTCTACGCCATAGTGTTGCGGTAGACCTGGGCGCATCAAGCGGCCGTGTCATGCTGGCACGCTTTGAACGTGAAACCCGCAGCATCTGTCTGCGTGAAATTCATCGTTTTACCAACTGCTTAAAACAGATCGATGGTTCTACCGTCTGGGACGTCGATGCGCTTGAAGGTGAAATCCGTACCGGCCTGCAAAAAGCCTGCGACGAAGGCATCGCCATCGACAGCATTGGCATCGACACCTGGGGCGTGGATTACGTGCTGATTGACCGCGACGGTAATCGCGTTGGGCAGCCAGTTTCTTACCGCGACAGCCGCACCGATGGCGTGATGGATACCGCGTTCAATCAACTTGGCCGTGACGAGATTTACCGTCGTACGGGCATCCAGTTCATGCCGTTCAACACGCTTTATCAACTCCGTGCGCTGGTGGAACAGCAGCCAGAACTGCTCGATAACGTTGAACACGCGTTGCTGATCCCGGACTATTTTTGCTTCCGCCTGACCGGCGCGCTGAACTGGGAATACACCAACGCCACCACCACACAACTGGTGAATATCAACAGCGACAACTGGGATGAAACGCTGCTCGACTGGGCGGGCGTGCCGCATAAATGGTTCGGCGCACCGACGCATCCGGGCAACGTTATTGGCCAGTGGGTTTGCCGCGAAGGCAACAAAATTCCGGTGGTTTCCGTTGCCACGCACGACACCGCCAGCGCGGTGATTGGTGCGCCACTTAAAGACAAAGATGCGGCGTATCTCTCCTCCGGCACCTGGTCGTTAATGGGCTTTGAGAGCAAAACCCCCTACGCCAACAGTGCTGCGTTAGCCGCCAACATCACTAATGAAGGCGGTGCAGAAGGGCGCTACCGGGTACTGAAAAATATTATGGGGCTGTGGCTTTTGCAGCGCGTGACCAAAGAATTGGGGATCACCGATCTACCCGATCTTATCGATCGCACTCAAAAAACCGCTGCCTGCCGTTTTGTGATCAACCCGAACGACGATCGTTTTATTAACCCGGAAAGCATGAGCCGCGAAATTCAGGCTGCATGCCGCGAAAGCAACCAGCCGGTGCCATTTACCGACAACGAACTGGCGCGCTGTATTTTCGATAGCCTGGCGCTGCTGTATGCCAAAACGCTGCAAGAACTGGCCGCCGTCCGTGGCCGCCCGTTTAGCTGCCTGCACATTGTTGGCGGCGGTAGCCAGAACGCCTTGCTTAACCAACTTTGTGCCGATGCCTGCGGTATTCCTGTTTTCGCCGGACCGATTGAAGCCTCAACGCTTGGCAATATTGGCTGCCAGTTAATGGCGCTGGACGAAATTACTGATGTCGACGACTTCCGCAAAATTGTCGCCGCCAGCTACGAACTGAAATCTTTTACCCCTCAATTAGATAGCGAAATTGCTCGCCACATCGCGCAGTTTCAGCTCAACATTCAAACAAGTAAGGAGTTTTGCGCATGACCACACCTCTTGATCAAGCCTGGGAACTGGCAAAACAGCGCTTTGCTGCTGTCGGTGTTGATGTTGAAACCGCACTGCAACAGCTCGATCGTTTACCGGTTTCTATGCACTGCTGGCAGGGCGATGACGTTGCCGGATTTGAAAACCCGGAAGGTGCGCTGAGCGGTGGGATTCAGGCCACGGGGAACTACCCAGGTAAAGCACGCAGTGCCACCGAATTACGCTCGGATTTGGAACGCGCATTAAGCCTGATTCCTGGGCCAAAACGCCTGAACCTGCACGCGATTTATCTGGAATCCGAACAACCGGTTTCCCGCGACAAAATCAAACCAGAGCATTTTAAAAACTGGGTGGAATGGGCGAAAGCCAACAAACTGGGTCTGGATTTTAACCCGTCTTGCTTCTCGCACCCGCTCAGCGCCGACGGTTTTACGCTGTCGCACGCTAACGATGAGATCCGCCAGTTCTGGATTGACCATGTGAAAGCCAGCCGCAAAGTTTCTGCGTATTTCGGCGAACAACTCGGCACACCGTCAGTGATGAACATCTGGATCCCGGATGGCATGAAAGATATCACCGTTGACCGTCTGGCCCCGCGCCAGCGTTTAGTCGCCGCGCTTGATGAAGCGATGAGCGAAAAACTCAACCCGGCACACCATATCGACGCGGTAGAAAGCAAGCTGTTCGGCATCGGCGCGGAAAGCTACACCGTCGGCTCTAACGAGTTTTATTTTGGTTACGCCACCAGCCGCCAGACCGCACTGTGTCTGGATGCCGGTCACTTCCACCCAACCGAAGTCATCTCCGACAAAATCTCCAGCGCCATGTTGTATGTGCCGCGTCTGCTGCTACACGTAAGCCGTCCGGTGCGTTGGGACAGCGATCACGTGGTGCTGCTGGATGATGAAACCCAGGCGATCGCCAGCGAGATTATCCGCAATGACCTGTTCGACCGCGTTCATATTGGCCTGGATTTCTTCGATGCCTCAATCAACCGTATCGCCGCCTGGGTTATCGGTACGCGCAACATGAAGAAAGCCATGTTACGCGCGCTGCTCGAGCCAACCGAGACGCTGCGCCAGCTGGAACTTGAAGGTGATTACACCGCGCGCCTGGCGTTACTCGAAGAGCAAAAATCGCTGCCGTGGGCGGCGGTGTGGGAAATGTACTGCCAGCGCAACGACACACCGGTTGATGCCCAGTGGCTGAAAACGGTACGCAGCTATGAAAAAGACGTGTTGAGCAAACGCGCTTAACGACTCAACGGTGGATGACACTTCGCTTATCCACCCTACTACTTATTATCGAACGTAGGGCAGAGCCATCTGCCAGACGAATAACAGGAACACAAAACTATGCAGAACATCCTCAACGCCTGGTTTGTAGAAGGCATGATCAAAGCAACCAGCGATGCCTGGCTGAAAGGTTGGGACGAGCGCAATGGCGGCAACATTACCATGCGCCTGGATGAAGCCGATATCGCGCCATTCCAGGCTGATTTCCACGCCGCACCGCGTTACATCTCATTAAGCCAGCCAATGCCTGAACTGGCTAACACGCCATTTATCGTCACTGGTTCAGGCAAATTCTTCCGCAATGTGCAACTTGATCCGGCGGCAAATATCGGCGTGGTGAAAGTCGACAACCGGGGTACCGGCTACCACATCTTATGGGGCCTGGAAAACGAAGCTGTGCCAACATCTGAGCTGGCGGCGCATTTCCAGTCACACAGTGTGCGTATCAAAACTACCGGCGGGAAAGACCGCGTGATCATGCACTGCCACGCCACCAACCTGATTGCCTTGACCTACGTGCTGGAAAACAGAACCGACGTCATCACCCGCAAACTGTGGGAAGGCAGCACTGAGTGCTTAGTCGTATTCCCGGACGGCGTCGGCATTCTGCCGTGGATGGTGCCGGGTACCGATGAAATTGGCAACGCGACCGCAGGTGAAATGGCAAAACACTCGCTGGTGCTGTGGCCGTTCCACGGGGTATTCGGTAGTGGCCCAACGCTTGATGAGGCATTCGGTCTTATCGACACCGCCGAGAAGTCTGCCGAAGTGTTGGTAAAAGTCATTTCCATGGGCGGCATGAAACAAACCATCAGTCGTGACGAGCTTATCGCTCTTGGTAAACGTTTTGGCGTCACCCCATTAGCAAGCGCTTTAGAACTATAAGGAACATGACGATGAG
This sequence comes from Buttiauxella massiliensis, assembly GCF_902500225.1. Lineage (GTDB taxonomy): Bacteria > Pseudomonadota > Gammaproteobacteria > Enterobacterales > Enterobacteriaceae > Buttiauxella > Buttiauxella massiliensis. Next base: position 112,548 of record NZ_LR722651.1, on the reverse strand, counting down.
CTTTATGTTGGCCTTACCAAAAATCAGCCTTCACGGCGCAGGTGCCATCGGCGATATGGTGAAATTGATTGCCGCCAAACCCTGGGGAAAAGCGTTAATCATTACTGACGGGCAACTGGTGAAAATGGGCTTGCTAGACAGCCTGTTTAGCGCGCTTGATGAGCACCAGCTTTCTTATGAACTGTTTGATGAAGTGTTCCCGAACCCGACCGAAGAACTGGTGCAAAAAGGCTTTGCCGCTTATCAGGCTGCCAACTGTAACTACCTGATTGCCTTCGGTGGCGGCAGTCCAATCGATACTGCCAAAGCGGTCAAGATCCTGACTGCAAACCCAGGTCCATCAACCGCTTATTCGGGCGTTGGCAAAGTCACTAACCCGGGTGTTCCGCTGGTGGCGATTAACACCACTGCGGGAACGGCGGCAGAGATGACCAGTAACGCCGTCATCACCGATTCTGTGCGCCATGTAAAAGAAGTGATTATCGACACTAACCTCATCCCGGATATTGCTGTGGATGATGCAAGCGTAATGCTCGATATTCCGGCAAGTGTCACCGCTGCAACAGGTATGGATGCGTTAACTCACGCCATTGAAGCTTATGTTTCCGTTGCCGCGCATCCGTTAACTGATGCTAACGCATTGGAATCTATCCGCCTGATTAGCCAGTGGTTGCCGAAAGCAGTCGACGATGGTCATAACCTTGAAGCGCGTGAAATGATGGCTTACGGGCAATACCTGGCAGGTATGGCGTTTAACAGCGCAGGCCTTGGATTGGTACATGCGCTGGCCCATCAACCGGGTGCCACGCACAACCTGCCACACGGTGTTTGCAACGCGATTTTACTGCCAATTATTGAAGCTTTTAACCGCCCGAAAGCCGTTGCACGTTTTGCAAAAGTTGCCGCAGCGATGGGAGTCAATACTCAGGATATGAACGAAGAAGAAGCCAGCTTTGAGGCAATTCTGGCGATTCGTGCGCTTTCTACTCGCGTCGGTATTCCATCTGGCTTTAGCCAGCTTGGAATTCAAACCACAGATATCGAAGGTTGGCTGGATAACGCTTTGGCTGACCCATGTGCGCCATGTAATCCACGCGTGGCAACCCGTGAGGAAGTGCGCGAGCTGTATCTGGAGGCGTTATGATCCGCAAAGCTTTTGTGATGCAGGTAAACCCGGATGCTCATGAAGAATATCAACGTCGCCATACGCCGATTTGGCCAGAGCTGGAAGCGGTACTTAAAGGGCACGGTGCTCATCACTACGCTATTTATCTTGATGCACAACGCCACCTACTTTTTGCCACGGTAGAGATTGAGTCTGAAACCCGCTGGAATGCTGTCGCACAAACGGAAGTTTGCCAGCGCTGGTGGAAGCATATGAGCGAGATTATGCCGAGCAACCCGGATAACAGCCCGGTAAGTGCGGAGCTGAAAGAAGTGTTTTATCTGGAGTAGGGTGAGAGGCCTCGCAGGGGATGGGGATGCCCATCTCCTGAAAAAAATTAGTGGTTCTTTTTCTGGGTCAAACGTTTTTCAAGCTGCTCTAACTGTTCCAGTTCAATACGGTCGGCTTCATGCGCATCAGCCGTTTTTCTCTTTTTGTCAAACGAGTCATAACGTTCATACACCACGGATTTCATCTGTTCATGGCTAACGGTACCGCGATGATTCAGCAGCGGCTGCTCATTGAACGCCATAAAGTTATCGATGTACTGCCGCCAATCTACTAGTTTCAGGTGTTGCTTTTGCTTCGCCCGGAACTCTGCAAATTCTAAAAACATTGAGGTCAGGCGATTCAGGCTATCGAGTTCGTCTGCATTGAGGTCATTTTTAGCAATAACCACGTCCGCTTTACGTACCCGTGAACCTTTAAAGCTCAGTAGGTTCATATTGGCTTTGTTGACATTAGAACGTTGTACTACTAGTTCGGCAGCCGTATAACCCGTAACCGCAAAGAACAATTTGTTCTGTACTTCGGCAAACAGAAGGCCAGTGTCTTTTTCATTGGAGCGATAGTCTTCTGAAAGAATAAAAAGCTCACGGATTTTTTGATAAAAGCGAAGTTCTGAAGAGCGTATATCGCGTATGCGTTCGAGCAACTCATCAAAATAATCCCATTTGGGGTTTTTAAGGCGTTCGTCATCCATAGCGAAGCCTTTGGACATATATTCGTTAAGAATGTGAGTCGCCCATTGACGAAACTGAGTGGCTCGCGAAGAACGAACACGATAACCGACAGCGATAATCAGTGGTAATGAGTAATGAGTAATGAGTAATGAGTAATGAGCGATCTGGCGTTGTACGTCACGCCTACCCTCACTTTGAACTGTCAAGTAATCCTTGACGGTTGCTTCCCTCGTCAACTCGCCTTCGGAAAAAATATTCTTCACATGAAGACTGATATTCTGCTTAGTCGTTTGATAAAGCTCGGCAATTTCTAATTGAGTTAACCAAATTTGCCCGCCAAATTTACGCATCACAAACTGTGCTTTGCCATCCTCCGTTGTGTAGAGGATTAGATCATTGTCAGACATATTGGCCATCCTTGATTTGCCGCTAGAAGATAAGATTACGGCTATTTTTTGTTGTTGCGCAATACCTGACAAGTTTCATGCAGTGTTTATTTAAGAATTGCGTGCAGAGCCGAAAAGAGATGCAAACAGACTGAAAATTTCCAAATAGGGCAGGACTAACCCACCCTTGGCTCGCAAACTAAACCACTGCACCTTCCAGCGCTTTATTAATCACCTGCGAGAGTTCTTTCACATCGAACTTCGCCACATAGCCGTTCGCGCCCACCTTGCGGACGTGATCTTCGTTGGCGCTACCTGATAGAGACGAGTGAATCACCACCGGAATCTGCTTTAACACGATATCCGATTTGATATTACGGGTTAGGGTGAAGCCATCCATTTCTGGCATTTCGATATCGGTCAACACCATGCCGATGCGGTCGGTGATCGGCTGGCCTGCGGCTTTGGCTTCTGCCGCAATCAGCTTTATTTTTTCCCACGCTTCTAAACCCGTGGAATGCATCATCACCGGAATACCCATGCCTTTCAGGCCTTGTTCAAGCATCTGGCGGGCGACTTTTGAATCTTCGGCAACAATCGCGACAGCACCCGGTTTCAGAGGGTTTGTGTTCCCTTCGATGGCCGCCATATCGACTTTGCGGCCTGAAGGAATAATGTCGTAAAGAATCTGTTCAACATCGAGTACCAGTGCCAGTTCGCCTTTGTATTCGTCGCTATTGAGTGAAGCGATACTGGTGATATTGCGGCTACTCACACCGGATTCGGCAGCGTGAACCTGGCTCCAGTCGAGGCGGATAATATTTTCCACCGACTCCACTGCAAATGCCTGCGTGCTGCGTGCGTATTCGGTAATCAAAAGAAGATTCAGGCCCGTTTTTGGCGTGCAGCCGGTAACGGCGGGCAGGTCGATAACCGGGATAAATTGGTCACGAATATTTGCCATACCCAACAGCGGTGACATCATCCCAGCAGCGCGATTGATCTTCTGCATTGGCACAATTTCGCGCAGCTTAAATACGTTGATGCCATACAACTCTGATTTGCCGCCGTGCTGGCCTTCCCCTAAGCGGAACAACAACAGCTCAAATTTGTTGGATAACGCCAGGTTAGCCCTTTCATCAATATCTTTTTGAAAACTATCCATTTTAACCTCTGGTTGTAACCCGGCGGGTCATCGTTGCCCCGTTTCCTGTTTAAGTTATCGGCAGATGGAATAAAAAGTGCAGTCTGTTTGGATGAAGAAAATCCCCCTTTGCTTCACCCGGCGCGTTGCCCTACTATTAACACCTTGTAGGGTCGGGACAAAAAAATGAAAAAGCCGCTAACAATCAAGGATATTGCTGAACTGGCCAATGTATCTATTGCGACAGTTTCCCGTGTTCTGAATAACAACAGCTGGGTGGCGGATAAAACTCGCGCCAGGGTTGAAAAAGTTATTCAGGAGCAGCAGTTCAGCCCCAATTTGTTGGCACGCGGTATGATTTCCAAAAAGACACAGACGCTGGCGATTGTCGTTTCCGATATCAGTAACCCCTATTTTGTGATGCTGGTTGCTCAAATCGAAAATGAGAGTTTGCGAGCCGGATATAAAGTCACACTCTACGATACACAATCTGCAAATAAATCATCTTCGCAGGGTGAAATTATTCCTGAAGAAAATATTTTCAACTCGATTACTGATAGTCAGATTGATGGAGTTATTATTCTTGGTGGGAATATTGATTATAATAATGTGCCAGACTCTTATTTTCATGAGTTGAAGAAACTTTGTGCGGCCATTCCGGTAATCGTGGTTGGACGACAATTAGTTGGTGTAGATTATTCTTGTGTAGAGCGCGATCAGTCTGGGTGTGTTGCACTTGCAACTAATCATCTGATAAGTAAGGGCTATAAAAAAATCGGATTTATTGGTGGCTCGAAAAGTGTTTATATTACCCAGCAACGTATAGATTCGTTTAAAAACACGCTTCAGCAAGCTAATATAATGGTTGACGATAATCACATTGTATTAAATAACTTCTACTTACAGCATGGCTATGAAGCGGTAGATAAGTTGCTCTCGCAGAGTGAAAAATTGCCCGAAGCTATTGTGGCGATTAATGATCATGTTGCAAAAGGAGCAATTAGGGCATTAAAAGATAGAAATATTTCTGTGCCTGAAGATATTGCTATTGTCAGCTGTGAATATTTCCCTGGTAGCGAATATTTCATTCCACGAATTACTACTGTGAACCATCACAATGAACTCATCGGTAAAACAGTGATGAAAGTTTTAATGACATTGCTGAAAGATACGACTGAATCTGTAGTGCCTGAAAAAATCCAACTGAGCCTGATACCAGGTGAGTCCTGCTAGCTCCCTTTTAGCATTTCAGTATTTCTGAAGGCTCCAAAACCTCCGCATACGATATTTTTTGATCCCCACCACAATTGCTGAAAAGTGGATTGACAACCTCACTCAAGCTCCTCTAGCCTAAAACCTAAAACCTGAAAACGTTTTCAGGTTTTGATTTCAGGAGGGCCAATGAAGCCGACAATGATGACTTACATTCACGAAGAGCAAGCGACACTTTCAGCAATGCTTGATCGTTATCCACATGATCTACCAGAGATTAATGGAAAGAGCACGTGGTTGGTTTTAGCTACTGGTTCAAGTATTAACGCCATCAAAAGCGCGAAATACTATGTTGAAAACCTGGCGAACGTGCGCGTTACCGTGGAGGAGCCGTTCCACTTCCAGCACTACGAAAAAATAGATGTCACGACCGATCTGGTGCTTGGTGTATCGCAAAGCGGTGAAAGCACATCCACCATCAATGCGATAAAACACATCCGCAAAAGTTTCCCGTTAGTGACCTATGGTTTAACCAGCAAACTGTCTAGCGAACTGGCGAAAACCGTTGATCACGCCATCGATATTGAAATTGGTGAAGAGCGCGTGGGTTACGTTACTAAAGGTTACGTGGCGACGATTTTTAAATTCATGTTGCTCGGTCTTTATACTGCGCGTTGCAACGGTTTAATCACTGAAACGCAGGAAGCCGAAGAGTTAGCGAAATTATCCGTAGCAGTAAAATCTATCCCACAGATTATTGATACAACTGAAGTCTTTTTCGAAAAGTGGAAAGACGAGCTAACTGCCTCTCCAAGATTTACGGCAATTGGCTATGGCCCGAGCGTGGGTGTGATTAAAGAAATGGAAACCAAGTTTGCAGAAACTATTCGCGTGCCATCGCAAGGGGTAGAATTGGAAGCCTTTATGCATGGCCCTTATTTTGAAGTGAATGGCAATCACCGGATGTTTTTCCTCGACACACCTGGAGAAGCGCGTGAGCGTTTGTTACTGCTGAAAGACTATGAGAAAAAATATACCGAATATATTTACACCGTTAAATTAGGTGTAAGCAGTGATGAGCGAACTCTCGCCATTAATGCTGATATAGATATATTTATCGCCCCGTTACTGATGGTTATTCCTTTCCAGATTCTGGCGCACCATATCGCTGAAGCGAAAGGTAATAACTTGCCACAACGTATTTTTACCGATTTTGGTATTTCCGTTAAGAGTAAAACAAGGCCTGGCGATTACGCCTAATATACCCGTCTGACCCTACAACGTTGTCCGATAATTTTATCGGGCAATAAATACAGCGCAAACCTTGAAACTAAGGAAATACCATGACGACATATAGTCAGCTTGCCCAACAAATAATTAAACATGTTGGTGAGTCCGAGAATATTGAGCATATTACTCATTGCGCAACACGTTTACGTTTTACATTAAAAGATAAAAATAAAGTGAATCCGGAAGCGCTCTATGGTCTTCCTGAAGTTGTGAAATTAGTGGATAGCCCGAGTCAATTCCAGATAGTGATTGGCCCGAAAGTCGATCAGGTATGTTCAGCGATTAAAGAGCTGCTCGGTGAACAAACGCCTATAGCTGAAGAAACAACTGCGCAAGGCTCATGGGTAAGCCGCTTGCTGGCTACACTTTCCGCTATTTTCACGCCTTACATCGGTGTGCTGGCGGGTGTCGGTGTTGTAAAAGGGATTGTGGTATTGCTGCAAACAATGAACCTGGTGGATACGCATTCTTATGTGTTCACCGTGTTTAATGCGCTGTCGAGCGGCGTGTTTGTGATGTTGCCATTGTTTATCGCAGTTACGGCATCAGAACGTTTTAAAACTAATAAATTTACTGCGCTGGCACTGACTGCGGCGATGATTATCCCGTTAACCGACCCAAGTGTTCCCGGTGCATTCCATATTATGGGACTTGCTCTGAACGTTAAGATTTATGGTGGTGCGGTTATCCCTGCTGTATTTGCCGTGTTGTTCCTGAGTTATGTGGAACGCTGGCTGAAAAAAATAATCCCGGAGCTGGCTGCGTTTGTATTTGTGCCTTGTTTATCGCTCATCATCTGCGGGTTTGTAGTATTCACCTTAATTGGCCCGATTGCGGATTACGTCGGGGTCGGTATTGCTAACGGATATGCATGGCTTTATAACCTCAGCCCGGTCATTTCTGGTGCACTGCTTGCCGGTATTGGCCAGCTGTTTGTAGTGTTCGGTGTGCACTGGGGCATCATCCCACTCGCGCTGATAAATATTCAGGTCAACGGCTACGACACCATTATGGCGATGTTTATGTCGGCGGTGATGGGGCAGTTTGGTGCGGCATTCGGCGCAATCTTTATTGCCCGCAACCTCAAGGACAAACAGATTGCGATTTCTGCCTCAATTTCTGCCTTCTTCGGTATTACTGAACCGGCGCTGTATGGCGTGAATCTGAAATACAGAATGTTGTTTGTCTTCGGTTGTATTGGTGCCGCGTTGGGCGGTGGTATTACCGGTTTGCTGGGCGTTAAAACTTACAGCTTCCTGCCAGTGCTCAATGTGTTCGAATTAGGTCTATTCAGCGGCCCAGATTCAAAAATGATTTATGAAGTGTTTGCGATAATCGTCGCATTTACTGTCCCTGCGGTTCTGACCATTATTTATGGTAAGACGCGCAAACTCGTGGCTTCACCTGCTTCTTGATGATTAACAACCGCCCTCTCAGACCGGGAGGGCGTTACCCAAACTTACCTTGCAAACGCCACCTTATCTTCTGCGGTAATTTCTCGTATCACACGATAAGGGATCCCTGCGGCAACCACGTTTGGCGGAATAGATTTTGTCACTACACTTCCCGCGCCAATCACGCTATTACGGCCAATCACCACGCCTGGATTAATGATGACGCCTGTACCCAGCCAGACGTTGTCTTCGATAGTCACCGGCAAAGAAAACTGTTGTCCAGTAATGCGGATTTTAGGGTCTATCGGATGGCCAGCGGTAGAAATCGTGACGTTGGGTGCGAGCATGACATTATCGCCGATTTTCACTGTCGCGTCGTCCACCACTACCATATTGAAGTTGGCGTAGAAGTTTTTACCAATGTGGATATGGTTACCGTAGGCTACGCGGATTGGCGGCTCAATCCAGCAATTTTCGCCAACGCTGCCGAATAATTGCGTGAGTAATTCCGCACGGCGCGCTTCTTCTGACGGGCGCGTCAGGTTGTAGTTATACGCCAACTCTTTCCCCGCCAGGCGCTCTTCCGGCAACCCTTCACAGTGGTCCGTGTACAGTTCGCCAATTTCCATTTTTCTTCGTACTGACATGTACGTATCCTTAAATTACCAACCTTCATTCGAGCTTGGGGATAAAAAATTCCTGCCATTCAAGCGCTAGGGTCGATAAACAATCTGCGATAGGATATTCATATCCTGTTTAGAATTACGGTTTTTTTATGTACTCACATCTAAAGAAATGCTTGCAAAAAGAAGTTCTTAAAAGCAACCGCGCTTTTTCATGGATGCGAGTCATTCATCGAGCCTGGAAATGCCCCGATCGCCGTTTCTATTTTTGGTTTCGCCTTTGGGGATATTTTTTTAAAGCCAAAAAAGGTTTTATCTCCCGTTATGCGAAGAAAAAACTGATCAAGTTAAACCGTGAATATGCGATAGATATTTCCCCACTGGCGACTATTGCCGAAGGGTTGGATATCAGGCATTTCCCAGGGCTGGTTATTCGCCCTGATTGTGAGATTGGTAAAAATATTGTTCTACGCCAGAGCATTACCATCGGGCAGAAAACGCGTGGCGACAAGGGAAAAACAGTGATTGGTGATAATGTGAACGTGGGGGCTAACAGTAGCATTATTGGTGATATTACTATCGGTTCGAATGTCACAATTGGCGCTATGTCTTTTGTTAACAAAAATATACCTGACAACCATACTGTCTATACGCGCAAAGAAATGGAGCTGATCTCAAAAGAGGCGTGAGCCTGATAAATCGATACTTGCTGGCGATCCCCCGAAGTTGGGTGAACCACGCAATGAGCGGGATTAAAAGTTACGAGGATTTTAGGAGACTGCTGGCGTGAGAATTAAAGAAAAAACCCTGCTGCCACCACGCCATAAAGAATGACCATCATCAGGATGATTTCAAACCGAAAGCGTTTTAGCAGTTGCTCAGGCTTGATAAAAAAACACCCGGCAAGCCGGGTGTTTCTAGTAATGAGGGATTTCATTGCAACTTATGCAGCAGGTTTAACCGCTGGTTTTGCTGCTGGCGCTACTGGTGCAGCGGCTTTTTTGTGATGCTTTTTAGCAGCCTGAGCTTTCTGTGGCGCTACTGGAGTTGCAGTAGTAGCTGCTTTTTTGTGGTGCTTTTTAGCAGCCTGGGCTTTCTGAGCTACAGGAGCTGCTTTATGGTGTTTCTTGTGGTGCACAGTAGTGGTGTGTTTTGCTGGAGCAGGTGCTGCAGTAGTTTCAGCAGCGAAAGCAACAGAGGACATACCCATTACAGCAACAGCAATCAGAGTTAATACTTTTTTCATTTTGATAGTCTCGTATTTGTTTATGTGTGGGTTGTTGGCCCGTTGAAATAACTTTATGCCAACAAACAAATACGTTCAGTGAGTGATTGGTGTCGGTACGTAACGGAATGTACAGCCTGTTAACACAACCGCTGCGGATGGGTGTAAACCGTTGCTCGACCCGGTTTGCTAAAGCCGACCAGCGTGAGGTTGCAGCGGCTTGCCACTTCTACGGCAAGCGTGGTCGCGGCAGAAACGGCAAACAGAATTTCTACGCCACACTGGGCTGACTTTTGCACCATCTCATAGCTTGCGCGGCTTGAGACTAAAACCGCACCGTTGTGCCAGCCCTCACGCCCACGTGCGCCGAGCAGTTTATCCAGCGCCACATGGCGGCCTATATCTTCTTTACCTTCCAGAATCTGGCCATTTTCGTTAAGCCACAATGCTGCGTGCGTACACCCTGTGAGTTGCCCCACCGGCTGGTAGTCGCGCATCTGGTTTAAGGCGGCATCAAGATTATTCAAATCGAAAGTTTGCGTGAACGGCAGAGGGGTAATCGGGCGGCCAATATCGTTGAGTTGCTCAACGCCACAAACGCCACAGCCAGTGCGCCCGGCAAGTGTACGGCGGCGTTCTTTCAGCCCCATAAAGCGGCGACTTGAAAGCTCAATTTGCACTTCAAGACCATTACAAACCTTTGAAACATCAATCCCGTAAATGTCTGCTGGCGATTCAATAACCCCTTCCGATAAAGAGAAACCGAGCGCAAATAGTTCCAGATCTTTGGGCGATGCCATCATAACCACATGCGAAATACCGTTGTAGACCAGCGCTACCGGCACTTCTTCTGCCAGCCAGTCACCTTTTGCCCGATCTAAATCCTGGCGCTGCCACAGCTCTATGGTCCGTGCGCCAGTGACGGCGTTCACAATTTTGTTCTGATTTGAGTTGGAATTGTTCACTTTGTCTTAACCTGATTGGAACAGCCTTAATCCTAATGTGGTATTCTGGAAACACTAACCCTTCTGGAGTAGGGGATATTTCCAGTTCGGTTTGATTGTGGACTTTTGCGGCGCAGACCGCAAAAAAAATACACCTATAAATAATGTGAAAATGTCGAAACAAGGAGCATCCATGCAAGTCAGCAGAAGACAGTTCTTTAAGATCTGTGCTGGCGGTATGGCAGGGACTACAGCAGCGGCACTGGGCTTTGCCCCGGGCGTTGCACTTGCGGAAACACGGCAATATAAATTGCTGCGCACCCGTGAAACGCGTAATACCTGCACATACTGTTCCGTTGGTTGTGGGCTATTGATGTACAGCCTCGGCGACGGCGCGAAAAATGCCAAAGCATCTATCTTCCATATTGAAGGTGACCCGGACCATCCGGTAAACCGTGGTGCACTTTGCCCTAAAGGTGCAGGACTTGTGGATTTCATCCACAGCGAAAGCCGTCTCAAATTCCCGTCTTACCGCGCACCTGGCTCGGATAAGTGGGAGCAGATCAGTTGGGAAACGGCATTTGACCGTATCGCCAAACTGATGAAAGCTGACCGCGATGCCAACTTTATTGCCCAGAACGACCAGGGAACAACGGTCAACCGTTGGCTCTCCACCGGCATGTTGTGCGCATCCGCTTCCAGTAATGAAACAGGCTATTTAACCCAGAAATTTTCCCGCGCCCTCGGCATGTTAGCCGTGGATAACCAAGCGCGTGTCTGACACGGACCAACGGTAGCAAGTCTTGCTCCAACATTTGGTCGCGGTGCGATGACCAACCACTGGGTTGATATCAAGAACGCCGATCTCGTTATTGTGATGGGTGGCAACGCGGCAGAAGCGCATCCAGTCGGTTTCCGCTGGGCAATGGAAGCCAAAATCCACAACGGCGCGAAGCTGATTGTAATCGATCCGCGCTTTACGCGAACCGCTTCGGTGGCGGATTTCTACACCCCAATTCGCTCTGGCTCAGACATTGCTTTCCTGTCTGGCGTACTGCTGTACCTGATAAACAACAATAAATTTAACCGCGAGTATGTCGAGGCTTACACCAACGCCAACTTGATTGTGCGTGAGGATTACAGTTTCGATGACGGCCTGTTCTCAGGCTACGACGCGGCAAATCGTAAATACGACAAAACCACCTGGAACTATGAGCTGGACGAAAAAGGCTTCGCCAAACGCGACCTGACGCTCAGCCATCCGCGTTGCGTATGGAACCTGCTCAAAGAGCACGTTTCTCGCTACACGCCGGAAGTGGTTTCCAATATTTGCGGCACTCCGAAAGATGATTTCCTGAAAGTTTGTGAATACATCGCAGAAACCAGCGCCAAAAACAAAACCGCATCGTTCTTGTATGCGCTGGGCTGGACGCAACACTCCGTGGGCGCGCAGAACATTCGCACCATGGCGATGATTCAGTTGCTGCTTGGCAACATGGGAATGGCAGGCGGTGGCGTCAACGCCCTGCGCGGTCACTCCAATATTCAGGGTCTGACGGACCTCGGCCTGCTGTCACAAAGCCTGCCGGGCTACATGACGCTGCCGAACGAGAAACAAGCCGACCTCCAGACTTATCTTGCCGCCAACACGCCAAAACCGCTGCTGGAAGGCCAGGTCAACTACTGGGGCAACTACCCGAAATTCTTCGTTTCGATGATGAAAGCCTTCTTTGGTGACAAAGCCACAGCGGAAAACAGCTGGGGTTATGACTGGTTGCCGAAGTGGGACAAGGGCTACGACGTCCTGCAATATTTCGAGATGATGAACCAGGGAAAAGTGAACGGTTACATTTGCCAGGGCTTTAACCCGGTGGCGTCGTTCCCGAACAAAAACAAGGTCATTGCGTCACTGTCGAAGCTGAAATTCCTCGTGACCATCGACCCGCTGAACACCGAAACATCGAACTTCTGGCAAAACCACGGCGAGTTTAATGATGTCGACCCGTCGAAAATCCAGACCGAAGTGTTCCGCTTGCCATCCACCTGCTTTGCCGAAGAAAACGGTTCTATCGTTAACTCCGGCCGCTGGTTGCAGTGGCACTGGAAAGGTGCGGACGCCCCAGGGGAAGCGCTGAACGACGGCGAAATCCTTGCGGGTATCTTTAGCCGTATGCGCCATATGTATCAGAGCGAAGGCGGTGCGCTGCCTGAGCAAGTGCTGAACATGAGCTGGAACTACCTGACGCCAGATAACCCGGCACCGGAAGAAGTGGCGATGGAAAGCAACGGTAAAGCGTTGCAGGACGTCGTCGACCCGGCAACTGGCGCGGTTCTGGTGAAAAAAGGCCAGCAACTTAGCTCGTTTGCACAACTGCGCGACGACGGCACCACTTCCAGCGGTTGCTGGATTTTTGCCGGTTCCTGGACGCCAGACGGCAACCAGATGGCACGTCGTGATAACGCCGATCCGTCAGGTTTGGGTAACACGCTGGGCTGGGCCTGGGCATGGCCGCTCAACCGCCGCATTCTGTATAACCGTGCCTCTGCTGATCCAGCGGGTAAACCGTGGGATGAAAAACGCCGCCTGATCTCCTGGGATGGCGCGAAGTGGAGCGGTGCGGATATTGCCGACTACAGCACTGCTGCACCAGGCACCGACGTTGGGCCATTCATCATGCAGCCGGAAGGTTTAGGGCGCTTGTTTGCTATCGACAAGATGGCAGAAGGGCCGTTCCCGGAGCACTACGAGCCGTTTGAAACGCCGCTCGGCACCAACCCTCTGCACCCGAACGTGGTTTCTAACCCGGCGGCGCGCGTGTTTAAAGGTGACCTGGAAGCGATGGGCAAGCACGACAAATTCCCATATGTCGGCACCACGTATCGCCTGACCGAGCATTTCCACTACTGGACCAAACACGCGGTACTGAACGCCATCGCGCAGCCAGAGCAGTTTATCGAGATTGGCGAGAAGCTCGCGAATTCCCTCGGTATTGCCCACGGCGACACGGTGAAAGTCTCCTCCAACCGTGGTTTTATCAAAGCCAAGGCGGTGGTGACCAAGCGTATTCGCCAGCTCGACGTGAACGGCCAGAAAGTGGACACCATCGGTATTCCGATTCACTGGGGTTATGAGGGCGTGGCGAAGAAAGGCTTTATCGCTAACACCCTGACGCCATTTGTTGGGGATGCCAACACGCAAACGCCTGAATTTAAGGCGTTCCTGGTCAATGTGGAAAAGGTGTAACGGAGACGAATTATGGCTTATCAATCTCAGGACATTATCCGTCGTTCCGCCACTAATGGCCTCACGCCCGCGCCTCAGGCGCGGGATCATCAGCAAGAGGTTGCGAAACTTATCGACGTCACCACCTGCATTGGCTGTAAAGCCTGCCAGGTGGCCTGTTCGGAGTGGAACGACCTGCGTGATGAGATCGGCAGCAACGTCGGCGTTTACGACAACCCGGCGGATTTAACCGCGAAATCGTGGACGGTTATGCGTTTCTCGGAAGTGGAGCAAAACGACAAACTGGAATGGTTAATCCGCAAAGATGGCTGTATGCACTGCGCGGACCCGGGTTGCCTGAAAGCCTGCCCGGCTGAAGGCGCGATCATTCAGTACGCCAACGGCATTGTCGATTTCCAGTCTGAGCAGTGCATCGGCTGCGGTTATTGCATCGCCGGTTGCCCGTTCGACGTGCCGCGCCTGAACCCGGAGGACAACCGTGTCTACAAATGCACCCTGTGTGTAGACCGTGTGACCGTCGGCCAGGAGCCTGCTTGCGTGAAAACCTGCCCAACCGGGGCGATTCATTTTGGCTCGAAAGAGTCGATGAAAAACCTGGCGGGTGAGCGTGTGGCGGAGCTGAAAACGCGTGGTTTCGACAACGCCGGACTGTACGACCCGGAAGGCGTTGGTGGCACACATGTTATGTATGTGCTGCATCATGCGGACAAGCCGACGTTGTATCACGGCCTGCCGGAAAATCCGTCCATCAGCCCAACGGTGAAATTCTGGAAAGGTGTCTGGAAGCCGCTCGCCGCTATCGGCTTTGCTGCGACCTTTGCCGCCAGCGTGTTCCACTATGTGGGGGTCGGCCCGAACCGTGCCGAAGAAGATGACGATAACCTGCATCATGACGATGACGAGGTGCGCAAACCATGAAGAAACAAGTGACCATTCAACGTTATAGCGCGCCTGAACGTATCAACCATTGGGTGACCGCCTTCTGCTTCATTCTGGCGGCGGTGAGCGGGTTGGGGTTCTTCTTCCCCTCCTTTAACTGGCTGATGCACATTCTGGGTACGCCGCAATTGGCGCGCATCCTCCATCCGTTCGTCGGTGTGGTGATGTTTGCCTCGTTTATCATCATGTTTTTCCGTTACTGGCACCACAATCTAATCAATCGGGATGATATCTTTTGGGCGAAGAATATTCGTAAGATCATCGTCAACGAGGAAGTGGGTGACACCGGGCGTTATAACTTCGGCCAGAAATGCGTGTTCTGGGCGGCGATTATCTTCCTGGTGCTGTTGCTGGTGAGTGGCGTGATTATCTGGCGTCCGTACTTTGCTCCTGCTTTCTCAATCCCGGTGATTCGCGTAGCCCTGATGGTGCATTCATTTGCCGCAGTGGCCTTGATTGTGGTTATTATGGTCCACATCTACGCCGCCCTTTGGGTGAAAGGCACGATTACCGCGATGGTGGAAGGCTGGGTCACGACGTCCTGGGCGAAGAAACACCATCCGAAATGGTACCGTGAAGTTCGCCAGAAACAGGAAAAACGATCGGAATGAGTATTCGCATAATCCCGCAAGATCAGCTGGAGAAGAGCGACAAACGTACGGCGGAGATGATCCCGCCGTTACTGTTCCCTCGGCTGAAAAATCTCTATAACCGCCGTGCAGAACGCCTGCTCGAACTAGCGACGGATAATCCGCTGGGCGATTTCCTGCGCTTTGCCGCGCTGATCGCCCACGCGCAGGAAGTGGTGCTTTACGACCACCCGCTGCAAATGGACTTAACGGCGCTGATTCAGAAGTCTTCTGAGACAGGCAAACCACCGTTGGATATTCATGTGCTGCCGCGTGACCCACACTGGCAGCGCCTGCTGAATTCACTGATTGCCGAGCTGAAACCAGAAATGGACGGCCAGGCTTTAGCGGTTATCGAAAACCTGGAAAAAGCCTCTTCGCAAGAGCTGGAAGAGATGGCCACCGCGCTGTTTAATTCAGACTTTGCGCTAGTTTCGAGCGACAAAGCGCCATTTATTTGGGCTGCGTTGTCGCTCTATTGGGCGCAAATGGCGAGCTTGATTCCGGGCCGTGCGAAAGCGGAATACGGCGAGCAACGCCAGTTCTGCCCAGTTTGCGGTTCGATGCCGGTTTCCAGCGTCGTGCAGATTGGCGGCACCAGCGGCCTGCGTTATTTGCACTGCAATCTGTGCGAAACCGAGTGGCATGTGGTGCGTATCAAATGCAGCAACTGCGAGCAAACCCGCGATTTGAACTACTGGTCGCTGGAAAGCGAACAGTCAGCGATTAAAGCGGAAAGCTGTGGTGACTGCGGCACTTACCTGAAGATCCTCTATCAGGAAAAAGATGCCAAAGTGGAAGCCGTGGCCGACGATTTAGCCTCGCTGGTGCTGGATGCACGCATGGAGCAAGAAGGCTTTGCCCGCAGCAGCATTAATCCTTTCCTGTTCCCAGGGGAAGGGGAGTAACAAATAGGCGGGGTGCTTTGCATCCCGCTGAACTATTCAAATAATACCTTCACTCTGGACAGCGCTTCTTCTGTCACTTCATCCGGTGCTTTTTCAATGAAACGCATTTGTCTGGCCCGGAAATCGATTGATTTAACATGATGGCAAATGACAACTCCCCGGGTGTGAGTTTCTGTCAGATGTACTTCAAATGCATTGCCACGAACACGAGATGTTATTGGTGCCACAATCGCCATGCCAGCCTTGCGGCTAAATTCGACTGGTGACAATACTAGCGCAGGCCGAGTTTTGGCTTGTTCGTTACCTGCGGCAGGATCAAAATCGAGCCAAACTAAATCGCCTCTATCAGGCATATAAAGACTCACCTAATCGATCTCCTTGCCAACAGGAGGAGAATTCAGCCACTCACGGTCTTCATCATCAAGCTCGAAACTTCCTTCAGGTGATTGGGCCAGTAACTCACTTAGCGTGTATATCGGCTTTGCGACTCGCAACATAATTCCTCCCTCAACGGCTTCAATGTCCACTTTGTCACCTATTCTCATCCCAGCTTTCTCCAGAACAGCAGCAGGAATAATGGCCCCTGCGGAATTACCCCATTTACGAATCAGCGTTTTCACAATGACTACCAAATTAAACAATGTTTAAACTCATTTTAACACGATGGGTAAATCGCACAATGTTTAACCATCTACATTATTTACGGTATCTAATGTTGTTTTGTGAATGAGCTTGTCGGGTAATATAAACCGCAAAAAGCGTACTGTTATCTGCATTTTTCTGGTGGTTTTCATTTGTTCGAGGCGCCTTCCAGAATGCTGAAATAGTAAAAAAACTCGGTTCACGCGATCCCATAAATACGATATAACTGTTCATCCATACAGCATAAAAGGAATTCCTCTATGTCCCTCGAACCCGCAATAGCCGGGCTGGTTGATGAGTTCATCGACTCTGGCCGTCCTTCTTCACGCCAACAAACCTTTGCCGAACGCCGAGCCGGGTATATCGCCAGCACTGTTTTAGCGGGTGAAACTGAAACTCGAGTCCACGTGAAAGACATCTGTCTGAATGGATGCACGTTACGCATATTTTCCCCGCTACATGCCACCGGATCGCTTCCTGCCGTGATCTACTACCACGGCGGTTGCTTTGTTAGCGGTGGGTTTGAAACTCATGACAATCAGTTACGCCAGCTTTGCTATCACAGTGGCTGCCGGGTGGTTGCCGTTCAGTATCGCGTGGCACCAGAGCACACTTATCCGGCAGCGCATGATGATGCGGAGCGTGCGGCGGACACTATCTGGCAAGCGGCTGATCAGCTGGAAGTGGATCGTGAACGAATCACGCTCGCAGGCGACAGCGCTGGTGGGCACATTGCCCTGGTGACGGCCCTGCGCCTGAAAAGTGCGGGAAACTGGCTGCCTGCGCGGCTCATGCTGATTTACCCGATGCTGGACGCGACGGCGGAATCTGTCAGCTATCAGGAAAATGGCTACGACTACATTATTACCCGCGATACGCTGCTTTCCGGCTACGAAGCCTATATGCCCGATCTGGACGCAATGGATGATGAAGCCAGCCCATTATTTCGCGAAGATTTTGCAGGCTTGCCACCGGTACATATCATCACCGCTGAATACGACCCTCTTCGCAATGAAGGTGAGGTGCTGCATGAGTGCCTGATGGACCAGGGCGTTGCGTCCACCTGTCAACGCTATCTCGGTGTGATCCACGGCTTTTTCCAACTGGGTGGAATCAGCCAGGCGGCCCGCGATGCCATGCGTGATGTTGCGTGGCGGGTCGGTCAATAAGCTCAATCAAGTTCTCGCACCACTCCGGCCAGGTTATGCTGGCCGGGGCTATTGCTCAGAGAAACTCGACTCTCCCAACTCAGCCCTGCGTTAGCTCATCATAAAGATTGCGAAGACGGGTTCGTAGATAAAGCACGGCCTTGTGCTTGCGGGATAACAGTGCCTGAACGCTAATGCCGGTTTCTTCTGCTAACTCTTTAAAGCTGTAGCCGTGTAGTTCGGTTTTTTCGAACGCTTCACGCTGCGCCACAGGAAGCTCCGACATCGCATCTTCCAGCTCATCCCAGAGCAGTTGACTCAAATATTCGTCTTCCGGTGACTGCGGCACGCCAAACAACGTTTCCGCCAGTTCGTCTTCAGGAAGAAAACCCTCATCGTCGTCAGAATAATAATCAGAAAGCGGAAGCTCGCGCTTTTTACGTGCCCTGTCGGTCATTTCATTACGCGCGGCGCGAAATAACCAGGCGGCGACGTTCTCCACCGGTTGCTCCACTTTCATCAACTGCCATGTCACTTCTTGCAGGATATCGTCTGCGTCATCACGTACCGGCGTGCGGCCAACGATAAAAGCTTTTAGCTTCGAGCGACACGCATTGAGCGCCAACATGACTCGAGAATGTCCTGCCGTCCCGGCTTTCATTACCGTCACTCAGCTTGCGTCGGTTTCTGGGCGCTATCTTCCGGTTTCTGACGGCAATGCTCATTCTCACCGTGCCGCTCATGGCTATCACCATGATGCGCATCGCGATGATGGCAATGCCCGTGACCATGACGCCAGAATCCACCGCGGCGCTGCTGAACAAACTGTTCGCGCTGTTCTGGTGTCATTTGCATCCAGCGTTCATGCATACGGCGGCGATCCCGGCCCATACCGAACATCCCAGGACGCAGCCCAAGACCGCCGAACAGAATACGGCACAGCACCAGCAAGCCAAGTGCCTGCCAGAAACCAATGCTTTTCACGCCGATAATCGCAGGCAGCAGTGCATTCCACAGCGACATTACCAGCAGGCTCAACGCTGCAATAAACACAATGCCCATAAGCAGTGGTTTAGCCATCGGGTGACCACCAAACCCGTGGCCGCGCTCACGGCCATGTCCACGCATATCAAAATCTCTCATCGTTTTTACTCCTCATCAGATTAGTTAATTATTGCTTCTGATGAGGTAGACGAATGAGAAGCAGAAATATTGTCAGGAAAATGAAAAATTTTTCTGTTCGGAGTGAAGGTGCGTTATCGGCAGCAGATGTTTTGCAATGTAAGGAGTTATTTATCCCAGGGAATAAGGCAAAATAACGCCAGGCAGATCCTTAAAGTCTTTTGAATTTCGAGTGATGAGTTTCCTGGCACTGATTTGCGTACTGGCCAAAATAATAGCATCAGGTAATTTCATTCCATATTGCTGACGTAGCGCTACAGAGTGTTCTGCCACCGCCTGATTGACCGGCAAAATTTCAAATCCACTCAGGAAGTGCCGGGTCTGCTGCTCCTGATCGTGGTGTTTTGCCCCCACCATGATTTCCATCCAGGTCACAATGCTAATTGACGGGGAATTACCGTAGCTTTCAATGGTTGCACGCGCTTGTGGAATCCCTTTCAGATAATCGATTAAAATATTGGTATCAAAAACAGCAGATTGCATCATCTTCACCATTCCTCGCGAAGTTTGCGTTCATATTCCAAACCATCAGGTGCATCTTCGCCCCAAAGACCAAATGCTTCTTTGATACTGGTTTGAGCCTGCCTTTCCAGATACTCCTCGACCGCTTCTCGTAAAAGCTCTGCTCGCGGTAAATTGCGTTTCTGTTTAAGGCTATCAAGGCGGCTGATTGCCTCATCAGACAGATCCAGAAGAATTCGTCCCATCATCTCTCCAAAAATCGTAGCCATATATCACCTCAATATATCATCCCTGTTTAATTTTTCACCTTTCTTGTGCGTAAATAATACACAGATCAATAGGGGTTATTAACACATTGATTTGGCGAGTTTTAGTTTTTACGAGCCGCATTCCAGAACGTTTGCTTTCGGAGTTTGTCTGCCAGGAAAGGGAAGTAATGGGGGATGAAAATACCAGCCAGCATGTACTGACTGGTATAAATGGCAAAATCAGTCCTTCTTAATCATCTGCACGATTTGGTCGTCATTAATCTGGTGCTCGTTACCTTGCTGATCGGTGTAACTAATCAGGCCAGTATCTGAATCCACTTGCGGTTTTCCCTGCGTCACAATCATATCGCCTGTTTTGGTCGACATAACGTAATCGCTCGAACACGCCGTGATCGAAAGCGCCACACCGCTTAACAGCAGCACTGCCATCAATTTTTTCATGCTGAAATATCCCTTTTAAATAAGAAGGGGATTCTACCTGTTGCGCTCAAGACAGATTGTTAAGGTGTATGACGAAGGGTTTTTGGAGCTATGGCGCTGCTTTGCTACAAAATAAAAAAACCGCATGGTTTTGCCATACGGTTTTTCAACCTGTTCAAGGTGTTAGCACTTTTTAAGAGCTTAAATGAGCTTGTTTTCTACGCGCGACGTCGATATACAAAATGCTGGCAGCAAAAGACAAACAGGACGCAATAATTAGGACAAGAAGGTAAGAAGTAACGTAGTTATATTCTTTGTCTAAATGGGCTAGCTGTTCTGATATCAGGTCGATGTTATCAATGGTGTAGCTCTTACAGGCATATAACCCGTACCAGAAAGCGCTGAAGGCAATCATGCAGGTGTAACAGAACCAGGTGAGCTTTTTATCTATGTATTCCAGATAAAATTTCGGGTCTGAGTAGGCGACTTTGAGAAGTCCAAAAAAACAGCCAAAGTAGATGCCAATCAACCACTTCAACACATCCCAATTCATAAAAACCTCTTCAATTGCTGCCTGCTTTATCAGGCATTAAAAAAGGGTTACGCATCACGTAACCCCTTGTTTTATTTCGTTTACGCCAGGTAAGTTTAACGGACTGATTCTTTTGCTTATGTGGCGGAAATAATATTGGCGCAGTATCTCACATGCTGGAGTGACAAAGAAGAGCGTACAGGGGGCGTGTGGATGAAGGCGTTGCTTTAAAAAAATGGCGGATGTCGCGAGCTAATCCGCCCTACAAAACCTGATTAATTGCTGGCACCGCTAATCACGCATCATGTTGCTTAATGATTAATTTTGCGCCCTGATTGAGTAACTGATTAATACTCTCGCCGCATGCCAGCGCGATACGTTCAAGTGCTGCATGGTCTTCAGGCGTTAGACGAGCAGAAATCTTCCCGCTGTATGATTTATAAGGCTCAATGTTTTTTGCACGACATGTATCAAGAAAGAATTTCAGTGATTCGGCTCCCTCTGTTTTCAATTCCTGCACACTATAGGCGTAAAAATCTGCACCGCAGTTTAAGCCCACGAACTCGCCGCGAAACATTTCAATGTCTGGGTCGAAGCTAACAATGGCGGTGTGTCCGTCAATTTTAATAATGTTATTCATGGTTTGATTCCCAGACCTGTATTCGTTGGGTGGATACGCGTCATCCACCGTTTTTGGCGATTGACGCTGTACTTACCGCCCTACAAAACCTAGTGAATCCCCGGCACCGCTTCACCGCTAATCATAGTCAGCCCACCATCGGTGCGAACAAAACGCGGCGTTTTCAAATCCTCGACCAGAAGGTTAATCAACTCGAACAATAAACCGGTGATGTGTTCTTCCTGCTCAGGCGACTGCTGGCGTTGCAGCAGCAAGATGGTGAGTGCGGAACAGTACTCGCGCAGAGTTTCGGAATCAGTTGAAAGCGGGCCGCGATAATTATTGGGTTCTGCCACATCCACCGTCAGGCGCTCGATTAAATGCGCGGGTAACGGTGTTTTTAGCGCAACTTTCAATACTTCAAGAGCGGCAAGCAAGCGCCCACACAATGCCATACGTTCGGTGTTGTCATCGTTTTCAATCAGCGCATCAACATAATGCTGGCAGGCGTCGAGCACCTGGAAGAGATCGTGCGTGGCGCCGAGCGGGGTTTTTAAAAGCGTTGTGATAGCTGATTCAATTACTGGTTGAGTGCACAGGATTTCAGGGCGAGCGGTTGTGGTAGTATTGGTGTTAGCCATTGCGTTATGTCCTTAACGTTAGTGGTTAAACGCCTCGGTAGTGTTAGCGCACTCCGGGGCGTTGCTATTTGTTGCTTCTGTTTCCGATGGTAGTTACCATCGTTGAAATAACATAAACCCCTTGGTACCTACCATGCAAGAGAAAAAATCTAAACTCGCCTTTGATCGATCAAAAAGTACGATGAAGAACATTCGCTTCGAGGATGAGCTTTTGGAACAGATTGAGAAAGCTGCTGGAAAGGGGAATTTTAGTGCCTGGGTGAAAGAGGCATGTAGGTTGCGTTTGAGTGCCGCTAAGTAAACATAATTCCTGTTGAAATATATTTGAAATAAGCTCTAATGTTGAGGTTTAGAATTAATTAAGGGTGCCTGAAATGAACACTGTAAAAAAGGGAGATGATTTCGAAGAAGAAGTTTACAATCTTTTGAGAGATTATATAAATAGTGGTAATTTTTGGCTAAACCCGAAATTTTGTAAATTTTATAGGAAGAAAAAATATTTTTCTAAAAAGAGAGAAGGATATATTATTGTTGATATATCAATCGAGTGTTTCTTGGATGGTAGGGATGACTATTCACAATTGATAGTTATTGAGTGTAAGGACTATAAATCAAAGATTCCTGTAGATGATATTGAAGAGTTTGAGTCAAAACTACATCAAATATCTGGCGTAAATATTAAGGGTATTTTTGCATCAAGAACACCTTTTCAATCAGGCGCATTTAAAGTTGCAAAGAATATTGGAATGGCATTGATCAGGGTCCTTCCTGAAGACAAGATAGACTGGGTGCTTCAACGGAATCCAATATCATCAAAACCAGCCGAACGAATTAAGGAAGATAGGGCTACATCAGAGTATGCTCTCAATAATGAAAATTTTACTGCAAAATCGCAAAATATATTTTGTTATTACAATAATTATACATCATTTATAATAGATATATTAAATGAACTTTTATTTGGTGATAAGAAGCCATTTCACAAAACCATCCCAAATAAATACAAAATAATAAGATCTAAAAACTTATCGTATTTAAGCCTTGATGAAATTGATTCTAGAGGATTGCAGTTAGCTTTGGCTTCGGAAGTAAGTACTAAAGGAGAAATTGATTTATTGAAAATAGTATCTTATTTGCAAGAAAGTGACGGTTTAAATTTTGATCTTTCTTATGAATTAGGTACTGACGAGGTTTATACATCAGTCCTTGGTTCTATGGATGCCAAAAATAACATTATAAAGATATCGGATTCATTAGAATTTAATTCTCATCGTTGGAGGTTTACGCTTGCGCATGAAATTGGTCATTATATATTCCACCATGATTTCATGCTAAAAAATAAAATAGATGAGCATGTTGATATAGATGATAATTATTCAATTGTTGAATTTAGTATGAAATCTAATTTATTTAGAAGGCTCGAATGGCAAGCTAATATGTTTGCAAATAGTTTATTAATGCCACGGAAGGAGGTTTTTGATTCTATAATTTCTCTTGTTGCCGAGCTTGATATTAGGAGTTTTAATAGTGGGATTGTCTATGTTGATGACCAACAATGTAATATTCACAATTACAAGTATATTGTATCTAAGCTTAAAAAGAAATTTAATGTGTCTGCCACTATTGTCGAAATAAGATTGAAGCAATTAAGGATATTGAACGATAAAAGAATTACTCCAGAGGGATTTAGCTTTAATCTTTTAAATGTGAAATAGATGTGCCAATTTTCAAATAAAATATCTAAAGTAATAAATCATCAAGAAAAATGGCGGAAGATCACAGGAGTTGAACCTGCCCGGCACCGCTGGCGGCACCAACTGGATTTGAAGTCCAGCCGCCTCACCGGAGACGACGATCTTCCTAGCCTCGATTGCTACATGGAGGCGGTGCGCAGTATACCTGGTTTTTCGCTTGTACCAAACAATGCTTTCCCCTTTCCCCAATGAATCCTTCAATACTATTAGCACGATCAATTAAATCGTTCACTTACCACGCGTTTAGCACTTCTTAGCCTCTTTGAATGACCTACCCGCCCTTTATTTCTCACAACCTTAAAAAGCCGGTTTTCGCGATCATAAAAATAGTTTGAAGCAGGAATATTCAGCAGAATCTCGATAGCTGTTCCAACTGCCGTTCCCCTTCTTCATCCACCGGTAAATACACCAGTAGGCGCGCGCCATCACGCGGGGCTGAATACCAGTTCGTTTGCTGCATCTGGATGGTGCCTATTTGTGGGTGAATAAATTGCTTCCGATGGTTTTCAATCGCGCGTACTTCATAACGCTGCTGCCACAGGGCTTTAAATTCTGCCGAGACAGAGAAAAAGCACTCCAGTAATGCCTCCCAGCGTGGCTCGCCTCGGTGTTCTGCCATCCCAGCCCGGAAGTAGCCGACAAATAACGGCAAAATGTAATCTTTGTCACCAAGGCGGCGGCTCCAGTTATCGTTAGTCAGATACTGGTAAATGCAGTTGCGTTCATCAACCGGAACGGCATCCAGATCCACTCCCATTAGCAGACAAAAATTGCGGTTGTAACCAATAAGATCGAAGTTGGGCTTTTGCATGCTGGCCGGGTTTGGCATCAGTGCATCAAGTAAGCGGCGAGATGCGGGGCTGAGATTTTCACACAGCGCAGCGGCGGGAATCTCTGCCGGTGATAAGCCCGCGAGAATAAATAAATGACGTGTCTCAACGGGAGAGCATTGCAACGCGCTAGTGATAGCCGTCATCACGCTGACGGAGGGGTTCACATCCCGTCCTTGCTCAAGCCAGGTGTACCAGGTCACACCAACGTCTGCCAACAGCGCGACTTCTTCACGGCGCAGCCCTGGCGTGCGGCGGCGGCCACTGCGGGGTAAACCGAGACGTTGAGGGTCAAGACTTTCACGCCGGGTGCGTAAAAAAGCCGCCAACATTTTTCGATTGTCTTCCAGGGTGGTAGTGCGCTGGTCAAGTTTTGTGATGGTTGTCACGGAAAACTCCAGAAGGGTAGTGCCAATACCAGTATAAGCAAGAACTGGTACCCGTTTAAACATTGGGGGATGCTACGCCGGTATCCTGAACCGTGCAATGGAGCACATGATGAGAATTCCCCCTTTTTCCCTTGGACGAGCAGGTTTGATTTTGCTTCTGACAAGCCAGATGTTGCCGCTTATTGATACGTCGATTACCAACGTGGCCCTGGACTCGATCACCCAGTCATTGGGTACCAGCCATACAGAGTTGGAACTTATTGTGGCGCTCTATGGGGTGGCCTTCGCCGTTTGTCTGGCTGTAGGCAGCAAGCTTGGAGATAACCTGGGCCGCAGGCGTGTTCTGATGTGGGGTGTAGCGTTGTTTGGTATTGCCTCTTTGCTGTGTGGCATTGCCGGCTCTGTTGGAACGCTGCTTGCTGCACGCACGTTGCAGGGCATGGGGGCCGCATTAATTGTGCCGCAGATTTTGGCAACACTTCACGTCACGTTAAAAGGCACCGCTCATACCAAAGCCATTAGCCTTTATGGAGGCATCGGAGGTATTGCTTTTATTATTGGGCAAATGGGTGGGGGATGGTTGGTATCAGCAGATATCGCCGGGCTTGGCTGGCGTAACGCCTTTTTTATTAATGTCCCGATTTGCATCTTTGTATTGATGGTAGGAAAGCGTTATTTGCCGGAAACCCGTAGTGAAAGCGTTTCACGTATCGATTGGCAGGGGACTTTTTGCCTGGCGTTAATACTCTGCTGCCTGCTCTTTCCTATGGCACTTGGCCCAGAACTGCACTGGCCATGGCAGATGCAAGCTGCGTTGATAGCGATTATTCCACTTGGTTGGTGGATGCGTTCCGGAGCATTAAGCCAGCAACAACGTGGTCTACAGCCTTTGCTTCCACCGCGATTGCTTAAACTTACCAGCATTCGTTTTGGCATTTTGATAGCCGTTATGTTCTATACCTGCTGGTCGGGCTTTATGTTTTGCATGGCTTTAACGCTACAGGCTGGGCTGGGAATGGCTCCGTGGCAGTCGGGTAACAGCTTTATTGCCCTTGGTGTAGCCTATTTTATTTCAGCTTGTTATGCCCCAAAACTGATTGCACGCCATTCAATGAGCACGATTTTGCTGGCTGGCATTGTGGTGCAGGTGGCTGGGCTATTGGCGCTCATTGCTACGTTACAACACTTTGGTCACAGTGCTGGAGCGTTAGCTGTCGCCCCTGCAACATTGTTGATTGGCTACGGGCAGGCGCTGATCGTTAACAGTTTTTATCGCCTCGGGATGCGTGACATCGCCCCTAATGATGCCGGCGCGGGGAGTGCGATTTTAAGTACGCTGCAACAATCAACGCTTGGACTTGGCCCGGCAATCCTCGGTGCGTTGTTCCTGCATTTCCGTGTACTGAGCAATGGTGACTATGTGGAGGCGATGATGGGCTTCTTGCTGGTCGAAGCGTTGGTTATGCTGGTATTGGCGGGGGTGACGCTGATGAGCCGTCGCCAGCTTCATTCTCCTGTGCTTTGCAAGCCTGTGATTTCAGAGAAGTGATACGCAGGAAGTTACAATAATAAGAAAGCCGCCTTTTATGAAGGCGGCTTCTTGTTTGTGCTGGTACTGAAAGGGAGTTAGCGGAATGTCTACACCTTATCCCTTCATCCAAATTCTAAGCCCATCGAGGAACATTTGAGTTGCCAGCATAACCAATACCAGGCCCATCAGGCGCTCCAGCGCGTTAACACCTTTTTCCCCGAGTAAGCGTAAGAACAGCGATGATTGCAGCAAAATCACCACGGTGCCGCCCCAGGCCAGCATCAACGCAGCAACCAGATGCCCCATCTGGTTTGGATACTGGTGTGATAACAGCATTAATGTTGCCAGTAACGTTGGCCCGGCAACCAGCGGAATAGCCAGCGGCACAATAAATGGCTCTTCGCCAGCAGGCAGGCCAGAGGCGTTGCCTTCATGGCTTGGGAAGATCATTCGGATGGCAATCAGGAACAGGATAATCCCGCCGGAAATCGACACGCTTTCCGCACGCAGGTTAAGAAACGCAAGGATTTTTTCCCCGGCAAACAGGAAGATCAGCATGATGATCAGTGCAATAAGCAGCTCGCGGATCATGATGGCCCGGCGGCGCTTCGGCTCAGTATGCTTGAGCACTGACATAAAAATCGGCAGGTTCCCCAACGGGTCCATAATCAGGATTAACAATACTGCCGCAGAAATGATTTCGGTCATGAATAGTTGTCTCTAATAAGTTGTATTTCTAATAGCTTGCAGATCATTGATTAATTTCACTTGCGACTTTGGTAGCATTTTGTAATGTGGGACATATTCCCTTGAATGCACTCAACGCAAATACCTCTGCAGGATTAGTCGCTATGAAAAATGTTGGTTTTATCGGTTGGCGCGGCATGGTCGGTTCCGTTCTCATGCAACGCATGGTTGAAGAACGCGATTTTGACGCCATTCGCCCAGTTTTCTTCTCCACTTCTCAGTTAGGCCTCCCGGCCCCATCTTTTGCAGGCCAGAACAACGGCACACTGCAAGATGCCTACGACCTGGAAGCGCTGAAGGCACTGGACATTATCATTACCTGCCAGGGCGGCGATTATACCAACGAAATCTATCCAAAGCTTCGTGAAAGCGGCTGGCAAGGTTACTGGATTGATGCTGCATCTTCACTGCGTATGAAAGATGACGCGATTATCATCCTCGACCCGGTTAACCAGCACGTTATTCAGGAAGGTCTGAATAATGGCGTGAAAACCTTTGTTGGCGGTAACTGCACCGTTAGCCTGATGCTGATGTCCCTTGGCGGCCTGTTTGCAAACGACCTGGTTGACTGGGTTTCTGTTGCGACTTACCAGGCGGCATCCGGCGGTGGCGCGCGCCATATGCGTGAACTGTTGACCCAGATGGGCCAGTTGCATAGCCACGTTGCCAGCGAGCTTGCTGATCCTGCATCTGCCATTTTGAACATCGAACGTAAAGTGACTGATCTGGCTCGTAGCGGCAGTCTGCCAACGGATAACTTCGGTGTGCCATTGGCTGGCAGCCTGATCCCATGGATCGACAAGCAGCTTGATAATGGCCAGACCCGCGAAGAGTGGAAAGGCCAGGCTGAAACCAACAAAATCCTTAATACCGGCACTATCATTCCGGTTGATGGCCTTTGTGTCCGTGTTGGCGCGCTGCGCTGCCACAGCCAGGCATTCACCCTCAAACTGAAAAAAGATGTCTCTTTGCCAACCATCGAAGCGATGCTGGCCGGGCATAACGATTGGGTCAAAGTCGTGCCAAACGACCGTGATATCACTATGCGTGAGCTGACGCCTGCTGCGGTAACTGGCACGCTCACTACTCCAGTCGGACGTTTGCGTAAACTGAATATGGGTCCTGAGTACTTGTCTGCCTTCACTGTTGGCGACCAGCTGCTATGGGGCGCTGCCGAACCGTTACGTAGAATGTTGCGCTTGCTCGCATAATTACACTTACTCACTAAAGGGGCATTGCAGCCCCTTTTTTTATCACGTCATATACCCTTCATACTTCAAGTTATGGGTGTGTTGGTTGCACTCCGTCACCCCAGTCACTTACTTAAGTAAGTGACTGGGATTCCTGAGTTTACCGCCTTCCCATAACTCGAATTATTTGGGTATACATGAAGCATATGACTTTAGTTGATTAATTTTCGGGAGCAAAACAGAGCGTTGGCTATGCTTTATTCAGGGCGATAAACCGCCATGAAGATTAGTTGGGCGGAACGGCTTGCAGGAAAACAATGTTATTGCCGTCCGTTAGGGTCAATGAATGACAAAAAACAGGACGAAACCATGTCTGTTCATCCAGAAAAAGACGTGATAAATGCGCTAATTGCGGGTCATTTTGCGGATCCTTTTTCTCTGCTGGGAATGCATAAAACTGAAGCTGGGCTGGAAGTTCGTGCCCTGTTACCGAACGCGACAGAAGTGTGGATTATCGACCCGAAGACCGGCGGGAAGGTCGGTAAGTTAGAGTGTATTGATTCACGTGGTTTCTTTTGCGGGGTGATCCCGCGACGTAAAAATCTTTTCCGTTATCAACTTGCTGTTGTCTGGCATGGCCATGAAAATCTTATTGATGATCCCTATCGCTTTGGCCCGCTAATTCAGGAGATGGATAGTTGGCTGTTGTCCGAAGGCACGCACTTACGCCCCTATGAAACGCTCGGCGCGCATGCCGACACCATGGACGGCGTGACCGGAACGCGTTTCTCTGTTTGGGCACCTAATGCCCGCCGTGTCTCAGTTGTTGGGCAATTTAACTATTGGGATGGCCGTCGCCACCCGATGCGTTTGCGCCGTGAAAGCGGTATCTGGGAACTCTTTATTCCTGGTGCTCATCCTGGGCAACTCTACAAATTCGAACTGATTGATACCGAAGGGCATCTGCGCCTGAAGGCTGACCCGTATGCGTTTGAGTCGCAAATGCGCCCGGAAACCGCGTCGCTGATTTGTGGCTTGCCTGACAAAACTACCCTTAGCCCTGCGCGCCAGCATGCGAATGGCTTTGATCAGCCAATTTCAATTTATGAAGTACATCTTGGTTCGTGGCGTCGCCATGCCGACAATAATTTCTGGCTCAGTTACCGCGAATTGGCAGATCAACTGGTGCCGTACGTCAAAGAGATGGGCTTTACTCACCTCGAGCTGTTGCCGATTAACGAGCACCCGTTCGATGGCAGTTGGGGGTATCAACCACAAGGTTTATACGCGCCAACACGCCGCTTCGGTACGCGTGAAGACTTCCGCTACTTTATTAATGCCGCGCATGCTGCGGGCTTAAACGTTTTGCTGGACTGGGTTCCAGGGCATTTCCCGACTGACGATGCTGGGCTTGCGAAGTTCGACGGCACCTCGCTGTATGAACACGGCGATCCGCGCGAAGGATATCACCAGGACTGGAACACGCTGATTTACAACTATGGGCGGCGTGAAGTCAGCAACTATCTGGTGGGCAACGCACTGTACTGGATTGAGCGCTTTGGCATCGACGGCTTACGCGTGGATGCGGTGGCATCGATGATTTACCGCGATTACAGCCGCCAGCCTGGCGAGTGGATACCTAACGATAAAGGCGGGCGTGAAAACCTCGAAGCGATTGAATTCCTGCGCAATACCAACCGTATTATTGGCGAGCAAACGCCGGGTGCGGTGACCATGGCTGAAGAGTCTACCGATTTTACTGGCGTGTCGCGGCCACCTTCCATGGGGGGTTTAGGTTTCTGGTTTAAATGGAACCTCGGCTGGATGCACGACACGCTCGATTACATGAAACTCGACCCGGTGCATCGCCAGTATCATCACGACAAGATGACTTTTGGCATGTTGTACAACAGCACCGAAAACTTCGTACTGCCTTTGTCGCACGATGAAGTGGTACATGGCAAAAAATCGATTCTCGACCGTATGCCGGGCGATGCCTGGCAGAAGTTCGCCAACCTGCGCGCCTATTACGGCTGGATGTGGGCGTTCCCCGGCAAGAAATTGCTGTTCATGGGCAATGAATTTGCCCAAGGGCGAGAGTGGAACCACGACAGTAGTCTCGACTGGCATTTGCTGGAAGGCGGCGACAACTGGCACCACGGCGTGAAACGCCTGGTACGCGATTTAAACCACACATATCGCCACCACGCCGCGATGCATGAACTGGATTTTGACAGCTATGGTTTTGAATGGCTGGTGGTTGAAGACAACATTAATTCCGTCTTTATCTTTGTGCGCCGTGATTCAAAAGGCAATGAAATCATTGTCGCCAGTAACTTCACGCCGGTGCCGCGCTACAACTATCGCTTTGGCATTAATCAGCCAGGTCGCTGGCGCGAGGAGCTGAATACAGACTCAATGCATTATCACGGCAGTAATGCCGGGAACAGCGGTGCCGTGCAGAGCGATGCTATTCCAAGCCACGGTCGCGAGCACTCCCTGAGTCTGACACTGCCTCCGCTTTCGACTATCTGGTTGGTACGGGAGGCTGAATGACGCAACTCACTGCCGGGAACCCGGCTCCGTATGGTTCGTTTTTTGATGGCAAAGGCGTCAATTTCACGCTGTTTTCGGCTCATGCAGAAAAAGTCGAACTCTGCGTGTTTGACGAACACGGTCACGAGCGTCGTTATGACTTGCCGGTGCGCACAGGCGACATCTGGCATGGTTATTTGCCCGATGCTAAGCCTGGCCTGAAATATGGCTATCGCGTCCATGGCCCGTGGGATCCACAAAACGGGCATCGTTTTAACCCGGCAAAACTGCTGCTAGACCCTTGCGCTCGAGTGGTTGTTGGCGGTGTCGATAACCACCCGCATCTTCACGGTGGCTATGACGAGCCGAATCTGGAAGACAGCGGCCCACACATGGCGAAATGCGTGGTGGTGCGCGATAAGTTTGACTGGGAAGGCGACGAACACCCGCGTACCCCTTGGGGCGACACCGTTATTTACGAAGCGCATGTTCGTGGGTTGACGCTTCTACACCCTGAAATACCCGAAGAGCTGCGTGGCACTTATGCCGCACTCGGCCATCCAGTGATGATTAACTATTTCAAACGCCTCGGGATCACGGCGCTTGAACTGATGCCGGTGGCGCATTTTATCACTGAGCCGCGCGTCGCCCACTTAGGGTTAAGCAACTATTGGGGCTATAACCCGCGTTCGTTTTACGCCGTCGAAGGCTATTACGCAGTGAATCATGATCCGCTGGCGGCCGCCAACGAGCTGCGTGGTTCGGTGAAAGCGCTGCACGAAGCGGGCATTGAGGTGATTCTCGACATTGTTCTTAACCACAGCGCAGAACTTGATCGTGACGGTCCAACCCTCTCGCTGAGCGGAATCGATAACCGTAGCTATTATTGGTTAATGGACAATGGTGATTACCAGAACTGGACTGGTTGCGGTAACACCTTGAATTTGAGCACGCCAGGCGTGGTGGTACAGGTGGTGGATTGCCTGCGTTATTGGGTCGACAGCTGTCATATTGACGGATTCCGCTTCGATCTGGCCTCGATCATGGGGCGTACGCCGGAGTTTCGCCAGGATGCACCGTTGTTTGAGGCGATCAAAAACGATCCAGTTTTATCGCAGATAAAGCTGATTGCTGAGCCCTGGGATATTGGCGCGGGTGGCTATCAGGTTGGCAACTATCCACCGCTATTTGCGGAATGGAATGACCATTTTCGTGATGGCATGCGGCGTTTCTGGCTGCGACAAGATCTATCGTTGGGGGGATTCGCCTGCCGCTTTGCCGGTTCAAGCGATGTCTATCGCCGTGGTGAACGACTTCCATCAACCAGCATTAATTTAATCACGGCACATGACGGTTTCACGCTGCGTGACTGCGTCAGCTTCAATCAAAAACACAATGAAGCGAACGGCGAAGACAACCGTGATGGCACCAACAATAACTACAGTAATAACTACGGCTTCGAAGGGCTGGAAGCCTCGCTTTATATCAAAGAAAGGCGGCGCGACAGTGTTCACGCCTTGCTCACATTGTTACTGCTTTCTCAGGGTACGCCGATGCTTTTGGCCGGTGATGAGCATGGTCACAGCCAGCATGGCAATAACAACGCTTACTGCCAGGACAACCAACTGACATGGCTTGACTGGGAACACTGTAACGATGGCTTAACCACATTTACCGCGGCATTGATTCATCTACGCAAGACGATCCCGGCATTAACCCGGAACGCCTGGTGGGAGGATGGCGATGGCAGTGTTCGCTGGTGGAATAAAGAGGCTCAACCTCTGAATGCTGACGAGTGGGAGAACGGGGTTCATCGGTTACAAATCCAACTCTCAGATCGTTGGCTTATTACGATTAACGCTACCGAAGAAGTGGCTGACATCGTTCTACCCGAAGGGGAATGGCGTGCTATTCCTCCGTTTGCCGGCGAAGACAACCCGGTGGTAATGGCTGTATGGCATGGTCCCGCGCACGGAGTATGCGTTTTCCAGAAATCATAAAAAAGGAGTCAGTCATGGTTAGGCTTGATAAGAACGATCCTCTGATGTTGGCAAGACAACTGCCAAATAAATCTGTAGCCCTGATTCTGGCTGGTGGGCGCGGTACCCGATTGAAAGATTTAACCTCAACGCGCGCCAAGCCTGCTGTCCACTTTGGTGGCAAGTTCCGCATTATTGATTTTGCGCTGTCCAATTGCATTAACTCGGGTATTCGCCGTATCGGCGTGATTACGCAATATCAGTCGCATACGTTGGTTCAACATATCCAACGTGGCTGGTCATTTTTTAGCGAAGAGATGAACGAGTTTGTCGATTTGCTCCCGGCACAGCAACGTGTACATGGTGAAAACTGGTATCGCGGCACGGCTGATGCCGTTACGCAAAACCTCGATATTATCCGCCGCTACAAAGCCGAGTACGTGGTTATCCTCGCGGGTGATCATATCTACAAGCAAGATTACTCACGCATGTTGATAGACCATGTGGAGAAAGGTGCGCGCTGTACCGTGGCATGTATGCCTGTTCCACTCCATGAAGCTTCTGCATTTGGCGTAATGGCGGTTGATAGCGAAGAGAAAATTATCGAATTCGTTGAGAAACCGGCAAATCCGCCGTCTATGCCGGGCGATGACACGAAAGCGCTCGCCAGCATGGGTATCTACGTTTTCGATGCCGATTACTTGTACGAATTGCTGGAAACTGACGACAAAGACGAAAACTCAAGCCACGACTTCGGGAAAGATATTATCCCGTACGTCATGAAATCAGGTTCGGCGTTTGCCCACCCATTCCCGCTTTCTTGTGTGCAATCAGACCCGGATGCCGAACCGTACTGGCGCGATGTTGGTACCCTGGAAGCTTACTGGAAAGCCAACCTCGACCTCGCCTCGGTGACGCCGGAACTGGATATGTACGACCGCGACTGGCCGATTCGCACCCACATGGAACCGTTGCCACCGGCGAAATTTGTGCAAGACCGCTCCGGCAGCCACGGTATGACACTGAACTCGCTGGTGTCTGGCGGCTGCATTATTTCCGGCTCGGTAGTGGTTCAGTCAGTGTTGTTCCCCCGGGTACGCGTTAACTCGTTTTGCAATATTGATTCCTCAGTATTGTTGCCAGACGTCATCGTCGGGCGTTCGTGCCGTTTACGCCGTTGCATTATCGACCGCGCCTGCGTCATTCCAGAGGGCATGGTAGTAGGGGAAAACGCCGAAGAAGATGCACGCCGTTTCTACCGTTCCGAGGAAGGCATTGTGCTTGTCACCCGTGAAATGCTGGCCAAGCTGCCTGGTTAAGTTTTAAAGGATTGATCACCGTGCAGCAAGGGTTGCACGGTGAAGTTTTATCGTTTGGCGCTCCTGAAGTTTACTTGATGAGAGCGCTGCGACTTTCCATACGGGAGCGATAATGCAGGTCTTACATGTATGTTCTGAAATGTTTCCACTGCTGAAAACGGGTGGTCTTGCGGATGTGCTTGGCGCGTTACCGGCGGCACAAATTGCAGGCGGTGTTGAAACGCGAGTCTTGCTGCCTGCTTTCCCTGACATTCGTCGTGGCATTGTTGATGCGCAGGTTGTGGCACATCGCGACACCTTCGCGGGTCATATGACTTTGTTATATGGCCACTTCAACGGCGTGGGAATTTACCTGATTGACGCCCCACATTTATACGATCGTCCCGGTAGCCCATATCACGACACCAATCAGTTCGCTTACACCGACAACGTGCACCGTTTTGCATTGTTGGGTTGGGTCGGCGCTGAGATGGCATGTGGTCTGGACCCCTTCTGGCGCCCGGATATTGTGCATGCGCATGACTGGCATGCGGGCCTGGTACCTGCGTACCTGGAAGCGCGTGGTCGCCCGGCAAAATCGGTATTTACTGTCCATAACCTGGCGTATCAGGGGCTGTTTTACGCCCATCATATGAATGAAATTGATCTGCCCTGGTCGTTCTATGACATGAACGGTCTGGAGTTCAATGGTCAAATTTCGTACTTGAAAGCTGGCCTTTACTATGCTGATCATATTACGGCGGTCAGCCCGACTTATGCCCGTGAGATAACCGAACCGCAATTTGCTTACGGCATGGAAGGGCTGTTGCGCCAGCGCCACCGTGAGGGACGGCTGTCAGGCATTCTTAACGGTGTGGATGAGAAAATTTGGGACCCGGCTCATGACTTGCTTCTGGCTGCTCGCTATACCCGCGACACGCTGGAGGAAAAGGCTGAGAACAAACGCCAACTGCAGGTGGCGATGGGACTGAAGGTTAACGATAAAGCGCCGCTGTTTGCAGTCGTCAGCCGTTTAACCAGCCAGAAAGGCCTGGACTTGGTGCTGGAAGCGTTGCCGGGGTTACTCGAGCAAGGTGGGCAACTGGCGTTACTCGGCGCGGGTGATTCGGTGATGCAGGAAGGATTCCTTGCGGCGGCGGCAGAGCATCCCGGACAGGTGGGTGTTCAAATTGGTTATCACGAAGCTTTCTCGCACCGCATTATAGGCGGGGCAGATGTCATTCTGGTGCCGAGTCGTTTTGAACCTTGCGGCTTAACGCAATTGTATGGCCTTAAGTACGGCACATTGCCATTGGTGCGGCGCACAGGTGGGCTTGCAGATACAGTGTCTGATAGCTCGCTGGAAAACCTGGCTGACGGTATCGCCAGTGGATTCGTGTTTGAAGACAGTAATGCCTGGTCGCTGTTAAGAGCGATTAGACGTGCCTTCGTGTTGTGGTCTCGCCCTTCGCTGTGGCGATTTGTTCAACGTCAGGCAATGGGCATGGATTTTAGCTGGCAGGTAGCGGCGCATTCCTACCGCGATCTGTACCAACGTTTGCTGTAGCCATCCACCAGGAATCACTGATATGAACGCACCCTTTTCCTATGCTTCACCGACGCTCAGTATTGAGGCTCTAAAGCACTCAATCGCCTATAAACTGATGTTTACGGTTGGCAAAGACCCTGCCATTGCGAACAA
The DNA here is from genome assembly GCF_902500225.1 of Buttiauxella massiliensis. GTDB lineage: Bacteria > Pseudomonadota > Gammaproteobacteria > Enterobacterales > Enterobacteriaceae > Buttiauxella > Buttiauxella massiliensis. The sequence goes on along the minus strand of NZ_LR722651.1, from coordinate 76,613 downwards.
ACATGAGTGGCTAAACGCCACGTTGTTTGCGGTTCGTGACAGGTTGGTAGAGCGCTGGCTGCGTTCTAACCGTGCTCAGCTATCCCAGGAAGTTCGCCAGGTTTACTATCTGTCGATGGAGTTTTTGATTGGCCGTACGCTCTCTAATGCGCTGCTTTCATTAGGTATTTATGAGGATGTCAAAAACGCACTGGAAGAGATGGGGCTGGATCTTGAAGAGTTGATTGACGAAGAGAACGACCCCGGCCTCGGCAATGGCGGGCTTGGTCGTCTCGCCGCCTGTTTCCTCGATTCCCTCGCAACACTCGGCTTGCCTGGCCGTGGTTACGGTATTCGCTATGACTACGGCATGTTTAAACAAAACATCGTTGATGGTCGTCAGAAAGAGTCGCCTGACTACTGGCTGGAATACGGAAATCCGTGGGAATTTAAGCGCCACAACACGCGCTACAAAGTGCGCTTCGGCGGGCGTGTGCAGATGGAAGCCAAAAAATTCCGCTGGGTAGAAACGGAAGAAATTTTAGCGGTAGCGTATGACCAGATAATCCCTGGCTACGATACCGATGCCACCAACACGCTGCGTTTGTGGAATGCGCAGGCGAGTAGCGAAATCAACCTCGGTAAATTTAATCAGGGCGATTACTTCGCGGCGGTGGAAGATAAGAACCATTCGGAAAACGTATCACGCGTGCTCTACCCGGATGACTCGACCTATTCAGGCCGCGAGTTGCGTCTGCGTCAGGAATATTTCCTGGTGTCCTCCACCGTGCAGGATATTCTTAGCCGCCATTTCCAACTACATAAAACCTATGACAATCTGGCGGATAAAATCGCCATCCACCTCAACGACACACATCCGGTATTAGCGATTCCTGAGCTGATGCGTTTGTTAATCGATGAGCATAAGTTCAGCTGGGAAGATGCCTTTGAGGTTTGCTGCCAGGCATTCTCGTACACCAACCACACCTTGATGAGCGAGGCGCTGGAAACCTGGCCGGTAGATATGCTGGGCAAAATTCTGCCGCGCCATTTGCAGATAATCTTCGAGATTAACGACTACTTCCTGAAAACCCTTCAGGAGCAGCATCCAAACGATACCGCTCTACTGGGGCGCACTTCGATTATTGATGAATCCAATGGCCGTAAAGTTCGTATGGCGTGGCTTGCAGTGGTAGTCAGCCACAAAGTGAATGGCGTTTCTGAACTGCACTCCAACCTGATGGTTCAGTCGTTATTTGCTGATTTTGCTGCCATCTTCCCGATGCGTTTTTGTAATAAAACCAACGGCGTGACACCACGTCGCTGGCTGGCTTTGGCTAACCCACCGCTTTCAGAAGTGTTGGATGAAAATATTGGCCGCACCTGGCGTACCGATCTTAGCCAGTTGAACGATCTTAAGCAGCATATTGATTACCCGACTGTGCACCAGGATGTACGCAAGGCGAAGCTTGCCAACAAGAAGCGTCTGGCAAGTTACATCGGCCAGCAACTCAATGTGGTAGTTAACCCAAATGCGCTGTTTGATGTGCAGATCAAACGTATTCACGAGTACAAACGTCAGTTAATGAACGTGCTGCATGTGATCACGCGCTACAACCGCATTAAGGCTGATCCGACAGCCGATTGGGTGCCGCGCGTGAATATCTTCGCTGGTAAAGCGGCGTCAGCGTATTACATGGCAAAACACATTATTCATCTCATCAATGATGTGGCGGCGGTGATCAACAACGATCCGGTAGTCAAAGATCGTTTGAAAGTGGTGTTTATCCCGAACTACAGCGTTAGCCTTGCGCAGATCATTATCCCTGCGGCTGATCTCTCCGAGCAGATCTCTCTGGCGGGAACTGAAGCATCCGGCACCAGTAATATGAAGTTTGGCCTGAACGGAGCGCTGACCATCGGCACGCTGGATGGTGCAAACGTCGAAATGCTGGAGCATGTGGGGGCGGATAATATCTTTATCTTTGGTAATACGGCGGAAGAGGTCGAAACGCTACGGCGCGAAGGCTATAAGCCGCGTGAGTATTACGAGAAAGATGAAGAGTTGCACCAGGTGCTGACGCAAATCGGTACGGGCACGTTCTGTCCTGGCGAACCGACACGCTACCGTGACCTGCTGGATTCACTGATTAACTTTGGTGACCACTATCAGGTATTGGCAGATTACCGCAGCTATGTGGATTGCCAGGACAGGGTGGATGAGCTTTATCGGCAGCCAGAAGAGTGGACCATTCGAACCATGCACAATATTGCCAACATGGGGTATTTCTCGTCTGACAGGACGATTCAGGAATACGCCGATGAGATTTGGCATATCAAACCGGTGAGATTGTAATCCACAATAAAAAAACCGCCGTAATTGGCGGTTTTTTTGTTGCCTGCGAAATGAGTCGGAAAATCTCAGCACAACTCCAGTTGCACATTATTCTCAGCAATCACCTGCATCACGCCTGCTGGTGGAATGGCATCGGTATATACCGCATCCACCAAAGCAATGCTGCCCAGATTCACCATCGCATTACGGCCAAACTTCGAGTGATCGACAACCAACATCACGCAGCGTGAGTTTTCAATGATGGCGCGTTTGGTGCGAACTTCGTGGTAATCAAACTCCAGCAGCGAACCGTCACCGTCGATGCCGCTAATCCCCAGAATGCCGAAATCCAACCTGAACTGAGAGATAAAATCGAGTGTCGCCTCGCCGATAATGCCACCGTCGCGGCTGCGTAATTCGCCGCCGGCCAGAATAATGCGGAAGTCTTCTTTAACCTTGAGCGTGTTAGCCACGTTCAAGTTATTGGTTACCACGCGTAAATTGCTGTGATTCAACAACGCATGAGCGACGGCTTCCGGTGTGGTGCCGATATCAATAAACAGCGTGGCACCGTTAGGGATCTGGCTGGCAACTTTTTGCGCGATACGCTCTTTTTCCGCCGTCTGGGTCGCCTTACGATCGTGCCACGGCGTATTCACAGAACTTGAAGGCAGAGCGGCGCCACCGTGATGGCGCATGATCAGATTCTGGTCTGCCAGATCGTTTAGATCGCGACGAATAGTTTGCGGGCTGACTGCAAACTGTTCGACGAGCTCTTCGGTACTGACATAGCCTTGTTTTTTAACCAATTCGACAATCGCATCATGACGTTGTGTTTGCTTCACGCTGTTTTATTCTCCTGAAATGCTATGTTCGTTTTCGCGCATGCATTGTATCAACCAGCGCCATCGCGAGCCCAACAACCAGGCCGGTGATGTGTGCAGCGTTGGCGATCGACATTCCTAAAACATCGAAAAATCCTATCACAATCCACAATAACGCAAAGCCCATCAGGCCGCGCTGCATATAGATGCCGCTTTCTGGATCGCGTTCGCCACGTAGCCAGACATAACCCATCAGCGCATAAACCACGCCGGATAAGCCACCAAACAACGGGCCGCCGAATTTCGCCTGCACGAAACCGCTCAACAGTGCAGAAACCAGCGTTAATGTGATGAGTTTACCGCTGCCGAGGCGCTTTTCCACCGGGCCGCCGAGATACCACCACCACAGTAAGTTAAACGCGATATGCATAATAGAAAAGTGCATCAAAGCATGGCTGAAATAGCGCCACAATTCATAGTGCAAACTGTCTTTGTATGGCCAGGCTAACCAGGTCATGACCGCACGATCGCCTACGATTTGCATCAGCAGGTAGACCAACACACAGGCGGCCATAATGACCATCGTGAAGGGGCCCGCTTTTTGCGAAATTGTGGCCAGGAAAGGGTAGCGCTGATAACGCAAACCACCACCTGTATGACCTGTATTCCAGCTTGCTGCCAGATAGCGTGAGTCACCAGGGTTTGCGAGGAATTGTTCAAGCTCGGCACGAACGCGCGATTCCTGGCTGTCGTTTGCCAGCCAGATATCCGTTTGTTCATGGGTTTGAATTGTGAGGATAATCCCCTGCGTCGCCATATAGTCGACAAATGCCTGCGCGACTCGCGGGTTGGCAAACGAGGTAATCATGATCATAGGTTTTCTACTAAATCCGTACAGAAAAAAATGATTATACCCGCAACGTCTCTATTTCCTGACGATTTAAGATGCGCCATGTTCGACTTCAGCCGGGAAATGACGGTGCCATGCGTCAAAACCACCATCGACGCTGTACACCTGATCGTATCCTTGTTGCAGCAAATACTGCGCCGCACCTTTGCTGCTATTGCCGTGATAACACATCACCATCACCGGCGTTTCAAAATCAGTTTGCTGCATAAAGGCAACTAAACGGTCATTTGTCAGATGAAACGCGCCCGGCGTGTGGCCCATCGCAAAGCTTTGTGGATCGCGGATATCCACTAACACAGCGTGTTTTTGCTGCAATTTCTGGTGCGCTTCTTCCACACCAATACACTCAAAAGTTTCCATGGTTTTGCTCGTCATTTTATTGAATTGCCTAGCGCTATATTAAGGGAATCTCCCCCTCTGCCCGCTGATATTAACGTCATTATGTTATCCATATCACGCAGTAATGTTTTTTTTTCGTTACAAAGCGCGCGTACTCTTGCTAGTATGAGCGATAACGAACATATTTGAACTTTAACGAAAGCGCGTGAGGGCAACATGGAAACTAAAGATCTGATTGTGATTGGCGGAGGAATTAACGGGGCAGGTATCGCCGCTGACGCCGCAGGCCGTGGTTTATCCGTGTTGATGCTCGAAGCGCAGGATCTGGCCAGTGCTACATCATCTAATAGCTCGAAATTGATTCACGGTGGCCTACGCTACCTGGAACATTACGAGTTTCGTTTAGTGAGCGAAGCATTAGCCGAGCGCGAAGTGCTGCTCAATATGGCGCCACATATCGCCTTCCCAATGCGCTTTCGTTTGCCACATCGCCCACATCTGCGCCCGGCGTGGATGATTAGAATTGGCCTGTTTATGTACGACCATCTCGGTAAGCGCACCAGCTTGCCTGCATCTACCAGTTTGCGTTTTGGCTCAGATTCCGTTCTAAAATCAAATATTGTGCGCGGTTTCGAATATTCTGACTGTTGGGTAGACGATGCTCGCCTGGTTCTGGCGAACGCACAAATGGTGACGCGTGAAGGTGGGGAAGTGAAAACACGTACCCGCGCAACCAGCGCTCGCCGTGAAAATGGTCACTGGATTGTTGAAGCCCAGGATATCGATACCGGCGAAACCTTTACCTGGCGCGCTCGTGGCCTGGTAAATGCCACCGGTCCGTGGGTGAAGAACTTCTTTGATGATGGTCTGCAACTGCCTTCGCCATACGGTATCCGATTGATCAAAGGCAGCCATATCGTGGTGCCACGTGTGCACAACCAGAAGCAGGCTTACATTCTACAAAACGAAGATAAGCGTATTGTGTTCGTGATTCCGTGGATGGATGAGTTTTCTATTATTGGCACCACCGATGTGGAATATAAGGGCGATCCGAAAGATGTTCACATCGACGACAATGAAATTAATTACCTGCTGAATGCTTATAACGCACACTTCAAAAAGACACTAAGCCGCGAAGATATCGTCTGGACATATTCGGGCGTGCGCCCACTTTGCGACGATGAGTCTGATTCACCGCAAGCTATCACGCGTGACTACACGCTTGATATCCATGACGAGCAGGGCAAAGCACCGCTGCTGTCTGTGTTTGGCGGCAAGCTAACAACCTATCGCAAACTCGCGGAGCATGCTCTGGATAAGCTGAAAGGCTACTACCCAAAAATGGGCCCGGCCTGGACCAAAGGCAGTACGTTGCCGGGTGGCGATATCAATGGCGACCGTGATGATTACGCCGCGCAGTTGCGCCGCCGTTACACGTTCCTGACAGAAAGCCTGGCGCGCCGTTTCTCACGTACTTACGGTAGCAACAGTGATTTGATTCTGGGCAGAGCCACCAGCATCAGTGATTTAGGTGAAGATTTCGGACATGAGTTTTACGAGGCCGAATTGCGCTACCTGGTTGAGCATGAGTGGGTGCGTGGCGTTGATGATGCCATCTGGCGTCGTACCAAATTAGGGATGTGGTTGACCGAAGAACAGCAGGCAAGGGTGGCGCAGTGGCTAGTAAAGCGGGGCGTTAAGGCGAAGTTATCGCTGGCGTCTTAAAACTCTTAAACAGTCCTCTCCCTTAGGGAGAGGATTATTTCTTAAACACCGTAACCCATCATCTTCAGCAATTTCTGCGCATGCTGCACCGCATCCTGACGATGCGCGACACCCAGCTTCTGATACAAATTACGAATGTGCGTTTTAATCGTCGTGGCCGCAACATCCAGCTCTCCGGCGATTTGCTCATTGCTGTAGCCTGAATAAATCAGCCCTAAAACCTGCCATTCGCGCTGAGTCAGTGGACTGGTGCGAATAAGCTCCGGCACTTCAGGGTGCGTCAGTAAGCGGTTAACAAAGTTCTCATCAAAATGTGCGAACTTATGGCGATGGTGTTGGTTAATTTCACGCAAAATGCGCTGTGCGCGGTGTTGATCCAGCTCAGGCAGTGTGTTGAGTTGAATTAACTGGCGCAACTGCTGTGCCATCGCCTCACCTTCAATGACAAAGTGGCTGATAAACCCTGTGCGGTTAGCCAGCGCCAGCGCTTCGAGCAACACACGTTGTGCATCGCTTTTACGCCCGGCCTGCCAGTAAAGCTGGTTTAGCAGTAACAGGTTGCGGTTAAGGTCACTCATCAGGCGCAGGCTGCGCGCATTTTCGTTTAACTCTTCGAGCACCATTTCGGCGGGTTCGAATTCACTCAGCAAAATTTGCGCGCGAGCGATGTTACGCCACTGGCTTTGCAGGAAATGATTGTTGGCGAATTCTGGTTTCGGCGTCAGGCGTAGCCAGTTAGCAGCAGATTTTTTATCTCCCGTCATTTGCCAGTAAATCACCCGCACTTTGTCGGCGTTGGAAACCCAGTCGCTATGGAACGCACCATTGCCCAGCAAGTTTTCAAGTCGGTTCAGGTGATTACGCGCATTGTCCAGGTCGCCTCGCGCCAGTGAACATTGCACTAACAACGCCATGCACTGTAATTGCTGTTGTGGCTGATAGCCTGAAAGCACTTCCAAACCCATGCGTGTGGTTGCTTCAGCTTCATCCAGGCGCGACCACGCCCAAAGCAATTGCGCGCGAATACGCAGTAAAAACTCATGCAGCGGGAGCTGTTCCAGGTGCTGCTCTTCAATAAGCGCGAAGGCTTTCTCTTGCGATTCCCAGGCAGACTGAAGGAAGCCTTGTGCCAGTAAGATTTCGCTCTGCTGACATAAGCCCCATAACGCGTAGTGCCACATATCGTGGCGGCGCGCCATCTGCTCAGTTTGCTGCATAACAGATAACGATTTGGTGAGCTCACCTTTGCAGTGCAGCACTTCGCCGTGAACTGAAGTTGCGACAATGCGGCTGTAGAAACTAGCCAGCGGCAGCATGTCGAGAGCAATCATTGCGAGGCGTTCTGCTTCATCAGGGTTGCCGTCATTAATGGCAACCTGGGCGCGCAAGGCATTAAACTCGCCGTGCATGACATCATCCATCACGACATTCATTTCTTGTTCAGCACGCGCCAGAAGAGTGTTCACTTCGCTGTAGCGATGTTGGCTTTGCATCAGCCACGCCTGAAGCAAAACAAGTTTTGGGTTTTCCAGCAGGCTTTCCCATGGTAGTGCTTTTAACGACTCTTCCAGTAATGTGAGTTCGCTATGATTAAACAGTGCCCAGGCATGATGCAGCAAGATGTCGCGCAGCAGGGTGGCGTCGCCTGCGGCAAGGGCATGGTGAATCGCTTCGCTTGGGAAACCCTGCGCCATCCAGCTTTCTGCGGCGGCGCGATGAATATCCGGAAGTTCTGTCGCCAGTTCCCACTGGCAACGCTGGCGCAGGAAATTGCCAAACAGCGGATGGAAACGGAACCATTCGCCGCTGTCATCCATGCGCTGGATAAACAGTCCTTGCCGCTCAGTCTCTTCAAGGCGCATCTGGCCGTTTTCTTCGCCCGTGACGCGCACAATCAATGCATCGTTCATCGAACGCAGGACTGAGCTACGTAGCAGGAAGTTACGCGTTTGCGCATCGACATTATCCAGCACTTCATCGGCCAGATAGTCGGATAAGTGGCTGGCATTAATGCCCGAAAGACGACGCGCAGAGTGATGCGCCGATGAGTTGCTGTTTTGGCGTGCGGAAAGCGCGATTAATTGCAGCGCGGTTGCCCAGCCCGCAACATCATCACACAGGCTGTTGCTATCGGTATGTTCGAGTGGGGAATTGAGCCGATGGTCAAAGAACTGCTTCGCTTCCGGATGGGTAAACGCGAGTTGCTGGCTACCAATTTCTAGCAGCTGATCGCGCACGCGTAAATTGGCGATACCCAGCTGTGGCAAATTGCGCGACAACACGACTAGCGTCATATTTTCTGGCTGGTGGCGAATGAAAAAGCGCATAGCTTCATGAATTACAGGGTTAGTAATTAGATGGTAATCATCAATCACTAAAAATAGTGGGTGATGCCATTCCACCATTTCAATAAATAGCTGTGCGAATAAAGCTGTCAGGCTTGAGTATTGGCGTTTTTGCACCATCACTTCGCTAGTCACACAATGACCAGATGTAGCTTGTTGAATAGCCGCTATCAAATAGCTGGCGAATCGTTCTTGTTGGTTATCACCCTCATCCAGAGAGTACCAACCTAGCTCATTTTTCCCTGCCGCCCACTGAGAAATCAGTGTGGTTTTCCCATAACCCGCCGGGCTGGTTATTAGCGCCAGCCGATAGTTATTAGCTGTCGATAATTTCATCAACAGCCGGTCGCGGACCACTGTATTTTCCAGACGAACTGGACGACTTAATTTGGAGGGGATCAGCATGGTCAATCACTTCACTGTGTATGAGATATGCACGAATGCGATTTTTTTCACGCTTCGTAATTAATACTAACTACAAGGTCGACCAGATTAAGGCTTATTGCAAGATTGTTAAGGGTTTCAGACGTTGTAAGTTGCACTTTGTCACAAATCTATTGATTAGATGAATCCAATCGAGGCGTAGAGTTGGTCGAAGCAAAAATTCAGTGCTGGTGGGCATTCTGCCAGCAAGCACCTACCGTTAAGTGGCGGCGATCACATTTTTAGCTACTCCCCGCTACTCCTCCCTCCCTAATCCCCCTCAGGAGGAGGAATAAGCCCAGGCCACCCGGCACACTAACGGGTAATGAAATTAGAACATCACAGGACCCGAGCCCCTATGTCACAGACGACCTTCAATAAAGCACAATTTCAGGCTGCACTGACACGTCAGTGGCAGCGTTACGGACTTCACTCTGCTTCCGAAATGACCCAGCAACAATGGTGGCATGCGGTGAGTGGTGCGCTGGCCGAACTGCTGGCAGCGCAGCCTGTTGCGAAACCTGAGAAGCAGCAGCGCCACGTAAACTACATCTCGATGGAGTTTTTGATTGGTCGTCTGACGGGCAACAACTTGCTGAACCTTGGCTGGTATCAGGAAGTGGCGGATGAACTGAAAGCGTTCGATATCAACCTGACCGATTTGCTGGAAGAGGAAACTGACCCAGCGCTAGGCAATGGTGGCCTGGGGCGTCTTGCTGCGTGCTTCCTGGACTCTATGGCAACGGTTGGCCAGTCTGCGATTGGTTACGGCCTGAATTACCAGTACGGACTGTTCCGTCAATCCTTCCAGGATGGACATCAGATGGAAGCGCCTGACGACTGGAAGCGCGGCAGCTACCCTTGGTTCCAGCATAACGCAGCCCTCGATGTGCAAGTGGGCGTTGGCGGTAAAGTGATTAAAGACGGCAAAACCGTGCGTTGGGAACCGGCGTTTATCTTCCATGGCGAAGCCTGGGATCTGCCAGTTATTGGTTATCGTAACGGTGTGGCGCAACCACTGCGTTTGTGGCAGGCAAAACACGCGCATCCTTTTGACCTCACCAAGTTCAACGACGGCGATTTCTTGAAAGCAGAACAACAGGGTATCGACGCTGAAAAACTGACGAAAGTACTGTACCCGAACGACAACCACCTGAACGGCAAGAAACTGCGCCTGATGCAGCAGTACTTCCAGTGCGCATGTTCAGTGGGCGATATTTTACGCCGTCACCATCTGGCTGGCCGCAAGCTTGCAGAACTGGCTGATTACGAAGTCATTCAGCTTAACGATACCCACCCGACTATTGCGATTCCAGAGCTGCTGCGTGTGCTTATCGACGAGCACCAGATGAGCTGGGATGACGCATGGGCCATCACCAGCAAAACCTTCGCTTACACCAACCACACTTTGATGCCTGAAGCGCTGGAGTGCTGGGACGAGAAGCTGGTCAAAGCGCTGCTGCCGCGCCATATGCAGATTATCAACGAAATCAATGCCCGCTTTAAGAAGCTGGTTACTAAAACCTGGCCGGGCGATGATGCCGTTTGGGCGAAACTGGCGGTGGTGCATGACAAACAAGTTCGCATGGCGAACATGTGTGTAGTCAGTGGTTTTGCGGTAAACGGTGTGGCGGCGCTGCACTCAGATTTAGTGGTCAAAGATCTGTTCCCGGAATATCACCAGCTGTGGCCGAACAAATTCCATAACGTCACCAACGGCATTACACCGCGCCGCTGGATCAAACAATGCAACCCGGCGCTGGCAGCTCTGCTTGATAAGAAACTCAAGAAAGAGTGGGCCAACGATCTGGACGTGCTGGAAGGGCTGGAAAAATACGCCGACGACGCGAAATTCCACAAAGAATACCGCGACATCAAATACCAGAACAAAGTGAAGCTGGCGGCGTTTGTGAAAGCGCGTACTGGCATTGTGATAAGCCCGGATGCGTTGTTCGACGTACAAATTAAACGCCTGCACGAATACAAACGCCAGCACCTGAACCTGCTGCATATCCTGGCTCAGTACAAAGAAATTCGTGAGAACCCAACAGCCGCCCGCGTGCCGCGTGTGTATCTGTTCGGCGCGAAAGCGGCACCGGGTTACTACCTCGCCAAAAATATTATCTTTGCGATCAACAAAGTCGCCCACGCCATCAATAACGATCCGATCGTGGGTGATCAGTTGAAAGTGGTATTCATGCCTGACTATTGCGTGTCTGCGGCGGAAGTGATGATCCCGGCGGCGGACATTTCTGAACAAATCTCTACCGCAGGTAAAGAAGCATCCGGCACCGGCAACATGAAACTGGCACTTAACGGCGCGTTGACCGTTGGCACGCTGGATGGTGCGAACGTCGAAATCGCCGAGAAAGTGGGTGAGGAAAACATCTTTATCTTCGGCCACACCGTCGAAGAAGTGAAAGCGCTGAAAGCCAAAGGTTACGACCCGGTGAAATGGCGTAAGAAAGATAAAACGCTGGATGCGGTGCTCAAAGAGCTGGAGAAGGGCATTTATGCCGATGGCGATAAACATGCGTTCGACCAGATGCTGCACAGCATCGGTAAACAAGGCGGCGACCCGTATCTGGTGATGGCAGATTTCACCGCGTACGCAGAAGCTCAGAAATTAGCTGATGCGTTGTATCTCGACCAGGAGGCATGGACTCGCGCTGCGATTCTGAACACGGCACGTTGCGGTATGTTCAGCTCCGATCGCTCTATCCGTGATTATCAGCAACGCATCTGGCAGGCAAAACGCTAAGGGAACGCATGGACAGCAAACGTCTTGATAACGCCGCTCTTGAGGCGGGAATTAGCCCAAACTACATTAACGCCCATGGCAAACCGCAGGCTATTCCTGCGGACACCAAGCAGCGTTTGCTGGAAGCCATGAGCCGTACCACCACCTTGAAAAAGGTGGCGGTTACGCCGGTCGCAAATGTGCTGGTGTTTACCTCCGGCACTCGCATGGCGACGGTGCTGGAAGGCAACGGTGATTACACCTGGCAACTGACTACCGAAGACGGTAAGCAGCACAAAGGTCATGTGCTGGCGGGCAAAAAACTAACCCTCCCTTCTGCTCTGGCGGAAGGCTATCACGACCTGACGGTCAGCCAGAACGAACACCACTGGCAGTGCCGCGTGATTGTTGCGCCAAAGCGCTGTTATGAACCTGCGGCTCTGATGCAGGATGAAAAACTGTGGGGCGCTTGCGTGCAGCTCTACACCATACGTTCCGCGCATAACTGGGGAATTGGCGATTTCGGTGATTTACAGCGCATGCTGGTGGATGTGGCAAAGCGGGGCGGTTCGTTTATCGGCCTGAACCCAATCCACGCGTTGTATCCTGCAAATCCGGAAAGCGCCAGCCCGTACAGCCCGTCGTCTCGTCGTTGGTTAAACGTGATTTATATCGATGTGAACGCGGTTGATGATTTCTTGCTCAGTGATGAAGCGCAAGACTGGTGGAAAATGCCGGTCACGCAGCAAATGCTGAAAGAAGTTCGTGATGCGCAGTGGGTAGATTATTCCACCGTTACCGTGCTGAAGATGGCTGCGCTGCGGATGGCGTGGAAGCAATTCTCGCGGCGCGGTGCGCGTGATGAGCAAGTTGTTACCTTCCAGAAGTTTGTGCAGGAAGGCGGCGACAGCCTGTATTACCAGGCGGCGTTCGATGCGCTGCATGCCTATCAGGTCAAAGAAGATGAAATGCGCTGGGGCTGGCCGGTGTGGCCGGAAGGTTTCCGCGACGCGCACAATCCTGAAGTAAAAGAGTTCTGTACCGAACACAGTGACGAAGTGAATTTCTATCTGTGGCTGCAATACCTTGCCTACGTTCAGTTCGATGCATGCTGGCAAACCAGTCAGGGCTTTAAAATGCCAATCGGCCTGTATCGCGACTTAGCGGTAGGTGTTGCTGAAGGCGGTTCTGAAACCTGGTGTGACCGTGAGCTTTACTGCCTGAAAGCCTCAGTTGGTGCACCGCCGGATATTCTTGGCCCGCTAGGCCAGAACTGGGGTTTACCGCCAATGGACCCGCATGTGATTACTGCGCGCGCCTATCAGCCGTTTATCGAGCTGCTACGCGCCAATATGACCAGCTGCGGTGCATTGCGTATTGACCATGTGATGTCGATGCTGCGTTTGTGGTGGATACCGTATGGCGAAACCGCTGACAAAGGCGCATACGTGCATTACCCGGTCGACGATCTCCTGTCGATCCTGGCGCTGGAAAGCAAACGCCATAATTGCATGGTGATCGGTGAAGATCTGGGTACTGTACCGGTTGAGATCGTCGGTAAACTGCGCGATAGCGGGGTTTACTCTTATAAAGTGCTCTATTTCGAGCATGACGACGAAAAGCAGTTCCGCTCGCCAAAAGCGTGGCCGAAGCAGTCGATGGCGGTTGCCACCACCCACGATTTACCGACGCTGCGTGGTTACTGGGAAAGCGGTGATTTGACGCTGGGTAAAACGCTTGGGCTTTATCCTGATGAAGAGATGCTGACGGAGCTGTATCAGGATCGTGAGCGTGCGAAACAAGGTTTGCTGGATAGCCTGCACGAATATGGTTGTTTGGCGAAACGAGCAGGGCACAAAGCCTCGCTGATGGCGATGACTTCAACGCTTAATCGCGCAATGCAGCGCTACATCGCCGACAGCAACAGTGCGTTGTTGGGTCTGCAACCGGAAGATTGGTTAGGTATGGCGGAGCCGGTGAATATTCCAGGCACCAGCTACCAGTACAAAAACTGGCGGCGCAAGTTGTCGACATCGCTTGAAGCAATGTTCGCAGACGAAACTGTGAATAAGTTGCTGAAGGATTTGGATAAGCGACGTAAGAAAAGGTGAAGGTGTAATACGCTCTCACTCTAACTTTCTCCCGAGGCCAGTCTCTTATACACAACTCGCCCTGGCAATCTTGTCGGGGCGAGATCTGTAAGCCCCGCAGGTTTTCCGTTCACCTGTTCCGAGGCGACATAAATACACTTTCGCCTGGTGAACGGAACCTTCTCCGAATTGGCAGGAATTGCCCTTCAAAGTTGCGTATAAGAGACAGCCCAGAAGAGCGAACTTGCTTTGCGCCCTCTCCTGCGGGAGAGGGCCGAGGTGAGGGTGAAAATCAGTAGTAAGAGTGCTCACCACGCTGGTGTTCGGTCAAATCACGAACGCCTTTCAGTTCAGGGAACTCGGCCAAAAGTTGTTTTTCGATGCCTTCTTTCAGGGTCACGTCGACCATTGAACAGCCGTTACAACCGCCGCCAAATTGCAGAATCGCAAAACCTTCATCAGTGATTTCCATCAGCGTAACACGACCACCGTGGCCTGCCAGCTGCGGGTTTACCGTCGCTTGCAGCATATATTCAACACGCTCCATCAAAGGCGCATCATCGGAAACTTTACGCATTTTGGCGTTTGGCGCTTTCAGCGTCAGCTGTGAGCCAAGCTGGTCGGTGACGAAATCAATTTCAGCATCTTCAAGATAAGGTTTGCTCAATTCATCGACATATGCGGTCAACTGCTCGAATTTGAGGGCAGTATCTGATGCTTCTACCGCATCCGGCGGACAGTAAGAAACCCCGCACTCCGCATTTGGAGTACCAGGATTGATGACGAATACGCGAATTTGCGTCCCTTCTTCCTGACCTGCCAGCAGTTTGGCAAAGTGGGATTGTGCTGTATCGGAAATACGGATCATAACGATTGCTCAATAGTTGACTATTTTAGTCGGTTATAATACGCCCATCATCGAGGGTCTACAAGGTTCGACAAAGGCACCACACCTGGATAGTCGCCGCGCCCTGCTTTTTCAGCATTCGCGCAATTTCCGCCACCGTACTGCCCGTCGTGACGACATCATCCACAATAATTATATGGCGGCCTGCCACCGGAAAATCAACCCTGAAAGCTCCTTTAAGATTGTTGCGTCGCATTCGGGCGTTAAGCTGATGCTGTGTTTGCGTGGCTCGGGTTCGTTTGATGCCCTGTGGGAAATATTCGCATTGCAGCCAGTTTGAGAGGCGTCTTGCCAGCAGGTCACTTTGATTAAAGCCACGGCGCCAGACGCGGCGTGAATGCAGCGGAACAGTAACGATGCAATCCGCTTTCTGGTTTCTGGTCGCCAGCACTTTCAGCAGCAGTAAACGCGCTAAAGCCGGAGCCAGCGCCACGGTGGCGTTAAATTTAAAATGCTGAACGAGCTGCTTTAACGGCGAACAATAATCGGTGACAAACACCAGTGAATCCCACGCGGGCGGTTTTTGTAGGCAGCGACCACAGGCCACACGCGTATTGGCGCTGGGCAAACCACAACACGGGCAACAGGGCGGTGGAGAGGGTAATGCTTTGGCGCAGCATGAACAAATTCCCCAATGTGCGCACGCGAGTGGCATCCGGCATAGCCAACACAACCCTGGGATTGTTAGCATATTCGCTTCCTTGCGTAGAAAAATGAGAACAGTAACTGATGAGCAAGCTTTGGTGGCAGACAAAAGGTGAGGGAAAAGTCGATCTTGTGCTGCTGCACGGATGGGGACTGAACGCGGAAGTATGGCATTGCATTTCCGAGGAACTCAGCTCGCATTTTCACCTTCATCTGGTCGATTTGCCGGGCTATGGTCGCAGCCAGGATTTCGGCGCGCTGACGCTTGAAAAGATGGCTGAAGTTGTCCTGGCGCAAGCGCCGGAACGCGCAATCTGGATGGGCTGGAGTTTGGGCGCGCTGGTGGCGAGTCAGATTGCGCTGGGTAATCCCGAACGTGTGAAAGGGTTAATCACGGTTGCATCGTCCCCCTGTTTTGCAGCAAATGACGAATGGCCGGGAATCAAACCGGAAGTGCTGGCGAACTTCCAGCACCAACTAAGCGAAGATTTCCAGCGTACTGTTGAGCGTTTTCTGGCGCTGCAAACGCTGGGTACAGAAACCGCGCGGCAAGATGCTCGCCGTCTGAAAGCGGTTGTGCTTGAGCAGCCTATGCCGACTGTAGAAGTGCTAAACGGCGGCCTGGAAATCCTGAAAACGGCAGATTTGCGCGAGCCGTTGAGTCAGCTTGCTGTGCCGTTTTTGCGGCTGTATGGGCATTTAGATGGGCTGGTGCCGCGCAAAATTGCGGGATTACTGGATGAGCGTTGGCCGCAAAGCAAAGCGGTGATTTTCCCGAAAGCAGCACACGCGCCGTTTATTTCGCATCCGCAGGAATTTTGCCGGGTGGTGGTGGAATTTCAGAAACAGATTTAATAGAAAACGGCGGGGATTGGCCCGCCGTTTTTAGTTTCATGCCTTAAGCGACCACACTTCCCGAACACATTTCTTACCTTCCGGGCAGCTTTTACAGCTGCCTGTCAGACAATCGCTTGGGTCTTCGGTGATGCGCATCGCTTTGCCCATTGCTTCAAGACGACCTAGCATGGCGTTCACCAACGGCAAAGGTGTGGCGAGCTGTTGGCTAATTTGCGTCGCATCCAGGCGGCCTTGCAGCGCCAGCGCATCACGAATCTCAATTAAACTCGCCATACCTTCTCCTTAGTGGCAATCGCCAGCGCTGCTTTTACAGCAGGGCGCGGTGACTGTTTTACGGGTCGACATGATGCTGACATCCACACGGCTACGCGCCCGGCGCAGGCCGCCAATCAACAGCACGTTGAACAACACTACCGCAAGAATACAGACCAGGCTGAATTGCGGATGGGCACTAAATGTCACTGTCTGGTAGTAAAGCGTGGAAAGTGAATAGGCGATATTCAGCCCCCACAGTACCGAGAACATCATCCAGCCACGGCTTGATTCACGGGCCACTGCGCCCATCACCGAAATACATGGGATGTAGAGCAGAACGAAAATCAGGTAGCTATAGGCCGCAGCCGGGCTGCCAAATTTGCTGCTCATCACGCCCATTGCGCCGCTTGCCATTTCACCGTCGCCTTTGCTGGCTTCGATTGGGTTGAGCAGCACGCTCAGGCTAAAGGTGTCTTTCAGGCTTTGCCAGGTTTCACCGGCAGCCCCACCTAACTCGTCGAGCAAATTGAAGCTTGCAGCATCAAACGGTTCTTCGTGCATGTCTTCAGCGGTGTAAAGCGTGTTCAATGTACCGACAACCACTTCTTTCGCCATTGCGCCAGTAAACAGGCCAACGGTCGCCTGCCAATTATCTTCGTGGACGCCAATCGGTTTGAGCAACGGGGTCAGCACTCGGCTAACCGATGCCAGCGCCGAATCATTGATGTTGTCCACTTCTTTACCGCTAAACGAGAAGCTATTGAGCGCACCAATGAAAATACTGACGATGACGATAACTTTACCGGCACGCAGCACGAAACCTTTCAGGCGTTGCCAGGTTTGCAGCAGCAGGCTTTTCAGGTGCGGAACGTGATACACCGGCAGCTCCATCACAAACGGTGTTGCTTCACCGCGCATGATGGTGTGCTTGAGCATCAGGCCGGTCAGAATCGCCATCACGATGCCCAGAATATAGAGCGAGAAGACAACCAGCGCGCCTTGCTGCCCGAAGAACGCGGCGGCAAATACTGCAAAGATGGCAAGACGTGCACCGCATGACATAAACGGCGCCATCATGATGGTCATCAGGCGTTCACGCGGGGCATCGAGCGTACGCGCACCCATCACCGAAGGCACGTTACAGCCAAAGCCGACGATCAACGGGACAAATGATTTACCCGGCAAGCCGAGGGATTGCATCAGGCGGTCCATAACGAATGCCGCACGCGCCATGTAACCGGAGTCTTCAAGGAATGAAAGGAACAGGTACATCATGCCGATTTGCGGCACCAGTGGCAGCACGGTGTTGATACCACCACCGATACCTTGCGCTAAGAAAATCGTCAGCCAGCTTGGGAAGTGAAGTGTGGCACCAATCCACTGAATACCGTGGATAAAGATGGCCGCCGAACCGCCGTCAAAAATGGGCTGCAATGCGCCACCGATGTTAATCGCCAGTAGGAACATCAGGTACATCACCAGCAGGAACACAGGCAAACCGAGGAAACGGTTAAGGATGATTTTATCCATCATTGCCGTTAAACGATGCGGTTCGGCGGTCAGACTGTTGCTGATGGAATCACAGATAGCGGCGATGGTTTGATAACGTGCATCGGCAATCAGCAGTGCTGGATCTTCGTTCTCTTCGGCGAGCTGTGCACGCACCGCGTCCAGTTTGTCAGCGGCATGACCGGCATATTCACGGCTGTAGATATCGCCCTCAAGCATTTGCAGTGCTAACCAACGGCGCTGCTGTGCGGGCATATCGGAAGGCATTTCAGTGGCCAGTTTGTCGGCTTCTTCAATTAATTTTGGCGGGTAAAGCACTAAATCGCTATGCGTGTTTAGCTGGCGGCGGTCGATTGCCAGTTTCAGGCCTTCCATGCCACGGCCACGAGTGGAAACCAGCGGTACAACCGGACAACCCAGGCGGGCGGCCAGCGCGTCGATATCAATGCGAATATCTTGCTTCTCGGCGATGTCGAGCATGTTAAGCGCGACGACACACGGAATGCCGAGTTCGAGCAATTGCAGCGTCAGATACAAATTGCGCTCAAGGTTGGATGCATCGACGACATTTATCAGTAAGTCTGCATCACCACTCAGGATGTAGTGGCAGGCAATTTGTTCATCCAGAGAAGTTTGCGATGAAATGGTGGTCAGCGAGTAGGTACCCGGCAGATCAACAAGTGTGACCTGATGCGCAAGCGTTGAAAACTGACCTTCTTTACGTTCTACGGTAACGCCCGCCCAGTTACCCACTCGCTGGCGTGAACCGGTGAGCTGGTTGAATAACGTGGTTTTCCCGGAGTTAGGGTTACCGATTAAGCCGATAGTTAATTTTTTCATTTTTTTCGTGAACTTAAAGAAAATAGCAACGAGCGCGAGCGCTCACCCCGCCAATCAGGCAATGGCTTCAACGTGCAGTAATTCGAGATCTTTTTTACGTAGTACCAAACTGACGCGACGTGTTTCGATATGAATCGGATCGCCTAACGGCGCAACACGTACAACGTTGAATGAAGAACCAGGCAACATACCGAGTGATAATAATTTTTGGCGGTATGACGGACTAATTTCGCTGGAAAAGCCGGTAATCTTCCACGCACTACTTGGTAAGAAACGCATAGGACCTACTTAGAGTTGGGCTCGGGTATTTAAAAATATCGTTGGGCATTGAGGAGAAATAACGAACAAATCAATGATAATGAGAATGGTTTCTCTCTTCAATAATTATTTTTGTGGCGAATGACTCGTTTGAATTTATTTTTCAGGGAGATTTTATTTATTAGAAATGTTGGGTGTATATGCTGTTTTTATATAAAATTGATTAATAACAATATGTTATGTTTATTTTAAAATGCTAATTTTATTATTTTATCTTTGGTAATGTTGTCATGATATTTCAGGTGTTACATGTTTGATAAATATTAGTGCTGTTTTTATATTTTTGCGAAAATTGATCTATCGCAAACTCACTCTATTTTCTGAAGAATTATCGCGGATGCTAAAGAAATGTTATTCATTAGCTGCCGGGCATGAAAGAGACAAATTGTGCTGAATTTAACGCTGGGGAATAGATGCTGGTTTATTCCGCCCCCTCCTGATGAAAGGAGAGGGGGAAATCAGCATTAAGAGTTAACGTTTCTTACCCAATGCTGCTGCCAGTGCATCACTCATCGCGCTGTTGCCTGCGCTACTGCTGTTGGCGTTGTCACGCCCACGAGGTTTCTGCTGTTGTACCGGGCGGCGCTCGTTTTGCTCACGCGGTGCGCTGCTACGACGCGTGGTTTCACCTGGCTGCTCATCCAGACGCATGGTGAGCGCAATACGTTTACGCGCCAGATCCACTTCCATGACTTTCACTTTGACGATATCACCGGCTTTCACCACTTTGTGCGGGTCGTCGATGAACTTGTCGGAAAGTGAGGAGATGTGGACCAAACCATCCTGATGCACGCCAATATCGACAAACGCGCCGAAGTTGGTCACGTTAGTGACGGCACCTTCCAGCACCATGCCAGGCGTCAGGTCATTCATGGTTTCAACACCATCGGCAAACTTCGCGGTTTTGAATTCCGGACGCGGGTCGCGGCCCGGTTTTTCCAGCTCTTTGATGATGTCGGTCACCGTTGGCACACCAAAACGCTCATCGGTGAAATCACGTGGGCTCAGGCCACGTAACGCTTCGCCGTTGCCCATCAAATCCTGTAGTGCTTGCTCGGTCGCAGCCAGGATACGCTCAACAATCGGGTACGCTTCCGGGTGAACGGTGGAGGCATCCAGCGGGTTATCACCGTGGTTAATACGCAAGAAGCCTGCACACTGCTCGAACGCTTTTGGCCCCAGACGGCTCACTTTCAGCAACTGCTGGCGGTTCTGGAAACGGCCATTTTCATCACGCCAGTTAACGATGTTCTGCGCCATCATGCGCGTTAAACCTGCCACGCGAGTCAGTAACGGCACAGAGGCGGTATTCAAGTCCACGCCAACGGCGTTTACGCAGTCTTCGACTACCGCATCCAGTTTCTTCGCCAGTTGAGACTGACTGACATCGTGTTGATACTGGCCGACACCGATAGATTTAGGATCGATTTTCACCAGCTCAGCCAGTGGGTCTTGCAGGCGGCGAGCAATTGAAACTGCGCCACGAATAGATACGTCTAAATCAGGGAATTCCAGCGCTGCAAGCTCGGATGCGGAATACACCGATGCGCCCGCTTCGCTGACAATCACTTTTTGTGCGGTGACTTTCGGGAATTGCTCCTGCACATCGAGGAAGAAGCGCTCGGTTTCACGCGATGCTGTGCCGTTGCCAATAGCAACCAGCTCAACGTTGTGTTTTTCGCACAGTGCAGCAACTGCAACAGCAGCTTTCGCGGCCTGCCCGGTGTGTGGGTAAATGGTGTCGATGGCAACAAGTTTGCCAGTTGCATCAACTACTGCCACTTTCACGCCGGTACGCAAACCTGGGTCGAGGCCCATAGTCGCACGCAGTCCAGCAGGGGCTGCCATCAATAAATCATGCAGGTTACGGGCAAAAACGTTGATCGCTTCGTCTTCGGCGCGTTCACGTACTGTACCCATCAGCTCCGTCTCAAGGTGCATCAGCACTTTAATGCGCCATGTCCAGCTCACGACTGCACGACGCCACGCATCTGCCGGAGCATTATTCAGGCGCAAACCGAGATGGTCGATAATGATTTGTTCACAATAGCTTTCACGCGGTGGTTCATCGTGTTGCGGATCGGCATTCAGCGCGAGCTGTAAAATGCCTTCGTTACGGCCACGGAACATGGCGAGGGCGCGGTGAGAAGGAGCGGTGGCAATCGGTTCGTGATGGTCGAAATAGTCGCGGAATTTCGCGCCTTCTTCCTCTTTGCCTGCAACCACGTTTGCGACAAGGTGCGCGTTCTTCCACAAGTAGTTACGCACTTTTGCAAGCAACGCCGCATCTTCAGCAAAGCGCTCCATCAGAATGTAACGTGCGCCATCGAGTGCTGCTTTGGTGTCGGCAACGCCTTTATCGGCGTCAACATAACTTGCAGCGGCTTCTTCCGGCGTGTGGGAAGGGTCATTCCACAGCAACTCAGCCAGCGGCTCCAGACCTGCTTCGATAGCAATCTGGCCACGTGTGCGACGCTTTTGTTTATACGGCAAATAGAGGTCTTCGAGCTCGGTTTTGCTCAGCGTGCCGTTGATGGCTGCGGCGAGCTCGTCGGTCAGTTTGCCTTGTTCGGTAATGGACTTGAGGATCGTCTGGCGACGGTCTTCTAATTCGCGCAGATAGCCCAGACGAGTTTCCAGTTGACGCAGTTGCGTGTCGTCCAGACCGCCGGTGACTTCCTTACGATAACGTGCAATAAACGGCACGGTATTCCCTTCATCCAGCAGGCGAACGGCGGCGTCAACCTGTTCATTTCTGGCCTTAAGCTCGCTGGCAATAATGCGGCAGAGTGAATCATTCATCATGGTTTTTTCATCTGTGTAGACTGACATATCAGGGGTGTAGTTATACGGATTGGAGGGCAAAAATGCCAGCTACAGCGCCCGAGAGGTGATGAATCGGACGGTTCTGTTGCTGGCCTGCGGGCTATTTCACATACTCGATTTCGTTAACGTACCATTGCGCTTCACCGGCAGGTGTTTGCACGATGGCCAAGTCGCCGACTTCTTTTTTCAGTAGGGCGCGAGCCATTGGCGAATCGATAGAGATGTAGTCTCTGCGCCCAAAAATTTCGTCGTAGCCCACAATGCGAAAACGCATCTGGTTCCCTGCATCGTTTTCAATCTCAACCCACGCGCCGAAGAACACTTTTCCTTCCTGTTGCGGCGAATAGTCGACAATCTTCAACTGTTCGAGGCATTTCGTGAGATAACGCACTCTACGATCTATTTCTCGCAGACGTTTTTTGTTGTACTGGTAGTCGGCATTTTCACTGCGATCGCCAAGGCTTGCCGCCCAGGTGACCTTTTTTGTCACCTCTGGACGCTCTTCACGCCACAAGTAGTCCTTTTCTTGTTTGAGCTTTTCATAGCCTTCGCGGGTAATTAATGGCGTTTTCATCAGCAAGCCTTGCATGGGTGAAACAATTAAAGGTGATTTAAACCGAAATATCAGGGTGATGGCAATCCCGGAGATTTGCGAAGTAAGTCATTATTCTGTGTTAAAAAGTGCCTATAACCATCTGTTTAATATGCTTTGTAACAATTTCGACTAGAATATATACCAGATTTGACTGGTCGTAACGCTCCAGTTTTTTAAGAATACGCACTCACTGTTCGTGCCTTTGGGAGTATAAGAATGCAAGAGAATTATAAGATTCTGGTCGTGGATGACGACATGCGCCTGCGCGCGCTGTTAGAACGTTATCTCACCGAACAAGGCTTCCAGGTCCGTAGCGTTGCTAACGCAGAACAGATGGATCGCCTGCTAACCCGTGAGTCCTTCCACCTGATGGTGCTTGATCTGATGCTACCAGGTGAAGATGGCTTGTCTATTTGTCGCCGTCTGCGCAGTCAAAGCAATCCAATGCCAATCATTATGGTCACCGCCAAAGGCGAAGAAGTTGACCGTATTGTTGGTCTGGAAATTGGTGCCGATGACTACATTCCAAAACCATTTAACCCGCGTGAACTGCTTGCGCGTATCCGTGCTGTTCTGCGCCGCCAGGCCAATGAACTGCCGGGCGCTCCTTCTCAGGAAGAGGCGGTTATTGCGTTTGGTAAGTTTAAGCTGAACCTCGGCACCCGTGAGATGTTCCGTGAAGACGAGCCTATGCCATTAACCAGCGGCGAGTTCGCGGTGCTGAAAGCACTGGTGAGCCACCCTCGTGAGCCATTATCACGCGATAAGCTGATGAACCTGGCCCGTGGCCGTGAATACAGTGCGATGGAACGTTCTATTGACGTGCAGATCTCCCGCCTGCGCCGCATGGTTGAAGAAGACCCTGCGCATCCACGCTACATCCAGACCGTATGGGGCCTGGGCTACGTATTCGTGCCGGACGGTTCTAAGGCATGAGGCGAGTCCGCTTCTCCCCCAGAAGCTCGTTTGCACGCACGCTGTTACTGATCGTCACCTTGCTGTTCGTCAGCCTGGTGACGACATATCTTGTGGTGTTGAACTTCGCCATTCTGCCGAGTTTGCAACAGTTTAATAAGGTACTGGCTTACGAAGTCCGTATGCTGATGACCGATAAGCTGCAACTGGAAGATGGCACGCAACTGGTGGTTCCGCCTGCATTTCGGCGTGAAATCTACCGTGAATTGGGTATCTCTCTTTATTCCAATGAAGCGGCGGAAGACGCGGGTTTACGCTGGGCTCAGCATTACGAATTCCTCAGCCATCAAATGGCGCAGCAGTTGGGTGGCCCAACCGAAGTTCGTGTTGAGGTTAACAAAAGCTCGCCAGTTGTCTGGCTGAAAACGTGGCTGTCACCGAATATCTGGGTTCGCGTTCCTCTGACTGAAATTCATCAGGGCGACTTCTCACCACTGTTCCGCTATACGCTTGCAATAATGCTGCTGGCGATAGGTGGCGCATGGCTGTTTATTCGTATTCAGAACCGACCCTTGGTTGACCTTGAACATGCTGCTTTGCAAGTAGGTAAGGGGATCATTCCACCACCGCTTCGTGAATATGGCGCGTCTGAGGTGCGCTCTGTGACCCGCGCATTCAACCATATGGCTGCTGGTGTTAAGCAACTTGCTGATGACCGCACGCTGTTAATGGCGGGTGTTAGCCACGATTTGCGTACACCACTCACTCGTATTCGTCTGGCAACAGAAATGATGAGTGAAGAAGATGGCTATCTCTCTGAATCGATTAACAAAGATATCGAAGAGTGTAATGCGATAATCGAGCAGTTCATCGATTACCTGCGTACAGGGCAAGAGATGCCGCTGGAAACTGCCGATCTCAATACAGTGTTGGGCGAAGTGGTGGCTGCGGAAAGTGGATACGAGCGCGAAATCGACACCGATCTGCAAGCAGGAGAATTGCTGGTCAATATCCACCCGTTATCTATTAAACGTGCCGTGGCCAATATGGTGGTGAATGCTGCGCGTTACGGAAATGGCTGGATTAAAGTCAGCAGTGGCGGTGAGTTGAACCGCGCCTGGTTCCAGGTGGAAGATGACGGCCCAGGGATTAAACCTGACCAGCTCAAGCATCTGTTCCAGCCTTTTGTGCGTGGCGATAGTGCGCGGAGCACCAGCGGCACCGGTTTGGGGTTGGCGATTGTGCAGCGTATTATCGACAACCATAACGGCCTGTTGGATATCGGCGTTAGCGAGCGGGGCGGTTTGCGGATACGGGCTTATTTACCGTTACCGATGAACAAAACGGTCAGCCAGCTAAAAGAAAGCTGAGTGATAAACAAAAAAGCGAACCTTTAAGGTTCGCTTTTTTGTAGGTCGGGTTAGCGTAGATGGTGGATGTCACTTGCGCTAATCCACCTTACGAACTCATTCGCTATTCGAAAATTAAAGCTTCGGCCCTGCGCTTACAAGGGCTGCACCCGCTGGAGTGTCGGTATATTTCTCGAAGTTCTCGATAAACAACTTAGCCAGCTGCTCCGATTTTTCCTGCCACTGTTCTGGTGATGCGTACGTTTTACGCGGATCCAGAATATTGGCTTCCACACCTGCCAGTGCTGTTGGAACAGCAAGACCAAAGATTGGCAGCGTGAAGGTTTCGGTATCGTCCAGAGAACCATTGAGAATAGCGTCGATAATCGCGCGCGTGTCTTTAATGGAGATACGCTTACCTGTGCCATTCCAGCCAGTGTTAACCAGATAGGCCTGTGCACCTGCCGCTTGCATGCGTTTCACCAGCACTTCTGCGTATTGTGTCGGGTGCAGCGATAAGAATGCAGCGCCAAAACAGGAAGAGAAAGTAGGAGTTGGTTCAGTAATGCCACGCTCAGTACCCGCAAGTTTGGCGGTAAAGCCAGACAGGAAGTGATACTGGGTTTGGTTGGCAGTCAGGCGCGAAACAGGTGGCAATACACCAAAAGCATCAGCCGTCAGGAAGATAACTTTCTTGGCATGCCCGGCTTTCGAAACCGGCTGAACGATGTTTTCAATATGGTAAATCGGGTAAGAAACTCGGGTGTTCTCGGTTTTCGAACCATCGTCAAAATCAATTGAACCATCGGCACGTACCGTTACGTTTTCCAGCAGCGCATCACGACGAATCGCATTATAAATTTCTGGCTCTGCTTCCTGGGATAAACGAATCGTTTTTGCGTAGCAACCGCCTTCGAAGTTGAACACGCCGTCATCGTCCCATCCGTGTTCGTCATCACCAATCAGGCGGCGTTTCGGATCGGTAGAAAGCGTTGTTTTGCCTGTGCCAGAAAGGCCAAAGAACACAGCAACATCGCCTTTTTCGCCGACGTTTGCCGAACAGTGCATTGAAGCGATGCCTTTTAGCGGCAGCAGGTAGTTCATGATCGAGAACATCCCTTTCTTCATTTCGCCACCGTACCAAGTGCCGCCAATCAGCTGCACGCGCTCGGTGAGGTTAAACGCGATGAAGTTTTCAGAGTTCAAACCCTGCTCTTTCCATTGTGGGTTGGTGCACTTGGCGCCATTCATTACCACAAAATCTGCTTCGAATGTTTCAAGCTCTGCTTCGGTTGGACGGATGAACATGTTCTTAACGAAGTGAGCCTGCCAGGCCACTTCGGTAATAAAACGCACCGACAGACGGGTGTCTGCATTCGCACCGCAGTAAGCATCAATAATAAAGAGGCGTTTGCCAGAGAGTTGGGTAGTAACCAGACCTCTCAGATGCAGCCAGGTTTCTTCACTTAGCGGTTTATTGTCGTTTTTACCTTTGCCGTTATCTGCCCACCACAGAGTGTCGCGGGTGGTGTCGTCACGGACGATGTATTTATCTTTTGGGGAGCGGCCGGTAAATATGCCGGTATCTACAGCTATTGCACCAAGATTGGTTTCTATGCCGCGCTCAAAACCTTCCAGATTGGGGTTGAGTTCTTCGTGATACAGAGTGTCGTAATCGGGGTTGTAAACCACTTCACTTGCGTCATGAATTCCATAAGCCTTGAGATCTTGCGGGGTTATGCCTTTAACTCGCATTTCACTGCTCCTTAGCCAATTTGTACTGCCTGAGATTGTAGGGTTGTTTATTGGTTGTTAACCGCGACACCTATCATAGATTTGAGCATCCACTCGAATCCATATATACCCTTCGCCCTTCAAAATTCGGGGGTGTTGGCTGCTCTCATTTACCCGAATCACTTACTTGAGTAAGCTCATCGGGATTCATTCGATTGCCGCCAACCTGCATTTTGAATAGCTTGGGTATAGCGGAAAACGCTGTGAAGCGAGTCACAACGGGGTGAGAGTATGGCAGGAAATGCTAATGCGGCAGGGAAAATATTCTGAATATGTTAAAAAATAGTGCGATTAACGGACGAGGTGTGATTAAGCACTCAATTCTATGAAACGCAGATTTGCCCTTCCACAAATGGAAGGGCAGAAGGCATTAATGCACTTGCGGATCGGCTGGGGATGCGTTGTTGCGGATCTCTGCAATGTCCATGGCGTTGAACACGTAGTGATTGCCGCAGTAGTCACAGTTCATGTCGATTTCGCCTTCTTCAGCAATGATGCTGTTCACTTCTTCATCCGGCAGAGTTCTTAGTGCATCGGCACAGCGTTCGCGTGAACAAGTACACTTAAATTCAACGTCTTGCGGATCGTAAAGTGTCACTTCTTCTTCGTGGTACAAACGCCACAGCACGTCATTAGCTGGCAGGGTCAACAACTCTTCAGCCTTGATGGTTTCAGTCAGTGCCGCCAGGTGGTTGAAATCGTCAGCCTGCGCATCTTGCGCTGGCAGAACTTGCAGCAACATGCCGCCCGCAGCTGGTTTGCCTTCAACATCACCAGTACGGATAAACAGACGCGTTGGTAACTGCTCGGAACGTAAGAAGTAATCTTCCAGACATGCCGCCAGAGTATCGCCTTCAAGCCCAACAACACCCTGATAACGCTCTCCTTGAGCCGGGGTGATAGTAATGACCAGATAGCCATTGCCAACCAACGTTTTCAGATCCGCATCGGCAGGGATATCACCTTTAAAACGCGCAACACCACGCATTTGCTGGTTATTGTTGCCGTTAATCACTGCGAGGGTCATTGGGCCATCACCCTGCAATTGCACAGTAATATCACCATCAAACTTCAGTGTTGCAGTCAGTAGACTGGTTGCGACCAGCAATTCACCGAGAATGTTTTTTACCGGGGCTGGGTAATCATGGTTTTGCATGATTTGCTGCCAGGTGTCGGAAACCGTTACCAGTTCACCGCGAACGGCAAAGTTTTCAAACAGGTAACGATGTAGTTGGTCGTGTTGGGTCATAATTTTCTCTCATTCGGATGACATCTTTTATTCGTTGCCACCGTGTTTAAATTTCATCAAATCACGACGCTCTTTTTTATCCGGGCGTCGGTCGGGGTGGGGCATGGTCAGCGCGTTCATTTTGCGTGCCAGCGCTACTTTTTCCCGCTTAGTGATACTTTCTGCTGTCTCTTCATAAAGCTGCGAGGCATCGGTGGCCGGGCGGCGCTGTTCAGTTAGCGCCAGCACTTTAACGGTTTTCTCGTCATTGCCCTGGCGTAGCGTCAGCATGGCATTCAGCTCAACGAGTTTACTTGGCTTGCTGCGCTGCCCGTTGTAATGCACTTTACCGCCTTCTACCATTTCCCGGGCAATGGCACGCGTTTTATAAAAACGTGCAGCCCACAGCCATTTGTCGAGACGCACACCTTCAGACGATTTTTCTTTCATCACGACTCCTTAGATATCAATTTCGGGAGTAGTCGGCGATAGTCGTTCAATGCCGGATGGTGCTGATAAGTTTTGTCAGCCTGGCCAGAATCGGGATTGGTCACGCCCAGGCAATAACGAATACCAAACTTCGCGGCGGAATCCAGAATAGCTTCGCTATCGTCAATAAATAGCGTTCTGGCGGGTTCCAGCCCGGTATGCTCGGCAACGGCTTGCCACAACCGCTGATCTTCTTTCGGATAACCAAATGTGTGGGTGGAAAGCAATAAATCAAGGTGCTGAGCTAAACCAGTGTGCTCAAGTTTGACAGCCAGATTATGTGGGTGAGCATTCGTCAGTAAAATACGACGTTTGCCACAGGATTTAAGGGCATCAAGGAACGGGACCGTATCTTCACGTATCACCGCGTTTGGTCCCTGAGCTGTAGTCATGGCACAAATGTCCAGGCCCAGACGCTCACTCCAAAAATCCAGGCAGTACCAGTTTAGCGTATGTTGTACGGCGTGATATTCGCGGGCGATCAACTGATGGGCTTCATCCAGTGGAATATTTCTTTGCTCACTGACTGTTTCTGGCACCAATTTTTGCCAGAAGTGGCTATCGAACGCGAGATCCAGCAATGTGCCGTCCATATCGAGCAATACGGTATCGACATCCTGCCAGGCAATATCAATATGCATAGGTTCGGACCTGATTAGAGGAAACTGCGCGACAGGTTAGCACAACCTGCCGCGTGACGTTTAGAACAGCGGGCGTACAGCGGAGATCGTGGTTAACGATGGATTTATACAGTTATCGTAGTACTGCTGGATTTGTGCCAGGCGATTGCGGCTGCGGCGATAGCGGCGAATCGCCAGCACGCCGTTAATGAGCAGACAGGCAATCATGCCGATAAGCAACAGTGTAGTACTGATGTAGCGCCACATGCTGCTGCTATCCGGGATTTTATGCAGGGTGATGTGCTGCGTACCGTTAGCATCCTGGTAGATGCCGGTAATAATGCCCTCGGCGCTAAACGGTGTTTTAAGCAGCATATCTGCCAGGCGTTGGAATTCACTCCACTGCTCCTGGGCTGGAATGTCATACAACGGAACCGGTGGCAAAGGCTGGTCTACGAGATCACTCCCTTCATCGCTAATAATCACATATCCAGCAGGAGCAGGACTGTTCAGAGACTGTGCTGCGCGTGCTGTTTCACGAATAAAGAACGGCGCTGTCGAGGTGGTGACCAGGTTATCTAGTGACTCGGCACTGACCGGTCGCAGCAGAACATTTACGCCTGTGAGTTTTCCTGAATCTGCCTTCTTAGTCAGCGTATCCCAATCCTTGGTATTACCCAGATTGACCAGCGCATTTTTCAGGCGCACACATTCATCTTCTGCGGTACATAGCGCCTGCGTTTTCAGCACAATACCGGCGAAATCATCCAACAACACCATGCCTGATTTCTGAATAGCGCTACGTAGCTGCGGGTTTACTTTTGAATCGTCGCTGGTTTGCGGATGAATTTGCCCACTCACCGCCTGAGTCAGTGCTATGGCTTTATCCATAATATCGGATTCAGGCAACGGCAACGCCTGTGCGTTATTCCAGATGATTTGCGAACAGTCGAAGGGGGTAAACGGATAAGATTGTCGATTGGTATAATTACTAGGCGTGTGGATATTGCACATGCCAGTACCGTTTACTTTCAGCGTATCACCAACACGAAGCGTCGTTTTATCGAGGTCAGCTACGGTGGTCGCTTCTATAGTTTGCGCGCCTTTTAGCTTGGAGATACTCAGTTTTAAAGGCATCTCCAGCGGCACCCAAATTGTCAGCATGATTAAAACGGCCAGGCTTCCAATGGCAATCACCAGATTGCGAACCCAATGCTGAATAGGGAAGTTGCGTACTTCGTCATGCAGTGACAGGAATCGCCCCTGGCGAATAACATGCCTGTCGAGGTAAATATCAATATCGGTTTTTTGCCCCAGGTCCTGAGCAACATAAGGTTGCCAGTGCGCAGGGTAGATCAGATCAATTATCCCCAAAGAGATATTGTTAACCTGATCCTGATTCGATTCCCCAAAAAGCCCCCAGCGCTTAGGTGTCCCACGTAAACAGTGGACCTCACGCAGCGCATTCTTTGCCGGAGGCGCAAATAGGCCCCAAAGGCTCGCAGCCAGTAGCATAAATGCACCACCGACTAACCACGGCAACACAACTGCAGGTGTAACCAGGCACAAAAACAGCATTATAAAGGCGACGCAAATAAGGATGGCTTCGCGTAACCCATCGGGGCGGCTCAGTGCATACTCTTCGGGCGATTCCTGGCGGATATTGAGCAGCTCTATCTGTTCGCTTTCTTCGCCACGAATAGAGGCCTGACTATGAGGATTTTGTTCCAGTGCAAAACCACGATTTTCGCTGCTGTAGTCGATAAGCGTGTGCCCGTTAAGGGAGATAACCAACGGCATGGTTTCAGTACGAATCAACTCAACGTAGTTATCGTTAGTAATGTACTGTTCCCAGAATGGCGGAAGATGTACCTCTACTGAATCAAGGTAATAGCGCCACTTATTCGGGTCGTCAGTTGATAAGCCATAGCGGGTGATGGAGCGTGTGAGAGCAAGTGCTGTGTTGCTCAGGGAATTTAATACTAGTTTTGTCGGTGCAGCACTGGCACCTGAAGGCCCCACGATATCCTGCGTGCGGTCTAATGATTCAATATAGTTTTCAACGGCGCTGCGTTCGTCTGTGGTCAACTTGCGCGAAGTTGCACCGCTAAACGATTGGGCTTGTGAAGCACGAGCGCGTAAACGCAGGCTGCGCCAGATAAGCCACCCCGCAATTAAGATGCAGGCCAGCATAGCAGCTAAAAGAAGTAATAAGGTGCTCATGCCTTCCCCATCAAACACTCGTTTTCTTATTAAAACGCAGCAAGTTGCACCCTTTACAGCATCTGGGTGTAAAAAACGTTATCGGCAGGTACGGCCTCAATCTTGAGGCGTTTTTGTATGTATAGCCTGCTGTAACATAATGTTAGCAAAGCGACTTTACGAGAAATATCAGCAAATTCCTATTTCATTTGTCGTCTATTGACATGTGACGGAGGTCTTGAAAAATCACCTAAAGTTGCAAAAATGTAAATAATAACTAATGTCCGTTGCGTGAGATATGTGGCATAACGCACAATGGAGCACCTGTATTTACTGTCAGCCCTGCAACGATGAGCAAACCATTACAAAAACCGACCATTTTACATGTTGAAACAGTGGCTCGTTCACGGCTGTTTAATGTCGAAACGGTGGACCTGGAGTTCAGCAACGGTGTGCGCCGAGTCTATGAGCGCATGCGCCCATCTGCCCGCGAAGCTGTAATGATAGTCCCTATCGTTGATAACCATTTGATTTTGATCCGCGAATACGCGGTTGGCACGGAATCGTATGAACTTGGCTTCTCTAAAGGGTTAATTGACCCGGGCGAGACTGTCTTTGAAGCAGCGAATCGCGAGTTGAAAGAAGAGGTTGGCTTCGGAGCTAATCAGCTGACATTCTTGAAAAAATTGACGATGGCACCGTCCTATTTCTCCAGCAAAATGAACATCGTGATTGCTGAAAATCTCTATCCAGAATCTCTGGAAGGTGATGAGCCAGAAGAACTACCGCAAGTGCTTTGGCCGATAGAATCAATGCTTGATCTGCTTAACGAGGAAGATTTTAGCGAAGCGCGGAATGTGAGTGCGCTTTTCCTCGTGCGTGAATGGTTGAAAGAGCAGGGGCGTTTGTAACTTTTCTCTTAAAGCCCGTTTCAAGGTGAAACGGGCTTTATCACTACCTAGAACAGCTCGTGGGTCTCGCCGTTATCAATTATCGTAGTCCCGACTTCATGCACAGCCTGTTGCGTCGGTTGGGTACCTTCAATAAAGAATTCAGGACGGCTATTCCCGCCATTGGCAAGTTGCCCGGTGCTGCGATCGATATTGACCGTAACAATGCCTGGTGGCGGCGTTAACGGCTCTTCCGGAACACCTTCCAGTGCGGCTTTCATAAACTCATCCCAGGCTGGTTGAGCACTCTTCGCCCCACCTTCATAACCTGAGATTTGATCTTTAATCGCACCTGATGCTGATGTACGTCCAAGATCGCGACGATGATCATCAAAGCCAATCCAGACAGAAGTCACCACGCCCGGTCCGTAGCCTGAGAACCATGCATCTTTCGAACTGTTTGTCGTACCGGTTTTGCCGCCGATATCATTGCGTTTCAAATCACGCCCTGCACGCCAGCCAGTACCTTGCCAACCTGGTTCGCCATAGATGTTTGAGTTCAACGCACTCTTAATCAGGAAAGCCAGTGGGGTGTTGATAACATGTGGCGCGTATTCAGGGGGGCTGCTC
The DNA here is from genome assembly GCF_902500225.1 of Buttiauxella massiliensis. GTDB lineage: Bacteria > Pseudomonadota > Gammaproteobacteria > Enterobacterales > Enterobacteriaceae > Buttiauxella > Buttiauxella massiliensis. Next base: position 44,033 of record NZ_LR722651.1, on the reverse strand, counting down.
TGCGCAACCAACTCGTTATTCGCTTGTTCAAGCTTCGGCATCGGAACGCTAACATTCTGTTTTTCCTCAGACTGCGCGACGTCTTCTACATTCTGATTTTCCAGCACGTTAGACTTCTGCGTTTCACCATAAATCACCGGGATATCACAATCCGGGCAAGCTACTTTCGGCTTCGCTTCAAAGATTGTGCCACCGATTTCATTCTCAATTTTAGAGATGTAATACGGGTCAACCAGGAAGCCACCGTTAGCCATCACCGAGTAACCACGCGCGACTTGCATTGGTGTGAAGGATGCCGAGCCTAATGCCAGCGATTCGGTATGCACGATGTTTTGTGCAGGGAAGCCAAAGCGTTGCAGGTATTCAGCCGCATAATCCACGCCCATAGCACGCATCGCACGCACCATTACCACGTTTTTCGACTGACCAAGACCCTGACGCAATCTTATTGGTCCGGCATATTCTGGCGGGGAGTTTTTCGGGCGCCAGTCGGAACCCGCACCAGCATCCCAGCGGGAAATTGGCACATCGTTGAGCACGCTCGCCAGCGTCAAACCTTTATCCATTGCCGCTGTGTAGAGGAATGGTTTGATGTTGGAGCCAACCTGACGTAATGCCTGCGTTGCGCGGTTGAACTTGCTCTGGTTGAAATCAAAGCCACCGACGAGTGCGACTACAGCACCATCATGTGGGTTGATGGAAACCAGGGCGGAGTTCACATCCGGGACTTGTCCAAGCCACCAATTATCATCGACTTTACGCACCCATATTTGCTGCCCGGATTGCACCACATCGGTCACTTTTCGTGGCGTTGGGCCCTGAGCAGTATCTGAACGATAAGGGCGCGCCCAGCGCATACCGTCCATATTGATGGAAACGGCGCTGCCATCCGCCAACAATGCGGTAGCTTCATTCGGTGATGCTTCTGTAATCACAGCAGGGAAAAGCGGGCCGTAGACCGGTAGATTCTTTAGCGAATCGACAATCTTCTTTTTGTCCCACGGTGTTTCACCTACTTTCCACAACACGTTTGATGGGCCGCGATAGCCGTGGCGCATGTCATAGGCCATTACGTTGTTACGTACGGCTTGTTGCGCGGCTTCCTGAGTTTTGCGAGTGATGGTGGTGTAAACCTTATAACCATCTTCATAGGCCTTCTCACCATACTTAGCAACCATGTCCTGGCGGACTAGCTCAGACAGGTAAGGCGAGGAGAACGCGATTTCCGGTGCGTGGTAGTTCGCATCGATTGGCTGATTTCGCGCTTCATCGTATTGCGCCTGAGTAATGTAGTTCTCACTCAACATACGCGATAACACCACATTACGGCGGGAAGTTGCACGATCAAGCGAGTAAAGAGGGTTAAAGGTTGACGGTGCCTTTGGCAAACCGGCAATAACCGCTATTTCACTCAGGCTCAATTCATCAACTGACTTACCAAAATAGACTTGTGCTGCAGCACCCACGCCATAAGCGCGGTAACCGAGATAAATCTTGTTGAGGTACAGTTCGAGGATTTCGTCTTTGGTCAGCAACTGCTCAATACGAATTGCCAGGAACACTTCTTTTATCTTACGCGTCAGCGTGCGTTCAGGACTTAAGAAGAAGTTACGTGCCAACTGTTGGGTGATAGTACTTGCGCCCTGCGATGCATGACCAGAAAACAGTGCCACGCTGGCGGCACGGAAGATCCCAACCGGATCGACACCGTGGTGTTCGTAAAAACGGCTGTCTTCAGTCGCAATAAATGCTTTCACCATCACTGGCGGAATTTGATCGAGCGTAACCGGAATACGGCGCTTTTCACCGTATTGCGCGATTAACTCGCCATCAGCCGTATAAACCTGCATTGGAATTTGCAGTCGCACATCTTTCAGCGTGGCGACATCAGGCAACTGCGGCTCAATAAATTTGTAGAGCCCGAAGATCGAGCCTGCTCCCAGCAGAATGCAACATACTGCAAGGATGAATAAATACTTTACGAACTTCACCTTAAATTTCCCATTACGTTTCCATTGGGCAGTTTATAAACAACCGCGCGGTAGTATAAAGGCAAGCCAGTGGCATTGGTATGGCATTTTCCGTAACCGGCGATAAGGAGATCGTAAACATGGTATTCACAACCTGGCAAATTGGCATGGATATTCAACGCGAAAGCATTCGTGTTGTGGCTGTTCAGCGCCAACGGCAAGGGTGGCAACTTCGGCATTGGTGGCAATTGCCATTACCTGAAGGCACCTTTAGCGATGGGCTAATAATGAATACTGAAGCGCTGACTAAAGCATTGGTGGAGTGGCGAAAAGAGTTACCTCTACGTCACCAGATACGCATCTCTTTTCCTGTGTCACGGACATTACAACGCCCGGTCCCGGCACCCGATAAACGTTTGTCTGAACCCGCAAGAGAAGCTTATATCGCCTCAGCAACTGCCCGTCAGTTGCAAATGACATCGGCTCAATTGTGTTGGGATTATTTACCGTCACAAGATGTTGCTGATCCACATTTGATAGTAGCTGCGCGCCAGACAGATGTTGCTGCGTTGCTCAAAAGTCTGGCCGCGATAAGGCTATATCCCACGACACTCACCCCCGGAGCCAGCGCATTGCCGGCACTTATTTCTCCGTGTCGTCTGGAGGAATGTCAGTACCTGGTTCATCAAGAACAGGGCCATTGGTTATGGGCTTCTACCGAGCCTGTGCCACGTTGGGGATGGAGTGATACCAACGCGGTGCCAACAATTTTCGACTTGTGTCAGCAATTAAAAACCGAGCCTGAGTTTGTTGCATTGAGCCTTGCGCAATCGTCACCAGTACCGGCGAAGATTTTATCTTTGGATGCCTGGCGAGCATTTTCCCGTTTACAGCCACCATTACCGCGTAATGGCGCTGAGTTTACGGTCGCGATAGCGCTGGCGATAGGTAGAGTATTCAGCTGATGCGCCTGATTAATTTACTACCGTGGCGTCAGATACAGCGCCAACAACGTATACGCCGCTGGAGCCTTTTATTCAGCCTGATTTTGGTGCTTGTGCCGTTGCTTGTAATGGGCGCGCGGCAGTTCACCGTATGGGAAATTCGCCAACAACAGGCACGAAACGACCACCTGACAAGTATGCAATCAGCATTGCAGTATCTCTATCAGCAGCGGCTGGTTTTACAAAAGCAGAATCAAGAAATACTGCGTTTGCAGCGCATTCGTGAAGAGCAGAAAAAAGCTATTCGGATTTGGGAAAAACGCTTGATTCGTATCGCGAGCTTTATGCCCGGTGGGGCCTGGCTGTCTTCTCTAACATTGCAAAAAGGGCAATTGGTAGTAAAGGGACGCAGCAACCTTCTTGAGGATTTACAGGGGCTGGAGAAGGAGCTTGGTCATCTTGAAGGTGTTTCTACAGTTCGGACAGGTGCGGTCCAGCGCGAAGCACAGGGCGGCTTTGGTTTTGTTTTCACCTTAACGATATCTGAGGTGGCAAATGCCCTGGTTAATTGAACGATGGCTGAGTGGGCCAGGCTGGAGGCGTGTGGCGATGATTACCGTCGTAACGGGCTTAGTCACAGTTGTTGCCTGGATGAGTTTGATACAGCCCCATCATTCTCATTTTTCTCAGTTGGAAGCTGACAACAAGCAGGCAGCTCAACGCATTGCTGAGTTGCAACGCAAAGTCCTTCAAGTTTTACCCTCTGAACTGCACGTGCGTCCATCTAATTCACGGGCATTTTCCGTGGCGGAGTTCGTTGAGGAATCAAAGGGGAAGTTGCTGAAGTGGCAGCCTGAAAATAAGGAGGGAGTACTGGAAATTCTTCTGCCATGGGAAGAACTACCGGGTTTATTTACCAGGCTTGCAGAGTATCGAGTGGTGTCGGGGCACTCTTTCACCATTACTGAACAAGGTGACTTACTCAAGTTTTTGATAAAAATGGAGTTTTCCGATGGAACGTAACATTTTTTGGGTAGGGTTCATGGTCATTTCAACCGTGAGTGCTATGCCTCCAAGCCCCTTTCAGCAGCATATTTCTCCTTGTGAAAAATTGACCGTGCAACTGGCGGCCTGGGGATTACAGGGAGTAATCAGCTCGCCCACTGCGAGTACTGCGCTGATGCTCAGTCCACAAGGTCTCGTGCAGCGAATCAAAGTTGATAAAGAGCTATTTCCCGATGTTCACATTGAAAATGTCGGGATGGGGTATGTGGTGGCGAGGGTTAATCCTGCCTGCAAACCCTCTTCTTATCGTTGGGAAATAAAAGGAAAAACATATGCCATGGATGCGGGTATTTCTTCTGGTGTTGGCTCTGCCCCTCTCCAGCCAGGCTGGTAAAGGTATTTCTCTGGTCCTCGATAACGCGCCGGTAACCCAGGTTTTGCAGGCATTAGCTGAAAACCAAAACGTTAACCTTATGGTTGCTCCTGGCGTGGATGGAGTACTTTCGCTTAACTTGATTGATGTACCGTGGAAGCAAGCATTTGAATTGGTTTTGAATAGTGCGGAGCTTAGCCAGCAGCGTGAAGGTAATGTAATACTGATTTTTCCGAAGGCTCGCTTACGTGAGCAACAAGCGCAAGCGATGGAGCAACGAAAACAGCAGGCACTTGATCAACCGATGTTCTACCAGGTCTTCACTCCTCATCATGCCGATGTTGAAGATTTATCGACATCACTAAAATCTGGTGGAAATAAGTTATTGAGTGCTCAGGGTAATATCACGGCTGACAAACGCACTAATCGGCTGATTGTGCGTGATAATAAGACAGTGCTCAAACAGATTGCTGACTGGGTGAAAGAAATGGATTTGCCAATCGGGCAAGTGGAAATTTCAGCTCATATCGTCACTATTAACCAGGATAAGTTACGTGAACTTGGCGTGAAGTGGTCTACTGCCGAGCAAAAAGGGGAAAGTAAGCTTCATCAGACCACAGGTTTTTCAGCCGATCTTTCCGTCAACAACGCTACAACAAAGGTCGGTTTTAATATCGCTCGAATAGACGGCCGACTGCTGGAGCTTGAATTGTCTGCTCTTGAACAACAGCAACAGCTTGAAATCATTGCCAGCCCGCGCCTGATGGCGGCACATCAACAGCCTGCCAGCATCAAGCAAGGTACGGAGATCCCTTATCAGGTATCCAGTGGCGAGAGCGGGGCAACCGCAATCGAGTTTAAAGAAGCTGTTCTGGGAATGGAAGTGACGCCCACTATTCAGTCAGATGGCAATATTCGTCTAAAATTGCGCATCAGCCAGAACATGCCTGGCCGTAGCATTCAGCAATCTGATGGCGAAGTTCTGGCGATTGACAAGCAAGAAATTGAAACTGTTGTTGCGGTGAAAAATGGCGAAACGCTTGCCCTTGGCGGGATCTTCCAGCAACACAACACTGACAGTAGCGACAGCGTCCCTTTGCTTGGCTCAATACCTATTGTGGGTAGCCTGTTTCGCCATGATGCAAAAAATCATCAACGCCGTGAATTAGTGGTATTTATTACCCCTCGACTTATCCCTGTTTCGTAGCGTTTTCTTTCCTCATCGTGCAGTTTTTCTTTGAAACGTTGCCCAGGTGTTTGACGGCAGAGAGGAATTAGCTTACAAGGTGTACCGTTTCGAGAGGCTGGTTGCTCAAGTCTTGTGACAGATAACCCCGATTTATGCATTTTCTTCTTCTTAAGAAGGCTGGGGAATATAATCGGTTGCCAAACCACCTTGAGTATTGAGATAATTTTCAGTCTGACTCTCGCACTATCGCTTATGAGGTTTCAGTTCATGTCCCGCTGCACCTGGTTGTAACAGGGCGGGTTTATCATCAACGAATTGTCTTAGTAGTACCGAAAAAATGGCAGAGAAACGCAATATCTTTCTGGTTGGGCCTATGGGTGCCGGCAAAAGCACTATTGGGCGTCAGTTAGCTCAGCAACTCAATATGGAATTTTTCGATTCTGATCAAGAGATTGAGAAACGTACCGGAGCTGATGTGGGCTGGGTATTCGACGTTGAAGGCGAAGACGGCTTCCGCGATCGCGAAGAAAAAATCATCAACGAACTCACTGAAAAACAGGGCATTGTGCTGGCAACTGGCGGCGGTTCTGTAAAATCTCGTGAGACCCGTAACCGTCTCTCAGCCCGTGGAGTTGTGGTGTATCTTGAAACCACAATTGAAAAACAGCTCGCTCGTACGCAGCGTGATAAAAAACGCCCACTACTGCAAGTTGAGACTCCACCGCGCGAAGTTCTTGAAGCCTTAGCTCAGGAACGCAATCCTCTTTATGAAGAGATTGCTGATGTGACGATTCGCACTGACGACCAAAGTGCCAAAGTGGTTGCTAACCAGATTATTAATATGTTGGAAAGCAACTGATTCTGGCTTAATCGAAAAAAACGCCTGCGGGCTAAGCAACATCAAGGTGGACTTCGCGTTATGGAGAGGTTAACAGTCACTCTCGGGGAACGTAGTTACCCTATCACCATTGCTGCTGGGTTATTTAGTGACTCGGCATCTTTTGGGCCGCTGAAGGCTGGCGACCAGACGATGCTGGTGACCAATGAAACCCTGGCGCCGCTCTACCTGGATAAGGTGCGTGGCGTGCTGGAGCAAGCGGGCGTTAAAGTCGATTCCGTCATCCTTCCGGATGGCGAACAATTTAAGAGTCTCGCTGTATTAGACACTGTCTTTACTGCGTTGCTTGAAAAGCCACATGGTCGTGATACGACACTCATTGCCCTGGGCGGTGGTGTCGTCGGTGACCTGACTGGCTTTGCCGCGGCGAGTTATCAACGCGGTGTGCGCTTTATTCAAGTTCCAACCACTTTGCTTTCGCAAGTGGACTCTTCTGTTGGCGGTAAAACAGCCGTTAACCACCCCCTCGGTAAAAATATGATTGGCGCGTTCTACCAACCTGCTTCGGTAGTGGTGGATCTCGACTGTCTAAATACTTTACCTGCTCGGGAGTTGGCATCTGGTCTGGCAGAAGTCATTAAGTACGGAATTATTCTCGACGGCGATTTCTTTAACTGGCTTGAAGAAAACCTGGATGCATTGCTTGCGCTGGATGGTAAAGCAATGGCCTGGTGTATTCGTCGTTGTTGTGAGCTGAAAGCAGAAGTTGTTGCCGCCGACGAGCGCGAAAGTGGCTTACGTGCTTTACTGAATTTGGGCCACACCTTTGGTCACGCTATAGAAGCAGAAATGGGCTATGGCAATTGGCTACACGGTGAAGCTGTTTCCGCAGGTATGGTTATGGCGGCACGAACAGCTCAGCGTTTAGGGAACTTCAGTGAGGCAGATGTGCAGCGCGTTATTAAATTGCTGCAACGTGCCGGGCTGCCAGTTACTGGGCCGAAAGAGATGTCTGCTGCCGCGTATATGCCCCACATGATGCGTGACAAAAAAGTTTTGGCTGGTGAGCTGCGCTTAGTGCTGCCGCTGGCAATCGGGAAGAGTGAAATGCGTGGCGGAGTTCCACACGATATCGTTTTGTCCGCCATTGCTGATTGTCAGCAGGCTTAATTATTAGAAATTTCGGTCGCTGAAGTCAGGCGATTTTTAACTTCGGGCGATGTGCTGACTTTAAATTGCTGGCACTAGCCTTTGAGTGGGGTGTTAAATGGATGAATTTAAACCGGAAGACGAGCTGAAACCCGATCCCAGCGATCGTCGTTCAGGCCGTAACCGTAAATCTGATGAGCGCGATAATGAGCCGCAAATCAATGTCGATGATGTTGAATTAGACTCTGATGAGCCTCGTCCAGCGCGTACCCGTCGTGCTCGTGATGAAGAAGAGTATGAAAACGACGATGATCTGCAAGTTGACGCAGAAGAACGTCGCCCGGCACGTACCCGCAAAAAATCCGCTAAACAGAAAGTTCCGGTCTCCCGCCAGCACCTGATGATGGGCATTGGTATTCTTGTACTGTTGCTGCTAATCATCGGAATTGGTTCGGCCCTGAAGGCCCCTTCGACTGATACTGAAACAGCAAATAGCAATCCGAACGCTGAAAAGAATATCGACTTGTCCGGCGCTGCTGCTGACCAGGCTAATGGCGCACAACCGCAGCCAGGCAACACCTCTGCTGCAAATCAGACCGAAACCGCAGGTAACCCGCAAGAAGTGACTCTTCCTGCAATTTCTTCAACGCCGTCTGATGCGCAAACTCAACCTGCGCCACAGGGACAACAGCGTGTTGAAGTTCCGGGCGACCTGAATACTGCACTGACTCAACAGTCCGGCCAGATTGACAATGCAGTGAATAGCTCAACATTGCCCACAGCACCGGCTACTGTTGCGGCAGTTGCGGGTGCAACTACAGCTCCACGTGCAGTAGTGAAATCGGAGCCAGAGAAACAAGCAGCTCCGCGTCAGGAACGTAAAACTGTCGTAATTGAGTCCCAGCACAAGGCTCAGCCTGTAAAACAACCAGCGGTGAAAGCGGAACCAAAACCGGTAGCTACGGCAAAACGTAGTGAGCCTGTTACAGCTCCTGCGCCAACAGCGACTGCACCAGCGAAAGCACCAGTCAGTGCCGCGACACCTAAAGCTTCTGCTACTCAAACTGCAGCAGCCCCGGTAACGAAAGCCGCAGAAGCTGCTCCTACAACGGCCGCCACTGGCGCTGTCGCGGGTGATGCAGGTGCAATCAAAGGTGCTCCGGGAAGCCATTATACCTTGCAGCTCAGCTCCTCTTCTAACTCAGCAAACCTGAATGCCTGGGCGAAGAAAGAGAACCTGCAGCATTATATGGTTTACCAGACTGTGCGAAATGGTCAGCCGTGGTATGTGTTGGTTAGCGGTATTTATGCCAACAAAGATGAGGCAAAACGTGCCGTTGCAACATTGCCAGCCGATGTGCAGGCCAAGAACCCATGGGCAAAACCTATCCATCAGGTTCAGTCTGATCTGAAGTGATGAACAAGCGCAGCCGCTGTTGGAACCTTTCCACAGCAGGAAAAGGTGTAAATAGTTAGGCAGCATGAAAAAAAATCGCGCTTTTCTGAAATGGGCGGGGGGGAAATACCCCCTGCTCGAAGACATTAAAAAGTATCTGCCGAAAGGTGATTGTCTGATTGAGCCGTTTGTTGGTGCCGGCTCAGTCTTTCTGAATACTGATTACTCTCGTTATATCCTCGCAGATATTAATAGCGATCTGATTAACCTCTATAACATCGTCAAAACACGCACGGATGAGTACGTTCAGGAGTCCCGTAAACTCTTTACTGCCGAGCAAAACGATGAGCAGGCGTTCTATCTCAATCGTACCGAATTTAACCAGTGCAAAGATGAGTTTCGTCGTGCATTGCTGTTTTTATATCTGAACCGCCATTGTTACAACGGCCTTTGTCGTTATAACCTACGTGGTGAATTCAATGTCCCGTTTGGCCGCTATATCAAACCCTACTTCCCTGAAGAAGAGTTGTATCATTTTGCCGAACGAGCGCAGAACGCCACATTCTTGTGTCAGTCGTATGATATCAGCATGGCGGATGTCAGTGCAGGGTCTGTTGTCTATTGCGATCCTCCCTATGCGCCTTTGTCGGCAACGGCTAATTTTACGGCGTATCACACCGATAGCTTTAACGCTGTGCAGCAGCAACATCTCGCGCAGTTAGCTGAAAACTTGCAAGGAAATCGAATTCCGGTGCTGATTTCTAACCATGATACGGAACTCACCCGGTTGTGGTATCACCAGGCAAAACTGCATGTCGTGCAGGTGCGTCGCAGCATTAGCCGGAATGGTGGAACACGTAACAAGGTGGACGAACTGCTGGCGCTGTATAAAGTCAGTGCCTAAGACGTTTCGTCCGCGGTCTTTTTTGATTTGCTATTGGAGAAGCGGATGAAACAGTTTTTGATTGCCCCCTCAATCCTCTCAGCCGATTTCGCCCGTCTGGGTGAAGACACGGCTGCGGTGCTGGCTGCTGGTGCGGATGTCGTCCATTTCGATGTTATGGATAACCATTACGTTCCTAACCTCACTATTGGTCCGATGGTGTTAAAAGCCCTGCGTGACTACGGTATTACTGCCCCTATTGATGTGCATCTGATGGTGAAGCCCGTTGACCGTATCATTCCGGATTTCGCTGCGGCTGGCGCCAACATCATTACCTTCCACCCGGAAGCGTCAGAGCATGTTGACCGTTCCCTGCAACTGATCAAAGAGCACGGCTGTAAAGCAGGTCTGGTGCTTAACCCAGCAACGTCGCTGAGTTGGCTTGATAACGTCATGGACAAACTCGATGTGATTTTGCTGATGTCTGTTAACCCAGGTTTTGGCGGCCAATCATTTATTCCACATACTCTGGAAAAACTGCGCCAGGTGCGTGAGCGCATTGATGCTTCTGGCTATGACATTCGCCTGGAAGTAGATGGTGGCGTGAAAGTAGACAATATTGCTGAAATTGCTGCGGCAGGTGCTGATATGTTTGTTGCCGGTTCGGCGATTTTCAATCAGCCAGATTACAAAGCCGTTATTGATCGTATGCGTAGTGAGTTAGCAAAGGTAAGTCATGGATAAGTTAAGTAAAATTCGCGGTATCGCCTTTGATTTAGACGGTACACTGGTCGACACAGCATTGGGTCTGACGCAGGCAATGGATCAGGCGCTTTATGCGCTGGAGTTGCCTACCGCGGGTGAAGACAACGTTGAAAAGTGGATCGGCAACGGTGCCGATGTGCTGGTCAAGCGCGCATTGACCTGGGCGCTGAAAGGCGAAGAGCCTGAAGCCGACCGATGCAGCATCGCTCGTAAACTGTTTGACGCCTACTATGCGCAAACAGCAGAAGAGGGCAGCTTCCTGTTCCCGGAAGTCGCTAATACGTTGGCTGTTTTGGCCGAAAAAGGTTTGCCGATGGGGCTGGTAACTAACAAGCCGACACCGTTTGTATTACCGATCCTGGAAAGATTGGGCATCGCGCAATACTTCAAAGTCATTATTGGTGGCGATGATGTGGAAAATAAAAAACCGCATCCCGAAGCGCTGCATAAAGTGATGGAAGAGTTGAATCTTAGCGCGGAAGAACTGCTTTTTGTTGGTGACTCCCGCAACGATATTCATGCGGCTCAAGCGGCTGGATGCTGTTCCATTGGCCTGACTTACGGTTATAACTATGGTGAGTCCATCGAGTTGAGCAAACCCGATTACGTGTTTGACCATTTCAACGATTTACTGCCCGCATTAGGGCTCTCTAACAAAGAACATCAGGAATAAGAACATGAGTAAGCCCATCGTCTTTAGTGGCGCGCAGCCATCAGGTGAATTGACCATTGGTAACTACATGGGTGCGCTGCGTCAGTGGGTCAACATGCAAGATGATTACCACTGCATTTACTGCATCGTTGACCTACACGCGATCACTGCGCGTCAGGATGCAACGCAATTGCGTAGCCGGACACTCGATACGTTAGCTCTGTACTTGGCTTGTGGTATCGACCCTGCTAAAAGCACCATCTTTGTACAGTCTCACGTGCCAGAACATGCACAGCTCGGCTGGGCTCTGAACTGCTACACCTATTTTGGTGAGCTGAGCCGTATGACTCAGTTTAAAGACAAGTCTTCTCGTTATTCTGAGAACATCAATGCCGGCCTGTTTGACTACCCGGTATTGATGGCAGCCGATATTTTGCTTTACCAGACCAATCTGGTGCCGGTCGGTGACGATCAGAAACAACACCTGGAACTGAGCCGCGATATCGCAGCACGTTTCAATGCGCTGTATGGCGACGTGTTTAAAGTGCCTGAGCCGTTTATTCCTAAATCAGGCGCGCGCGTAATGTCTTTGCTTGAGCCGACCAAGAAAATGTCTAAATCAGACGATAACCGTAATAACGTTATCGGCCTGTTGGAAGACCCGAAATCGGTCGTGAAGAAAATCAAACGCGCGGTAACTGACTCAGACGAGCCACCTGTTGTGCGTTACGATCCGGTGAATAAAGCAGGCGTTTCCAATATGTTGGATATTCTTTCTGCTGTTACTGGTAAGCCTATCCCTGAGCTTGAGCAGCAGTTCGACGGCAAAATGTATGGCCACCTGAAAGGTGAAGTTGCTGACGCCGTATCCGGTATGTTGACTGAATTGCAGGAGCGTTATCACAATTTCCGTAATGATGAAGCTTATCTGCAGCAGGTGATGAAAGACGGTGCCGAAAAAGCGCGTTCACATGCCAGCGTTACACTGAAGAAAGTCTATGAAGTGATTGGGTTTGTCGCTCAGCCTTAATGACTTATGGCTCGTATACTCTCTTAATGGGGAGAATATCGTAGCTGTCTAATAATAAAAAACCGCCCTCTTATATTTGGGCGGTTTTTTTAATTTTTACTTCTGAACTATTATTGTGGAGATGCAGGGCCGCAGCCACCAATAATTTTAGAAATAGAAATTGCTGGGTGCAGCAAATAATCATAACCACAAGATTTATCTTTGTTCTCAATGTGGCCTGTACAACCAGACAACAGAGCCAGGACAGCCAGTGCAGAAGCAGCTTTTACGAACTTGTTCATTGATATTCCCTATCATTAATTATTTGTATACTCGTCATACTTCAAGCTGCATATGCGTTGGCTGCGTTTACTCACCCGAATCACTTACCAGAGTAGGCTCATCAGGATTCGCGCACTTGCTGCCTTTGTGCAACTCGAATTATTTTGGGTATATGTAATGACCTTTCAAAAAGGTGGTTAATTATAGGGTTTACTAATGGTATTACTAAGTCTGGAATCAGACACGTTATTGCTTGAAATAAATATTGCTTATGAAGATTAGTAGATTAATTAACTGCTTATAAACAAAAAGGCTTGCCAGAATACTCGTGCAAGCCTTTTTGTTATCTTAAAAAAAATTAATGATTCGAGAACCAGTTCAACTTATCGCGTAATGCAACGACTCGGCCGACAATAATTAATGCCGGGCTTTCGACCTGCGTCGATAATTCACCAAGCTCACTTAATATTCCGCTGACCACGCGTTGTTTAACCGCAGTGCCATTTTCAATTAACGCGACAGGCATTTCTGCGGACATACCGTATTGAATCAGTTTCTCCTGGATAGCAGGAGCCTGGTTTAAGCCCATATAGAACACCAGCGTTTGTTTTTCTGCGGCCAGGTTTTCCCAGTCCAACTCACCCCCAGTTTTCAGGTGCCCGGTAATGAGACGCACGCTTTGCGCATAATCGCGGTGAGTTAGCGGAATGCCGGAATATGCTGAACAGCCGGATGCTGCAGTAATTCCTGGTACGACGGAGAATGGAATGCCCCCATCGCACAGAGTTTCTAACTCTTCGCCACCGCGTCCAAAGATAAACGGATCGCCACCTTTCAGGCGTACCACACGTTTACCGCTTTGCGCTTCACGCAACAGGATCTGGTTAATCTCTTCTTGCGGGACACAGTGATAACCCGCGCGTTTGCCAACGAATATGCGGTCGGCATCACGGCGCACCAAGTTCATGATGTCGTCGGAAACCAGGCGGTCATAAACCACCACATCGGCCTGCTGGATTTGCTGTAGCCCTTTGAGTGTCAACAGACCCGCATCTCCTGGGCCTGCGCCAACTAAAACAACTTCACCACGATGATCTAAAGGCGTGGCAAACATCGACTCAGTCTCTTTATCGACGGCTTGCTTGTCTTCGTTTGCCAGATATTGTGCCAGGCGATCGTTAGTGAAGAATTTTTCCCAGAAGCGACGGCGCTCGCCCATGGTTTTGAAATTCGCTTTCACCCGGCCACGCAGCGTCCCGGCATAAGAGGCAATTTTCCCCAAATGTAGCGGCAGAATGGCTTCGAGTTTTTCACGCAGCAGACGAGCAAGAACGGGAGAGGTGCCACCGGAAGAAACGGCAACCATCAACGGTGAGCGGTCGATAATCGATGGCATGATGAAGCTGGCCTGTTTTGGCGCATCAACCACGTTACAGAAAATACGGCGGGATTCGCACGAATCGCTGACTTGCTGATTCACCACATCGTTGTCTGTCGCGGCGATGGCCAGCCAACAAACATCGAGCAGTGCGGTGTCGAACTCACCCTGAACAAGGGTAATCATGCCCTGTTCCGCCCACACATGAAATTGCGGGGAGAAATCCAGGGCATTTACAGTGACTCGTGCACCTGCCTCCATCAACAAACGCGCTTTACGTTCTGCAACATCGCCACCACCGACGAGTAGGCAGGCACGACCTTGCAATTGACAAAATATAGGCAGGTGATCCACGTTCAATCCTCAAAAGAAATTAGTTGCGGGCAGTCTCCGACGCGGTGAGTTGCGCAGGCTGGGGACGCTCGGCTTTCGGAGTAGCATACCAATAACCCAGACCCATGAATACTACGCCAGAAAGGGTATTCCCAAGCGTTACCCACAGCAGGTTGTGGCCGATTCCCGCCATAGTGTATGCATCGCTGTGATGACCAAACCAGGACAGAGCAAACAGCGTCATGTTGGCGATGGAGTGTTCATAGCCGGAAGCGATAAATGCCAGCAGGCACCACCAGATAGCGATAAATTTCGCTGCACCTTCAGTACGGACCGCCATCCAGATTGCCAGGCAAACCAGCCAGTTACACAATGCACCTTTAAAGAACAGCACCATGGCTGGAGCCGAAGTTTTTGCCAGCGCCGCGGTGTGAACCAGGCTTGTGTCTAACGGCAGCAGACTACCGCCGCCCCATTTGTACAGCAGGGCAACAAACACGGAGCCAATCAGGTTACCCAGCCAGGTTTGCGGCAAAATGCCCCACATTTGACCGTGGGAAATGGTGCCTGCTTTAACACCAAAAGTTAGGAACATGGTATGACCGGTGAATAATTCAGAACCGGCGATGATAACCAGTGTCAGGGCGATACCGAAGGTCGCTCCCATCACTAGTGGGCGCAAAGATGGCTCGACCAGGTTACCGAGGGTGAATATTAGAATGATCCCAAGGCCCACATATGCACCAGCCATTGCGGAGCTGATCCAGAAACCAAGCGGGTTGTTTTGCGACAATCGGGCAATGCGAGCGGCATTCGCCGCACATTTATTAATGGTATCGGTGAACATTTTTGTTATCCCAACAAATTGAAAGAAAAAGAGAATCTAAAAAAATCGCAGAGAGAAGCGTTTTACGTCTTCCGCTCTACGATGAAGCCTCAAGGGCTTGTTTTAAGCTTTAATCTGAACCTGTCCGTCCTGAACGCGCGCTGGGTAGTACGCAATTGAGCGGCTCTCGTCTTCCATGCACAGTCCGTCTCGCAGTCTGAAATGCTGCTTTTTCAACGGACTGGCGACCCAAAGTTCACCCTGGTGTTCGGCGATAAGGCCACGAGATAACACGCTCGCTTCGAAGAACGGGTCAATGTTGTTGATGGCGAAAACCTGGTCGTCATTACGTGGGCGGAAAATTGCAATTTGCTCATTACCTACCAACGCGCAAACACCGGTAGCAGGCAGGATGTCGTTTAACTGGCAAACAGTAGTCCACTGGCTCATACATTTTCCTCCACTTCTTCTACCAGGGTAACCGGGATACGCTCGTAAGGTGTCGCCGGGCGATGTTGCTCACGTTCAGGCACGATTTGCACGTTCGGGTCGCGCACCGGGCTGTTGATGAAGTGCTTGAAGCGAACCTGAGCTTCCGGGGTATTCACCGTTTCAGTCCACTCGCAAATCACTTTCTCGCGCAGGCGTTCCAGTTCCGCTTCAAGCTGATCGTTCAGGCCCAGTTTGTCTTTGATGATGACTTGTTTCAGGTACTCGATTCCGCCTTCAAGGCTATCGAGCCACGGCGCGGTACGGGTCAGTTTGTCGGCGGTGCGGATGTAGAACATCATGAAACGATCGAGGTACTTGATCAGCGTTTCACTGTCTAAGTCAGCAGCCAGCAAATCGGCGTGACGTGGTTTCATACCACCGTTACCGCAGACATACAGGTTCCAGCCTTTCTCGGTGGCGATAATCCCGACGTCTTTACCCTGTGCTTCCGCACACTCACGGGTACAACCGGACACGCCAAACTTCATTTTGTGCGGGGTACGAATACCTTTGTAGCGATTTTCCAGCTCAACGCCGAAACCAACGCTATCGCCAACGCCGTAACGGCACCAGGTGCTACCAACACAGGTTTTAGCCATACGCAGTGCTTTCGCATACGCGTGGCCAGTTTCAAAACCGGCTTCAATCAGCTGACGCCAGATCTCTGGTAAATCATCTTTTTGCGCACCAAACAGGCCGATACGCTGGGAACCGGTGATTTTGGTATAGAGATTGTATTCGCGTGCGATACGCCCGACTTCCATCAAACCTTCCGGTGTGATTTCTCCGCCTGCGGAACGTGGAATGACAGAGTAAGTCCCGTCTTTCTGAATGTTGCCAAGGAAGTTGTCGTTAGTGTCCTGAAGCGGCGTGTGCTGTGGTGCCAGCACATAGTCGTTCCAGCAAGAGGCCAGCAAAGAACCGACGGTCGGTTTACACACTTCACAGCCGTAGCCTTTGCCGTATTTTTGCAGTAGCTCGTCGAAGGATTTAATGCCTTCCACACGAATCAGGTGATACAGCTCCTGGCGAGAGAACGCAAAGTGCTCGCACAGATTATGGTTAACTTCGATACCTTGCTTGCTCAGTTCGGCATTCAAAACTTGAGTGATCAAAGGAATACAGCCGCCACAGCCGGTACCGGCTTTGGTTTCTGCTTTCAATGCAGCGACAGTATGGCAGCCGTTGTTGATGGCTTTAACCAGATGGCCTTTAGTGACATCAAAGCATGAGCAGATTTGCGCGCTGTCCGGGAGTTTATCAACACCAATCGCTGGCTTACCGGAGCTGGCGTGCGCAGGCAGAATCAGCGCGTCCGGGTTTTCTGGCAGCTCGATGTTATTGAGCACCAGTTGCAGCAGGTTGCCGTAATCGCTGGTGTCGCCCACCAGAACAGCGCCGAGCAGAGTTTTGTTGTCGGCGCTAACAATCAGGCGCTTATAAACTTCTTTGCTTTCGTCGAGATAAACATAGCTGCGGCAATCTGGGGTGCGACCATGCGCATCACCAATCCCACCCACATCCACGCCGAGCAATTTCAGCTTGGCGCTCATATCTGCGCCTTCGAAGGCGTTTTCTGTCCCGAGCAGGTGGTCAGCCGTGACCTGGGCCATTTTGTAGCCAGGGGCGACCAGGCCGAATGTGCGGTTGTTCCAGCTCGCGCATTCGCCGATAGCGTAGATGTCCGGATCAGAAGTCTGGCAGCTATCATTGACCGCGATACCGCCGCGTTGCCCTGTTGCCAGGCCGCATTGTGTTGCCAGCTTATCGCGTGGACGGATACCCGTGGAGAAGACGATAAAGTCCACTTCCAGGTCTGTGCCGTCCGCAAAACGCATGGTCTTACGCGCTTGCGTACCTTCCTGCACGATTTCCCGGGTGTTTTTGCTGGTATGAACCCGCACGCCCATGCTTTCGATTTTATTGCGCAGCTGCTCGCCGCCCATGCGGTCAAGCTGTTCGGCCATTAACATTGGTGCGAATTCGATAACGTGTGTTTCAACGCCGAGGTTTTTCAGCGCGCCTGCGGCTTCAAGGCCGAGCAGACCACCACCGACCACTGCACCGCGCTTGCTGCGGCGGGCACATGCTTCGATAGCGTTCAAATCTTCGATAGTGCGGTAGACGAAACAGTCTTGTGTTTCAGAACCTTTAATCGGTGGGATCCAAGGATAAGAACCGGTCGCCATGACCAGTTTGTCGTAATACACGGTACGACCGGTATTCGAGTGGATCACTTTTTCCTGGCGGTTAATGGTGATGGCGCGCTCGCCGACCAGCACTTTTACACCGTGCTTCTCATAGAAGCCGTCACGTACCAGGGATAATTCTTCAGCAGTATGATGGGAAAAATAGGAAGACAGGTGCACGCGATCGTAGGCTTTGCGCGGCTCTTCACAGAAAACAGTAATGTCGAATTGGCCTGGCTGGGCTTTATCAAGTAAGTCCTCGATAAAGCGATGGCCGACCATGCCATTACCGATGATTGCGATTTTGACTTTGCTCATAATTGCCTCAATTTCTTTTCTATTACTGCCTACCTTAACGATTCAGCAATGGCGATTATTGATACAAATCAAATACACCTTTATATACCTCTTAATGGGTATATTGCTGATTTTAGTGGGTTTTTCTAAGTTGCGGAAATGTTTAGCTATTCGCGGGAAGACAATAAATGTCCCCATTTTGCCTTGTGTGCTATGAAATAGGGGCGGCTAATTAACAAGGAGTGGGTATGAGTAATCTGGCGTTGGAGTTAATTCAAAATGTGCGTCTGGTCGGGCGCGAAGGCTTATGGCAAATAGCCATCGAAAATGGGCGCATCAACGCCATAAAACCAATGGATGATACCCAGCCTGAAAGCGAGCAGATTCTTAACGGGCGTGGCGGTCTGGCGATCCCGCCCTTTATTGAGCCTCATATTCACCTTGATACGACGCAGACCGCAGGCCAACCCAACTGGAACCAGTCGGGCACCTTGTTTGAAGGCATCGAGCGATGGGCTGAACGCAAAGCACTCCTGACCCACGAAGATGTGAAACAACGCGCCTGGCAGACGTTGAAATGGCAGATTGCCAACGGCATTCAATATGTCCGCACGCACGTTGATGTTTCAGACCCCACACTGACCGCATTAAAAGCGATGCTGGAAGTGAAGCAAGAAGCCGCTCCCTGGATTGAAGTGCAGATTGTCGCCTTCCCACAAGAAGGGATTATGTCGTACCCCAACGGGGAAGCGCTGCTTGAAGAAGCATTGCGCCTGGGGGCGGATGTGGTCGGGGCAATCCCGCACTTTGAATTTACCCGTGAGTACGGCGTCGAGTCGCTGCATAAAGCATTCGCACTGGCGAAAAAGTACGATCGCCCGTTAGATATTCACTGCGATGAAATTGACGATGAACAGTCGCGGTTTGTCGAAACCGTCGCGGCACTGGCGTTGCGAGATGGTATTGGGCAGCGCGTAACCGCCAGCCATACTACCGCGATGCACTCTTACAACGGCGCTTATACTTCGCGCTTGTTCCGCTTGTTGAAAATGTCCGGCATTAACTTTGTCGCCAACCCGCTGGTGAATATTCATCTGCAAGGTCGCTTTGATGATTACCCAAAACGCCGTGGTATTACGCGGGTGAAAGAGTTACTCGAAGCGGGAATTAACGTCTGCTTTGGACATGATGATGTGTTTGACCCTTGGTACCCGCTGGGTACAGCCAATATGTTGCAGGTACTGCATATGGGGCTGCATGTTTGCCAGATGATGGGCTACCAGCAAATCGACGAAGGTTTGAAGCTGATTACCGATAACAGTGCCCGTACCTTTGGCGTGCAGGAGTACGGGATTGCCGAGGGGAAGGCGGCGAACCTGATTATTCTTCCTGCTGAAAACGGTTTTGACGCGGTGCGCAGGCAGGTGCCGGTGCGTTGGTCAGTGCGAGCCGGGAAGGTGATTGCAACCACGCAATTGTCACAAACCTGGGTGATGTTGGATGGAGCTGAAGAGATAACGTTTCGTGGGTGAGAAGTAGTGGATGACGCTTGAGCTTATCCACCCTACAAAACCGCGTAGGGCGGATAAACGTAGCGTAAGCCGACGCTTTTAGTGCGCAGCAGCAGCGTTATGCTGGCGGTGTTTCGTTACCAGGCCGAGAATCAGGCACATGATAAATACCACTGCGTACAAGGCGTTTGAAGTTTGCAGAGCCGCGTGCGGGCCGCTGTGAGCCACAATCGGGCCAGTGACCACGAAGGTCAGCATGGTGCCGATGGTGCCGCAGGTCAGTACGAAGTTAACCAGTTTTGGCGAAGCGATTTTGGTCTGCAATGAACCCAGGGTGATTACAGAGGTGTAAATCGCACTGGAGAAGAAGCCAAGTGCCAAAATAAACCATGCCAGATGTGCCGGTTCGCTTTTGTTAAACAGGTACATCAGAACAGTCGCCGCACCCGCCAGAACAGTCAGAATACGTTGCAAATCGAAGAAACGCAGAATAA
Organism: Buttiauxella massiliensis; assembly: GCF_902500225.1. Classification (GTDB taxonomy): domain Bacteria; phylum Pseudomonadota; class Gammaproteobacteria; order Enterobacterales; family Enterobacteriaceae; genus Buttiauxella; species Buttiauxella massiliensis. The sequence goes on along the minus strand of NZ_LR722651.1, from coordinate 24,058 downwards.
AGCTGAACGCCCACATCCCGAACATGTAAGACATCCAGAAATCACTGACCAGTTGGCCTGCATCATTCAGATTCATACCCAGGCTTTTGGCATATTCCGGAACCCAGGAGATAAATCCCAGTTGGCCGAGGATGTAGCACAAAGCTGCGATGGACAGGAACAGTACGCCCACTCCCCATTTTTCTTTCTCGGCGACTTTTTCCGGTTGCGGTGCGTGTTTACCCAATGCCGGGAAGTCACAACCGATGGTCAGGATGAAGATAGCGACATAAACCAGACCGATGCAGACATAAACCCAATACCAGTTGATGCTACGAGCCAGCAGAATCGCGGCCACCATTGGGAAGATCATCCCTGCCATACTGAAGAAGGAGTCGGTAAATAGTAGGCGTGAACCACGCTCACGGCCTTCATACATGTGCGTAATCAGGAACGTACCAATGGACATCGTGATACCGCTGACCAGCCCCAGAACAAACATCGCGACTGAGAAGATAGTCAGGTTATCGCCAAAGATAAGCCCAGCAACGGCCAGCACCATCAGGATGAAACCAAAACGCAGTTGAGTTTTGAGCGGTACGATTTCCATTAACCAGGCATTAAGGAAGATAGAAATCAAAATGCCGGCGTTCAGGAAAGTAAAGGTGTTACTCATGCTGGAAACGGGGACGTGGAAGTATTCGGCGATATTGCCCATCACCATCCCGGTGACGATTACCAACGCACCAGTGAGTGCGTAGGAGAAGAAGCTGATCCATGTGAGCTTAATGCGGTTGCTGTTAGTCATGACAAGCCTGTGAATAGAAATGTAAAGTGCTTTGACAGCACTCAAGAAGAATGGATTTTAGTCAAAAACGTGACTCATTCATACAATTTATAATTCATTTGCTGCAACGACTTGAATTTAAGGTGACCAGCGTCACGATTAATCGTGTTATTTGATTATTGATTCATTTAACTTATTGATTTGTGTGAAAGTAAAAAACCGTAAATGGCTGGCGCATACTTGAGTGCGTCTTTACAATCTAGCAACTTGCCTCATTCACTGCATTCGTAAGGAATTATTCATGCTCAAATCGACTCTGGCGGCTGTAGCAACTGTGTTTGCTCTAACCGCTCTCTCTCCTGCGGCACTTGCTGCTAAAGGTGACCCACACGTCCTGTTGACCACATCAGCGGGTGAAATTGAGCTTGAGTTAAATAGCCAGAAAGCCCCAGTCTCTGTGAAAAACTTTGTGGATTACGTTAACAGCGGCTTCTACAACAACACCATTTTCCATCGCGTGATCCCGGGCTTCATGCTTCAGGGCGGCGGCTTCACTGCAGATATGAATCAGAAGCAGCCTAACCCACCGATTAAAAATGAAGCCGATAACGGCTTGCGTAACACTCGCGGTACTATTTCCATGGCGCGTACTGCCGATAAAGACAGCGCGACCAGCCAGTTCTTCCTCAATGTGGCAGATAACGCCTTCCTCGATCACGGCCAGCGCGACTTCGGTTATGCAGTATTTGGTAAAGTTGTGAAAGGGATGGACGTTGCCGATAAGATCTCCCAGGTCCAGACTCATGATGTCGGCCCATACCAAAATGTTCCGTCAAAACCTGTAGTTATCCTCTCCGCTAAAGTCCTGCCGTAAAAAATTCCTGCGCGAGTATTCCCTACTCGCGCAATCTATCGCTTCCTGCACTTCCACCGATTGCTGCTTATACTTGTGGCAACAACGGGTCGTCATTTAGGGAGGCATCATGGCAAAGAAACTGACCGACAAACAAAAGTCCCGCCTTTGGCAGCAATTGCGCAGCCGTTCATTTCATGCCAGCAGCCGGCTGGATATCCTTGAGCCTCATGCGCAAGATGAGATTATCGCGCAGCGTGTAGATACGATTGAACTTGGCCCGTTGCATCGCGGCTTACCCTGGTTGTGTGCCATCCATCAGCAGCTTTTTCAGGATGTTTTCGACTGGGCAGGCGAGCTACGAGATGTTGATATTTCCAAAGGGGAGATACAGTTCTGCCATTTCGAGTACATCGAAAATGAAGGCAACGATCTGATGCAAGAAATGGAGGACGAGCATTATCTCGTCGGACTTTCCAGAACTGAGTTCGTTCTGCGCCTGTCACATTACTATTGTGAAATTAACGTCCTTCATCCGTTCTTTGTTGGCAGTGGTCGGGCACAGCGTGTGTTCTTCGAGCAGTTAGCGATTCATGCCGGTTACATCCTCGATTGGAAAGACGTATCGCCTGAAGCATGGGCAACGGCGAATCAAACCGGGGCGTTGGGTGATTTGAAAATGCTCAACGAGATTTTCACTAAAGTCGTGAGTGAAGCGCGCGAAAGCGAATAGAATAGCGCGGTTCTTATTTACCCTGGAGCCGCGATGCTACTGCTTATCGACAATTACGACTCATTTACCTGGAACCTCTATCAATACTTTTGTGAATTAGGCGCAGAAGTGGTGGTGAAACGTAACGATGAGCTGACTCTTTCTGATATCACTGCCCTGGCACCAGAAAAACTGGTCATCTCTCCTGGCCCTTGCACGCCCACCGAAGCAGGGATTTCTCTTGCGGCGATTACGCATTTCGCCGGGCAGTTACCGATTCTCGGCGTTTGCCTTGGACACCAGGCGATTGCGCAGGCATTCGGCGCGACCATTGTTCGCGCGCAAAAAGTGATGCACGGTAAAACCTCGGTTATCTCGCATAGCAATCACGGTGTTTTCCACAGCCTGAACAACCCTTTAACCGTAACGCGTTATCACTCCTTAGTGATCGACCCCGCCACCTTACCCGACTGTTTTGAAGTGACCGCCTGGACGGATAAGCAGGAAATTATGGGGATTCGCCATCGCGAACTTGACCTGGAAGGTGTGCAGTTTCACCCGGAAAGCATTCTCAGCGAGCAGGGTCATCAGCTGTTAGCCAATTTCCTCAAACGTTGATTTTTTATTGCCAGATAATGATTTTTTATGCATATTTCATGATTATATTTTCATGTCTGTTCTTGCGTAAAAATGGGATGGCAATTAATGGCAACCGAACAATCAGCAATTACCCGCGCTACTTTTGATGAAGTGATTTTGCCGATTTATGCACCAGCGGAGTTTATCCCGGTGAAAGGCAAAGGCAGTCGTGTTTGGGATCAGCAAGGTAAAGAGTACGTTGATTTCGCCGGTGGGATTGCTGTCACAGCGTTAGGTCACTGCCACCCGGCGTTGGTGGAAGCGTTAAAAAGCCAGGGCGAAACGCTATGGCATACCAGCAACGTTTTCACCAATGAACCCGCGTTGCGCCTGGGCCGCAAGCTGATTGATGCTACTTTTGCTGAACGCGTCCTGTTTATGAACTCTGGCACCGAAGCCAACGAAACCGCCTTCAAACTGGCGCGTTACTACGCTTCTACTCGCCACAGTCCGTATAAAACCAAAATTATCGCCTTCCATAATGCCTTCCACGGTCGTTCGCTGTTTACCGTTTCTGTTGGCGGTCAGCCGAAGTATTCCGACGGTTTTGGCCCGAAACCTGCCGATATTATTCATGTGCCGTTTAACGATTTGCACGCAGTGAAAGCGGTGATGGATGACCATACTTGTGCGGTAGTGGTGGAGCCGATTCAGGGCGAGGGCGGCGTAACGGCGGCAACCCCAGAATTCCTGCAAGGCTTGCGTGAGTTGTGCGATGAGCATAAAGCGTTACTGGTATTCGATGAAGTGCAGTGTGGCATGGGGCGTATCGGTGAGCTGTTTGCCTATATGCACTACGGCGTGACGCCAGATATTTTGACCAGCGCAAAAGCACTCGGCGGTGGCTTCCCGGTCAGCGTGATGCTGACGACTCAGGAAATTGCATCGGCGTTTCATGTCGGTACACACGGTTCAACTTACGGCGGTAACCCTCTGGCCTGCGCAGTCGCGGGCGCGGCGTTTGATATCATCAACACACCTGAAGTGCTAAGTGGTGTGACGGCGAAGCGGCAACAGTTCGTCAGCCATTTACAACAGATCGATGAGCAGTTTGATCTGTTTAGCGATATCCGTGGGATGGGGTTATTGATCGGTGCTGAGCTCAAACCGCAATACAAAGGCCGCGCACGTGAGTTCCTTTACGCGGCAGCGGAAGAGGGCGTGATGGTGCTGAATGCCGGGCCGGACGTAATGCGTTTCGCGCCTGCGTTGATTGTTGAAGATACCGATATTGAAGAAGGTATGAAGCGTTTTGCTAAAGCAGTTGCGAAGGTGATTAAAGCGTAATACTTAGCCAGGCCGTCGTAGGCGGCTTAGCCAGATGCCATGATGTGGTCGTTGACGCCAGGCAACCGAAGATATGGTATGCATGGTGCTCAGATGGCCCAGTATCCGCTGTAAATGTTGTTCCATCGTACTTAATGGCCCGTTTGGAAGCCCTTCTAGCGGGTCGAGAATATTCGCATCATTGGTTTCCCCCGGCCCATCATACTGAAGCCGCTGCTGGCATCGTTGCAGCGCAATTTCACATGACTGCAGATAACGCTGGGCGAGATCCGGCGTCAGCATATTATGCTCGCGGGCGAGAGTCGTCATCGCATTGATGTGCTCGACGATAAACTGGCTATGCGTCACCCACAATTTCATATCCGCCAGATAATGCGAGTTAAACCCAGGTTCCTGCATCGCCTGGTTCAGGGAGTTAAACAGGGCGTTATGTGCCTGGTTAACCTTCATACGTTCATAAGCGAGCGGCGTTGGTTCGGGGTCATTACTCAGAATCAGGCGAATTGCATTTTGATCTCTTTCCAGCGCATCGTGGGCATTCTGGCGTAACAAGCCACTCTGCCATTGTGGCCACAGCCACACCATGCCGCCAAAGGCTATCAAGCAGCCTAGCAAGGTATCTATCAGGCGAGGGACGATGTACTGCTCGGCACTTAATGTTATCAATTGCAGGGTATAAACGGCGGTCACCGTAAAGCCTATCGTCGCCCAGCCGTAGCTTTTGCGAATAAACAGATAGCTCACCAACGTAATGACCAGCATCGCGCCCAGAGCAATGCTTTGCGGGAAGTGGAAGTGAAGCGCAATACCTGCGATGCCAAGGCCTGCAATGGTGCCAGCCGAACGGTGGAGAATACGAACTCGTGTGGCACCGTAGCCGTTTTGCGTCACGAACATTACCGTCATTAAAATCCAGTAGGGCTTGGGCAGATGTAAAAATGCACCCAGCAGACTGGCTATCGTGAGCATCACACCCAATCTTGCTGCGTTGCGAAGCGCCGCTGACTTCAATGATAAATAACTTTTCAATGCCGCCCACAACGGTAAACGGCGTTGCCGGTCTTCCATTAAATCACGGACATACAGTGGGCGTTGGGTGCGTAGCACGCGAGCGACACGGCTGAAGTGGTAATGGCAAAATTGCCCAACCGGGTTATCTGGATTTTGACGGGCGATTTTCTCAAGGGCATCGATCTGTTTTTCCATCGTAAAACGCTGTGGATAACGATGGTAAAGAATGTCGTCAGCCAGTACACGTAACCGCGCCGCGATGGTCTGTGCATTCCATCGAATAACTGCTTCTGCATGGCTTTGCTCGACGAGCTTCTGAACTTCAGCTGGTTGGTGAAGGCTTACCGAGATGTGCTCTTGCAAATCCAATGCTACCTGGAATGCACGCAGCAAGCGCTTGTAGCCGTTTTGCTGGTTTGCCGCCAGCATATGAAGCTGTTGGTAGCACTGGGTAATGAGATCCACCGCTTTTTGCTGACGAGCCAGCAGCGGTGGGAGCGCTTTTTCCGGATCGGTATGTTGAGTCAGCATGCCGTATTTTGCTTCACAGTAATCTGCCAACTGCCGATAGAGCAGACTCAATGATTCCCGCAGTGGCTGCTCGCGCCACATCCAGAACCAAAACCAGTTAAATACGCCGTACCAAATCGTACCGCAGACATACAGCAGCATCGGTTTCCAGATCGGCATATTCCCGGCCATGCTGAGCGTAAATATGGCAGCAATGAGTGATGCGGGAAGCAGACGAGCGTGCAGGGAACTGATTTCTGCCGTGACACCCAGCAAGAGCGCCATCACAAAAAGAATGACGGGCAGCGGCACAGTGGTGTAAAGCAGCAAAAGCTGCATGATCAAACTGCTGGCAGCAAACAGACAGCCACCGACGATCAGGCGTTTGAAGAAGCGTTTGTGCGGAGTATCAAGACCGGCAATGTTGCAACAGGCAGGGACTAAAGAGAAAAGCAGGCCAGACTGGAGATCGCCGACGAGCAAACCTACTGCCACCGGAAGGCACAGCACCAGCGTTTGCCGCAGTGCGTAGTTAACTTCGGGATGGTAGATCAGTCTTCGCCACATAAACCCTTCTTACTTAAAGCTGCAGCGGCGTTAGCTGCGTTCATTCACCCGAATCACTTACTTGAGTAAGCTCATCGGGATGAACTCACTTGCTGCCTTGCTGCAACTTCAATTAATCGGGTTTCGGATTTAGTTTTTTAGAGACAAAAAAGGCGTGTTATGAAGCAACACGCCATTTTTAGACGGAGATTAACGAGTGCCGTATACGACGATCGTTTTACCGTGAGCGGAGATCAGATTTTGATCTTCCAGCATTTTCAAGATACGACCAACAGTTTCGCGAGAGCAACCCACGATCTGACCGATTTCCTGACGGGTAATTTTAATCTGCATACCGTCCGGGTGGGTCATTGCATCAGGTTGTTTAGCCAGGTTCAGCAGCGTCTGCGCGATACGACCGGTAACGTCCAGGAATGCCAGGTTGCCTACTTTCTCAGAAGTGACTTGCAGACGGTTAGCCATCTGTGAAGACAGGCGCATCAGAATGTCTGGGTTGACCTGGATCAGCTGGCGGAATTTTTTATAAGAAATTTCAGCCACTTCACAGGCACTTTTAGCACGAACCCAGGCACTACGTTCCTGACCTTCTTCGAACAGCCCTAACTCACCAATGAAATCGCCCTGATTTAGATAGGAGAGGATCATTTCCTTGCCCTCTTCATCTTTAATCAGAACAGCCACAGAGCCCTTGACGATGTAATACAGCGTCTCTGCTTTCTCACCTTGGTGAATGAGTGTGCTCTTCGATGGATACTTATGAATGTGGCAATGGGACAAGAACCATTCGAGAGTCGGGTCTGTTTGCGGTTTGCCAAGCACCATGCGCGGTTATCCTCTGTTTTATAACTGGCTACCAACGACAGGACGCTAAACATCCTGTCTGGCGTTGCAAGTAATTAGAATATTCCCCACCTTGGGGAGATGGCATGCAAGTCATTCTTGCTGCCTGTAATTAGTGATGTCCTCTGCATACATGCATTACGTCAATGTATCGATGTAGCATCTGGATTGTTTTAGCATAGCTTTTGACAAGTGTCTCCTGTTGTCTCGTTTCAGCTTGACGCATGTCGCCTTCCGTTGCCAGATTTGCTGAATCTGCGTACTCTGAAAGGTAATTTTTCTACAGGAGTAAGTAGCATGCAGGCACGAGTGAAATGGGTTGAAGGGTTTACCTTCCTGGGCGAGTCCGCTTCAGGGCATCAGATTCTTATGGATGGCAATTCTGGTGATAAAGCACCAAGCCCAATGGAAATGGTGCTGATGTCCGTTGGCGGTTGCAGTGCAATTGACGTAGTTTCTATTTTGCAAAAAGGCCGCTACACCGTGACCGACTGTGAAGTGAAACTGACCTCTGAGCGCCGTGAAGAGGCTCCGCGTTTGTTTACGCATATCAATCTGCATTTCATCGTGACAGGCAAAGAGCTAAAAGATGCTGCAGTTTCCCGCGCAGTAGACCTCTCTGCTGAGAAGTACTGCTCTGTTGCACTGATGCTTGAAAAAGCGGTCAACGTTACTCATAGCTATGAAGTGATTGAAGGCTAAAGAGTGAAAACGGGCGGGTTTAACCGCCCTGATTATTGATATTCCGACCTTCTGCCAGACGCTTAACCAGCGGTGTCATAATCAATTCCATCGCCAGCCCCATCTTGCCGCCCGGAACCACCAATGTATTGATATGCGAAATAAATGAGCCTTGTAGCATGGCGAGCAAATACGGGAAATCGATGTCATCCAGCCCGCGAAAATGAATCACCACAAAACTTTCATCCAGAGACGGGATGCCGCGAGCTGCAAATGGGTTAGACGTATCAACAGTTGGGACGCGCTGGAAGTTGATGTGGGTGCGGGAGAATTGCGGTGTGATGTAATTGATATAGTCGTCCATAGAACGAACCACAGAGTCCATTACCGCTTCTCGGGAATGCCCGCGCTCACTGGTATCCCGCACTAACTTTTGTATCCACTCCAGGTTCACAATCGGTACCACACCAACCAGCAAATCGACGGCTTTAGCCACATCGTGTTGTGGCGTAACTACCCCGCCGTGCAAACCTTCATAAAACAAAACATCAGTGGGTTCTGGCAATGGCTGCCATGGCGTAAAGGTTCCGGGGATTTGGTTCCAGGGTACGGCTTCATCGTAAGTATGTAGATACTTGCGTGACTTACCTTGCCCGGTTCTACCGTATTCAATGAACGTCTGTTCAAGCAAACCAAAGTCATTGGCTTCTGGGCCGAAATAGCTGATATGGCGCCCCAGGTCGCGTGCTTTACGAATAGCCATATCCATTTCAGGACGAGTGAAACGATGGAAACTGTCACCTTCGACTTCCGCTGCACGTAAATTGAGTTGCTGGAAGATTTTACGGAAGGCAAGGCTGGTGGTTGTCGTTCCCGCGCCGCTGGAACCTGTTACGGCAATAACCGGATGTTTGGCTGACATAAGGCAACAACTCCATGGGTGATCGCAAGTGTGTGTAAGTAAGGGCTGGCCCTCACTCTCAGGGAGATAGCTGGGTGAGGGTGGTTTTATTATGCAGTATAGAAGTTAAACGCTTAGCCGCGAAACTGCCCGCGAGCCATAATATTTACCGTTTCATGGAGTTCCGACCATACCAGCACAGCCTCACCACTTTGCAGCTGGCGCTTAACATCGGCCACTTTCTGCTCCAGTGAACGCTCTTGTTCACCATAATCGGTGCCTTCGCGTAATACAAAGGATTCAATCAGATTATCAAGCGTTTCGGGAGGAAGATCTTGCCAGGGAATCATCATATTACTGGTCCAGGAATTTATTCAGCCACTGTGGGATACGTTGCTCAAGCCACATTTCCGGGCGACGCAGCGTACCACCAACAAATCCAACGTGCCCGCCGTAGCGTGTCAGTTGATACTCGATATTGGCAGGTAAGATAGCTTTATCTGGGATCACATGGTGATCCATAAACGGGTCATCTTTTGCGTGGATGATGAGCGTCGGCGTTTTGATTTGTGGCAGCAGCGGCATCGCGCTGCACTGGCGGTAATAATCGATAGCGTCAGCAAAGCCGTGAATTTTTGAAGTAATCAAATCGTCAAACTCGCGTAGACGACGCATTCCTTTAAGCTGACGCATATCTACCGGGAGTGTGCCCGGATAGCTTCTTAGCTTACGTGCGGCATTCTTCTTCAGCAGATTCAAAAGATAGTGCTGATAAACGCGGGAGAAACCTTTTTCGATATGTGCGCTGCAATGTTCAAGCATCAGTGGGGCTGAAACCACTACACCAGCCTGAAGCGTACAATCGGCACCCTGTTTTGCCATCAGGCAGGCGAGCATGTTGCCGCCGAGAGAAAAACCGACCGCCGCCGTCGGTACTTTGCCATAACGCTCAGACAGCCAGTTTAAGAAGTAGCTTCCGTCTTCAGTTTCACCCGAGTGATAAATGCGCTTCATGCGGTTTGGCACACCGCTACATCCGCGGAAATGCATTACCACGCCTAACCAGCCTTGCTTGCTGGCGGCCTCGATTAAACCATGGGCGTATGGGCTGTGCAGGCTACCTTCGAGTCCATGAAAAACGACTAACCGTGGTTTATGCATTGCCTGGCGCGGGTCCTCGCTCCAGGCAAGATCGACAAAATCCCCGTCCGGCATGTCAAGACGCTGCCAGTGAGGTTTGAAATTGAGGCGACGGCGAATCAAACGCGGAAGCATGGTTTGCAGGTGTGGATTACTGACACCCTTCAACGGATGGAATTGTTCATCTTCTTCGTGATTAAAATTCAATACTGCGGGACTTGTCGTAGCCATATCACACTGTTAGTTTCATTTAGTTTGCTAATTAACTTTACGGGGTGTGGAACACCCATTTCATGGAAACGCTTTTTTTCTCAATGCTGGGCTTTCTCTGGGTTGCTGCTATCACACCAGGCCCAAACAACATGCTACTCACTTCATCCGGCGCGAATTACGGATTCCTGCGCACCATACCATTGATGATAGGTATCATGCTTGGTATGCAGTGCATTTTATTATTGGTAGCTTTTGGTGTGGGTAGCTTAATTCTATTGTACCCCGCTTTACACCTGATTCTGAAGGTTGCCGGTAGTGCTTATCTTTTATGGTTGGCATGGAAAATTGGTACAGCGACCTACGAACGCCTGGAAACAGATGCGCCACCACCCGAGCCAATTCCATTCTGGCAGGGCGGTTTGCTGCAAGTCATTAATCCAAAAGCTTGGTTGATGGCGCTAGGTGCTGTCGCAAGTTTTAGTCTGGCGGGTTCTCAGTACCTGTATTCTGTGGCGTTAATCAGCATCGGTATTGCACTGGTTAACATTGTTGCGGGGATGATTTGGATTGCGTTTGGTAGCTTGATAGGTACGCTTCTGCGTAGTCGCCGCGCCTGGACTCTGTTTAACGTCTTTATGGGATTACTGACAGCGGCGTGTGTGTTGCTGATTTGGCACTAAGAATGAAGTCAATGTTCAGACGAGTAATTGGCCCACAAGTGGGCCAATTTGTTTGATTAAAAGCGTTATTGGACTCCGGCGGAAATGATGTAATTTTCGTTTTTAATTCCTGCAGAATCACCACCTGAGTATTCAGTTTTGCCTGTCGCGCGGTTGATCATTTCACTCCCGTCCTTACCTTCTGAATAATAATTATAAGCAAACTCAGTCGAGACTTTCGCATTCGGTGTAATGTAATATCCGACTTCGATTGCGGTCGAATAATAACGAGAGTTCGTTGTTTTTTCACGAAATGTGGTATCTCGTAAATAGTGCTCATCATTATCTTTTGCGGTAACCCAATCGCTGAATTTCAATAATGTATTAACCTCTATACATTGATATAGGTATTGACCGGCAAAGCCGATATAGGGTAATGAAAATTTCTGTTGGTAATCAATAGTGCGCTTGCCATCGGGTTAGTTACCGATATCAGTCCCATTATCGTAATTGTAGTTACCACCATATGCACTCCAGCTAAATCGAGTTTGTTGATAACCAGCCACTGCTGCTAATTTGTAGTTGTCAGCTTTTAATAACCAACCCCTGAGACTGAGATCAAATTCATTAGCGTAATTGAGAGGGGTATTGGGATGATGTAACCAGTCACTCCAGCAAGATTTTTTATCATCAAGTCAGTCATGGTCGTCCATCGTGTTGCCGCGCGAGGCCAGAGATGTCCACCCTCTGGCATTAAGTGTGAGTCTTTGCCAGGCATCCCAGTTTATTTCACCTTTAAGAACGGGAGTGTTTTTTATTTTCCACTCAAGTTGACTTATTTTTTACCGCTTTTGTCATCATATACTCGTTCTGTAGATTTTCCGCCCAGAATACCTGGCGATGTTCCTATAGATAAACTTTCGGGTTCTAGTGAGGGTGCAAAATTATTAAAGTCATTTGCATAGGCCAGTTGGTCAAATGCAGAAAGCATAATGATGGATGTAATTAGTTGTCTCATTATATTCATTCCATTGAAGTGAGTTTTTATATTTTATGACCGTCATTGTTTTGATGGCTGTAAAAATATAGTGTGCGCGATAACGAATAAACATTTTAGCTGGCACAGTTGTACTCTATTGATTAACGTATAAGCAATGTGTCAAATTAATCATTGCGATAAGATTCATATATGCGAAGGAATAGGAGGTTTCCCGGGATGTTATCTTATAGAGTTCTCCCGGGGTAAGTGATAATTTTCGCGAGTTTATTTATTCGCTTTGCATCATCTGTTCTAACTGATCATGCGCATCAAGCCATTCCATCTCGCATTCTTCCAGAGCTGACTTCACTTTCACCTGAGTTTGTAGACATTCGGTCATTTCTGCTTTGCGACTTTGGTCGTAAATGGCACTGTCAGCCAGTTTTTCTTCGACTTCAGCAAGCTGCGCATTTAACTTTTCCATTTGTTTTTCAAGCGTGGTGATTTGCTTACGCAACGGCTGAGTTTGTGTGCGTAATTCAGCTTCACGGCGTTTCTGGTCTTTACGTGCCTGGGCGCTATTGGTGTTATCTTTCGCGGAATCATCAGGCTGGTTTTCCTGCTTTTGCAGATCAATAAGCCATTGCTGATAATCTTCCAGATCGCCATCAAACGCTTCCACTTTGCCATCGTGAACCAGGTAGAGATCGTCTGTGGTTGAACGTAGCAGGTGACGGTCGTGCGATACCACAACCAGCGCGCCTTCGAAATCAATTAACGCTTCGGTTAGCGCCTGACGCATGTCGAGATCAAGGTGGTTGGTCGGTTCGTCGAGCAGCAGCAGGTTAGGGCGCTGCCAAACAACCAACGCCAGAACCAGACGAGCTTTTTCACCACCAGAGAAGCGAGCTGTTTGCTCGGTGACTTTATCGCCCCGGAAGCCGAAACCGCCGAGATAATCACGCAGTTGCTGTTCAGACTCTTTCGGTGCGATACGTGCAAGATGTTGAAGCGGGGATTCGTCAGCGCGTAAATATTCCAACTGATGCTGAGCGAAGTAGCCGAGCTTGATGCCTTTTGCCAGGCCGATATCGCCCTGCAACGGTTTGATTTCTTCCGCCAGCAGTTTGATAAGCGTTGATTTACCAGCACCGTTGCGGCCGAGTAAACCAATGCGCGAGCCAGGCACCAGATTCAGTTTGATTGAATCAAGGATCACGCGCTCGCCATAACCAGCACTGACTTTTTCCATTCGCAATAGCGGATTCGGCAAGCTTTCTGGCTCGCGGAAACTGAATTGGAACGGGTTGTCGACGTGTGCCGGGGCAATCAATTCCATGCGCTCGAGCATCTTCACGCGGCTCTGCGCTTGTTTTGCTTTGCTGGCTTTGGCTTTGAAACGATCGATAAAGCTTTGCAAGTGAGCAACACGCTCCTGCTGGCTTTCATACATCGACTGCTGCTGAGCAAGGCGCGTCGCGCGCTGGCCTTCAAACGAAGAGTAGTTGCCGGTGTATTCAAACATCGACTCTTGTTCGATATGAATAATTTTGCCCACCACCGGGTCAAGGAAGTCACGGTCGTGAGAAATCAGAATCAATGTGCCCTGATAACTTTTCAACCAGCGCTCAAGCCAGATAACGGCGTCTAAATCCAGGTGGTTGGTTGGTTCATCAAGCAGAAGTAAATCTGAGCGGCAGATCAGCGCTTGTGCCAGGTTCAGGCGCATACGCCAGCCACCGGAAAAATCACTGACCGGGCGTTCAAGTTGTTCATTGCTGAAGCCTAAACCGTGCAGCAGGCTCGACGCGCGTGAGCGAATCGTCCAGGCATCAACCGCGTCAAGCTTACCGTGCACCAGTGCAATCGCGTGGCCATCGTTGCGCTCATTGGCTTTTGCCAGTTCCGCTTCAAGCTGGCGGAATTCACGATCGCCATCAATAACATATTCAATGGCTGGCATCGCCAGTGCAGGGGTTTCCTGGTTTACCCAGGCCAGCGCCCAGTTACCAGGATAGGTCATACTTCCGCCATCGGCGCTGATCTCGTTCTTCAGCAGCGCCAGCAGCGTGGATTTACCGCAGCCGTTTTTACCCACCAGACCCACTTTCTGGCCCGGATTGATGGTAGCGGTGGCGTTATCCAGCAGAACGCGGGTACCGCGACGAATTTGTAACGAGGAGAAAACAATCATAAAGCGCCGTATGTTCAGAGTATGTTAAATTGTCATTATATAAAGGTAACGTGATGCCAACGGCACCGCGTCGGGCTGCATGGTAGCCCAAAAAAATCACTATGACGACGCCCTGGAGGGTAATGATGTCGCAGCCGCCGAAAGTTTTGCTGCTATATGCCCATCCGGAGTCACAAGACTCGGTCGCAAACCGCGTCTTACTCCAGCCGGCGCAGCAGCTTGCCAATGTCACTGTGCATGACCTTTATGCGCACTATCCTGACTTTTTTATTGATATCTATCGCGAGCAGGCATTGCTGCAAGAGCATGATGTTATCGTCTTTCAACACCCTCTTTATACCTATAGCTGCCCCGCATTGCTCAAAGAGTGGCTGGATCGCGTGTTGAGCCGTGGTTTCGCAAGTGGTGTGGGAGGTACTGCTCTGGCGGGAAAGTACTGGCGTAGTGTCATAACCACCGGCGAGCCGGAAGGTGCTTATCGGCACGATGGGTTTAACCGTTTTCCGCTGACCGATATTTTGCGTCCTTTTGAACTCACTGCTGCCATGTGCCGTATGCACTGGATGAACCCGATGATTGTTTACTGGGCTCGTCGGCAATCTCCCCAGGAGCTGGCCAGCCATGCGAAAGCTTATGGCGAATGGTTGGTTTCACCTACATTACCGGGAGGCCGTTGATGGAAGGTTCAGATGTATTACTGGCGGGAGTGCTGTTTTTGTTTGCTGCGGTAGTTGCCGTACCTATTGCCGCCCGTTTAGGGATTGGCGCGGTGCTGGGCTATTTGCTGGCAGGTATTGTAATTGGGCCGTGGGGATTAGGATTTATCAGCGATGTAGATGAAATCCTTCACTTCTCGGAATTGGGCGTTGTATTCCTGATGTTTATCATCGGGCTGGAACTGAACCCTTCCAAGCTTTGGCAGCTTCGGCGTTCGATATTTGGTGTCGGTGCGGCACAAGTTTTATTTAGTGCCACGATCCTGGCTGGATTACTGATGTTGACGCAGTTTTCCTGGCAAGCCGCGGTGATTGGCGGGATTGGCCTGGCGATGTCGTCAACGGCGATGGCGCTACAGCTGATGCGTGATAAGGGCATGAATCGCAATGAGTCCGGACAACTGGGCTTTTCAGTGCTGCTGTTTCAGGACTTGGCGGTAATTCCGGCTATTGCGCTGGTACCGTTGTTAGCCGGCAATGACGGCGGCCATACCGACTGGATCAAGATCGGCTTTAAAGTGCTGGCTTTTGCGGGGATGTTGGTTGGCGGGCGTTATCTGCTGAAACCTGTGTTCCGCTTTATTGCGGGTTCCGGGGTGCGGGAAGTGTTTACGGCGGCGGCATTGTTGCTGGTTTTGGGTTCGGCGCTATTTATGGATGCGCTGGGCTTTTCAATGGCGCTTGGAACATTTATCGCAGGCGTGCTATTGGCGGAAAGTGAATACCGGCACGAACTGGAAACCGCGATTGATCCTTTTAAAGGATTATTGCTCGGCTTGTTCTTTATCTCCGTTGGCATGGCATTAAACCTCGGGGTGCTTTACACCCATATCTTCTGGGTTGTTTTAGGTGTTGTGGTGTTGGTGGCAGTTAAAGCCGGCGTGCTGTATGGCCTGTCGTGGTTTTTCGGGTTGCGTAGCTCCGAGCGCCTACAGTTTTCAGGTGTACTAAGCCAGGGCGGGGAGTTCGCATTCGTACTTTTCTCGACGGCTTCATCGCAAAAGCTGTTCAGCGGTGACCAGATGCCACTGTTACTGGTGACGGTCACACTTTCAATGATGACTACGCCGCTATTGATGAAAGGTGTTGATGCCATTCTGGCGCGGCGATTTAATGTCGGTGATGACGAAAACGATGAAAAGCCTTATGTGGAAGACGATCAGCCGCAAGTGATTATTGTGGGCTTTGGGCGTTTTGGGCAGGTGATTGGCCGCTTGCTGATGGCGAACAAAATGCGCATTACAGTTCTTGAGAGAGACATTAGCTCCGTTAGTCTGATGCGCAAATATGGCTACAAAGTCTATTACGGCGATGCCACCGAGCTTGAGTTGCTGCGTTCGGCAGGAGCGGAGACCGCAAAATCTATCGTTATCACCTGTAATGAGCCGGAAGACACAATGAAAGTCGTCCATTTGTGTCAACAACACTTTCCACATCTGGCGATACTGGCGCGAGCCAGAGGGCGTGTCGAAGCGCATGAATTGTTGCAAGCTGGAGTGACACAGTTCTCACGTGAAACCTTCTCCAGTGCGCTGGAATTAGGGCGCAAGGCGCTGATGACATTGGGGATGCATCCTCATCAGGCGCACCGCGCACAGCTCCATTTCCGCCGTCTGGATATGAGTATGCTGCGTGAGTTAATGCCAATTCATACTGATAACGCACAAATTTCCAGGGTGCGTGAAGCGCGTCGTGAATTAGAAGAGATTTTCGAACGCGAGATGCAGCAAGAGCGTCGGCAGTTCGATGGTTGGGATGAATTTGAATAAATAAGGTGAAGCGAATGCCGGTGCGTAAACGTTTTATTGCCGGGGCTGTTTGCCCCGAATGTCAGGCGCGAGATTCCCTCGCGATGTGGCGTGAGAATAATGTCGATATTGTTGAGTGTGTTAAGTGCGGCCACCAAATGCGTGAAGCCGATAAGCAAGTTCGTGAGCATGTTCGCGAACAAGAGCAAGTCATTGGGATTTTTCATCCGGACTAGCGAGATGCCCCAGCTTTTTTTAAGCTTAGGGGTACACCGGCGCTAAATTCCGCTACAATCGGCGCCAGTTTTTTTTCTCACGCTCGCTCAGGAGATATCATGAAAGTAGCAAAAGACCTGGTGGTCAGCCTGGCTTACCAGGTACGTACAGAAGACGGTGTGTTGGTTGATGAGTCTCCGGTGAGTGCGCCGCTGGACTATCTGCATGGTCACGGCTCCCTGATTTCAGGTCTGGAAACTGCGCTGGAAGGTCACGTTGTTGGTGATCGTTTCGACGTGAATGTTGGCGCAAATGACGCTTACGGCCAGTATGACGAAAACCTGGTGCAACGCGTTCCTAAAGACGTGTTTATGGGCGTTGATGAGCTGGAAGTTGGTATGCGCTTTATGGCTGATACCGACCAAGGTCCAGTACCAGTTGAAATTACTGGCGTTGAAGATGAGCACGTTGTTGTTGATGGCAACCACATGCTGGCCGGCCAGAATCTTAGCTTCAACGTAGAAGTTATCGCTATTCGTGAAGCAACTGCTGAAGAACTGGCTCATGGCCACGTTCACGGTGAGCACGATCATCACCACGATCACGACCATGAAGGTGGTTGCTGTGGTGATCACGGTCACGGCGACGACCATGAACATGGTAAAGGCGGTTGTGGCGGTAATGGCGGTTGCGGTTGCCACTAATCTGCGAAAGATAAAAAAGGCGTGTCAGTGACACGCCTTTTCTTTTGGGAACTAGTAATGCGGAGGTGGAGTCTCTTCGGCTTCTGATGCCACCATCGACGGCTGGCTTGCTTTTAGTTTTTCAACCAGCAAGCGGAAATGCTCGCGCAGTTTGACCATCTCCAATTCATGAGCCGTTACCGTCTGATTTAACTCTTCTATAGTAATCTCCTGGAAAGCGAGACGACTCTCAAGTTCTTCTAGCCGTTGTTCGGTCGATTTCTGTTGCATGGCTAATACTCCTGGCCTGCGGATGGACAATTTCGGGCGATTCTACTGAAAAATCCAGCACGTTACAGCGCTGTTTTACTTAGGAAGAAACTTCTTTATACAAAAAGAGTCTGAATTTGTCTCGATAAGGCGCGGAGAGATTGTGTAGATTTCTTCCACGACGTTATAGTACGTCTCTTAGTTGATAATAACCTTGGGGTTAGAGGCCCCGGCCCTGGAGAAATGGATGAAATCACTGTTTAAAGTAACGCTACTGGCGACCACGATGGCCGTTGCCCTGAGCGCTCCGGCGTTCGCTGCCCCGGCAACTGCTGCCGCTAAAGATGCCCCAGCTGCAAGCAATGCGGCATTCAAAAATGACGATCAGAAATCTGCGTATGCATTGGGTGCTTCGCTGGGCCGTTATATGGAAAACTCTCTGAAAGAACAAGAAAAGCTGGGGATCACGCTGGATAAGAACCAGCTTATCGCTGGTGTTCAGGATGCATTTGCTGATAAGAGCAAATTATCCGATCAGGAAATTGAGCAGACGCTGCAAGCTTTCGAAGCTCGCGTGAAGTCTTCCGCTCAAGCGAAAATGGAAAAAGATGCTAAAGAAAACGCGGATAAAGGCAAAACCTTCCGTGATACTTTCGCAAAAGAGAAAGGTGTTAAAACTTCTCCAACTGGTCTGATGTATAAAATCAACAAAGCGGGTACAGGTGAAGCACCAACTGACAGCGATACTGTTGTCGTTAACTACAAAGGTACGCTGATCGACGGTAAAGAGTTCGATAACTCTTACACCCGTGGCGAACCACTCTCTTTCCGTCTTGATGGTGTAATCCCTGGTTGGACTGAAGGCCTGAAGAACTTGAAGAAGGGCGGTAAAATCCAACTGGTTATTCCACCAGAACTAGCTTATGGCAAAACTGGCGTTCCGGGGATCCCTGCTAACTCAACTCTGGTATTTGACGTAGAGTTGCTGGATATCAAGCCAGCACCTAAAGCTGACGCGAAACCAGAAGCCGCTCCAGAAGCTGATGCAGCTAAGAGCAAATAAGGCATTATTAACCGCCGTCCTCAGGGGCGGCGGTTTTTTATTTGAGGCAGGATATAATAAAAGCTGGAAAGCGCCTCTTACGCTGTATTACCTTAGCAGGCTGCGCAACAACGAGTATGAGTCTGCCCTGACACCATTTAAGCGCGACAGGCTCTCTGTAGAGGGTGGTATCTTTAAATGTCCAATTCGCTTTTAACCAATGAAACCAGTGAGCTTGATTTACTGGACCAGCGTCCTTTCGAACAAACCGACTTTGAAATATTAAAATCCTACGAAGCGGTGGTGGACGGGTTAGCGATGCTGATTGGTTCTCACTGTGAAATTGTGTTGCACTCGCTGCAAGATCTGAAGTGTTCCGCTATTCGCATCGCAAATGGTGAACACACTGGGCGAAAAATTGGCTCGCCGATTACCGATCTTGCCTTACGCATGCTGCATGATATGACCGGTGCGGATAGTAGCGTTTCCAAATGCTATTTCACCCGTGCAAAAAGCGGTGTCCTGATGAAGTCAGAGACTATCGCCATTCGTAACCGTGATGAACGTGTTATCGGCCTGTTGTGTATCAACATCAATCTTGATGTTCCATTCTCGCAAATTATGTCGACGTTCATTCCGCCAGAAACGCCTGAAGTGGCTTCATCGGTCAACTTTGCGTCCTCAGTCGAAGATTTGGTTATGCAGGCTCTGGAATTCACGATTGAAGAAGTGAATGCCGATCGCAATGTGTCCAACAATGCCAAGAATCGGCAGATTGTGCTGAACCTTTACGAGAAAGGTATCTTTGATATCAAAGATGCGATTAACCAGGTTGCCGATCGTTTGAATATTTCTAAGCACACGGTTTATCTCTACATCCGTCAATTCAAAAACGGTGATTTCCAGGGGCAGGATAAGTAATGCGTTTTGCCATCCTGGTGACAGGCCCGGCTTATGGTACGCAGCAGGCGAGTAGTGCATTGCAGTTTTCTCAGGCCGTTATTGCTCAAGGGCACACATTAGAAAGCGTGTTCTTCTACCGCGAAGGTGTTTATAACGCAAACCTTCTTACATCCCCTGCAAATGATGAATTTGATATTGTTCGAGCATGGCAGCAGCTCAATGAACAGCATGGCGTTGAATTGCATATCTGTGTTGCAGCGGCTCTGCGTCGCGGTGTTACTGACGCAGAGCAAGCTAAGCAGCTTGGTTTACCTTGTCATAATATGCAGCCTGGCTTCACCCTTAGTGGGTTAGGGGCACTGGCTCAGGCTTCGTTGAGCTGTGATCGGACGGTACAATTCTGATGAAGCGTGTAGCATTCGTATTTAAATCAGCACCTCATGGAAGCGTCAGCGGGCGTGAAGGGCTTGATGCCTTACTTGCCACATCAGCACTAACCGAAGATATCGGCGTGTTTTTCATTGGCGATGGGGTTTTGCAACTGATACCAGATCAGCAACCAGGCCTTATCCTCTCCAGAGACTACATCGCGACATTCCGCGTGCTGCCATTGTACGATATCGAGCAGTGTTATCTCTGCGCGGCGTCGATTCGTGAACGAGGATTATCGCCAGAAAGAACCTGGGTTCTCGATGCTAAACCGCTTGAGCCTGATGCATTGTGCGAAATGCTGCACCAATTTGATGTGGTGCTAACCTTCTGAGGCAACATGCTGCATATTTTACAACACTCACCTTTTCAGGCCGATTTTGAATCGTTGCTGCGCTGTTTGAAATGCGGTGATGAACTTTTATTACGGCAAGATGCGGTCATTGCAGCCATCTCAGGGACCAAAGCCCTTGATTTACTGCTCTCAGCCCCCATTTCTGTGTATGCTCTGCAGGAAGATATCGAGGCTCGCGGCTTAACTGCTCAAATTTCAACCGGTGTAGGCAAGGTCAGCTATACTGACTTCGTTGCATTGACGGTTAAACACGAACAACATATTTCCTGGTAAAATCCAGGATTGTTGTATATTTCTTGACACCTTTTCGGCTCAGCCCTAAAATTCTGCGTCCTCATATTATATGAGGCCGTTTTATTACGTGTTTACGAAGCAAAAGCTAAAACCAGGAGCTATTTAATGGCAACAGTTAACCAGCTGGTACGCAAACCACGCGCTCGCAAAGTTGCAAAAAGCAACGTGCCTGCGCTGGAAGCCTGCCCGCAGAAACGTGGCGTATGTACTCGTGTATATACTACCACTCCTAAGAAACCAAACTCCGCACTGCGTAAAGTATGCCGTGTGCGTTTGACTAACGGTTTTGAAGTTACCTCCTACATCGGCGGTGAAGGTCACAACCTGCAGGAACACTCCGTGATCCTGATCCGTGGCGGTCGTGTAAAAGACTTGCCAGGTGTTCGTTACCACACCGTTCGTGGTGCACTTGACTGCTCCGGCGTTAAAGACCGTAAGCAATCTCGTTCCAAGTATGGCGTGAAACGTCCTAAGGCTTAATGGTTTCCGTTAAGTAAGGCCAAACGTTTTAAATAAATGTCAAACTCAATAGAGTTTTGGACAACCCTGAATTAACAACGGAGTATTCCCATGCCACGTCGTCGCGTCATTGGTCAACGTAAAATTCTTCCAGATCCTAAGTTCGGATCAGAGTTGCTGGCCAAATTTGTAAACATTCTGATGGTAGATGGTAAGAAATCTACTGCTGAATCTATCGTGTATACCGCGCTGGAGACCCTGGCTCAGCGTTCTGGTAAACAAGCACTGGAAGCTTTCGAAGTCGCTCTGGACAACGTTCGTCCGACTGTCGAAGTTAAGTCCCGCCGTGTTGGTGGTTCTACTTATCAGGTTCCAGTAGAAGTACGTCCGGTTCGTCGTAATGCTCTGGCAATGCGTTGGATCGTAGAAGCTGCTCGTAAACGCGGTGATAAATCCATGGCTCTTCGCCTGGCGAACGAACTTTCTGATGCTGCAGAGAACAAAGGTACTGCAGTTAAGAAACGTGAAGACGTTCACCGTATGGCTGAAGCCAACAAGGCGTTCGCTCACTACCGTTGGTAATCCCTTCGGAGTGTTAGTCACCAAGCGGGCGCTTCATGTGAGCTGCCCGCTTTGGGTTACTTAAATGAACGTCCTAGGATATAGAGGAATCAAATGGCTCGTAAAACACCCATTGAGCGTTACCGTAACATTGGTATCAGTGCTCACATCGACGCCGGTAAGACAACTACTACCGAACGTGTTCTGTTCTACACCGGTGTAAACCACAAAATCGGTGAAGTTCATGATGGCGCAGCCACTATGGACTGGATGGAGCAGGAGCAGGAACGTGGTATTACCATCACGTCCGCTGCGACCACCTGTTTCTGGTCAGGTATGGCTAAACAGTTCGAACCACACCACATCAACATCATTGACACCCCAGGGCACGTTGACTTCACCATCGAAGTTGAACGTTCCATGCGTGTTCTTGATGGTGCGGTAATGGTTTACTGTGCTGTTGGTGGTGTTCAGCCACAGTCTGAAACCGTATGGCGTCAGGCAAACAAATATAAAGTTCCACGTATCGCGTTCGTTAACAAAATGGACCGTATGGGTGCTAACTTCCTGAAAGTTGTTGACCAGATTGAAAAACGTCTGGGCGCAACTCCGGTGCCTCTGCAACTGGCTATCGGCGCGGAAGAGAAATTCACCGGTGTTGTTGACCTGGTGAAAATGAAAGCCATCAACTGGAACGAAGCTGATCAGGGCGTGACCTTCGAATACGAAGAGATCCCAGCTGATATGCAGGAACTGGCCGAAGAATGGCGCCAGAAACTGGTTGAAGCCGCCGCTGAAGGTTCTGACGAACTGATGGAGAAATTCTTTGGTGGCGAAGAGCTGACTGAAGAAGAGATCAAAACTTCTCTGCGTAAGCGCGTACTGAACAACGAAATTATCTTGGTTACCTGTGGTTCTGCATTTAAGAACAAAGGTGTTCAGGCGATGCTGGATGCGGTTGTTGAATACCTGCCAGCTCCAACTGACGTTACCGCGATTAACGGTATGCTGGACGACGGTAAAGACACTCCGGCTGTTCGTCACTCAGACGACAACGAGCCGTTTGCTGCTCTGGCGTTCAAAATCGCAACTGACCCGTTTGTTGGTAACCTGACCTTCTTCCGCGTTTACTCTGGCGTGGTTAACTCTGGTGACACCGTGTTCAACCCGGTGAAATCAGCACGTGAGCGTCTGGGCCGTATCGTACAGATGCACGCTAACAAACGTGAAGAGATCAAAGAAGTTCGCGCGGGCGATATCGCTGCAGCTATTGGTCTGAAAGAAGTGACTACTGGTGATACCCTGTGTGATCAGGACAATGTGATCATTCTGGAGCGCATGGAATTCCCTGAACCGGTAATTTCTATCGCTGTTGAACCAAAAACCAAAGCTGACCAAGAAAAAATGGGTCTGGCTCTGGGTCGTCTGGCTAAAGAAGATCCATCATTCCGCGTATGGACTGATGAAGAAACCAACCAGACCATCATCGCTGGTATGGGTGAACTTCACCTCGACATCATCGTTGACCGTATGAAACGTGAATTCAACGTTGAAGCTAACGTTGGTAAACCTCAGGTTGCTTACCGTGAAGCGATTCGCGCGAAAGTTACCGATGTTGAAGGTAAACACGCTAAGCAGTCTGGTGGTCGTGGTCAGTACGGTCATGTTGTTATCGACATGTACCCACTGGAGCCGGGTTCGAATCCGAAAGGTTACGAGTTCGTCAACGACATCAAAGGTGGTGTAATCCCAACGGAATACATCCCTGCTGTTGATAAAGGCATCCAGGAGCAGCTGAAGTCTGGTCCTCTGGCGGGTTACCCAGTAGTGGATCTCGGCGTGCGTCTGCACTTCGGTTCTTACCACGACGTTGACTCCTCTGAACTGGCGTTTAAACTGGCCGCTTCTATTGCCTTCAAAGATGGCTTTAAGAAAGCGAAACCAGTTCTGCTTGAGCCTATCATGAAGGTTGAAGTTGAAACTCCGGAAGAGAACACCGGTGACGTTATCGGTGACCTTAGCCGTCGTCGTGGTCAGCTGAAAGGTCAAGAATCTAACGCTACTGGCGTTCAGATTCACGCTGAAGTTCCGTTGTCTGAAATGTTCGGTTACGCAACTCAACTGCGTTCACTGACCAAAGGTCGTGCATCTTACTCCATGGAATTCCTGAAGTATGATGACGCACCAAACAACGTTGCTCAGGCCGTAATCGAAGCTCGCGGCAAATAAGCCCAGAGTTTTAAAAAACATTGATCCCGTGCTCTCTCCTTGAGGGGAGAGCGCAACAGTAAGGAATATAGCCGTGTCTAAAGAAAAATTTGAACGTACAAAACCGCACGTCAACGTCGGTACTATCGGCCACGTTGACCATGGTAAAACCACTCTGACTGCAGCAATCACTACCGTTCTGGCTAAAACCTACGGTGGTTC
>NZ_LR722672.1 GCF_902500225.1 Buttiauxella massiliensis | reverse complement strand
ATTACGCTTTCCTCTTTCAGAGTCAAGCGTTTATTTTCGCTTTTCATCTGGCTGACGAGCCGGTTTGTAAGCCGTTGTGCCGTGTCAGTGGAGGCGCAGTATAGGGATTTTCTGGAAGCTGACAAGTATAAAATTCAAAAAGCTTATCGATCGATTGTTTTTCATTCAAAATACATATCAAGGGCTCACTGTCGCCTGGTTTTTAAACAAAAACGAGCCCCTAAGGGCCCGTTTTTGTCTTTTCTGTGACTTACTGCACTGCCACAATATGATTATCTTTTACTGTCAGATGCACAGTTTTACCAGGAATCAGCTCTCCAGAGAGGATTTGCTGAGCCAGTGGGTTCTCTATTTGCTGCTGGATAGCGCGTTTCAACGGCCTTGCACCATATACTGGGTCGTAACCATTCTCGCTAAGCAGCTTCAACGCATCCTCAGAGATAGTGACTTCATAGCCACGCTCTTCAAGGCGTTTATACAAACGCTGCAACTGAATCTGCGCAATAGAAGCAATGTGTTTCTCACCTAATGGGTGGAATACCACGACTTCATCTATACGGTTGACGAACTCTGGCCGAAAGTTCTGACTAACAACACCAAGAATCAGATCCTTCATATGACCGTAGTCCAACTCACCGAAGCGCTCCTGAATTAAGTCAGAACCCAGGTTAGAGGTCATAATCACAACCGTATTACGGAAGTCGACCGTTCTCCCCTGGCCATCGGTCAGTCGGCCATCGTCCAGCACCTGTAATAAGATATTGAACACATCTGGGTGTGCCTTCTCAACTTCATCCAACAGAATGACAGAGTAAGGACGACGACGAACAGCTTCTGTCAGATAACCGCCCTCTTCGTAACCAACATACCCAGGAGGCGCACCGACCAAACGAGAGACCGAGTGTTTTTCCATAAACTCGGACATATCGATACGTACCATTGCGTCATCGCTATCAAACATAAAGTTTGCCAGCGTTTTGCACAGCTCAGTTTTACCAACACCGGTAGGCCCAAGGAACAGGAACGAACCAATCGGACGATTTGGGTCAGACAAACCAGCACGGCTACGACGAATTGCGTTTGATACTGCCTCAACAGCCTCATTCTGCCCGATAACACGAGTATGAAGTTGTTGCTCCATTCTCAGTAGTTTGTCTCGTTCACCTTCCAGCATTCGAGCCACAGGGATCCCAGTCCAACGTGCCAGCACTTCCGCAATTTCTGCGTCAGTCACTTTGTTACGCAGCAGCCGCATGGTTTTGCCTTCACTCTGAGTTGCAGCCACAAGTTGTTTCTCAAGCTCTGGAATCTTCCCATACTGCAATTCAGACATACGAGCCAGATCGCCTACGCGACGAGCCTGTTCAATGGCAATTTTTGCCTGTTCCAGCTCCGCTTTAATCGTCTGCTCACCAGAAAGTGAAGCTTTCTCAGCCTTCCACTCTTCTTCCAGTACTGAATATTCACGTTCTTTCTGCCCTAATTCTTCCTCAAGCATACTCAAACGTTTTTGGCTCGCTTCGTCAGACTCTTTCTTCAATGCCTGCTGTTCCAGTTTTAGCTGGATGATTCGGCGATCAAGACGGTCTAACTCTTCTGGCTTCGAGTCAATTTGCATACGAATGCTGGAAGCCGCTTCATCGATAAGGTCGATGGCTTTATCCGGCAACTGACGATCGGCAATATATCGATGCGATAGAGTCGCAGCCGCAACAATAGCCGGGTCAGTAATCTGCACATGGTGGTGCAGTTCGTAACGCTCCTTCAACCCACGCAAAATTGCGATGGTATCTTCGACTGAAGGCTCTGCAACGAACACTTTCTGGAAACGGCGCTCAAGTGCCGCATCCTTCTCTATATACTGACGATATTCATCAAGTGTGGTCGCACCGACGCAGTGAAGTTCACCGCGAGCCAGTGCCGGTTTGAGCATGTTGCCCGCATCCATTGCGCCATCGGCTTTACCTGCGCCAACCATAGTGTGCAATTCGTCAATAAACAGAATGACGTTACCTTCCTGTTTAGAAAGGTCATTCAACACACCTTTAAGACGTTCTTCGAATTCGCCACGATATTTCGCACCGGCCACCAGCGCGCCCATATCCAGGGCCAAAACCCGGCGACCTTTCAAACCTTCTGGCACTTCGCCATTAATAATACGCTGTGCCAGGCCTTCAACGATGGCGGTTTTACCCACACCTGGTTCACCGATTAATACCGGGTTGTTTTTGGTACGGCGCTGCAATACCTGAATAGTACGGCGAATTTCTTCATCACGGCCAATCACTGGATCGAGCTTGCCTTGTTCTGCACGCTCGGTCAGATCGACGGTATATTTTTTCAATGCCTGACGTTGGTCTTCGGCACCTTGATCATTCACGTTTTCGCCTCCACGCATTTGCTCAATTGCTGCTGTCACATTTGCCGTGGTAGCACCTGCTGATTTCAGTAAATCAGTTAATGTTCCGCGCGATTCAAGTGCTGCCAGAACAAATAATTCTGACGAAATAAAGTTGTCATTTCGTTTTTGCGCCAGTTTGTCGCACAGGTTTAATGCTCGGACTAAATCCTGCGAAGGCTGGACATCACCGCCCGTTCCTTCAACTTGTGGTAAACGGCTTAAAGCTTGCTCGATATCCGTACGTAACTTGCCAGCATTAACGCCAGCAGAGGTCAGTAACGGACGCACAGATCCGCCTTCCTGATTGAGCAGTGCGCTCATCAAGTGAAGGGGTTCGATAAATTGGTTGTCTTGCCCGAGAGCTAAGGATTGGGCATCAGCGAGAGCAAGCTGGAATTTATTAGTAAGACGATCCAGACGCATAACTCCTCCTATATACAGGTCAAATTTGCTACTGGAGATTAAATGAGGTCATCCCTCAATTATTCAAGGTTAATGACCTGAAATATTTGGAGCGTTAGTTACCCGCACTGAATCGTCTTGATTCGATAGGTTATATCAGCCAAATGAAACTTGCCATACGGCCTGTGGTTCTGTCGCGTCGATATGAGAAAAAATCACCCGCTTCGCTGTAAGTGCAACGGTCACCACCATAAATATGGTTAATGCCCGCGGCAGACAAGCGTTGGCGTGCCAACGTGTAGATATCAGCGATGTATTTTTCCCCTGACGGGCGAAATGCGCGATCAGCCTGAAGATCTTTAGCCATAAACGCTTCACGCACTTCAGGGCCGACTTCAAATGCTTCAGGGCCGATAGCCGGGCCAAGCCATGCGATGATATTTTCTGGCGCATCTTTAAAACAGGCGATGGTTTCTTCAAGCACACCTTCGCACAAACCACGCCATCCCGCATGAGCAGCAGCAACCTCAGTTCCTGCCTTATTACAGAATAGCACTGGCAAACAATCTGCAGTCATTACTGCACAAACGGTGCCCGGTATTGAGCTATAAGAAGCATCAGCGCGCTTAGACAAATATGGCCCGCCCGTGAGTTTTAACACTTCTGTACCGTGTACCTGCTCTAACCAAACAGGTTTCGAAGGCAACGATGCAGCAGCATAAAAAAGACGGCGGTTTTCTTCGACATCATCCAGGTTATCACCGCAATGGGCTCCCAGATTAAGCGAATCGTAAGGCGGTAGACTCACACCGCCAATACGTGTCGAACTGCAAGCAGCCACTCCTTCAGGGAGCGGCCACTGCGGGACGATCAATTTGCTCATAGCCAGTCCAGTTGATCCTTATGGATTTCTGTATCAGCACGTAATGCTTCAATCAGTTCAACCATATCCTGAGGAATCGGCGCATGCCACTCCATCAACATACCGCTGATCGGATGGTGAAGACGTAACATGGTTGCATGAAGAGCCTGGCGGTCAAACTTACGCAGCACGCTAACAAACTCTTCCGACGCACCTTTTGGCGGGCGTGGACGGCCACCGTAAAGCTGATCGCCAACTAATGGATGAGTGATATGCGCCATGTGCACACGAATCTGGTGAGTACGACCTGTTTCCAGACGCAGACGCAGACGAGTGTGTACGCGGAAATGTTCCATGATTCGGTAATGCGTAACAGCTGGCTTACCCATAGGATGCACAGCCATATGGGTGCGCTTGGTCGAATGGCGACTGATTGGCTCGTCTACCGTGCCACCCGCAGTCATATGACCAATCGCAACTGCTTCATACTCACGCGTGATTTCACGTAATTGCAAAGCTTCAACCAGGTGAGTTTGCGCAGGAACAGTTTTCGCAACAACCATCAAACCGGTCGTGTCTTTATCCAGACGATGCACAATACCCGCACGCGGTACATCAGCAATCGGTGGGTAGTAATGCAATAGTGCATTCAGGACGGTCCCATCAGGGTTACCCGCACCAGGATGCACAACGAAATCACGCGGTTTGTTAATCACCAGAATATCGTCATCTTCATAGACGATATTGAGCGGGATATCTTGTGGTTCCCAGCGCGCATCCTCTTCGATTTCAGCGTTGATAGTGACGCTTTCGCCACCCAACACTTTCTCTTTCGGTTTGTCGCTGATATTGCCATTGACCAGCACACGCTGATCAAGAATCCATTCTTTTATACGCGAACGTGAATAATCCGGGAACAATTCGGCCAAAGCTTGATCTAAGCGTTGACCGAGTTGAGATTCGGACACAGTTGCGGTGAGTTGTACTAGTTGTGCCATAGACAGCTTCTTCGTTAACGTTGGGTTTTACGGCAATGCCGTTTAATATAGTGTGCTATTGTAGCTGGTCTTTATCGGGAGCTGGTACTGCGAGCCTCCCGGATAACATTCTGAGGAAAGTCAAAACGTCATGACGCGTATGAAATATCTGGTGGCAGCAGCCACGTTGAGCCTGGCTTTGGCTGGTTGCTCCAGTTCCAAGGATGAGGTTCCTGATAATCCACCTTCTGAGATCTATGCGACTGCGCAGCAAAAGTTGCAGGACGGTAACTTTAAAGCGGCGATAACGCAACTGGAAGCGCTGGATAACCGTTATCCGTTCGGGCCTTACTCGCAGCAAGTGCAGTTAGATCTTATTTACGCTTACTATAAGAACGCTGATTTGCCACTGGCTCAGGCAGCGATTGACCGCTTTATGCGCCTTAATCCTACCCATCCAAACATTGACTACGTACTTTACATGCGTGGTCTGACGGACATGGCGTTGGATGATAGCGCATTACAAGGCTTCTTTGGCGTCGATCGTTCAGACCGAGATCCAGCTCATGCGCGTGATGCTTTCAACGATTTCTCTAAGCTGGTTCGTGGTTATCCGAACAGCCAGTATGTCACCGATGCCACCAAGCGTCTGGTGTTCCTGAAAGATCGTTTAGCGAAATATGAGCTTTCAGTGGCGCAATACTACACTAAACGCGGCGCGTGGGTTGCAGTAGTTAACCGTGTCGAAGGAATGTTGCGAGATTTCCCTGATACTCAGGCCACGCGTGATGGTCTGAAATTGATGGAAAATGCTTACCGTGAAATGCAAATGCCAGCCCAGGCTGACAAAGTTGCAAAAATTATCGCGGCTAATAGCAGCAACACCTGATTCACCAATTTATCAAAACAAAATGGCAGCCATATGGCTGCCATTTTTATTGCCTGAAATACGTAAACTGAAACGGTTTAGCGTCAGGTCATCCAATCAAATATGGACGCTATTTTTCACTTCCACAAGCTTTAAAAACAGAGATCCTGTCCTGTCTCACAAAAAGGGTTTACTGACAAAAAGTGACAAAATAATGTGACTTTCATCACACATTTTGACATTCAGAAAGGTATGCTGGAGTTACCAAGACGGGAATGACAAGAGGTAACTTTATGACAATGAACATTACCAGCAAACAAATGGAAATCACACCAGCTATTCGTCAGCACGTCGCAGACCGTCTAACAAAACTGGACAAGTGGCAAACTCATCTAATTAATCCACACATTGTTTTGTCCAAAGAACCGAAAGGTTTCGTGGCTGATGCCACCATTAATACGCCAAATGGCCAGCTCGTAGCGAGCGCCAAACACGATGATATGTATACGGCTATCAACGATTTGATCAACAAACTGGAGCGGCAGTTGAATAAAGTGCAACACAAGGGTGAAGCGCGTCGCACAGCAGGTTCAGTGAAAGACGTTGCTATCGCGGAAGTTGAAGAAGAGTAATCAATTTAGCCTTATCAACCATAACAACGCGCCTCCGGGCGCGTTTTTTATTGACAGAGCGAAAACAGACCGGGTACCTTACTTGTCTGACTAATCAGGAACCAACTATGAAATTATTTCCGTTTTTCTTCGCATTCTTTTTTACCTTCCCCTGAATGGGAGGCAATTCGTCGTGTGATAAAGAATGCGAAGACGAACAAACAAGCCTCCCGAAACCCGGGAGGCTTTTTTTATGGAATTCGAAAAGGTAGCGATATGAGTGAGACAAACCCATTGCTGGCACTGCGCGATAAAATTAGCGCCCTGGATGTAAAACTGCTGGCATTGCTGGCAGAGCGTCGCTTATTAGCTGTAGAAGTAGGCAAAGCTAAGCTTGCCACTCACCGCCCGGTGCGAGATATAGACCGCGAGCGGGACCTACTCGAGCGTCTGATTGCACTGGGTAAAACCCATAATCTGGATGCTCATTACATAACTCGCCTGTTCCAGCTAATTATTGAAGACTCCGTCCTGACCCAGCAAACGTTATTGCAGCAGCACCTTAATAAAACGAATCCACAATCAGCACGAATTGCATTCCTTGGCCCAAAAGGTTCTTACTCTCACCTTGCCGCTCGCCAGTATGCCGCCCGACACTTTGAACAATTTATTGAAAGCGGCTGTGCAAAGTTTCACGATATCTTTAATCAAGTCGAAACTGGTCAAGCAGATTACGCAGTCGTGCCGCTAGAGAACACCAGTTCTGGAGCAATTAACGATGTCTATGATTTGTTGCAGCACACCAGTTTATCCATCGTTGCCGAGATGACTGTGCCTATCGATCACTGCGTGTTGGTTAAAGGCACTACTGATATAGACACTATCCACACTGTGTATAGCCATCCGCAGCCTTTCCAGCAATGTAGCCAGTTCATCAATCGCTACCCAAACTGGAAAATTGAATATTGTGAGAGTACTTCTGCAGCCATGGAGAAGGTTGCTCAGGCGAACTCACCTCATGTCGCGGCATTAGGTAGCGAAGCAGGTGGCGCGCTGTATGGCTTACAAGTTCTGGAACGTAACCTGGCAAATCAGACGCAAAACATTACTCGTTTCATCGTCCTGGCTCGCAAAGCTGTTGAAGTGACTGACCAGGTTCCTGCTAAAACAACATTGCTAATGGCAACGGGTCAGCAAGCTGGTGCTCTTGTAGAGGCGCTTCTGGTTCTGCGTAATCACAATCTGATTATGACAAAACTGGAATCTCGGCCGATTAACGGTAACCCGTGGGAAGAGATGTTTTATCTGGATGTTCAAGCAAACCTGAACGATGAAGCAATGCATAAAGCCCTTCGCGAGCTGGGCGAAATCACCCGCTCGATGAAAGTACTTGGCTGTTATCCAAGTGAGAACGTGGTACCTGTCGACCCGGCGTAATACTGGCAGTAAGCCAGCGTAATGCTGGCTTACTGATTTTCTTTAAACTTCAGTTTTGGCATTCCCGCCACTGCGACTTCAAGCGTAAAAATCGCGCCGGACAGTGGCCTTTCCGCGACTTCAGCATCATCCATATTTTCTCGCGTAGTTGTGATGAATAGCGTTTTCATATCATCACCACCAAAACAGACCATCGTTGGGCAGCGTACGGGCAACTGATATTCTTCAAGTACATCACCATCAGGCGATAAACGCGCAATGCGGTAACCGTCAAACAAAGTCGTCCAATAGCAACCTTCTGCGTCAATTGCCGCACCGTCAGGAATCCCCTGCCCCGGCTCGAAACGTTTGAACACTTCGCGCTGACCAGGTTCACCTTGTTCATCTAACGGAGTTCTGTAAATCACACGGTTCGGTGTGTCTGATGTGAACATCCATTTTTTATCTGCACTAAACGCCAGACCATTAGCACCATGGATATCATGCTGGATGACGTGCGATGTCAGATCGATATCCACACGGCAAAGCAATGCACCGTTGTAATCACCCGGTCCCCAAAATGTTCCGGCATAAAAACGCCCATCCCGGTCAGTTCCCCCATCGTTAAAACGAGCTAATACAGGGTTATTAGGGTTGTCACAGACTTTTCGAGTAATAAGCCCGGTGCGGTTGGTCAAATAAATTCCGCTTCGCAGCGCGACAATAAAACCGCCCGTTTCGCATAATGCAAAACATCCAACCTCTTCGGAAAACTGAATCACATCGTGTTTTTTGCTTTCGATGTTATAGCGATGCATTTCGTTTTCGAGAATGTCCGTCCAGTAGAGGCAGTTTTCCTCAGCACTCCAGGTGGGGCATTCAGGTAAGTGACCGATGTAATCGAACAGAACTTGCGGCTGTGCCATTTCTCTATCCTTTTCGCCAATAAAAAAAGCCAACGAGTTTCCCCGATGGCTTTCAATTATAAAACGTTTTCACCGTTACGGACGGCTGTCATTTGCCTGGCGTAATAAAGTGCGGCTTTCACTCTGGAAGCGCTGTGCGTAATCGCCAAACCAGTGCTCAACCTTACGGAAGCTGTCGATAAACGCTTGCTTATCACCATGTTCCAGTAGGCCAATTGCCTCACCAAACCGCTTGTAGTAACGCTTGATCAGATCCAAATTGCTTTCTGAGGACATAATGATGTCTGCATAGAGTTGCGGGTCCTGAGCAAATAAGCGCCCGACCATTGCCAGCTCCAGGCGATAAATCGGTGAAGAAAGCGCCAGCAACTGCTCAAGCTGAACATTCTCTTCCGCCAGATGCAGGCCATATGCAAAAGTTGCAAAGTGGCGCAGCGCCTGAATAAACGCCATATTCTGATCGTGTTCAATGGCCGTTGAGCGATGTAAACGTGCGCCCCAAACCTGAATCTGCTCCAGGAACCACTGATACGCTTCCGGCTGGCGACCATCACAATAAACAACGACTTGCTTCGCAAGGCTCCCACTATCAGGCCCAAACATCGGGTGTAACCCGAGAACCGGGCCCTGATGTGCAGCCAGCATGGCTTGCAGAGGACCGTTCTTCACCGATGCCAGATCGACCAAAATACAGTCTGCCGGGAGTGATGGTAACTGAGCAATAACTTGCTCAGTAATATGAATCGGGACGCTGACAATCACCATACCTGCATCAGCCATCAACTCAGGTGCTTTAGCCCAGTCTTCTTTTTCAAGAATTCGAACCTGATAGCCAGACAGCATGAGCATTTTTTCAAACAAGCGCCCCATCTGCCCACCACCACCGACGATAACAACCGGGCGCAGAGCAGGAAATAGCGTTTTAAAACCTTTGTCATTCTCGCTTGAGTAAGACTCTCGCATTACGCGGCGCAGTACGTCTTCAATCAGATCAGGTGGAACCCCTAACGCTTCAGCTTCTTTACGGCGAGAAGCCAGCATTGCCGCTTCTCGTTCCGGCACATAAATCGGTAAACCGTACTGGCTTTTGACTTCGCCAACTTCCGCTACCAGTTCAAGGCGGCGTGCCAGTAGCCCCAGCAACGCCTTATCCACTTCGTCAATTTGATCGCGCAGCGCGGTCAATTCAGCCACCATAGTAAAACCTCTTATGCCTGACGCGCCGCAAGCGTACCGTTCAGATCCTGATGAATCTCGCGCAGTAAAGTCTCAGTGGTTTCCCAATCGATGCATGCATCTGTTACAGAAACACCGTACTTCATCTCACTGCGTGGTTGCTCTGAAGATTGATTACCCTCGTGGATATTACTTTCAATCATCAGGCCAATAATCGAACGGTTACCATCTTTAATTTGAGCGACAGCTGATTCAGCCACGCCCGGTTGGCGGCGGTAGTCTTTGTTTGAGTTGCCATGGCTGCAATCTATCATCAAGGCTGGGCGGAGTCCTGCCTGTTCCATCTCTTTTTCACACTGCGCGACATCTGCCGGGCTGTAGTTAGGTGCTTTGCCGCCACGTAAAATCACATGACCATCAGGGTTACCCTGAGTTTGCAGTAAGCAAACCTGACCTGCCTGGTTAATACCGACAAAACGGTGTGGCATAGATGCGGCGCGCATTGCATTAATTGCGGTGCCCAGGCTGCCATCAGTACCATTTTTGAAGCCAACCGGCATTGAAAGGCCTGAAGCCATTTCACGGTGAGTCTGGGACTCAGTAGTACGCGCACCGATTGCCGACCAGCTGAACAGATCGCCCAAGTATTGCGGGCTATTTGGATCAAGCGCTTCGGTTGCCAGCGGCAGCCCCATGCTCACCAACTCTACAAGCAGTTGACGAGCAATTTTCAAACCGCCTTCGACATCAAACGAGCCATCCATGTGCGGATCGTTGATAAGCCCTTTCCAGCCCACAGTAGTACGTGGTTTTTCAAAATAGACGCGCATCACGAGGTACAGACTATCGCTAACTTGTTCAGACAACGTTTTAAAACGACGAGCATATTCAATCGCGGTTTCCGGGTCGTGGATCGAGCAAGGTCCACACACCACCAACAGACGAGGATCACGGCCCGCGATAATGTTGGAAATCGTCTGACGGGACTGTTCGATCTGCGCTTCTTGAGCTGCTGTCAGCGGGAACTCTGCTTTCAGTTGATCCGGAGTGATTAATACTTGTTCGTCAGAAATATGAACGTTGTTCAGCGCGTCTTTTTGCATGATGGCGATCCTGTTAGCTCGTTTGCGATAGTCGTTTCCTCAGTGAGGATGCAACTACATTACCAGTTTTAGTAAAGATTGCAATCCATATTACGTAAACAATACGTTACATCACTAAAATAATTGCCGCTTAAAGCACATTAAACACCGACATATGTAAAGTTAATTATACACACTTACATAAACACGCTTCTTTTTCGCGTAAACATGCATTCAATGAAATAGCCTCTATGCTCAGAGAATACTCTTTGAAATGGATATTCCCACCATGCGTTACATCGCCTTAATTCCGATATTATTCCTGTCGGCCTGTTATGTTGATCCTTACACACATGCTCCCACCCCTGAGCCTACCGACTGGTATCAAGCTGGCTGGGAGGATGCAATGTCCGGACAACCCATCAGAAGCAATCTGGTTATTTCACATATGCATAATGATGAGAACGTGGACCGCCAGGAATGGTTGAAGGGATATGCAGAAGGACAGCAGAGAATTTGCGATCCGAAGTTCTTACTAATTCTGGGGCAAAGCGGAAAGTCGTTTCCTGGCAGCTGTGAGAGCTTACCAGATGTTGCTGAGCGCCGAGCCCAATGGGAGAAAGGAAGCAATGAAGAGTTTCAGCGCTCATTTTTGCGCTAGACAAAAAAAGGGCTGCCAGATGGCAGCCCTTGATATGGATGTCGCGCTAGCGAAATCTTACTTAGTCAGACGCTCTTTAATACGAGCAGACTTACCAGTACGCTCACGCAGGTAGTACAGTTTAGCTTTACGAACGGCACCACGACGTTTAACAGCAATGCTGTCGATTACTGGGGAGTGAGTCTGGAATACACGCTCAACACCTTCGCCGTTGGAAATTTTACGAACAGTGAATGCAGAGTGCAGACCGCGGTTACGGATAGCGATAACCACGCCCTCAAATGCCTGCAGACGTTTTTTAGAACCTTCAACGACCCATACTTTCACTTCCACGGAATCACCCGGACGGAATGAAGGTACATCCTGTTTCATCTGTTCTTGTTCAATTTGCTTAATAATGTTGCTCATAATTTTGTCTCTTATCCTGGGTAAACTGATAATCGGGGGCTTACGCCATCCCATCATGTTTATGTTGCTGTATTTGCGTGTTCCCGTTGGAACTCCGCCAGCAACCTTGCTTGCTCTTCAGTCAGAGCCAGGTTTTCCAGAAGTTCAGGTCTTCTAAGCCAGGTACGGCCCAGCGACTGTTTCAGGCGCCACCGGCGAATCTGAGCATGGTTTCCCGACAGTAAAACTGGCGGAACCTCCATGCCTTCTAACACTTCAGGACGGGTATAGTGTGGGCAGTCCAACAATCCATCGACAAACGAATCTTCGATTGCTGATGACTGATGCCCCAAGACTCCCGGAATAAACCGAGAAACTGAGTCAATCAGTACCATTGCTGGTAATTCACCACCACTGAGAACGTAATCGCCGATTGACCATTCTTCATCAATTTCGGTTTGGATTACGCGCTCATCTATCCCTTCATAACGACCACAAACCAGAATTAACTTCTCATTTGTTGCCAGTTCACTGACGCCTTCTTGATCAAGCTTGCGTCCCTGAGGTGACAGATAGATAACCTTAGCACCTTCCCCTGCCGCTGCTTTCGCTGCGTGGATGGCTTCCCGCAAAGGATTTACCATCATGAGCATACCCGGTCCGCCGCCGTAAGGACGATCGTCCACGGTACGGTGCCGGTCATAAGTGAAGTCTCGTGGACTCCAACTCTGGATGCTCAGCAGGCCATTTTTTACAGCCCGGCCAGTTACCCCGAAGTCGGTAATTGCGCGGAACATCTCTGGAAACAGGCTAACTACACCAATAAACACAAGCCAATCCCCATTACGCCGACTTTTACCGTTAATCCGGAGGTTTTAAAAACCAGGATCCCAATCTACTTCAATCGTTTGAGTAGCGAGATCGACTTTCTTGATAACCTGCCCATCGAGGAACGGAACCAGCCGCTCCTTGATACCGAACGCATCTTTCAGGTTTGCCTTAATGACGAGAACGTCATTTGAGCCGGTTTCCATCATGTCGATGACTTTACCGAGCTGATATCCTTCAGTAGTGACAACCTGGCAACCCATAAGGTCTTTCCAGTAGTAATCACCCTCTTCGAGATGAGGCAATTGCGTTGAATCGACGACAATTTCGCAATTGGTCAGAAGATTCGCGGCATCCCGGTCGTCAATACCTTTCAGCTTGATGACCAGATCCTGATTGTGGTGCTTCCAGCTTTCCAGCTGTACTTGCTGCCACTGACCCGCCTTCTGGATAAACCAGGGCTGATAGTCAAAAATGCTATCGGCGTCTTCGGTGGAAGAAAACACTCTGAGCCAACCACGAATCCCATAGCAGGAACCCATCTTGCCCAACACGATTGGGTTAACAGGAGCCTTTACAGCGAGTTGATTGCTCATCATGACCACCGTGACAGATTAAGCTGCTTTTTTTGCTGCTTTGATCAGCGCAGATACGCGATCAGAAACGGTTGCGCCTAAGCCAACCCAATGCTCGATACGATCCAGATCCAGGCGAGTTGCCTCGTCTTTTTCACCAGCGATAGGGTTGAAGAAACCGACGCGCTCGATGAAGCGACCGTTACGTGCATTACGGCTGTCAGTAACAACAACCTGGTAGAACGGACGCTTTTTAGCGCCGTGACGTGCTAAACGAATAGTTACCATAACATCCTCTTTAGTGAATAAAACATCGGGCCCCATCGAGGGATGGAGCCCGGTGTCATATTAAAAGCCCGAAAATTTTACTCATTTCGGCGCAAAATGCAATCTAAATGAGCTTAACGACCTGGGAAACCTGGTGGCATCATACCTTTCATGCCGCGCATCATTTTCGCCATTCCGCCTTTCTTCATCTTTTTCATCATGCGTTGCATGTCATCAAACTGCTTGAGCAGACGGTTGACATCTTGCACCTGCATACCCGCACCCATCGCGATACGACGTTTACGTGAACCTTTGATAATCTCTGGCTGCGCACGCTCTTTGAGCGTCATGGAATTAATAATGGCTTCCATACGTACCAGGACTTTGTCATCCATTTGCGACTTAACGTTATCCGGCAATTGCCCCATTCCTGGCAATTTGCTCATCATACTCGCCATGCCGCCCATGTTTTTCATCTGCTTGAGCTGGTCAAGGAAATCGTTGAGATCAAACCCATCGCCCTTTTTCAGCTTGCTGGCTAATTTTTCAGCCTGAGCACGGTCAACTTTGCTCTCAATATCTTCGATAAGCGACAGAACATCGCCCATTCCCAGAATACGAGAGGCAATACGATCCGGGTGGAAAGGCTCCAGCGCTTCAGTTTTCTCACCCACACCGAGGAATTTAATCGGCTTGCCAGTGATATGACGGATAGACAGAGCCGCACCGCCACGCGCATCACCGTCGACTTTCGTCAGTACGACGCCGGTCAGTGGCAATGCTTCGTTAAAGGCTTTAGCTGTATTTGCCGCATCCTGGCCGGTCATGGCATCGACAACAAACAGGGTTTCAACTGGGTTAATCGCAGCATGAACCTGTTTGATTTCATCCATCATCGCTTCGTCAACGTGCAAACGACCGGCGGTATCCACCAGCAGCACATCAAAGAATTTCAGCTTCGCTTCTTTCAGCGCCGCATTAACGATATCAACAGGCTTTTGGCCGACATCGGACGGGAAGAAATCGACACCGACTTGTTCAGCCAGCGTTTCCAACTGTTTGATCGCCGCAGGGCGATAAACGTCGGCAGAAACCACCAGCACTTTCTTTTTGTGCTTCTCGCGCAGGAACTTACCTAATTTCGCGACGCTTGTGGTTTTACCCGCACCTTGCAAACCCGCCATCAGCACAACGGCTGGCGGCTGTGCTGCAAGATTCAGGCTCGCATTCTCTTCGCCCATCGCTGCAACCAGTTCGGTGCGAACGATTTTGACGAACTCCTGACCCGGGGTCAGGCTCTTGTTAACTTCATGGCCAACCGCTTTTTCTTTTACACGGCTGATAAAGTCACGTACCACCGGCAGCGCAACGTCAGCTTCCAGCAATGCCATGCGCACTTCGCGCAGAGTTTCTTTTACATTCTCTTCAGTCAGCCGCCCGCGGCCGCTGATATTGCGCAATGAGCGCGACAGACGGTCAGTTAAATTATCAAACATTGTCTTTTGCCTAACGTGGTAACTTAGGGCCGCAGCTTGCGACACAAAACAGAATTTGGCGGATTATACCCTAAATAGTTCAAGTTGTGGGTAGGCGGCAAGGGAGCTTATCCCCAGGAGCTTACTAAAGTAAGTGAATGGGGTAAGTGAGTGCAGCCAACACCCCCATAACTTAAAGTATGACGGGTATATAACATGAAGCCGCCTTTGGTGTGATGCAACGGTTAGATTTGGAGCAGGCGGCAGGTAACGTTATACTGGTTTTTTTCTTCTCTGGCTAATTGACCGACACTTTATATGCCTGTTTTCGCCATCCTTGCGCTTGTAGCCTATTCCTGCAGCCTCGCGCTGATCATCCCGGGCCTGCTGACAAAAAACAGCGGGTGGCGCCGTTTCGCCATTATTTCGGCCGTTATAGCACTTGTAAGCCACGGTGTGGCGCTTGAGGCTCGGATATTTGCCGCCGATGGAGGTCAGAACCTCAGCTTGCTTAACGTCGGCTCGCTTGTCAGTTTGATGATATGTACCGTGATGACAATTGTAGCATCACGCAATCGCGGTTGGCTGCTGTTACCGATTGTTTACGCTTTTGCCTTAATCAATCTAGCACTTGCCACCTTTATGCCTAACGAATTCATCACACACCTTGAAGCTACACCAGGTATGATGGTGCATATTGGTTTGTCACTTTTTGCTTACGCTACGCTGATAATCGCAGCACTTTATGCGTTGCAATTAGCCTGGATTGACTATCAGCTCAAGAACAAAAAACTCGCCTTCCGAGCTGAGATGCCGCCGTTGATGAGCATTGAGCGCAAAATGTTTCACATCACTCAAGTCGGCGTTGTGCTACTAACGTTAACCCTTTGTACCGGTCTGTTTTATCTGAAAAATCTTTTCAGCCTGGAAAATGTCGACAAAGCGGTATTGTCGATTCTCGCGTGGTTTGTCTACATCGTTTTACTTTGGGGACACTATCATGAAGGTTGGAGAGGTCGCCGTGTAGTCTGGTTTAACGTCGCTGGCGCTGCAATTCTGACACTCGCCTATTTTGGTAGCCGCGTCCTGCAACAATTTGTCGGCTAATGTTGTCTTTTTAAAGGAACACCCTTTTGGAACAGATCTCAACGACTACGTTGATTGTCACATTGATCATCATGGTAGTCGTTTCAGCGTACTTCTCCGGCTCTGAAACCGGCATGATGACGCTTAACCGTTATAAGTTGCGTCATCTTGCCAAGCAAGGTAATCGCGCCGCTAAACGGGTGGAAAAACTTCTTCGTAAACCAGACCGCCTGATTAGCCTGGTACTCATTGGTAATAACCTGGTCAATATTCTGGCCTCAGCCATCGGCACCATCGTCGGCATGCGTTTATACGGCGATGCTGGCGTTGCTATCGCCACCGGTATCCTCACTTTCGTGGTGCTGGTTTTCGCCGAAGTATTGCCAAAAACTATCGCCGCGCTGTATCCAGAAAAAGTCGCCTTCCCAAGCAGCTTCCTGCTCGGCCCACTGCAAATCCTGATGATGCCCCTGGTGTGGTTACTGAACATCATCACGCGTATGTTGATGCGCCTTATGGGTATCAAAAACGTCAGCACCGTCAGTAGCGCGCTAAACAAAGACGAATTACGTACTCTGGTGCATGAATCACATTCGAAGATTTCTCGCCGCAACCAGGACATGCTGCTTTCCGTGCTCGATCTGGAAAAAATCAGTGTCGACGACATCATGGTGCCGCGTAATGAAATTGTTGGCATCAACATCAACGACGACTGGAAATCCATTGTTCGGCAACTGACACACTCCCCACACGGGCGCATCGTGCTCTACCGCGACACTCTGGATGATGCAATCAGTATGCTGCGTGTGCGTGAAGCCTACCGTCTGATGACGGAAAAGCAGGAGTTCACCAAAGAAACGCTGCTACGTGCCTCTGACGAGATTTATTTCGTGCCGGAAGGCACACCGCTCAGCGTGCAACTGGTTAAATTCCAGCGCAATAAAAAGAAAGTCGGCCTGGTGGTCGACGAATACGGTGATATTCAGGGGCTGGTCACGGTAGAAGACATTCTTGAAGAGATTGTCGGTGATTTCACCACTTCCATGTCACCAACGCTTGCTGAAGAAGTGACGCCGCAAAACGATGGTTCCGTAATTATTGAAGGCAGCGCTAACGTTCGTGAAATCAATAAAGCCTTCAACTGGACGCTGCCAGAAGACGAAGCCCGCACCGTAAACGGTATGTTGCTTGAAGAACTGCAAGAGATACCGGCTATCGACACCCGCGTGCGCTTAAGCAACTACGATATTGATATTCTTGATGTGCAAGACAACATGATTAAGCAAGTGCGAGTGACCCCGGTGACGCCACTACGACAAAGTGTTGAACAGAAATAGAAACAAAAAAGCCAGCCTCGAAGGCTGGCTTTTTATTTAAAGCAATTGGGCGAATTACGCTTTTGCTTTCGCAACAGAAACCATTGCTGCACGCAGTGTGCGACCATTCAGGGTGTAACCCTTCTGCATCACCATCAGTACATGGTTTGGTGCTACATCTTCAGATTCAACCATCGCAATTGCCTGATGCACATCTGGGTTGAATGGAACGTTGGTTTCGCCAACCACATCCACACCAAATTTGCGCACCACATCCAGCATCGATTTCTGAGTTAATTCGATGCCTTCAATCATGGCGGCCAAATCAGTGTTGGACTTATCAGCCACTTCCAGAGCACGGTCAAGGCTGTCGATAACAGGCAGCAGTTCGTTGACGAATTTGTCTAAAGCGAACTTGTGCGCCTTTTCAATATCGAGTTCGGTGCGGCGACGGAGGTTTTCCATTTCCGCTTTGTTGCGTAACGCCAGGTCACGCTCGCGCTGCTGAACTTCTTCCAGTTGCGCTGTTAAATCGGCAATTTGTTCATCGCGCGGATCAACCACTTCGGCACCCTCTACGGCCTCGACTTCTTCGTGGCTTTCCATTGCAATTTCGTCCGAGACTTGCTCGTCTGGTGTTTTCTGATCTTTACTACTCATGAATTTCTCCGCGTTTTTAGCATTCATCTCGCTGGTTCGCTTATTATGGGGATCAGTTTCCTGGATTCAAGGGAACGTGACATATTGTCATAAATGACTGCATCTCTGCGTATAAGGACCATCGGCATAATGAACAAACATTTCAACTGCATTGGTATTGTCGGGCACCCTCGTCACCCCACAGCCCTCACCACGCATGAAATGCTGTATCGCTGGCTATGTACCAAGGGCTACGATGTCATTGTTGAGTCGCAAATTGCCCAGGAACTTAACCTCAAAAACGTGAAAACCGGCACATTGGCAGAAATTGGTCAGCAGGCCGATCTCGCCGTTGTGGTTGGTGGTGATGGCAATATGCTTGGCGCAGCCCGCGTTCTTGCTCGCTATGATATTAAAGTTATTGGCATCAACCGTGGCAACCTGGGTTTTCTAACCGACCTTGACCCAGATAATGCCCAGCAACAGCTGGCGGATGTCCTTGAGGGGCATTACATCGCAGAACGCCGTTTCTTGCTTGAAGCCCAAGTTTGCCAACAAGATACCCCAACGCGCCTGAGCACAGCCATCAACGAAGTCGTTCTGCACCCTGGCAAAGTGGCGCACATGATTGAATTCGAAGTCTATATCGATGAGATCTTTGCCTTCTCGCAACGCTCTGACGGGCTAATTATCTCTACGCCAACCGGCTCAACAGCCTATTCTCTATCGGCGGGTGGGCCGATTCTGACGCCGTCGCTTGATGCCATTACCCTGGTGCCAATGTTCCCGCACACGCTGTCTGCCCGCCCACTGGTGATTAACAGCAGCAGCACTATCCG
The DNA here is from genome assembly GCF_902500225.1 of Buttiauxella massiliensis. Lineage (GTDB taxonomy): Bacteria > Pseudomonadota > Gammaproteobacteria > Enterobacterales > Enterobacteriaceae > Buttiauxella > Buttiauxella massiliensis. The sequence goes on along the minus strand of NZ_LR722672.1, from coordinate 2,628 downwards.
TCTGCGGTTTTCACATATGCGTAGCGACCTGGAAATCAGCTGTGACAGCCAGATTGCGCTGCCAATTCAGGAAGGTGAAGACGTACTGATTCGCCGCTGCGATTACCATCTGAACCTTATCCACCCGAAAGATTACAGTTATTTCAATACATTGAGCTCAAAACTCGGATGGTCAAAAAAATTATTCTAAAAAGCGGCTCGGGCTCTTTACTGTATATAAAACCAGTTTATACTGTATGAAAACACAGTCATGTCTTTTCATACAGGAAAGCTATTATGCTGGCACAACTCACCATCAGTAACTTCGCAATCGTTCGTGAACTGGAAATTGATTTTCACCACGGTATGACCGCCATTACCGGTGAGACGGGTGCTGGCAAATCTATCGCGATTGATGCCTTAGGGCTGTGTCTCGGTGGCCGCGCTGAAGCAGATATGGTGCGCCGTGGTGCCAGCCGTGCCGACCTCTGCGCTCGTTTCTCCCTGAAAGATACCCCTGCAGCCCTGCGTTGGCTGGAAGAAAACCAGCTTGATGATGGGCGCGAGTGCTTATTGCGCCGTGTTATCAGCAGTGATGGTCGTTCACGCGGCTTTATTAACGGCACTGCCGTTCCCCTTTCGCAACTGCGTGACCTCGGCCAGATGCTGATTCAAATTCACGGTCAGCATGCGCACCAGCTTTTGTTGAAACCTGAGCATCAAAAAAACCTGCTCGATGGTTATGCCGGGGAAACTGCCCTCTTGCAGCAAATGGCAGAACGCTACCGCGATTGGCATCAAAGCTGCCGAACTCTTGCACAGTATCAGCAACTTGCTCAGGAACGTGCATCACGTACTGAACTGCTTAATTACCAGCTCAAAGAACTCAATGAATTCTCACCTGTCGCAGGTGAATTCGAACAAATCGATGAAGAGTACAAACGGCTGGCAAACAGCGGGCAACTGATTTCTACCAGTCAACAAGCGCTGGCAATCCTTGCCGATGGCGAAGACAACAATCTGCAAAGCCAACTGTATACCGTGCGCCATCTGATGGAAGAATTAGCGGGAATGGACTCAAAACTATCTGGTGTATTGAATATGCTGGAAGAGGCCAACATTCAGATTTCAGAAGCCAGCGATGAGTTACGCCACTACTGCGACCGACTGGATCTGGACCCAAACCGTTTGTATGAGCTGGAGCAGCGGATCTCCAGGCAAATCTCGCTGGCACGCAAACACCACATTGCACCGGAAGAATTGCCGGCTTTCCACCAGCAACTGCTAGAAGAGTTGCAGCAGCTCGACGAGCAGGCCAGCTCTCAGGACGAACTGATGCAGGCAGTGACTCTCCATCATCAGCAAGCACTGAGTATCGCGCATGAATTACATCAACGCCGTGCACATTACGCTGCCGAGCTTTGCGAATTGATTACCGAAAGCATGCATTCGCTATCAATGCCACACGGCAAACTGGCTATCGACGTAGAGTTTAACGAAAATCACCTAACCGCCGAAGGTGCAGACCGCATTGATTTCCGTGTAACAACTAACCCTGGCCAGCCATTACAACCATTGGCAAAAGTGGCGTCAGGTGGTGAGCTTTCACGTATTGCTTTGGCCATTCAGGTGATCACGGCGCGTAAAATGGAAACCCCGGCCTTAATCTTCGATGAAGTGGACGTTGGGATCAGCGGCCCAACCGCCGCAGTGGTAGGCAAATTACTCCGCCAGTTGGGCGAGTCCACGCAAGTCATGTGCGTAACCCACCTGCCGCAGGTTGCCGGTTGTGGGCATCATCACTTCTTTGTCAGCAAAGAAACCGATGGTGAAATGACGGAAACCCATATGCAGGCGTTGGATAAACGCTCACGCCTGCAAGAGCTGGCTCGTTTGCTCGGTGGCAGCGAAGTCACACGCAATACACTTGCCAACGCAAAAGAGTTACTGGCAGCTTAACGGCTATTGTCGATGCACATTATGCAGTGCATGATATGCATCGTTCAAAAAACAAGCATTCCGCTAGCATATTGTTAATTGAGCAGGTTTTAAGCCAACTTTTTTGCCGAACCAGGGTCAGAGTTAAGCGCCTTAATGTTTTAAACTGCGTAAAGGTTTATTATCATCGGCATATTATGAATGAGCCATGTGCTGCTCGGGCCCGAAAAGGAATCAAATCACTATGCGCTGTAAAACGCTGACTGCTGCCGCAGCGGTTCTTCTTATGCTGACCGCAGGCTGTTCCACTCTGGAGCGAGTGGTTTACCGCCCCGACATTAACCAGGGGAACTACCTGACACAGAACGATGTGTCAAAGATTCGTACTGGCATGACTCAACAACAAGTTGCGTATGCTCTGGGTACACCAATGATGACCGATCCATTCGGTACAAGTACCTGGTTCTATGTTTTCCGCCAGCAACCGGGGCATGAAAATGTCACTCAGCAAACGCTGACGCTGACCTTCAACAGCAGCGGTGTGTTGACCAACATCGACAACAAGCCAAAGCTGGAAAAAGAATAATGACTAGTCCTGATATAGGTTGACACTTTTCAGCCTTAAAATGCCTGATGAACTTCATCGGGCGTTTTGTATTTTAACGACAGATGCGGACGCCGGGTATTGTAGATTTCTACCGACTCCCTGAC
>NZ_LR722650.1 GCF_902500225.1 Buttiauxella massiliensis | reverse complement strand
TGGTCAGGGAGTCGGTAGAAATCTACAATACCCGGCGTCCGCATCTGTCGTTAAAATACAAAACGCCCGATGAAGTTCATCAGGCATTTTAAGGCTGAAAAGTGTCAACCTATATCAGGACTAGTCAGCTCCATGCTTTAAGGTGATTTGTAGTGGACGTGAGTCCGCAAGCACTGAGGGGGATTGTCTGAGGACGGCTAAACCGACCACCGATCCCAGAGCGAATTTATAAAACTCTCTGCGCGTTAAAGCCATGTTATCCCTTAAACAAATGATGAACTAAGATAAATTTATAGTTCAGTGTAGCTGGAAATCGAGGTTTAACTTAACTGCAGAAGATATCCTCAAAAAACTGCTCCACAATGTCTGTTGAGTATTAAGCATTGCACAATGCTCCCCCAAAATAATGGGATAATTTAAAAAATGTATTTAATTTTAAATTTTAATAAATGATAGAAAATACATCAGCGCATCTTTCATTCAGCTAGCGCAACAAACGGCCGCGCACGTTAAGACAGGTTATGTTGATGGCTATTATTTTGTTTTCATTATTAAGAAATCAATCAGTGCCTTGACTCGATTTGCCTTGCCGGTGCTTTTTAAATAGTAAAGATAAACCGGTGGATAGATTTTCCAGTAAGGCGTCATCACCGGGATAAATTGCTCATCTTTATCTTCCAGCATCAAAGGGAGGATGTGGTTATTGGTGATAAAGCGATAATTCATCACATCTTAGACAAATGGGCAGCACTGTTACTGAACAGTACTGCCCATTTTGTATTTGGTTCTAAATAATATTACTCGTGCCAGATTATGTCGGGTTATGGATCAAACGACACCAAAGTTACGACTTTAAGCAAAATGCGAAAAATTAATCCAGATCATTAAATGTTAAATTACCCGGCGAAGTGTGATCGGTGTTAGATCAACTTGTACCCAAAATTGAGTATATTCAGCCCGCTTATAAAACCATAACAAGGAGAGGGCTATGAAAAAGTTGTCTGTGGCGTTACTTGCATTAACCTTTGTATCTGGCGAAGCATTGGCGCATCAACAAGGGGAATTCTTCATGCGCGCGGGTTCAGCAACCGTTCGCCCAACTGAAGGCTCTGACAATGTGCTTGGCATGGGCGGTTTTAGCGTCAGCAACAATACCCAACTGGGACTGACATTTGACTATATGGTGACCGATAACATCGGTATCGAGTTGCTTGCGGCTACACCATTTCGCCACCGTGTTGGTTTAGGTCCGACAGGTGATCTGGCTACCGTTCGCCAACTGCCGCCAACACTGATGGCACAGTGGTACTTTGGTGATGCGAAAAGCAAAGTGCGTCCGTATGTTGGCGCCGGCATTAACTACACCACCTTTTTTGATACCGACTTTAATCAGACTGGCAAAGATGCAGGCTTAACCGATCTTAGCGTGAAAGATTCCTGGGGGGCTGCGGGTCAGGTTGGGCTGGATTATATGGTCAACGATAATTGGCTGTTGAACATGTCCGTCTGGTATATGGATATCGATACCGAAGTGAAGTTTAAAGCTGGTGGTGAAGAGCAGAATATCAAGACGCGGATTGACCCGTGGGTATTTATGTTCTCGGCAGGTTATCGTTTTTAATGTATTTGTGATGACAAGAGGCCGGAATTGCTCCGGCCTTTTGTCGACTTAGGCTGCGACAGTCGCAGCTTTCAAACTCTGAACAAACGCTTTCAGCTCACTTAACATCACGTCAGGCTTATCAAGGTTCTTCTCAATAATCTTCACGATCGCTGAGCCAGAAATTGCCCCCGCAGCGCCCGCGTCAATGGCATCTTTCACCTGCGATGGTTCAGAAATCCCAAAGCCTTGCAGTGACGGTGCTGCACCAAATTCAGTCAGTTTTTCTACCAGATGATGCAGCGGCAACTGGGCGCGCGTTTCTGCGCCCGTGACACCGGCACGAGAAAGCAGGTAGGTATAACCACGGCCATGGGTCGCGATTTCACGCAGCAGCGCGTCATCCGCATTTGGCGGGCAGATAAAGATTGGTGCGACGTTGTGGCGCATTGCTGCCTGGCGGAATGGGGCAGACTCTTCGATTGGCACATCAGCAATCAATACAGAATCGACCCCCACTTTCTCGCAAAGCGCATAAAACTCATCAATACCGCGGCTAAACACCAGGTTGGCATACATCAGCAAGCCAATCGGAATCGTCGGGTGCTTCTGACGAATTACCGCCAGCATTTCGAAACACTGCGTTGGTGTGACACCAGCGGCAAAAGCACGCAGAGCCGCGTTTTGAATGGTCGGGCCATCAGCCAGCGGGTCGGAGAAGGGAATGCCCAACTCCAGCGCATCTGCACCCGCTTCAATCAGCGTGTCGATAATCTTTAGTGACTGTTCTGGCGATGGATCGCCCAGAGTAACGAAGGGAACAAAAGCGCCTTCACCACGAGCTTGCAACTGTTCAAATGCGTGTTGATAACGTTCCATTAGATTTCCCCTCGTGCTTTCAAAATGTCGTGAACGGTGAAGATGTCTTTGTCACCGCGGCCAGAGAGGTTTACCACCAACAGCTGTTCTTTTTCCGGGTTCTCTTTGATCATTTTCAGAGCGTGAGCCAGCGCGTGGGATGATTCCAGCGCCGGGATAATCCCTTCACTGCGGCACAGCGTTTTGAAGGCTTCGAGTGCTTCGTCATCGGTAATCGAAACATAATCTGCACGACCGATGCTGTTCAGGTGCGCATGTTGCGGGCCAACAGACGGGAAATCCAGACCTGCTGAGATTGAATAAGATTCTTCAATCTGGCCTTCATCGGTTTGCATCATCGGCGATTTCATGCCGAAGTAGATGCCAACACGGCCATGTTTCAATGGTGCGCCGTGCTCACCGCTTTCGATGCCGTGCCCGGCTGGTTCAACACCAATCAGGCCGACTTTGGCATCGTTGATAAAGTCGGCAAACATGCCGATTGCATTAGACCCACCGCCCACACAGGCGATAACCGCATCTGGCAGGCGGCCTTCTTTTTCAAGGATCTGCGCCTTGGTTTCTTCACCGATCATGCGCTGGAACTCTCGCACGATGGTCGGGAATGGATGCGGGCCTGCTGCGGTGCCGAGCATATAGTGCGCAGTGTCGTAGCTTCCAGACCAGTCACGCAGTGCCTCGTTACAAGCATCTTTGAGCGTGGCAGAACCGCTGTGCACAGGAATCACTTCTGCACCCATCAGGCGCATACGGAACACATTTGGCGACTGGCGCTCAACGTCTTTAGCACCCATATAAATACGGCATTTCAGGCCGAGCAGGGCACTGGCTAATGCGGAAGCCACGCCGTGTTGCCCGGCGCCAGTTTCGGCGATGATTTCAGTTTTGCCCATTTTCTTGGCAAGCAAAGCCTGGCCGAGAACCTGGTTGGTTTTGTGCGCGCCGCCGTGCAGTAAATCTTCACGCTTCAAATACAAGGTGGTTTTGGTGCCAGCTGTCAGGTTACGACATTTGGTCAGTGCTGTTGGGCGGCCGGCATAGTTTTTTAGCAGGTCGTTAAATTCAGCCTGAAACTCAGCATCGCTTTGCGCGGCAACAAAAGCTTCTTCTAACTGACGCAGCGCAGGCATCAGGATTTGCGGCACGTACATGCCGCCGAACTCACCAAAATAGGGATTAAGCAAAGTCATGATATTTTCCTTAGTAAGCCCGCAGCGTCTGGAAGACGGCAGCCAGCTTGTTAGCATCTTTAATACCCGGCGCGCTTTCGACACCTGAGTTGAAATCTAAACCGATGCAGCCCGTTTTCGCTGCTTCTATGCAATTATCTGCGCCCAGTCCGCCAGCCAGAATCACGTTTTCCAGATTCTGACCTGCCAGGAGGGACCAATCGAAGCTTTGCCCGCTGCCGCCCTGGCCATTGTCGAAGAGATATTTGTCGACGTGGTTTAAATCACGCGCCGGTAAACTCTCTTTAACGCTAAGTGCTTTCCAGATTTGCACGTTCGCAGGCAGGATGGCACGTAGCTCGTCGATGTACGTCTGATCTTCGTCGCCATGCAATTGAACAGCATTAAGCGAGAATGCCTCAGCTTTTTGCACGACTTCATTAACTGGAGTATTGCGGAATACGCCTGCATATTTCAGCGGTGCGCCAGCAATCACCGATGCGGCGGTTTCATCGCTAACGAAACGCGGTGATGTTGGCACAAAAATCAGGCCGCCATAAATCGCACCCGCTTCATAAGCGGCGCGAGCATCCTGTGCACGGGTCAGGCCGCAAACTTTGTTGTTGCCTAACGTGACGCGGCGAACCGCAGCATTAAGATCGTCTTCGCCCATTAACGCGGAGCCGATCAGGAAGCCGTTGGCAAAATGGCTCAGTTCACGAATCTGACCGTAATTGCTGATGCCTGATTCGCTGATCACCGTTACGCCGTGGCCTAAACGTGGCGCTAACTGGCGCGTGCGGTTGAGGTCGATGGATAAATCGCGCAGGTCGCGGTTGTTGATACCGACCACTTTTGCTTTCAGCTCAATCGCACGTTTCAGCTCTTCTTCATTACTGACTTCGGTCAGCACGCCCATATTCAGGCTGTGCGCAACGGCGGCGAGCTGGCGATATTGTTCGTCGTCGAGTACCGATAACATCAGCAGGCAGGCATCGGCCTGATAAAAACGCGCCAGGTGAATCTGATACGCGTCGATAATAAAGTCTTTGCACAATACTGGCTGCGTGACGATGTCGCTGACAATTGGCAGGAAATCGAAGCTGCCCTGGAAATATTTCTCGTCAGTCAGTACTGAAATAGCGGAAGCGTAGTGTTTATAAACATTAGCAATACGCGCCGGGTCGAAATCATCACGAATCACGCCTTTAGATGGAGAGGCTTTTTTACACTCCAGAATAAAGGCTGTACGGGCACCTTGCAGAGCATGATAAAAATTACGTGTTGCCGGTACGATGTTGTTCTGGAAACTTGCCAGGGGTTGTTGTTGCTTGCGTGCTTCAACCCAAATCGCCTTATCCTCGACGATCTTCTTTAATACTGTTTCCTGCATGACTTATCCTCTTCCTGCCAGCGCTGTAACCCGGTCATACGCAGCACCGCTGCGCAGTACTTCCAGCACTCGTTGTGCGTTCGCTTTAAGATCTTCTTGCCCATGCAAGCGCATTAACATTGCGACGTTTGCCGCTACAGCGGACTCATGAGCTGTCTCTCCTTTACCTTGTAACAGGCGGCTGAGAATGTCACGGTTTTCTTCCGGTGTGCCGCCTGCAAGCTGGTCCTGGTGATAAGCAGGAAGGCCAAAGTCAGTCGCTTCCAGTTGGTAGCTTTTGATCTCGCCGTCATGCAGCTCAGCAACTTGCGTGGTGGCATGCAGAGACACTTCGTCCATTCCACCGCTGTGTACCACCGCCGCACGTTTGTAACCCAGGACTCGCAGGGTTTCGGCAATCGGCAGCACCAGTTCTGCACTGTAAACGCCAATCAGCGCCATTTGCGGGTGAGCCGGGTTAATCAGCGGCCCGAGTACGTTAAACAGGGTGCGGGTTTTTAACTGCTGGCGCACGGGCATCGCATGGCGGAAACCAGTGTGGTATTTCGGTGCGAACAGGAAACAGACGCCCAAATCATCCAGCGCTTTACGGGACGCTTCAGCACTCATTTCCAGATTAATACCAAACGCGGCCAGTAAGTCGGAAGAACCGGATTTACTGGAAACGCTGCGGTTACCGTGTTTGGCGACTTTCAGGCCCACAGCGGCGGCCACAAAGGCGCTGGCGGTGGAAATATTAATGCTATTGCTGCCGTCGCCGCCGGTGCCAACGATATCGGCAAACGGATAATCCGGGCTTGGGAATGGAGCTGCGGCTTCAAGCATTGCAGTCGCGGCACCGGCAATTTCGTTGGGATGCTCACCACGCACTTTCATGCTGACCAACGCCGCAGCCAGTTGTTCTGGCTTCAACTCACCGCGCACAATCGCAGCAAATAGCTGGTGGCTTTCTTCGCGGCTCAGCGTCTGTGCTTTGTACAGCTTGTCGAGAATCGGTTGCAGCGTGTTGGCTTGTTTTAACTTCAGCAGCGCCCAGTCGAGCGTTTGCTCCAGCAGACGCGCACCGTGCGTGGTCAGAATAGATTCCGGGTGGAACTGGAAACCACACACGCGGTCAGCGTCGTGACGAACCGCCATCACCATGCCGTCGAAATGAGCGTTAATCGTCAAACCTGCTGGAATATTGCTGCCAACCAGTGAGTGGTAGCGTGCAACCGGCAGCGGATTAGGTAGACCGGCAAACATCGCTTCGCCGTCATGGGAAATAATCGACGCTTTACCATGCAAGATTTCACCCGCCTGGCCGACATAACCGCCATACGCTTCGACAATCGCCTGGTGACCGAGGCAGATACCGATAATCGGCAATTTGCCACGTAGACGCGTCAACAGTTCAGGCATACAGCCCGCTTCACTAGGCGCACCAGGACCTGGTGAGAGCATCAATACCGGGTTGTCCATGGTTTCCAGACGCTCAATTAAGGTTTGCGCCGGAACATGGTTACGGTAGATGACGACATTGTGTCCGTTAGCGCGCAGCTGATCGGCCAGGTTATAGGTAAACGAGTCGATATTATCGAGCAGCAGAATGTCAGCCATCAGAAAATCTCCTGTGCATGATGCGCGGTAGCGATAGCGCGCAGTACAGCGCGGGCTTTGTTACGTGTTTCGTCGGCTTCGGACTGCGGTACGGAATCTAGCACCACACCAGCCCCAGCCTGAACAGTGGCTATGCCGTTTTCCACGTAGGCGGAGCGGATAACGATGCAGGTGTCTAAATCACCGTGCGCGGTGAAGTAACCCACGGCACCGCCGTAGCTGCCGCGGCGCACGCCTTCGGCTTTGGCAATCAGCTGCATGGCGCGAACTTTCGGCGCACCGCTCAGCGTGCCCATGTTCATACAGGCGCGGTAAGCGTGCAGCACATCCAGATCTTTATGCAGCTCGCCAACCACGCGGGAAACCAGGTGCATCACAAATGAATAACGGTCGACTTTGGTCAGGTCGGCAACATAACGGCTGCCTGGGGTGCAAATGCGCGCCAGGTCGTTACGCGCCAGGTCAACCAACATCAGATGTTCGGACATCTCTTTATGGTCGGTACGCATTTCCAGCTCAATGCGACTGTCGAGGTCACGATCAAGCGAACCATCAGCACGGCGACCGCGTGGGCGAGTCCCGGCAATCGGGTAGATTTCAATCTGGCGGGAATCGGCATCGTATTTCAGCGAGCTTTCCGGGGATGCGCCAAACAGGGTGAAATCGTTATCCTGCATAAAGAACATGTACGGGCTTGGGTTACTCTTTTTCAGCGTCTGGTAAGCGGCCAGTGGAGAAGGGCACGGCAGCGAGAAACGGCGCGATGGAACCACCTGGAAGATTTCACCGATGCGAATGGCTTTCTGCATTTTGCGCACTACGTCGCCAAACTCTTCATCGCTCTGGTTGCATTCGCAGGTCATGCGTTCCACTTTCTGCACCGGCAGCGGCGCAGGTTCCTGCTCCATTTGTTTGCTCAGTTGCGCGGTGCGCTGAATCAAACGCTGTTTTTCTGAAGCTGACGGGGTGAACAAACTCGCCTGAATGCGGGTGTGTTTTTTCTGGTGGTCGATCACCAGCAGCGTTTCAGCGAGATAGAAACAGTAATCAGGGCAGTTGTTGTCTTGCTTGAGAGCCGGCAAATCTTCAAATCCTGCTACCAGGTCGTAAGCAAACAGGCCGCCGAAGAACATCGCTTCGCGCTCGTTTTCCGGCACGGTGACCAATTCCTGCATAATGCGGAAGGCGTCAAAAACGGAAAGCGAACACAGGCGCGCGTCTTCATCCAGCAGGGAACTCACCGCCGGGAACCGCAGCACGCGGCCTTGCGGCGAGTGTTGATTCTCAACACCTGTTGGCAGTGCGGCATCCAGCAAGGGAAGTAACGACGCACCGTTTTCAGAAAGTGCATGAATCGTGACGGTGTCACCTAAAGCGGTAATGCGTAGCGCGCTGTCGACTAACAGCAGGCTTTTTAAATCGTCTTTGCTGTCGATATCGGCTGATTCGAGCAACAAGGTCGCCGGGCGAGCGCCGCACAACTGATGGAAAACCGCCGTTGGGTTATCACGATATGGCGCGTCGTTAATCAGTAATTCGAGCGCTGGTTTTTGTGTTTGCATTTTTTGCTCTCATATTTTGTTCAAAAAAAAGCCCGCTTCATTGGCGGGCCTGGTATCTGGGCTGAATTTCAGCCATAGCGATGACACTGCCCGTTATCAGGAAGTACGCCACCAGCTGTGCATGCGGATTATCGCTTTCATTATCAGATACCTTTCTCGTGTGAACTTTCGTACTAGTTAACTAGTTCGATGAATCAAAGTCAATAGCGATTTTTAGTTATGAAGGAAAATCGTTATCATGAGCGGCGTTTTTCATTTTATTAACACACCCGGAGTTATTTTGAGCCAACCAACACTAGCGGTGATTTACGACTTACATAGCCATACCACCGCGTCAGATGGCCTGCTAACGCCCGAGGCGTTAGTACAACGAGCCGTTGAAATGCGTGTTGGCATTCTGGCAATAACAGACCATGACACAGTAGCCGGAATTGCTGCTGCAAGGGAAGCGGTATCACGCCTGCAATTGCCACTGCGTTTAATTAGCGGCGTTGAGATCTCTACCATCTGGGAAAACCATGAAATACATATTGTTGGACTAGGTGTAGATGAGCACAATCCGCAATTAGCTGAGTTTCTTGCCCAGCAGAGTGAGCGCCGTGTTCAGCGAGCAACATTAATTGCTGAACGCCTGGAAAAAGCACATATCCCCGGAACACTGGAAGGCGCAATGCGTCATGCCAATGGTGGCGAAGTCACTCGCGGGCATTTCGCGCGTTTCTTAGTGGAGTGTGGTAAGGCCAATACCATGGCTGATGTGTTTAAGAAATATCTCGCAAAGGGGAAAACCGGTTACGTTCCGCCACAGTGGTGTACAATAGAACAAGCTATTGATGTCATTCATCATTCTGGCGGGCAAGCGGTTCTGGCGCATCCAGGCCGTTATGACCTGAGTGCTAAATGGCTGAAAAGGTTGCTGGCGCACTTTGCCGAAAGTGGTGGCGATGCCATGGAAGTCGCGCAGTGCCAGCAAGCTCCCAATGAGCGCACCCAACTTGCGAGTTACGCACAGCAATTTAATTTGCTGGCGTCACAAGGCTCAGATTTCCATATGCCTTGCGCGTGGATCGAGCTTGGGCGCAAGCTCTGGCTGCCTGCAGGCGTAGTACCTGTTTGGCAGAATTGGGATGTCGGCCACATCGCAAAATAGAGGGCAGTCGTATGAGTCAATTTTTCTATATTCACCCGGATAACCCACAACAGCGTCTGATTAACCAGGCTGTTGAAATTGTTCGTAAGGGCGGCGTTATCGTTTACCCAACCGACTCGGGTTATGCATTGGGCTGTAAACTTGAAGATAAAACGGCGATGGAGCGCATTTGCCGCATTCGCCATTTGCCTGATGGGCACAATTTTACGTTGATGTGTCGGGATTTATCCGAGCTTTCAACATATGCGTTTGTTGATAACGTGGCGTTTCGCTTAATCAAAAATAACACGCCAGGTAATTACACCTTTATTCTCAAAGGCACCAAAGAAGTTCCACGCCGTTTGTTGCAGGAAAAGCGTAAAACGATTGGCTTACGCGTTCCATCTAACCCGATAGCGTTGGCGTTGCTGGAAGTGCTGGATCAACCGATGTTATCGACATCGCTGATGCTGCCAGGCAGTGAGTTTACCGAGTCAGATCCAGAAGAAATTAAGGACCGTCTCGAAAAGGTTGTCGATTTAGTTATCCACGGTGGTTACCTTGGGCAGCAGCCGACAACGGTTGTTGATTTAACTGAGGATGCACCTGTTGTTATCCGCGAAGGTGCCGGTGACGCTAAGCCTTTCTTATAAGTGCGTCTGCGGCTATACTGTGCGGCCTAAAATGGGGCTGACATGCTTCATTATCCCAATTCGACGCCTGTGAAGGCGACACCCGAGGAAGCTCAATGAGCGATAAGAGCGAAAAGTTACAAAAAGTTTTGGCCCGTGCAGGCCATGGTTCCCGTCGTGAGATTGAAACCATTATCTCTGCCGGCCGTGTCAGTGTGGATGGCAAAGTTGCCAAATTAGGTGATCGTGTTGAAGTAACACAGGCCCTGAAAATCCGTATTGATGGTCACCTGATTTCCATTAAAGAATCTGCAGAACAGATTTGCCGCGTGTTGGCTTACTACAAGCCAGAAGGCGAATTGTGTACGCGTAATGACCCGGAAGGGCGTCCAACGGTATTTGACCGTTTACCAAAACTGCGCGGTGCGCGCTGGATTGCGGTCGGTCGTCTGGATGTGAATACCTGTGGTTTATTACTTTTCACAACTGACGGTGAGCTGGCAAACCGCCTGATGCACCCAAGTCGCGAAGTAGAGCGTGAATACGCAGTACGTGTGTTTGGCGAAGTTGACGACGACAAAGTGAAACAACTGGGTCGTGGTGTGCAGCTTGAAGATGGCCCGGCCGCGTTTAAAACCATCAAATTTACCGGTGGTGAAGGCATTAACCAATGGTACAACGTTACTCTGACTGAAGGCCGCAACCGTGAAGTGCGCCGCCTCTGGGAAGCAGTAGGTGTCCAGGTTAGCCGTCTGATTCGTGTGCGTTACGGTGACATCCAGTTGCCAAAAGGCCTGCCACGTGGTGGTTACACTGAGCTCGACCTGGGGCAAACTAACTACCTGCGTAAATTGGTAGAGTTGCAGGAAGAGACAGAAAGCAAAGTGGCGGTAGAAAAAGACCGTCGCCGCATGAAGGCGAACCAGATTCGTCGTGCGGTGAAACGTCACACGCAAACCACGGGTAGTGGTGGTGGCCGTCGCGGTGGACGCTCCAGCTAATACATCAATCCCCTCTGACGAGGGGATTTTTTTATCTAGTAATCGATACCGATTTGCGCTTTAACGCCTGCATCAAAGGCATGTTTGACCGGCCTTAACTCACTCACAGTATCCGCCACTTCAAGAATATCCCGATGACATCCGCGCCCGGTCACGATAACCGTCTGGTTTGCAGGACGCTGTGTAAGCGACACCAGCACCTCTTCAAGGGCCAGGTAATCGTAGGCGACCATATAGGTGATTTCGTCGAGGAGAACCATATCCAGTGACTCATCTGCCAGCATACGCTTTGCATGCTCCCACACTTCCAGACATGCTGCGGTATCAGTTTCACGGTTTTGAGTATCCCAGGTAAAACCAGTTGCCATAACCTGAAACTCAACACCCAGTGGTTCTAGTAGATTACGTTCACCGTTTGGCCACTGGCCTTTGATAAACTGGATCACACCGACTTTCTTACCGTGGCCAACGGCACGGGTTGCAGTGCCAAAAGCTGCTGTTGTTTTCCCTTTACCGTTTCCGGTAAAGACAATCAAAATACCGCGTTCATCTTGTGCTGCAGCGACGCGGGCATCGACTTTCTCTTTTTGGCGCTGTTGGCGCTGCTGGTAACGATCTTCACTCATTCGGAAATTCCTGGTTTACGGTTGGGTTGAGCATCAAAGCTCATTCCTGTTTTACGACGACTATCATCGCCCATCAGCCATAAATAGAGCGGCATGAGGTCCCGTGGCGTTTTCAGCTTATCAGGATCCTCTGTGGGAAATGCGCTAGCACGCATTGCAGTACGTGTACCACCGGGGTTTATACAATTGACGCGCAAATTATGTTGTTTATATTCTTCCGCCAGCACTTGCATCATCCCTTCGGTGGCGAACTTTGATACCGCATAGGCACCCCAGCCCGCACGTCCCTGGCGGCCTACACTTGAGCTTGTGAAGACTAACGAACCGGCATCAGATTTGAGTAATAAAGGAAGCAATGCCTGAGTCAAGAAGAAGGTGACGTTAACATTTACCTGCATCACGCTCTGCCATATTTGCGGATCTTGTTCATCCATTGGGCAAATATCGCCGAGGATACCGGCATTGTGCAGTACACCATCTAAGCGCGGAAAAAGAGCTGAAAGATTTTGTGCAAGACTCTGGCAGTCTTCGGGTGTTGCGTTGGAAAAATCCAGGGTAAACCAGTGCGGCAAGCTGCCATAACGGGTGTTGATTTCATCGGCGACTCTACGCAGCTTATCTTCGTTGCGGCCAAGCAGAATGACGTTTGCACCATAACGTGCATAAGTTAAGGCGGCTTCCCGTCCGATACCATCACTGGCGCCGGTGACTAAAATGATGCGATTTTGCAGTAAATCTGTTTTCGGTTGATAGTGCACTCTCAACTCCTCGCGCGATGCTTTTGCTCACGTCTTATTTCTCGGATTTATAACCTTTAGGCTTTATGCCTGAAAGGACTGGTTATTTCAATCAGGCAACAGGAGACAATACCTTTGATTAACATTTTGCAAAAGTTTCATTTTGCTAAAGGCATTCAGGAAGAGGGCTCGCAGCATTTATAGTTGCTTACAGACGTAGAATCACGGCTCGGTTACACTGGGTGATAGATATTTAATGCTCTGAATGGAAGGCGGAAAGCGTGGATCTGATTGCAAACTATGGGTTGTTTTTGGCGAAAATTGTCACGGTCGTTGCGGCTATTGGTATTCTTGTCACGATTATTGTGAATGTTGCCGGTCGCAAAAGACATCAGCGAGGTGAGCTGCGTCTCACCAATTTAAGTGAACAATACCAGGAAATGCAGGAAGAAATGCAGGTGGCAAGGCTTGATGGCCATCAGCAAAAACTCTGGCATAAAGCTCAAAAGAAAAAACACAAACTCGAAGCGAAACAAGCAAAAGCACGCGCTAAACGAGGTGAAACGGTTATTTCTGGCAAGCCAACACTTTATGTATTGGATTTTAAAGGAAGTATGGATGCTCACGAGGTCACTTCCCTGCGCGAAGAGATAACCGCAGTATTGGCCGTAGTGAAGCCCGAAGATGAGGTTCTGCTGCGTCTGGAGAGTCCTGGCGGTGTTGTTCATGGTTACGGGCTTGCTGCATCGCAATTACAGCGTCTGCGCGACAGCAAAGTACGTCTGACGGTCGTTGTGGACAAAGTAGCAGCCAGCGGTGGTTATATGATGGCGTGTGTGGCTGACAAAATCGTCGCTGCACCGTTTTCTATTATTGGCTCGATTGGTGTCGTCGCACAGGTTCCAAACTTCCATCGCTTACTAAAACGCAATGATATAGATGTTGAGTTGCATACTGCCGGGCAGTACAAACGTACGTTGACACTGTTTGGTGAAAACACCGAGCAGGGGCGCGAGAAATTCCGTGAAGACCTCAACGAAACCCATCAGCTGTTTAAGCAGTTTGTCCATGATATGCGCCCATCATTAGATATTGATTCCGTGGCGACAGGTGAACATTGGTATGGCACTCAAGCTTTAGAAAAAGGTTTGGTCGATGCAGTGAGCACCAGTGATGATTTGCTGATTAATCTGATGAAAGACCGCGAAGTAATCAACGTTCACTATACGCGCCGTAAAAAAATGATGGACCGTTTTACCGGTAGTGCGGCAAATAGCCTTGATAATCTTATGCTACGCTGGTGGCAGCGTGGTGAAAAACCACTGTTGTAATCAAATTCAGCGCGTAATTAAAAACGAGGCCTTTTGGCCTCGTTTTTTTGTTTAGTCTTGCAGGTGATATTTTTCAGCAAATACATGCGCAAGATGTTTAAACATATTAAATACGGCGGTGCTTTTACCTGTAGGTAAGCCTTGCTCATCAAGGAAGTATTCACCTTTGAATACCAGCACCCCGTTTTTTTGTTCGACGTCAGTTGCTTCCATTCCATGCATGAAATCTTCATGGGCACGGATAACTTTGTTGGCTTCAATAATTAGCGACTGTTTATCGATAGGTTGAGTGGTCGGTTTCATGATTTCCTCCTTTAAAAACTGGCAGTAGTGTACTTCCGCTATACTGCAAAGGGCAATATCTCCTGAGTAAACCTAAGGTGATTTAATCAGTTTAGTGTGCTGGCAGGAATCGGTGCTGCATGCTAATAAAGTTGCGTAACTCATTTTATCAGGTAGAGTGTGACGCTTTCGCAAATCTGGCAACGGAATTGCTTGACATTCAACCAAAGTTCCGTCGTGCTATGTCACCGATGCGAAAGACTCGTTATCTCAATCACCTGCGAATGTTCGCTTAATCTGGCTGGTGATGAAAAAAGAGTTGATATCCATTGACGCTGTCGCAATATAGAAAAGCGCGTCGCCAGTGGAAGGTGCAACTAGCGTGCGACGTCTCCTGGAAGAATTACATTAGGTAAAGGTGAATATGGGTAAAGCTCTCGTCATCGTTGAGTCCCCGGCAAAAGCCAAAACGATCAACAAATATCTCGGGAATGACTACGTGGTTAAGTCCAGCGTCGGTCATATCCGTGATTTGCCGACCAGTGGATCAACCACCAAGAAGAGCGCTGACTCCGCCTCCACCAAAGGGACCAAAAAGGTCAAAAAGGATGAACGCGGCGCGCTCGTAAATCGTATGGGTGTCGATCCATGGCACAACTGGGAAGCACAGTACGAAGTGCTGCCTGGTAAGGAAAAAGTGGTTTCGGAACTGAAATCACTGGCTGAAAAAGCAGACCATATCTATCTCGCAACCGACCTTGACCGCGAAGGGGAAGCCATTGCATGGCACCTGCGGGAAGTTATCGGTGGTGATGAAACGCGTTACAGCCGCGTTGTTTTTAACGAGATTACAAAAAATGCAATTCAACAGGCCTTCGAAAAGCCGGGCGAATTAAATATTGACCGTGTTAACGCACAACAAGCGCGTCGCTTTATGGACCGCGTTGTGGGCTACATGGTGTCTCCGTTGCTGTGGAAGAAAATTGCCCGTGGTCTTTCTGCTGGCCGTGTACAGTCTGTTGCTGTGCGTCTGGTGGTTGACCGTGAACGCGAAATTAAAGCGTTTGTGCCGGAAGAATATTGGGAAATTGACGCGAACCTGACGACGCCGAAAGGCGATAGTCTGCCGGTTCAGGTCAGTCACCATAAAGACAAGCCATTCCGCCCGGTTAACCGTGAGCAGACCATGTCTGCGGTTAGCGAACTGGAAAAAGCCAGTTATTCGGTGCTTGAGCGTGAAGATAAGCCAACCAGCAGCAAACCTGGTGCGCCATTTATCACCTCCACTTTGCAGCAGGCCGCGAGCACCCGTCTTGGTTTTGGCGTGAAGAAAACCATGATGATGGCACAGCGTCTTTATGAAGCGGGCCATATTACTTACATGCGTACTGACTCAACTAACTTGAGCCAGGATGCGGTGAGCATGGTACGTGGTTATATCGAAGAGAGTTTCGGTAAGAAATATCTCCCAGAAGCCGCGAATCATTACTCCAGCAAAGAAAACTCGCAAGAAGCGCACGAAGCGATTCGTCCTTCTGATGTGAGTGTTGTTGCCGAGTCGCTCAAAGACATGGAAGCTGATGCACAGAAACTTTACCAGCTGATTTGGCGCCAGTTTGTAGCGTGCCAAATGACGCCTGCGCAATACGATTCCACTACCTTGACTGTGCAAGCCGGTGATTTCCGTCTGAAAACGCGTGGCCGTACGCTGCGTTTTGATGGCTGGACGAAAGTGATGCCTGCGCTGCGCAAAGGTGACGAAGACCGTACATTGCCAGCTGTAGAGCAGGGCGATGAACTCGCACTGGTTGAGATCATTCCTGGCCAGCACTTTACTAAACCACCGGCTCGTTTTAGTGAAGCCTCGTTGGTTAAAGAGTTGGAGAAACGTGGGATTGGTCGCCCGTCTACGTACGCATCGATCATTTCCACCATCCAGGATCGTGGTTATGTGCGTGTAGAAAACCGTCGTTTCTATGCAGAAAAAATGGGTGAAATCGTTACTGATCGCCTGGAAGAAAACTTCCGTGAGCTGATGAACTACGATTTCACCGCGCAAATGGAAAGCAGCCTTGACCAGGTGGCTAATAATCAGGCCGAGTGGAAAGGGGTGCTGGACAACTTCTTTAGCGATTTCAGTGAGCAACTTGGTAAAGCTGAGCTGGATCCGGAAGAAGGCGGTATGCGTCCAAACCAGATGGTACTGACCAGCATCGATTGCCCGACCTGTGGTCGTGAAATGGGTATTCGTACTGCCAGTACCGGTGTGTTCCTCGGTTGCTCCGGCTACGCATTGCCAGTGAAAGAACGCTGCAAAACCACCATCAACCTGGTGCCGGAAAACGAAGTCCTCAATGTTCTTGAAGGGGATGATGCGGAAACTAACGCACTGCGTGCGAAACGTCGTTGTACCAAATGCGGTACCGCGATGGACAGCTACCTCATCGATCCAAAACGTAAGCTGCATGTTTGTGGTAATAACCCAACATGTGATGGTTACGAAATCGAAGAGGGCGAGTTCCGCATTAAGGGTTATGACGGCCCAATCGTTGAGTGTGAGAAATGTGGTTCTGAAATGCACCTGAAAATGGGACGTTTCGGTAAGTACATGGCTTGTACTAACGACGATTGCAAAAATACCCGTAAGATCCTGCGTAACGGTGAAGTTGCTCCACCGAAGGAAGATCCGGTTCCGTTGCCAGAACTTCCTTGCGATAAGTCGGATGCCTATTTTGTCCTGCGTGATGGCGCGGCGGGTGTTTTCCTTGCGGCAAACACTTTCCCTAAATCGCGTGAAACACGTGCGCCGTTAGTGGAAGAGCTTTACCGCTTCCGTGACCGTCTGCCAGAGAAACTGCGTTATCTGGCTGATGCACCGCAGCAAGATGCAGACGGCAACAAAGCGGTAGTTCGCTTTAGTCGTAAGACTAAGCAACAGTATGTTTCTTCTGAAAAAGAAGGCAAAGCGACTGGCTGGTCAGCATTCTTTGTTGATGGTAAGTGGGTTGAAGGTAAGAAGTAATCCTTCTTAAAATTTAAAAGCCGGGGCATTTGCTCCGGCTTTTTTATATCCTTTTATATAACCTGATTATTATTTTTTCTTTCAATCTATACATAGATGATATAACTGATATAGTAGTTGAAGAGAATTTCACCTCGTCTGAACCCCTGCCACTGCGTGTGTCGGGGCTGCTTTTACTGCGGATGGAACGCCATGAAACTACAGCAACTTCGTTATATCGTTGAGGTGGTAAATCACAACCTCAACGTCTCGTCGACGGCAGAAGGGCTTTACACTTCTCAGCCGGGGATCAGTAAACAAGTTCGTATGTTGGAGGACGAACTGGGGATTCAGATCTTTGCGCGTAGCGGCAAGCACCTGACTCAGGTGACGCCTGCCGGGCAGGAGATTATTCGAATTGCCCGCGAAGTGCTCTCAAAAGTGGATGCTATTAAATCTGTCGCCGGTGAGCACACCTGGCCGGACAAAGGTTCGCTGTATGTCGCTACAACCCATACACAGGCTCGCTACGCGCTGCCAAATGTGATTAAAGGGTTTATTGAGCGCTACCCGCGTGTCTCGCTGCATATGCACCAGGGGTCACCAACACAAATTGCTGAAGCAGTGTCTAAAGGCAATGCCGATTTTGCGATAGCGACCGAAGCTTTACATCTTTATGATGATTTAGTGATGTTGCCTTGCTATCACTGGAACCGCTCGATTGTTGTCACACCTGATCATCCGCTAGCATCAAAAGAGTCCGTCTCTATCGAAGAACTGGCGCAATATCCGCTGGTTACCTACACCTTTGGTTTCACCGGGCGTTCTGAATTAGATACGGCATTTAATCGTGCGGGACTAACACCACGTATCGTGTTCACAGCAACTGATGCTGATGTGATTAAAACTTACGTGCGCCTGGGATTAGGGGTCGGGGTTATTGCCAGCATGGCGGTGGACCCGGTATCAGACCCTGATTTGGTGCGTATTGAAGCCCAGGGCGTATTTAGCCACAGCACCACTAAAATTGGTTTCCGCCGTAGCACGTTCTTGCGCAGTTACATGTATGATTTTATTCAGCGTTTTGCCCCGCATCTGACTCGTGATGTGGTTGATACCGCTGTAGCATTAAAATCTAACGAAGATATTGAAGCGATGTTTAAAGATATTAAATTACCAGCAAAATAATATCGCGAGGTATCTTTCCATGCGCGAAAGATACCTCTTCTCATTTGCATAAAGAATATGATTTACCTCTCGCCATATTTATTCCCTTCTTAAAACTCTCATTTCCCACATAATATAAGTGGTTAATCTGTCTCAATTAAGAGACAAACGTAGATAATAAATAACCACTGCGCAAATTTACTGTTTCAATTATTTATTTCAGGTCAAAAGATTAAATATTTTCCTGCAACTGGAAAGCAATTTCGCTGGCTTTTGTACTAGAGTTTCTTTAGGATTAATCCCAGCTGGCGATTAATTATACCGATTGTTTAATGATTTATGATAAGTGGTGCCGATTGTATGAGGTTAGCAATGCCTTCAGGAAGTGAAGAACCGCAAAAGGAAACAGGGCTTAAGCGTAAAGCCTGGATGGCGGTGTTTCTCGTATCAGGTCTGTTCTGGCTCGTTGTCGCGTTGGCAGCTTGGCATTTTTGGGGGTAATTATGACAACCCTTGCTCAAACACAAGTGCAAAAAAGTGTACGTCAGCAAGATGACAAGCTGCAGAAAGAAGCAAAATCTGGTGAAGTTCAGGTTCCTGAGTCGTGGCAGTTGACTCAACAACAAAAAGAATTTATCGATCTGTTTTCAACAGACGAACATATAGAACAATAAGAGTTATTTTTATTTACCTTTATTTAACTTGCGGTCAATCACACTTTTTTATTATATGTGATTAACACCTCACTCTTTAAGTAATCACTACACACAGCAATATTCAAGCAGACTGATTAATTATTCAGTCATAGTGTTTACCAAAAATAAAGAGAGTGGATTATGGATACTCACTGTAGTGCCAAATACTGGTCATGGCTTAGCGTATTTTCCGTTTCGTTTGCATTTTGGGCCCACATGATCTGGATGCTTACTCACTAATTATTCCAACACCCCGGTCCCCTCCGGGGTGTAATCAAATCTTTCTTCTGTCTTTACACAACCCAATTTATCAATTTGGGTTGTTATCAAATCGTTACGACATCTTTGTGTTATCTTTAATACTGTCCCTGATCTTAGTCAGGGATACCGCTATCCTAAGAAATTTACGGAGGAGCTATGTCGTTAACCCTACGAGAGGCCAGTAAGGATACTTTACAGGCGCTAAATAAAACCTATCACTATTACAGCTTGCCGCTGGCCGCAAAGGAACTTGGGGATATCACTCGGTTACCCAAGTCATTGAAAGTTCTGCTTGAAAACCTGCTGCGCTGGCAGGATGAAGACTCCGTCACTCAGGATGATATTCATGCCCTGGCCGCATGGCTGAAGAATGCTCATGCCGATCGTGAAATTGCTTATCGCCCCGCGCGTGTTCTGATGCAAGATTTTACTGGCGTACCGGCAGTGGTTGATTTAGCCGCCATGCGTGAAGCCGTAAAACGTCTGGGCGGAGATGTTGCCAAAGTTAATCCTCTTTCTCCTGTTGACCTCGTTATTGACCACTCCGTGACTGTCGATCATTTCGGTAATGATGATGCTTTTGACGAAAACGTTCGCCTGGAAATGGAACGTAATCATGAGCGATATGTTTTCCTGCGCTGGGGCCAACAAGCATTTAGTCGTTTTAGTGTGGTACCACCAGGAACTGGAATCTGCCACCAGGTCAATCTGGAATATCTTGGAAAAGCAGTATGGAGCGAAATGCAGGGTGATGAACTGGTAGCTTATCCAGACACGCTGGTGGGCACCGATTCACACACCACGATGATCAACGGCCTTGGTGTTCTGGGCTGGGGAGTGGGCGGTATAGAAGCGGAAGCTGCCATGCTGGGTCAGCCTGTTTCGATGCTGATCCCGGATGTTGTCGGTTTTAAACTTAACGGCAAATTGCGGGAGGGCATTACTGCGACGGACCTCGTACTCACAGTTACGCAAATGCTCCGTAAACACGGTGTGGTTGGTAAATTCGTTGAATTCTATGGTGATGGTCTGGACTCATTGCCACTGGCCGATCGCGCAACCATCGCCAATATGGCACCAGAATATGGTGCAACCTGCGGTTTCTTCCCGATTGATGCCGTTACGCTGGATTACATGCGCCTGAGCGGACGCAGTGAAGAGCAAATAGCACTGGTGGAAGCCTATGCTAAGGTTCAGGGTATGTGGCGTAATACGGGCGATGAACCCGTATTTACCAGCACGCTGGCCCTGGATATGGATGAGGTTGAAGCAAGCCTCGCTGGGCCGAAACGCCCACAGGATCGTGTTGCACTGGGTGACGTGCCGAAAGCCTTTAGCGCTAGCAATGAGCTTGAAGTAAATAGCAGCCAGAAAGATCGCGCACCTGTGGATTACACCATGGGAGGGAAGAGCTATCAGTTGCCAGACGGGGCGGTGGTTATTTCGGCAATTACGTCTTGTACTAACACTTCAAACCCAAGCGTTCTGATGGCGGCGGGCTTGCTGGCTAAAAAAGCCGTGACCTTAGGTTTAAAACGCCAGCCGTGGGTAAAAGCTTCACTGGCACCAGGCTCTAAGGTTGTTTCGGATTATCTGGCAAAAGCGAAACTTACCCCTTATCTCGATGAATTAGGTTTTAACCTGGTTGGTTATGGCTGCACCACCTGTATTGGTAACTCCGGGCCGTTACCTGACCCCATCGAACAGGCAATTAAGAAGGGGGATCTGACCGTCGGTGCCGTGTTGTCAGGAAACCGTAACTTCGAAGGGCGTATTCACCCGCTGGTGAAAACTAACTGGCTGGCATCGCCACCTTTAGTGGTGGCTTATGCCCTTGCCGGGAATATGAACGTCAATTTGACCACCGATCCACTTGGGCATGACCGCAAAGGTGATCCTGTTTACCTCAAAGATATTTGGCCGAGCAGCCAGGAAATCGCCCTTGCAGTCGCGCAGGTATCAACGGAAATGTTCCATAAAGAGTACGCTGAAGTCTTTGAGGGAACGCCAGAGTGGCAAAGTATCGAAGTAGACCATTCAGATACTTACGGTTGGCAGAGTGATTCTACTTATATTCGTCTGTCGCCATTCTTTGATGATATGGAAGCTACGCCGAAACCATTGCAGGACATTCATGGTGCCCGCGTGCTGGCCATGCTGGGAGATTCAGTAACTACTGACCACATTTCACCAGCCGGAAGTATTAAGCCTGATAGCCCTGCAGGGCGTTATCTACAAAACCATGGTGTTGAGCGCAAAGATTTTAACTCCTATGGATCGCGTAGGGGTAACCACGAAGTAATGATGCGCGGGACTTTCGCCAACATTCGCATCCGTAACGAAATGGTGCCTGGTGTTGAAGGGGGAATGACGCGTTTGCTACCTGGCGATGAAGTCATCTCAATTTATGACGCTGCAATGAAATATCGCGACAAAGGCATTCCGCTCGCGGTGTTTGCCGGTAAAGAGTATGGCTCCGGTTCCAGCCGTGACTGGGCGGCAAAAGGCCCGCGTCTGCTTGGGGTGCGAGTGGTTATCGCTGAGTCATTTGAGCGCATCCACCGTTCAAACTTGATTGGCATGGGTATTTTGCCACTGGAGTTCCCGCAGGGAGTGACGCGTAAAACGTTAGGTCTGACGGGTGAAGAGTTTATTGATATCAGTGGGCTCAACGATCTGACGCCAGGCGCTACGGTTCCGGTGATATTAACCTTTGCCGATGGTAGAAAAGAGGTGGTGGAGTGCCGCTGCCGCATTGATACCGGCAATGAACTAACGTACTTCAAAAATGACGGCATCCTGCATTACGTTATTCGCAACATGCTAAATTAGACAAAAATCTCCCCCAGCGATGGGGGAGAAATCTCTTAATCTTCAGATAGCAAATGGCCCATTTTGGCGGCCTTAGTATCCAGATAATGCGCGTTTTTCGGATTACGGCCGACAATCAGCGGCACACGTTCAACGATATTAATTCCCGCTTCACTGAGAATTTCTACCTTGCGTGGGTTATTGGTCAACAAGCGTACAGCATCAACACTTAATAGCTTAAACATGTCAGCACACAGCGTGAAGTCACGTTCATCGGCGGCAAAGCCGAGCTGGTGGTTGGCTTCGACCGTATCGTAGCCTTTATCCTGCAACGCATAGGCGCGGATTTTGTTAAGCAGACCAATGTTACGGCCTTCTTGACGGTGATATAACAAAATACCGCGGCCTTCTTCTGCAATCTGGGAAAGAGCTGCTTCAAGCTGGAAACCGCAATCGCAGCGCAGGCTGAATAGGGCATCTCCCGTCAGACACTCAGAATGTACTCGCGCCAGAACAGAATCATTCCCGCTAATATCACCAAAAACCAGAGCAACGTGGTCTTGTCCAGTTGCCAGTTCTTCAAAGCCCACCATCAGGAAATCGCCCCATGGGGTTGGCAGTTTGGCTTCTGCCACACGTTTAAGCTGCATGTAATTCTCCAGGTACTTATGTTGGCACTCATCGCGCCTGCCAGCTGTCTGGCTTGTTTAATTACTTCTGGCTATTTTGCCACAACGGCGGGTACTTCACCTAATTGACTGTCACGGCTCCTATTTTTACGTTTTGCGTTACTCTACGTTTTCCCATCGGTGCGCTTTTTCAGGTATTCTTGATATTCAAATTGCATAAGGATAAGTGATGCGGGCAATAGCAAAGCGAACGACAATGGGTGCCGGAATACTGTTAATCATGCCTTTAGCCGTATGGATTTCGGGGTGGCAGTGGGTTCCCGGTGGAAATAGTATCGGGCTTAAAATGATGTATTGGGTGACCGAAACCGTAACCCAGCCCTGGGGCATTATTACTCATGTTTTGCTCTGCGGTTGGTTTTTATGGTGCCTGAGGTTTCGCTTAAAAGCAGCACTGATGCTATTTGCCATACTCGGTGCGGCTATCCTTATTGGGCAGGGCGTTAAATCTGTCATCAAAGATAAAGTGCAGGAACCGCGTCCGTTTGTTGTGTGGCTGGAAAAAACGCAACATATTCCAACTGATGAGTTCTACAATTTAAAGCGTAAGCAGCGTAGCGAATTGGTAAAAAGCCAGCTTGAAACCCAACAGGAAGTCCCTGGTTGGTTACGTAAACACTGGCAAAAAGAGACCGGTTTTGCGTTTCCGTCAGGGCACACGATGTTTGCGGCAAGTTGGGCCTTATTGGGCGTTGGATTGTTGTGGCCTCGCAGGCGAACTTTGACAATTGCTTTGCTGTTAGTTTGGGCAACAGGTGTAATGGGCAGCCGGTTGCTTCTCGGGATGCATTGGCCGCGGGATTTAGTGGTAGCCACAATCATCTCCTGGGCGTTGGTAACATTGGCAACCTGGCTTGCTCAAAAATTATGCGGCCCGCTTTCACCGCCGCCGCAAGAAGCTGATGAAATAGCCGAACGGGATGATGAACCTTGAGATTATTGATTTAATCCCCATTTCTTATGAATTGGACGCTCTCTATGGATTCCCCGAACACCCGGGAAATGGTAGTTTATACCGTTGGGTAAAAGCATTCGGGCATAATTTAGTCGCGTAAGACCACATGACGGGAAGTAATGTGAAATACTTATTCATTTTCTTACTGGTGCTAGCGATTTTTGTGATTTCTGTCACTCTGGGCGCGCAAAACGATCAGGTAGTTAATTTCAACTATCTGTTGGCACAAGGCGAATACCGTGTCTCCACTTTGTTGGCGACTCTTTTTGCTGCGGGTTTTTTACTGGGCTGGCTGATTTGTGGCCTGTTCTGGTTGCGCCTGCGGGTATCACTTGCGCGCGCCGATCGTAAAATTAAACGCCTGGAGCAGCAAATTACTACAGAATCTGATGTAACTGCGGCTGTTGTACCGGCTGTGAAGGAATAACCTGCCATGCTGGAATTGTTGTTTCTGCTACTTCCTATTGCTGCCGCCTACGGCTGGTACATGGGGCGAAGAAGCGCACAACAAGATAAACAACAAGAGGCTAATCGCCTGTCGCGTGACTACGTGGCGGGGGTTAACTTCTTGCTGTCAAACCAGCAAGATAAAGCTGTTGATCTTTTCCTCGATATGCTCAAGGAAGATACCAGTACCGTTGAAGCCCACCTTACGCTTGGTAACCTGTTCCGCTCTCGTGGTGAAGTCGACCGCGCTATCCGTATCCACCAGTCTTTAATGGAAAGTGCTTCACTAACCTACGAGCAGCGTTTGCTGGCTGTACAGCAGTTGGGCCGTGATTATATGGCGGCGGGATTGTACGACCGCGCTGAAGATATGTTTGCCCAGTTGATCGATGAAACTGACTTCCGAATCGGCGCGTTGCAACAATTGTTGCTGATTCACCAGGCAACCAGCGATTGGCAAAAAGCTATTGAAGTAGCAGAACGTTTGGTCAAGCTCGGGAAAGATAAACAGCGTACTGAAATTGCCCACTTCTATTGTGAGCAGGCGGTGCAATTGATGGGGAGCGACGACCTTGATCGAGCTATGTCGCTGCTTAAGAAAGGGGCTGCTGCCGATAAAAATTGTGCGCGCATATCTATCATGATGGGCCGCATCTTCATGGCTCGTAACGAATATGCAAAAGCTGTTGAGACATTGCAGCGCGTTATTGATCAAGATAGCGAATTAGTCAGCGAAACGCTGGAAATGCTACAGACCTGCTATCTGCAATTAAATAAACCACAAGAGTGGGAAGCGTTCTTAAAACGCTGTGTTGAAGAAAACACCGGAGCAGGTGCAGAGTTGATGCTGGCTGAGATTCTCGAACATAAAGAGGGGTCTGAAGTCGCGCAAGTTTATATCAACCGCCAGCTCCAGCGTCATCCAACTATGCGTGTGTTCCATCGCCTGATGGATTACCACTTGCAGGAAGCAGAAGAGGGGCGTGCAAAAGAGAGCCTGATGGTGCTTCGTGACATGGTTGGTGAACAGGTTCGTACTAAACCGCGCTATCGTTGTCAGAAATGTGGCTTCACCGCTTTTACACTATATTGGCATTGTCCTTCTTGCCGGGCATGGTCAACGATTAAACCTATCCGAGGCCTGGATGGGCAGTAATCGGTATTTTTAAAAAAAAGAGATATTTTAGTTACAACATACTAGTGATCTTTCTTATAAAACTCACCTCTGCACCGAGTTAATTATGCCTAGCAGGGTGTAATGGCAACTGTAATTTTGTGTGTACCACGAGTAGAATGCTTGCCGTTTATCTCTTTGCGGCGCAGTGCTGTCCAACATCAGAAGGTTTAGCCATGAATTCAACTGCATCATCATCCTCCCGTGTTGCCACCGATTCTCCTATTGTCGTCGCACTTGATTACGATAATCGTGATAAAGCCTTAGCATTCATCGATCGCATCGACCCACGTGATTGCCGTCTAAAAGTGGGCAAAGAGATGTTTACTCTGTTTGGACCGCAACTGGTGCGAGATATTCAGGCGCGTGGTTTTGACGTATTTCTCGATCTGAAATTTCACGATATTCCGAATACGACGGCACATGCAGTTGCCGCTGCGGCAGAACTCGGTGTTTGGATGGTGAACGTTCATGCCAGCGGTGGAGCACGTATGATGACGGCTGCACGTGAAGCTCTGCTGCCATTTGGCAACGATGCGCCATTACTGATTGCTGTGACTGTCTTGACCAGCATGGAAGCAAGCGATCTGGCCGATCTCGGCATTGCTGCCACTCCAGCTGAACACGCTGAGCGCCTGGCCCGTTTGACACAAAATTGTGGATTAGATGGTGTGGTTTGTTCTGCTCAGGAAGCTGTGCGTTTCAAGAGTGAATTGGGCCAATCATTTAAGCTCGTTACACCAGGCATTCGCCCGGTTGGAAGCGATGCAGGCGATCAGCGCCGCATCATGACTCCGCAGCAAGCACAAACGGCAGGTGTAGACTTCATGGTAATTGGGCGCCCAATCACCCAATCTGCAAATCCTTCTCAGACGCTGCGTGATATCCGCGCTTCATTGCTGCAAGGTGAATGATGAAAGACGATAACAGCCGTTTAGTTTACTCAACTGAAACAGGTCGCATTGATGAGCCTGCATCGGCTCCCGTTCGCCCAAAAGGTGATGGGGTAGTGCGGATCCAACGACAAACCAGTGGCCGTAAAGGCAAAGGTGTTTGTTTGATCACCGGTATTGATGCGGATGACGCTGAACTTGCCACATTAGCTGCTGAACTTAAGAAAAAATGTGGTTGTGGTGGTTCGCTAAAAGATGGTGTTATTGAGATTCAGGGAGATAAACGCGATCTGATTAAATCGCTGCTGGAAGCTAAAGGTATGAAGGTAAAATTAGCAGGTGGTTGATTCGTTTAAGATATAATACAAATAATCAGGCCACGGTAAATATACCGTGGCCTTTTATTATGACTGCTGAAAGTCAGACCTGAATATTAAAGATTTTATAATTTGTAAAAGCATTTATGCTTTTTCTGGTATCAAGCTTTATTTACCTACCTGATGACCGATAATACCACCTACAGCTGCACCGCCTAACGTGCCCAATGCACTACCGTCAGTTAAGACAGCACCACCAACAGCGCCGGCACCTGCGCCAATCGCTGTGTTACGGTCACGTTTGGACCAGTTGGAGCAGGCGCTCAGAGATGTAGCAACGGTTAAAGCCAGCACAACGGCAGCAATTTTTTTGTTATTTAAGGTCATAATACTTTCTCCTGAATTATTGATTCACGGAAATAGTCTCTGATTAAGTATAGTGGTAATTAACCAACTTAAAGAGCGTTCCGCGAAACTGCATGACGATATAAGACCTAAAAGATAACTGCAGTGATTGTCACTTCCTGTTATATCGCTACTAAATATTCTAATTTGTATTGGAAATAACAATAGGTAAATAATCTTAAAGGATAGGCAGGATAATTCTGATAAGAGAGCTGCCTACAATGAATGCAGGCAGTTATACCCGTCATACTTCAAGTTGCATGTGCGTTGGCTACATTTACTCACCTGACAAATCTGCCTGGAGCAGATTTGAACGCTGTTTACAGCGCCTCAAAGGGGTGAGGCCCATGGATGGGCCGAATAATCACTTACCTGACTGCATCTTGAATTATTTTGGGTATACAACTGAAGTTATGCGAGGGGAAATTGTTTAACAATATTGACCTGTATCCCTGTGTCCTGCAATTGTTGGCTAGCGACTCCGCTAAGCGCATCGTCTGTAATGACGCGGTTAATGTGCGAGATCGGGCCGAGAGTGTAGGGGTGCATAGCACCAAATTTAGAGCTGTCAGTCAGTACAATAGTTTCACTACCTTTTTCTAGCACGGTGTTAACCACATCAGCGCGCATCATGTCGCGGCTGGTAAATCCGGTTTCCGGTAAAAAGCCGTCGATACCGATAAATGCTTTGCTGAAGTGCACTTGCTGGATAAATTGCCGCGTCAGAGGGCCAACCATGCTTTCACTTTTCTTCTGGTAAATGCCACCAAGTAACACAACTTCACAATCGGTATCTTTCAAAAGATGCGCAATGTAGCTGCTGACGGTAATCAGAGTGATTTTTTTCTGCTCGGCTAACGCGCGAGCCAGCAGTGCATTGCAACTGCCATTTTCGATAAAAATTGTTTCACCATCGTTTACCAATGTTGCGGCAAAATCAGCAAGATGACGTTTCAACGAATAATTGTTCATCATTCGGGTTTCGACATCTTCACTATCTAGCGGAACGGCATAACCGTGAGCACGTTTCAGGTAACTTTTCTTCTCCAGGAGATTGAGATCATGGCGAATGGTTACCTCTGAAACACCGGTTTTTTTTGAAAGATCGGCCACACTCATGCGGCCTTGATCAATCACCATCTGTAAAATAATTTGTTGTCTGGAGTTCATGTCAGCCAATTGTTAGGCGGCGCATGATGCACCGCCAGTATTATCAAAGTGTATGTTCAGTACGGGCTATAATATCATCCTGCGCGTCTGGAGATAAGGCAGTAAAGAAAGCAGAATAACCTGCTACGCGCACCACCAGGTCACGATATTTATCAGGATGTTGTTTGGCATCAACCAGTGTTTCACGGGAAACAATGTTGTATTGAACATGCCAGCCCTTATGCGCTTCAAAGAAAGTACGCAGCATTAGCATCAATTTTTCACGATCGCGTGGGTTATCTAATGTTGCCGGATTCAGCTTCTGGTTAAGCAGCACACCACCCAAAATCTTACTGGTTGGCAATTTGCCGACGGAGCTAATAACCGCTGTTGGGCCAAGACGGTCGGTGCCTGAAGCCGGGCTTGCACCTTCTGCCAGTGGCGTTGTTGCTTTACGCCCATCAGGAGTTGCCATAGTTGCAGCACCAAACGGTACGTTCGCTGATATCGATGAAGTACCCGCATAGTAAGTTCCGCCGATAGGGCCACGGCCAAAACGAGTATTGTGATACTGCTTCAACTCGTCAATATAGGTTTGGTAAGCTCGAGCTAACAGTAAATCAACCTCATCTTCATCGTTACCATATTTTGGCGCGCCATTTATCAGGCGCTGGCGTAGCTGTTCACCTGTCAAACCCTCAAAGTCATTGGCCAGTGCTTCAGCAAGCTGTTGTTGGCCAATCGCTCCTTGTTCGAACACCAATTTTTTAACTGCTGCAAGGCTGTTTCCAAGGTTGGCAATACCGACTTGCAGGCCAGAAACCCAGTCATATTTTGCGCCACCTTGCTTAATGCTTTTACCACGCTCAATGCAGTCATCCACAAGGGCTGAGCACAGAATGTCGTGAGCATTTTCTTCCAGAACCGTATCCACAACACACTCAATTTCTATGGATTTCTGGGTGTAATAACGAATTTGATCATCCCAGGCATTCATGACCTGATCAAACTGTGTGAAGTTCCCTGCTGAGAGTGCATGTTCTTGCGGCAGGAAAACTTTACCACTGGTAGCATCGCGACCATGTTCGAGTGCAGCCAGCATGACCCGGGCAAAATTAATGAAACTCATGCCAGTGCAGCGGTATCCCCATTTGCCGCCAACAGCTGTTTCGATACAGCCAATTGCTGCATAGTCGTACGCATCTTCACGGCTGACACCAAGTTTAATGAACTCTTCAATCACGATTTCATCGTTGTTAAATGCAGGCATTCCGAAACCACAGCGAATCACCTGAACGCAGGCATCAAGGAAGTCATTACTCATTCCGGCATGGTAGCGCACACTCAAGTTTGGCTGTGTTGAGCGTAATTGCCCACATGATTCCAGGATGGCGTATGAAAGTGGATTCACCGCATCCACAGCTTCACCATTAACCAGTGTCTGGCCACCAATGGTGACGTTTTGGTAAAGCGGGCTGCCGGCAGAGGCTTTGGAGTGCGAACCAGAGCGGATTTTGTTCACTTCCAACAATTTCAACCAACAGCTTTGCAGGAGTTCGATAGCCTGGTCGCGACCTAAGGTTTGTTCAAGTTCGACATCACGGCGATACCACGGATAGAGGAATTGATCGAGGCGGCCAAAAGATACGGAGTGGCCGTTAGATTCTATCTGCAATACCAACTGTATGAAGTAGCTCAACTGCAAAGCTTGCCAGAATGAGGTTGGTTTATGATGAGCAATGTGTTCGCAGTTTTCAGCAATGGCTAGCAGCTCATCACGGCGTGCCACTCGTGACTCTGTGCTCGCCATTTCTTTGGCAAGTGCCGCGTAGCGTAGAATATGCTCGCTTAATGCAACGAAAGTAATATCAATAGCTTTCAGGAATTGCTCTTTGTGCAGATCTTCCCAGTCGGTCAGATGTAGACGCGAACGACGTTCGGCTACTTTTGCACGTAAACCATTAATGCCTAATTCCAGCAACAGTGGGAAGTTGACCGCCAGATGCGCATCGCCTGAAGTCATATTTCCT
The DNA here is from genome assembly GCF_902500225.1 of Buttiauxella massiliensis. GTDB lineage: Bacteria > Pseudomonadota > Gammaproteobacteria > Enterobacterales > Enterobacteriaceae > Buttiauxella > Buttiauxella massiliensis. The sequence continues at coordinate 408,358 of NZ_LR722650.1, read as the reverse complement.
TCGGCTTTAATGATGCCACTCGCCAGTAACTCCTTTTGCTCGTCGGTGAACATTCCGTAGCAGCGATCCTGCACGGTTTGCCCACGCCACCATGGGCAAATTTCATGCATCACCGCTTTATCAGCATCTGAAATTGAGAAACCAGCACCAGGGCGGTCACCCAACTCATCAATTTCAGTTTCAATCCATCCCACGGTGTACTCAGGGAAGAATGGTGCACCGCGAACGTGGCTTGCCTGGTTACCAACGATCAGTTCATCGTGCTTAATCCAGATAGTGCGCTCAGCAAGGTGGTGGGCGAGCGCGAGAGCGCGGCGCACAGGTAATGGTTTATCCTGATGCTGCTGATAAATCGCCGTGTAATGTTGCGCACGTTCGGTGCATACCGGCGGCTTAACGATATGAATTAACGCTTCTTTATGATCTTTGATGCGTTGGCTTAAGGTGTTCAGGTTCAGTTGGGTCATCGGTTTATCCTCTTATCCAGGCGGTCATCCCTTTTTGGCTTGCGTACTGCTCAGCAAACTGCAGCAGTTCTGGCGCATCAAGGGGTTGGTGCGCGGCCAGATAAGGGATATTCAGGAGTTTGTATTTGTTGATACCTAGGGTGTGGTAAGGCAAAAAATGAATCGCTTTCGCACCGATTTCATCGGCGGCAAAATCAGCGATCGCGCGAATTGATTGCTCATCGGCATTAAAATCGGGGATCAACGGCACGCGAATCGTCATTTGTACGTTGCGTGCGGCCAACTTGCGGAAGTTGTCCATTACACGTTCGACGCTGCCGTCGGTCCATTGTTTGAAGCGCTGTGCATCAACATGCTTAAGGTCGGCGAGCAGGAGATCCAGATGGTTAATCGACGGCTCTATGTATTTCCACGGCACATAAAGGCAAGACTCAACGGCGGTATGAATTCCTGCCTCTTTGCTTCTACGCAGCAGTTGCTCAGCCATTTCAGGCTGCATGAATGGTTCGCCGCCAGAAAGCGTAATTCCACCACCGCTGCGGTCGTAAAATGGTTTGTCGCGAAGCACTTTCTGCATGATCGCATCAACGCTTTGTGTTTCACCGCATACGCTTAATGCCTGAGTAGGGCAGCAACCCGTCAATGTGGTCATATCGTCAGTCGAAAGCTTTTCACGCGCGATGATCAAAACGTCATCAATACGGCTGATTGCATGTGGTGCTGTCTGTGGGCAAAGATCGCAACCAGCAAGGCACAGACGCTCGTCAAACAGCACATCCTGCCCACGAGCACGGCTTTCAGGGTTCTGGCACCAGCGGCAGCCCAGAGAGCAGCCTTTAAGGAATACGACAGTGCGAATCCCTGGACCATCATGTGTTGAGTAACGTTGGATATTAAATAGCATAAGCCCGCCTTAATCTTCTTTCGTAAATTAGATTACTTTCGAATGAAAGTTTTATTGATTTTGATCAGATAAAGAACAGACAGTGGCGTTATGATGTCGGCAATGAGTTAGATGACCAATCCGGAGAGTTTATGGAACTGTATTTAGATACTGCTGACGTTGCCGCAGTGAAGCGCCTGGCGCGTGTTTTGCCGTTACAGGGCGTAACAACCAATCCCTCCATCGTCGCCAAAGCGGGGATTTCTTTGTGGGAAGTTCTACCGGCCTTGCAGGATGCATTAGGTGGTGAAGGCAAACTATTTGCTCAGGTCATTGCCGCGCAGGCTGACGAAATGGTGAAAGAGGCTGAATTGCTAGTGAAGCGTGTCCCGGGTCTTGTTGTGAAAGTCCCGACCACAACAGAAGGCCTGGCGGCAATGAAGCAGTTGAAAGTAATAGGCATTCCGACGCTGGGCACTGCGGTATATGGTGCGACTCAAGGATTGCTTGCCGCATTAGCTGGTGCTGAATATGTTGCGCCGTACGTCAACCGCCTGGATGCGCAGGGTGGCGATGGTATTCAAATGGTCCAGGATTTACAGCAGCTACTGACGCTGCACGCTCCACAATCTAAAGTTCTGGCCGCTAGTTTCCGTACACCACATCAGGCAATGTCATGCCTGCTGGCAGGATGTGAAGCAATTACGCTACCTGTTGATGTCACTGAACAACTGTTAACAACACCGGCCGTGAATGCTGCAATTGCAACTTTCGAGAAAGACTGGCAAGGCGCATTTGGCTCAATGAGCCTATAAATACGCCGGTTTTCACCGGCTTTAGATTCAAATCTCCCAAGGCGACTTTTTCAAGTCGCTTTCTTTTATCTCTTCACCATTAGCGATATTCAGCAATTCCGTTTTCAGGATTTCCAGATTGTTAATAGCAGACGCATGATCGCCTCCCACCAGAATATCCAGCACGGTATCAATACGTTTTGCGAGTTGCAGAGGGTCCACTGAAGGCATAGTGCGTCCTGGTCAGTTGCGGAAAAGTGTTGCCTTCATAATGCAAAAAAAGGTCTGGAAAGAGAAGGCTCAATTGGGAATTTTTACCCTTACACATCAATCAATTATTGAACAACATATAAGTAATAATTATTAAACACTCCGATACATTCATCCAGGTGCGGTAGTGGATTAGTCTGATCCTGCGTGTAACGCGCTTTCATAACATGAGGATAAGATAATGACAGTAATTAACCAGCCAACCTGCAAATTGTTCACGGACACTACTCGATTCACCCAGTTGTCGGGTTATTACGAGGCAGAACGTCGCACTGTGTGGATGATGTTAAGAGCGCAGCCCCGTCCTTGCTTCAACCATAAGCTAATCGAAGAAATTATGAACCTGCGGTATCTGGTTCAACAGGAGGGTTTTGTGGTTGATTTTTGGGTGACCGGTTCTCTGGTGCAGGGAATGTATAACACCGGCGGCGATTTGGGCTTTTTTGTTGAATCAATACAGCAGGGGCGTCGCGAGGCATTGCGCGCGTATGCCAGGGCTTGTGTCGACTGTGTCCATGCAGCTTCACGAGGGTTTGATAGCGGTGCAATTAGCCTAGCGATGGTTGAGGGCAGTGCATTAGGTGGGGGATTCGAAGCAGCATTAGCACACCATTTTGTGCTGGCACAACGAGATGCCCGTCTTGGTTTCCCGGAGATTGCTTTTAACCTCTTTCCTGGCATGGGGGCCTATTCGCTGGTTGCACGCCGCTCAGGCATGAAACTCGCAGAAGAGCTGATTTATAAAGGAGAGTCTCACACCGCAGAGTGGCATCAGCAGTTTGGTCTGGTTGATGAACTGTTTGAACCCGGTCAGGGTTATCTTGCTACTCGTACTTTCATTGATACATTGCAGCCTAAACTGAATGGTGTTCGGGCTATGTTGCGTGCCCGTCAGCGTGTACTTCAACTGCCTCGCTCGGAGTTGATGGATATCACCGAAGACTGGGTTGATGCAGCATTTTGCCTCGAAGCTAAGGATATCGCTTATATGGAAAGGTTAGTGCAAATGCAAAATCGTCACAGCGCTACAGCTTTGCGTAAAGCCAGTTAACTCGTGAGCCAACGCTCGAATACGGCTGCGGGCAATTGGTCTAAATCCTGCCGTTTGTTGACGCCATTCATCTAAAGAAAGGCGTCTTCTTTCAGGTGGTAACGCCTCAGCAACTCAAGAAATGCCTGCAAAACAGGTGAATCATTTTGTTTATCCCAGGCAACGCCAATACCCATCGCCAGATGATGAGTCTCTTCCTTCAGTTTACGGAAAATAACGCCTTGTCGTTTGATGCACTGCAACGATGAAGGGACCAGAGCAATACCTTTTCCTTCCGCAATAAGCCCGAGCATGATGTGATGATCTTGCGGTTCCGGAATGATATGAGGCTTGAAATCAATCTTGTGGAAAAACGCCTGGCAGTAATCATAAAAACCGGGATTTAACCGCCGCTCAAACCAGAACATCGGCTCGTCACGTAGTGAGTCAAAACTGATGAAGCGTTTGTGCGCAAGTTTATGACCTGCGGGCAAAGCCACCACAAGTGGATCTTCTAAAATTTTTTCAACAGCCAGGCCTTGAACGTCCGTGTGCAAGCCGATAAATGCCGCATCCATCGTCCCTTTTTTGACTTCACGAATGAGATTGATTGAATGATCTCCTGATGTGTGGATTTGCCAGGCAGGAAAGCGTTGGCGCAAGACCTCTGTCACATCAGGGATTGCACTTCGTTCGAACACTGTTGTGTAACCAACAACAAATTTCCCCCCAATGTTACTTCGCATCTCTTTTACGACGGCAATCGCTTTTTCTGCCTGAAGGAGTGTGCGTTTCACTTCTGGTAAGAATGCGGCCCCCGCTTCGGTGAGGGTGACACCCTTCTTGCTACGAAGAAATAACTGCACTCCGAGTTGGTCTTCGAGTTGCCGAATTTGCCTACTTAGTGGAGGCTGAGAAATATGCAGACGCAATGCGGCACGACTGAAATTGAGCTCTTCACTCACAGCCAGAAAATAACGAAATTGTCGTAAATCGATGGATTCGTTCATACCAAAAAGGTATCACAAAAAGGGTATTGGATGCGTTGCTCAGTAAAATTTAGAGTTCGTTCACTATTCAATAGAAGAGGGTTCCAAAATGGAAAGTGAACGTTATCTACGAGGCCTGGGAAAATTAAAAGAGGTTGATGGACATGCTGGTGAAAATGTCATTAAGAGCCTGAGTGATATAGCACCGGATTTTGCGCGTCTGCTGATTGAATTTCCATTTGGTGATATCTACTCAAGACCAGGCCTCGATTTAAAAGCCAGAGAAATTGCTGTTGTTGCAGCACTGACCGCACTTGGAAATGCGACGCCACAGCTTAAAGTCCATATCCAGGGGGCGCTGAATGTTGGCTGTTCGGAACAGGAAATTATTGAAGTGATCATGCAAATGGCGGTGTATGCAGGGTTTCCTTGCGCGTTGAATGGTCTATTTGCGGCGAAAGAGGTTTTTGCACAAATAAAATAGCCAGGTTTCCCTGGCTCATTTGGTCGCAGAGCTTATCGCGCCGTTCTGGCCTGATAGCGCTTTAACCAACGTTCAAACACGGCTGCGGGCATGGGCTTCGCAAACAAATACCCTTGCCGTTCGTTGACGCCATTCTTAGTCAGGAAGGCGTCTTCTTTTTGGTTCTCAACCCCTTCGGCAATGACCTGTAAATTAAGCGCTTGGGCAACTGCAACGATTGCACGCACCAGCGATTGAGACACCGACTGCTTATGAATATCGCGTACGAAACTTTGGTCGAGTTTTATCGCGTCGATCGGGAAGCGGGCAAGTTGCGAAAGTGAGGAATAACCCGTCCCAAAATCATCTAAATGCACCTGGGCACCCAAGCGGCTGAATTGTTGAATTACCGAAAGTGCAAGGTCTTCATTTTCAATCAGGCAGCTTTCTGTAAGCTCTACATCAATCGGGCAGTATTCAAAATTAAGATCTTTCAGAGCTTGTTTCAAATCACTGAAGATTGTTTGATCGGCTAACTGGCGGGCAGAAACGTTGACTGCAACGCGTAAATTAATGCCTTTATCACGCCATTTCGCCACCTGCTGAACCACACTTAACATCACCCATCGCCCAAGAGGCACAATTAACCCGGACTCTTCTGCATAAGAGATAAAATCCAACGGTGGAATCAGCCCGCGCTCCGGCGATTGCCATCGCACCAGTGCTTCCAGACTTCTGACTTCACCTCTCCAGGTCATTTTAGGCTGATAGTGAATAACAAGTTGGTCGTTATCGAGCGCTTTACGTAAGTTGGTGTCGAGCCACAAGTACTCAAACACACGTTGATTCATTTCTGGAGCAAATACGCAGAACTTGCCACGACCACTCTCTTTGGCGGTATACATCGCGGTATCAGCATTCCGAATAAGACTTTCACGGTCTTCACCATGTTGCGGAGCCAGCGATATACCTAACGAGCAGCCGGAATAAACTTCAATCAAACCAATGCGGAAGGGCTGTTTTAGTCGCGCCAGAATACGCGACGACATGGCTTCGAGCGTTGCCTGAGAGGTGTCAGTGGCGAGAACAATAAATTCATCTCCACCCAAGCGCGCAAGTATCTGTCCTTCATCAAGGCAACTTAGAATCGCTAATGACACGGCCTGTAATAACTGGTCACCGAACATGTGCCCGTACGCATCATTCACTTTTTTGAAGTTATCAAGGTCGAGATAAACGATCCCTACCTGGGTTTCACCACGGTTTTCAATTGCGGAGGAGATTAAATCATTGATGGCATTACGATTTGGTAGGCCGGTGATGGTGTCGGTGTTCGCCAATACGCGCAGACGCTCCTGCGCACGGCGTTCTTCGGTGATATCAGTACCAGAACAGATCAAATAGATTTCATTCTTACCGCTGCCGCTATGGACAAATTTGTTGCGAAACAAAAACAGCCGCTGGCCTTTACGGGTTTTTATCCAGCGTTCGACTTCGTAAGAATTTCCGTTACGAAAGAATCCGCTAATATTGCGTTTGGAAGCGGCGGCCTCACTACGGCTCATAAACAATTTAAAAACGTTTTGGCCAATAACTTCTTGTTCTTTAAGACCGGTATACTCTTCGCTCAAACGATTGAAGCGTTGAATATTGCCTAATCTGTCGAGAATAACGATGACAGAGTTTGCCTCCGAGACGACCTGTTCCGCGAATGAGAGCCCTTGCACCAAATCTCGGGCAACAGAAGGGGTGTCATCCCAGGCAGATGCCGAACCTGCCCATTCTTTTTTTGATACCTTACGGCCCACTAAATGTACGGAAACTTCACAACCAAATAATGAAATCGACATAGTGACGCTTGAGGTTATTACCGTCATTTGGCGTATTTGTTCCGCCTGCTCGGGCTCAAGAGCGACCACCTGGCTGATATCAGAGCTTTCGCTAGCGGCTAATTGCAGAGCGTTGCTATCGTTTGGTAAACGCCAGTATGGGCTAGTTGTCCCTAAATAACGGTAGAGCAGATTTTGCTCCAAATCGTCTTTCATGCTCTCTCCTGAACAGGGCCCGACATAGCGTGTCAGTCTGTAATTCATATTAGCAATATAAACCGATCTTAAAGGGACAACAGTGAGTTAAAGACATTGTTTTTGCAGAAGATGTGAAAAATCTGAATGTTCCGCACGTTATTGACAGTTTTTCCTGACTTATAACCAGCAGAAAACGAGTTGTGATTCTAATCATTTTCTGGTTGTGATTATGATCCTAAGTGTATTCACAATAAAAAAAGAACAAAAAAAAGCTGAGCACGAGGCTCAGCTTTTAAATTTAAATGACTAACTAACCGTCAGATTGCTGGACGCGCGATCACACTACGAGTTTCCATACGAACCTCTGCGATTGTCACATCAATGACATCTGTCACTTTGTAAGCCACTTCGCCGTTAATTTGCACGGTTCCTAGCTCCTGACTGCATACCATCTCATCGCGGACAGCATGGATAAATGGGGCAGGGATAAAGGCAACAGCGCCATTTTCAATCAGACGTACGCGCATACCGCCACGGCTCACATCAATGATCTCTGCACTGAAACGAGTATCCGTTCCGGCTTTGTCATTCAAGAAGCGAGCATACAGCCAGTCACCGACATCGCGTTCAGCCATGCGGTTCAGGCGACGGCGCTCAGCCATCTGTACTGTGATTTCGTCTTGTGGACGGGATGCGGTTTCACCTTTGATTATCGCTTTCAACAGGCGATGGTTGATCATATCGCCGTATTTACGAATCGGTGAAGTCCAGGTCGCATAAGCCTCCAGACCCAGGCCGTAATGCGGGCCTGGCTCAATGCTGATTTCAGCAAACGACTGGTAGCGACGAATACGAGTGTCAAGGAAGGAGGTTGGCTGCGCATCAAGCTCACGGCGTAATTTGCAGAAGCCGTTTAGTGTCAACACTTCTTGCGCATCTACTTCAAGGCCGTGACCTTGCAGCATAGTCGCCAGCTGTTCAATGTTTGCCGGGTCGAAACCGGTGTGGACGTTATAAACGCCGAATCCCAATTTCTCGCGCAACACAATGGCCGCACAGACGTTAGCCGCAATCATTGATTCTTCAACGATGCGGTTAGCGATGCGACGTGATTCCGCAACGATATCCAACACTTCGCCTTTCTCGCCTAATACAAAACGGTAATCAGGGCGGTCTTTGAACACCAGCGCGTGGGTACGGCGCCAGTCGGCGCGGCTCAGGCAGACGCGTTCCAATAGACGAATTTGCTTAGCGATAGCATCGCTCGGTGGCTGCCAGTCGCCTTTTTCTTCTAACCAGTCGGATACAGCGTCATAGGCCAGTTTGGCTTTAGATTCGATGGTCGCAACAAAAAAGTTAATCTCATTTTCAATGCTGCCATCTTGCGCGATAACCATGCGGCACGCGACAACCGGACGAGTCACGTCAGGGCGCAGTGAACATAAATCGTCAGACAACTCGCGAGGCAACATTGGGATGTTAAAGCCCGGCAGGTAGTTGGTGAAGGCGCGAACTTTGGCGATACCGTCAAGTTTGCTGCCTTCGGCAATCCAGGCCGTCGGATCGGCGATAGCAACGGTGAGTTGTAATTTGCCATCGGCAAGTTCTTCAACAAACAGCGCATCGTCCATGTCTTCGGTGCTGGCGCTATCAATGGTAACGAAATCCAGGGCGGTTAAATCTTCACGCACCAGGCCTTCGTCCAGCATTTCAGTCGCCACGCCGTCTGGCGCTTCACGCTCAAGATTGTGGCGTGACAGTGTCACCCACCATGGCGCAAGGTGATCGTCACCAAAGGTGATGAACTGCGTCAAATCAGCGTAGAAACCACGGTCGCCTTTCAGCGGGTGGCGTTTCATTTCCGCAACGGCCCAGTCGCCATTCTGGAAATCATGGGTCACATTGCGGTCAGCACGACACTGAATCGCATCACGCAATAATGGATGATCCGGAACGATAGACAGACGGTCGTCTTTACGTTGAACACGACCAACAAACCGGCTGAGGAACGGTTCGATAAGCTCTTCTGGCTCAGCGGTTTCGCGGTCCTTGTCGGTATGAATCACCGCGCTCACGCGGTCGCCATGCATCACTTTTTTCATCTGCGGCGGTGGAATAAAGTAACTTTTTTGAGAGTCCACTTCGAGGAAGCCAAAGCCTTTTTCCGTGCCTTTTACCACGCCTTCAACGCGTGGAGTTTGGGAGTGCAGTTGCTGTTTAAGCTGCGCGAGCAGCGGGTTATCCTGGAACATGTTTTTTAGTTTTCGTGGCCAAAAGAGCGGCTGACAGTTTTACGCGAAACCACCCTTTGCGGCAAGCGCTGTTTGCCGCAAAGGTACGTGCTATCAATGTCTAGCGAGTATTGCCAAGCCCAATTTTCAATCGGTTTAACCAGCCGTACAACCCTGAACTCACCAGTAATTGCAAAGCTTCGCCTTCGCTAAAACCCTGTTCGAATAAAGGTTGAAGCTGGGCTGCGCTAAAACTTCCAGGTGCGCGAGTTAATACGCGGACAGCCTGGATTATCGCGCGTTCATGTGGGCGGTTATGGCTCCAGGCTTGTATCGCTCTTTCACCATTGCGCATTGCTTCAGGTAAACCACTTTCTCCACGCCATGCTTTTGCAAAATCCGTAAAACAACTGACGCTTCCGTTAATACGAGCGGTCAACAGACCAACCAAAATCTGATCATCACAGGCTTGAGCACTCGGAGGGAGTAGTAAATGAGTTATCTGGCCGAATAGGGAAAATGCCGTGGCATCGTGAAGCAGCAGCCAACTCATCTCTTGCAAGATATTTTGCGGTAGGCAGTCGTTGTGTACGTCCAGTTGCAGTGTGTTTGCGTAGCGTCGCTCAACTTCAGGCAAACCTGGTTGCCACTGCTTATCACCATCAAGGAATAACTCTGTAGGGGCATCCTGCTGCGTATCAAGCCCTGGTAACCAGCGCACTGGCAAGCTTTGTAGTGCCTGGAAAACTGCAATCACGCGAGCCTGAAAACCGATAAAGCCAATCAACTGGTTAAATGTCACCATATCATTTACTGAAAGAGCAACCTCATCAAGTTGCTGACGCGAGACATCATCAATCAGCGTCGGTTGGCTGGCCAACTGGCGGGCGTATTGGGTGATTTGCGTCAGACGGCGGTTACTTTCGCGCGATGAGTCAGGACCTGGTTGGGGGGCTAGTCGAGCCGCGTAATGATTGCAAAGACGTTGAACACCATAGACCTGTGCGACAGTGAGCGCGGTACTTAAGCGGTCATAGCCACTCAGTGTATGTAAGCGGGTCACAGGGCTGTTTTCAGGCAACAAACATTCACTAATATCACGTGCAGCCGAAAGCCACGCGTGCTCAGAGGTGAGTTGGTCAGCGCTAAGGTTCAAATCAAGTAAAAAACGATCTTCGAGAAACGCGGCTTCGGGAACTAACGGAAGCACGGCGGCATCGTTACGGCTGGACTGGGTTTCATGGTACCAGTGGCCTTTGCCTGAGATTCGGCGTTGTTCCATGGTCATTCCTTGGTCAAAGAGTTTACAAGCCCGGGGAAAACACCTGACGGCCTGGTTTGCTGCTTTATCCTGGCGTAAGCGCGGGAGGTGACAAAAGAATGATCGGTGATAATAAATATCGGAAAAGTATAACTACGAGAGGAGTTTCAGAATTAACAGGCAAGATTGTGGGTGAGGCGAGGGAGTTAACGGGGCAGACAGACGCCTGCCCACGTTATGAACCGAACTAGTCTTTCAGTTCCAGTTCGTTCATTGCAGCGATGCTGAAACCGCCGTCAACGTGTACCACTTCGCCAGAGATACCAGCAGAGAGGTCAGAACACAGGAACGCTGCGGAGTTACCCACATCTTCGATGGTCACAGTGCGGCGAATTGGGGTAACCGCTTCGCAATGCGCCAGCATTTTACGGAAGTCTTTGATGCCAGAAGCCGCCAGAGTGCGGATTGGGCCAGCAGAAATACCGTTCACTCGCACACCTTCTGGACCCATCGCGTTTGCCATATAGCGCACGTTAGCTTCCAGAGATGCTTTAGCCAGGCCCATTACGTTGTAGTTAGGAATAGCGCGTTCTGCACCCAGGTAAGACAGAGTCAGCAGTGCTGAACCAGGATTGAGCATTTCACGGCAAACTTTTGCCATCGCAACAAAGCTGTAGGAGCTGATGTCGTGAGCAATTTTGAAGCCTTCACGGGTAACCGCATTCACGTAGTCGCCATCTAACTGGTCGCCAGGTGCGAAACCGATAGAGTGAACGAAACCGTCAAATTTCGGCCAGCTTTTCGCAAGCTCAGCAAACATCGCTTCGATGCTTGCATCTTCTGCAACGTCGCACGGCAGAACCAGGCTTGAACCCAGATCTGCAGCAAACCCTTCCACACGGCCTTTCAGTTTTTCATTCTGGTAAGTGAAAGCGAGTTCAGCACCTTCGCGGTGCATAGCCTGTGCGATACCGTAGGCAATGGAGAGTTTACTGGCGACGCCAGTGATCAGAATGCGTTTACCGGTAAGAAAACCCATAGCTTTGAATCCTTATAGTTTCTGCTAATTTTATGACTTTATAATCATCAAGTTGACGATGACTAGTCACAATTTTTCAACACGAAAGTGAAATTATATCCCACTCAACGCCTGTTGTGTCAGGTTATTTTTTTACGCTGAACGACTGGTTATCGCGTCACCAGAGGTCTGAACAGATGGTTGTGTGGAGGATGTGGCAGACGCATTGCCGACATGCCTGATGGATACTATGTTTTAGGGTGTTAATTCGCACTTGCCTGGTAAAATAATCACCGGAGATAAATGATGAAAATCACTGTTGAAACGCAGGTTCATGCACCCATTGAGCAAGTCTGGGATACCTACAATAACCCGCAAGATATTGAAAAATGGAATACTGCTTCGGCAGACTGGCATACCGTCAATGCAGAAGTAGATTTAAAGCCCGGAGGAAAGTTTTCATCACGAATGGAAGCGAAGGACGGCAGTATGGGGTTTGATTTTGCAGGTGTTTATACCCACATCATTCCGCATAAGTTGATTGAATACACTTTTGGTGACCGGGAAGCGAAAGTCGAATTTACGGAACAGGAGGGCGGTGTGAAGGTATATCTCGAATTTGACCCTGATACTCAATACCCCATCGAGCATCAGAAGAATGGCTGGCAGGCTATCCTGGATAATTTTGCTCGCTATGTTGAAGCGAAAAAATAACGTATTAAGGGTGGCCCTTCGCGAACGGTATCCACCCTTAATATGTTGGCTTTACCGATCTTTTCGCCACGCATCTGCTGTTAACGCTTCACCGAAATGGCTGGCGATCAGGCGTTTGGTTAGGTCATGAAGCGGGGAGGCAAGAACTTCAGCGGTGCTACCACGCTCAACGACTTCACCCTGGTGCATCACAATCACTTTATCGCTGATGTGTTTCATCATGCCGATATGCTGGGTCACATAAATATAGGCAATGCCCTGTTTTTCCTGCAGTTCCAGCATCAGGTTAATCAGTTGCGAACGCATCGACATATCAAGAGATGCCAGTGCTTCGTCGGCAATAATCACTTTTGGACGCAGGATTAACGCGCGTGCCAAACCCAGACGCTGTTTTTGCCCTGGAGCCAGCATATGCGGGTAGTAGCTGGCGTGATCGGGAAGCAAGCCGACCATTCTCAGGGTTTCAATGATCTGCTTGTGACGCGCTTCTGGCTCGAGGTTAGTGTTCAGGCGCAGCGGGAAATCGAGGATCTGCGAAATACGCTGGCGCGGGTTCAACGAGGTGCTCGGGTCCTGGAAAATCATTCGGATATGCTGGCTTCGGTAGGTATAGTCACCGTATTGCAGCAAATGATCGTTAATTAGCACTTCGCCAGTGGTCGGCTCAACCATCCCGGCAAGCATTTTGGCAAGTGTCGACTTTCCTGAGCCATTCTCACCGATAACCGCCAATGTCTGTTTTTCACGCAGAGTGAAATTCAGTGGTTTAACGGCGTCAACATGCTGACGCTGGAACAAGCCAGTTCGATAGCGAAACGTTTTACTTAAATTACGAACTTCGAGCAGCGTTTCAGCCATTACTGACTCTCCATATTCAGCGGGAAGTGACAGGCATAAAGATGTGTCTTTGCCCCCATCAAGCGAGGTGTTTCAATACATTCACGCTGTGCATAAGGGCAACGCGGCCCCAGTCGGCACCCCATCGGCAACTGTTCAAGTAAAGGAATCGCACCAGGCATAGTATTGAGGCGGCTTTTATGCGGCATCGGGCTGCCAAAGTCAGGGATCGCGCGGATAAGCGCCTGTGTATAAGGGTGGTGCGGGGTGGCAATCAGCTCTTCACTGGTTGCGCTTTCCACGGTTTGCCCACAATACATGACGTTAATTTTATCGGCCCATTTGCTCAGCATCTGCAAGTCATGGCTGATAAGCAAAATGGTTGTGTTGTTGTACTGGTTTAACCGCGTCAGTAGTTTGAAAATTTGCAGTTGCGTAGTTGGTTCCATCGCATTGGTTGGTTCATCCGCAATCAACAAACGCGGCTGGTTTGCCAGCGCAATGGCTATCATCACCTTCTGGCATTCACCGTCAGTCAGCTCGTAGGGATAGCTACGCATCGCATCTTTATGATCTTTAATCCCCACGCGGTGTAACAACTCAATTGCCCGGCGTTTGCGCCAGCCAAATCGTTTCCACCAGCGGCCTTTATAGGTCCAGCCTGGAATATTTTGCATCAACTGACGACCGACTCGTTCTGATGGGTCCAGACACGACTGCGGTTCCTGGAAAATCATCGAAACGTTGTGGCCGACCAGGCGACGACGCTCGCGTGAACTCAGACGTAGTAGATCGATATCATCAAACCGCATACGGTCGGCGGTGATGCGCCAGTTGTCTTTGGTGACGCCGCAAATCGCTTTGGCAATCAGACTTTTTCCCGAACCGGACTCGCCCACTAAACCGCGGATTTCCCCTTCATTCAGAGTCATACTGACGCGGTCGACGGCTTTTACCCAACCTTCGGAAGTCATAAACTCGATGGTCAGGTTACGAATATCAAGTAATGGCATTATTGCACCCCCGCATTGATTGCGCGGCGTAAACCGTCGCCCAGCAGGTTGACCAGCAACACACTGATCATGATAGCCACTCCGGGCAACATTACTGTCCACGGAGCGACATAAATCAACTCCAGTGCGTCACCCAGCATCGAGCCCCATTCCGGTGAAGGGAGTTGTGCGCCAAGGTCCAAAAACCCTAGTGCAGCAATATCCAGAATCGCCATTGATAGCGCACGCGTAATCTCAGTAACCAGAATCGCCGCCGTATTCGGCATTACCGCAAACCAAAGAATATTCAGTGTTGATGCACCATCAAGGCGTGCGGCAACCACGTAATCTTTTTCCAGTTCGTCGTGAACGGCGCTATAAACAGAACGCACCATACGCGGCAGTAGGGCGAGCCACACGGCAAACATAGCGTGCAATAAATGTGGCCCGACAAACGCAACGACAATAATTGCCAGCAGCAGCGACGGAATCGACAACAGCGTATCAAGAATATGGTTGAGCACAGCAGAGCGAAGGCCATGTGTTGAACCGGCAAATACGCCCAGAATAATGCCGCATACTGCTGCCGCAAGCGTAACGACAAACGCACCGCCAACTGTTGGTGCGGCACCGCTTAACAGACGGCTCAATACATCACGCCCCAGGTCATCTGTCCCCAGGAAGAAAGAGACATCGCCATAGCGTGACCATGAAGGCGGTAACAGTTGATAACCCAGGAACTGTTGGTCGATGCCGTAAGGTGCAAAAAACCCACCAAAAATGCACAGCAGTACTAAAGCGCCACAACCATATAGGCCGATCATTGCGGTAGTATCGCCGTAAAATTTTCGCCATGTCAGGCGCAGAGTGCTCGGCGGGCGCTTCTCGCGATAGACGCTATCGTAAGGCATACCATTCCTTATGTGTCAGAGGGTTTGCCATGGCACCCAAAATATCGGAGATAACGTTCACGATGATTACCAATGAGCCAATGACCATCACGCCAGCAGAAATGGCCGTGTAGTCTTGTTGGCGAATTGCGTTGATAAGCCAGCGCCCAAGGCCCGGCCAACTGAATACAACTTCAGTGATCATCGCCAGAGTTAACATGGTTGAGAATTGCAGGCCGAGGCGTGGAATGACCGGAGGCAACGCGTTGTGCAGCACATGACGATGAAGAATTGTCAGGCGTGATAAACCACGGGTTGCAGCTGCCTTAATATAGTTTTGGTCAAACACTTCAATGGTGCTTATACGCATCAGGCGCACCACTTCAGTGGTCGGTGCGACGGCTAATGCCACCACTGGCAGTACCATGTGACGTATGGCGCTGACGATCATCTCTTCGCGATATGGAGAGTCCGATAGCCAGGCATCAACCAGCGCAAAACCAGTCACTGATTTCACTTCATAAAGCAAATCAAAGCGTCCGGAAACGGGCAACCAACCTAATGTTAGCGAGAAAAACATCGTTAGAAGCAAGGCTAGCCAGAATACAGGAATAGAAAAACCAACAAGTGCCAGAGCGCTTATCAGCCGGTCTTGCCACTTATTGCGCATAATACCGGCCAGCATTCCCACCGGAATACCTATCAGTAATGCCAGGCCAAATGCCAGAATGCACAGTTCCATGGTGGCAGGGAAAACAATACGCAGCTGTTCATTAATCGACTGACCGTTAATGCTCGATACGCCGAAATCCCAATGCATAATACTTTCAAACCAGAAAACCCACGCATTCCACAGTGACGCACCTTGCAGTGGGGCATGAGGGGTAAAATAGTTGAGGCTAAAACCGATAAAGGTCAGAAAAAACAGCGTCACCAGCAGCAATAGCAGGCGGCGCAGAGTGTAAATAATCATGGTTTTTTCACCTCAACATTCTCACGGGAAACACCCGCAAACGATGCATTACCAAACGGACTTAGCACCAGCCCTTTAATGTCGTAGCGATAGGCTTGCAAGCGCAATGATGACGCCAGTGGCAGCACGGGCAATTGTTCGGCCAGAATATCCTGAGCCTCGCGGTAAGCTTCAATGCGAGAGGCCAGTTGCTGAGACGACAACGCTTTTTGCAGCACTTCATCAAACTTAGGGTCACACCAACGAGCATAGTTGGTCTGCGATCGGATCGCGGCGCAACTAAGCATGGGGCGGAAGAAACTATCAGGGTCGTTACTGTCTGTTGCCCAACCTGCAAGCGTTAAATCGTGGTTCATATCCATTAAGCGAGCTTCCTGGAAACGGCCTTCGACGGGAACGATAATAACCTTCACCCCAATTTGCGCCATGTCCGCCTGGATAAGCTCTGCCGTTTTCAACGGGCTTGGGTTCCATGCCTGAGAGCTAGTTGGAACCCATAGACGCAATTCAAGGTTGTTAAGCCCGAGCGCTTTTAATTGCTGGCGAGCTTTCTGCGGGTTGTATTCGGTTATTTTGGAGTCGCTGTCGTAAGCCCAGGAAGCACGAGGCAAAATAGAGGCGGCTGTTTCGGCTGTACCGTAGTAAATCGACTGCATCAGGCGTTGATTATTAATGGCCAGTGCCAGAGCATGACGTACTGCTGGGTTATTCAATGGTGCTTTGTTGGTGTTAAACGCCAGATAAGCAATGTTCATTCCCGGACGCAAAGTAAGCCGCAATCGCGGATCATCACGTAAAATCGTCAGCTGACTGGCTGCTGGATAGGCCAGTACATCGCATTCGCCGGTGATCAGTTTCGATAAACGCCCTGTACCACCTGAACCCAGATCCAGAACAACTTGCGGCATTAATGGAACACCGCGCCAGAATTTCGGATGGCGTGCGAGGCGAATATATTGCCCTGCGCGATATTCACTTATCTGGAATGGCCCTGTGCCAACCGGCTGACGGTCCATTAATTCCTGACGGTCGGCCTTAGTCAGTTGATCTGCATATTCTGCAGACATCACGGATGCGTAATGTGTAGCCATATGCCACAAGAAAGAGGCATCCGGCTTTTCCAGTCGGAACTCAACGGTGTTGCTATCAAGCTTGCGAATACTTTTTACTGAGTCCGGGAACTGAAGGCTATCGAAGTAAGGGTAGTTGCCGCCGTTAACGTTATGCCATGGGTGTTTGCGATCAAACACTCGTTGGAAGCTGAAAACAACATCGTCAGCATTCAATGCGCGAGTAGGTTTAAACCATGGTGTGGTTTGGAACTGAACATTCGAGCGCAGATGAAAACGATAAGTGGCACCGTTATCCAATACTTCCCAGCTCTCGGCCAATTCTGGCACCAGGCGATAAGTGTAAGGATCAACATCCAGCAACCGGTCATATAACTGTGCGGCAAGGGTGTCCACAGTCAAACCACCGCTGGCCATCTGCGGGTTAAAAGTATTGACCTGACCGCTGACACAATAAACAAATCCGCTGTTACGGATATCGGCTGGCTTTTCAATAGGTGTTGCAGCAAATGCCGCGCCACTCAGGCAGCTAACCGCCAGTAACAGGGAGGAGACAATTCCGCGCATAAGTTTTTGAGTTTTCTCGGGTGATAGCCAAAGTGTATCGCACTCTGGAGGGCTTCCCAAAATATGTCAGGCTATTTTGCTTTTTTAATAAACAAAGCCTGCAAAAAAGGCGGGGAGATGCTGTTTTTTGCAGCATTACTGGCCTTCGCAGAGACTAAAAGCTCAATCTGATAGCTATTCAGATAGCATAATTTGGTGCTTTTTCAGTAAGGCGCGCAGTTGATGATAAGTGAGCCCGAGCAAATCAGCGGCTTTACGCTGGTTGTATTTCGCCTGCTTGAGGCTTTGTTCAACGAGTGTTTTCTCTTGATCATTTTGCCAGGCGCGTAAATCCATTGGCAAGGTTTGTTGCTGCGATTCGATACTTTTTACAATAGTTACAGGTTGCCGCGCAAAGGGATCGAGGATGATTTCATCGACAGGTTCCTCACTGGACCCATGGCGATAAACCGAGCGTTCCACCACGTTTTTTAACTCACGGATATTGCCCGGCCAGGCATAATTCATCAGTGTTAATTGCGCTTCTTCGGTAAATCCAGGAAATAGAGGGAGCTGCAATTCGCGACACATGGTGATCGCAAAATGTTCGGCCATCAACATGATATCGGGTTGACGCTCACGTAGCGGGGGAAGTGTCACCACATCAAATGCCAGACGGTCGAGTAAATCAGCGCGGAATTTCCCTTCTTCAGCAAGTTTTGGCAGATCGGCGTTGGTCGCACAAACTAATCGCACATTGACCTGCAACGGCTGGCTGCCGCCAACACGCTCAAGCTCACCGTATTCCACGACGCGTAACAGTTTTTCCTGCACCATCATGGGTGCGGTTGCCAGTTCATCAAGAAACAACGTACCGCCGTCGGCGCGTTCAAAGCGGCCTGGATGGCGCTTCTGAGCGCCGGTAAAAGCCCCAGCCTCATGTCCGAATAGCTCTGAGTCCAGCAAGTTGTCGTTGAGTGCCGCGCAGTTCAGGGAGATAAATGGCCCTTGCCAACGGCGTGAAAGGAAGTGCAAACGGTTGGCAATCAACTCTTTGCCTGTTCCGCGTTCGCCAATCACTAACACCGGTTTCTCAAGCGGTGCCAGGCGGGAGACTTGTTCCAGAACTTCAAGAAAACTGTTTGCCTCTCCAATCAAATTATCTTTGCTATCTGCCATGATTAAATTAACCAATAGTTAGTGAATATCACCACTATAAACATTATGTGTAATGAGTCAAATTTAATTATTATGTTTAAAATCAATAAGATAAAAATTTGGCACGCCGCTTGCAATATTGAATTCGAGCAGGGTGCCGGGCACCTGAAATAATGACTAAAGAGGATTGAATTATGGGTATTTTTTCTCGTTTTGCCGACATCGTGAATGCCAACATCAACTCACTGCTCGAGAAAGCAGAAGACCCACAGAAGTTGGTGCGCCTGATGATTCAGGAAATGGAGGACACACTCGTTGAAGTGCGCTCTACCTCGGCTCGTGCGCTGGCTGAAAAGAAACAGCTTTCCCGTCGCGTAGAACAAGCAACTGCACAGCAAGCTGAATGGCAGGACAAAGCAGAATTGGCGCTGCGTAAAGATAAAGAAGATCTTGCACGTGCGGCATTGATCGAAAAACAGAAAATGACCGACCTGATCGCCACCCTGGAAGATGAAGTGGTGCATGTCGATGAAACCCTGGCGCGTATGAAAAAAGAGATTGGCGAGCTTGAGAA
The DNA here is from genome assembly GCF_902500225.1 of Buttiauxella massiliensis. GTDB lineage: Bacteria > Pseudomonadota > Gammaproteobacteria > Enterobacterales > Enterobacteriaceae > Buttiauxella > Buttiauxella massiliensis. The sequence goes on along the minus strand of NZ_LR722650.1, from coordinate 389,171 downwards.
TAAACTCAGCGAAACCCGCGCGCGCCAGCAGGCGTTAACGCTGCGCCATCAAGCAGCCTCTTCTTCACGCGATGTTCGTCGACAGTTGGATAGCGGCAAAATCGATGAAGCAATGGCTCGTTTTGAATCTTTTGAACGCCGTATTGACCAGATGGAATCAGAAGCGGAAAGCCACAGCTTTGGTAAACAGAAAAATCTCGATTCACAGTTTGCTGAACTGAAAGCCGATGACGAGATCAGCGAACAGCTGGCTGCGCTGAAAGCTAAAATGAATAACCAGGAACGTGGGTAATTCACTTTAACTGCGGCGTGCATGGCGCGCCGCAGCTGGCCTGACTTGTAAAAGGAGTACACATGAGCGCGCTTTTTCTTGCCATTCCGTTAACCATATTTGTGTTGTTTGTCGCCCCCATCTGGCTGTGGTTGCACTACAACAACCGAGCCGCGAATGGCGGGCAACTCTCTCAGGGCGAGCAACAGCGGCTGGCGCAGCTAACGGATGAATCACGCCGTATGCGCGAACGTATTCAGACGCTGGAGCAGATCCTTGATGCAGAACATCCGAACTGGAGAGACAAATAATGGTGAACTCAATTTCCGGTCGTAAATTGTGGCGTATCCCTGAAAAAGGGATGGTGAAGGGGGTTTGCGCGGGTATCGCGCAATACCTTGATGTGCCAGTCAAATTGGTACGCCTGATTACCGTATTAGCGATGATCTTTGGCCTATTTTTCTTTGTGATGGTGGCCTACATCGCTCTGACCTTTATCCTTGACCCAATGCCTGCGGGTGCCGACCAGGCAACCCCTCAACCGACTACGCGCGATTTGCTCGACGAAGTTGATGCTGAACTTGCGGCAGGGGAGCAGCGTTTACGTTCTATGGAACGCTATATAACCTCTGATACCTTCACGTTACGTAGCCGTTTCCGTCAGCTTTAATGTTCTCTATGGGGGCGATTGCCCCCGTTGTAATCGGGAGAAACCATGTCTAAATTCCAGACGGCTGCGAACAAGGCTAAGCCGGGCCTGAAAATTGTCGGTAAGTTAGTATTGCTGACCGCCCTGCGCTACGGCCCTGCAGGCGTCGCGGGTTGGGCAGTTAAATCCGTAGCGCGCCGTCCATTGAAAATGCTACTGGCGCTAACCCTTGAGCCCCTGCTGGCACGAGTACTGCGCAAAATTTCTGCTCGCACTCAAGGCGGCACTGCAAAGTAATCTTTTCTCCACACTTTTGATTTTCAATTCATTTGCCATTGATTCGGTATTAACTACCCATATTTATTACAATCAGTGAAGATTCTCCTCAGTTGAGAGACAACGGGCGCAACCAGGACGCATATGAACAGAATCAAGAATGAACTGAATGCCCTGATGAACCGGGGTGTGGACCGACATTTACGTCTTGCCGTAACCGGTTTAAGCCGCAGCGGTAAGACGGCTTTTATCACCGCGATGGTGAATCAATTATTGAGCGTGCATAACGGCGCGCGTTTGCCGTTGCTTAATGCGGTGCGTGAAGAACGCCTGCTTGGCGTGAAACGTGTGCCACAGCGTGATTTAGGTATTCAACGTTTTACCTATGACGAAGGTCTGGCGCAGTTGTACGGCTCTCCACCGAACTGGCCGACTCCAACCCGCGGTGTTAGCGAAATGCGCCTCGCGCTGCGTTATCGTTCTAACGATTCACTGCTGCGCCATTTCAAAGACACATCAACGCTGTATCTGGAAATTGTCGATTATCCTGGCGAGTGGTTATTGGACTTGCCGATGCTTGCGCAAAATTACCTGAGCTGGTCGCGCCAGATGACAAGTCTGTTGACAGGCGATCGCGCTGAATGGTCTGTGCAGTGGCGCAAACTATGTGAAGGGTTGGATCCGCTGGCTCCTGCCGATGAAAACCGCCTTGCTGCAATTGCAGAGGCCTGGACTGAATATCTGCTGCACTGCAAACGAGAAGGTCTGCATTTTATCCAACCCGGTCGTTTTGTGTTACCTGGTGATATGGCCGGCGCTCCGGCGTTACAATTCTTCCCGTGGCCAGATGTGGATAGCATTGGCGAGTCGAAACTCGCTCAGGCAGACAAAACCACCAATATCGGCACGTTGCGGACACGCTTTGATTACTACTGTGAAAAAGTGGTCAAAGGGTTCTACAAGAACCACTTCCTTAAATTTGACCGCCAAATTGTGTTGGTGGATTGTCTTCAGCCTCTCAACAGCGGCCCGCAAGCATTCAACGATATGCGCCTCGCGCTGACGCAACTGATGCAAAGTTTCCATTACGGCCAACGCACGTTGTTTCGCCGCCTGTTTTCGCCGGTTATCGACAAACTTTTATTTGCTGCCACCAAGGCCGACCATGTGACCGTCGATCAGCACGCCAACATGGTGTCGTTACTACAGCAACTGGTGCAGGACGCCTGGCAGAATGCCGCGTTTGAAGGTATCGACATGGACTGCATGGGGCTTGCGTCAGTTCAGGCAACACAAAGTGGCCTGGTTGACGTGAAAGGTGAGCAAATCCCGGCATTGCGTGGTAACCGTTTAAGTGATGGCGCACCGCTAACCGTCTACCCTGGCGAAGTTCCGGCGCGTTTACCAGGAAGTGCTTTCTGGGAGAAACAAGGTTTTCAGTTTGAACAGTTCCGTCCGCAAGTGATGGATGTGGACAAGCCAATGCCGCACATTCGGATGGACGCGGCGCTGGAGTTTTTAATCGGGGATAAATTGCGATGAACGAGCCATTAAAACCGCGTATCGATTTCGCACAACCACTGGATGTGGAAAAAGAAGATATCTACAAAGCGCCACATGCTTTCAGCGAGCCGGAGGCTGAGAAGTTTACTCCAGCGCTCAACACGTTTGATGAGGTTGACGTTGACGATGGCGGCCAAGCAGAAGCCGTGATTGAAGCGGCTTTGCGCCCGAAACGCAGCCTGTGGCGGCGCATGGTTCAGGTCGGGCTTGGGCTGTTTGGCGTCAGCGTGGTGGCGCAAGGCATTCAGTGGACGCATACCGCTTATGTTACCCAGGACTGGATTGCTCTCGGAGGCGGCATTGCTGGCGGGTTGATTATTGCTGCCGGTGTGGGCTCAGTGGCGACAGAGTGGCGCCGTTTATGGCGCTTGCGCCAGCGTGCTGAAGAACGTGACGAAGCGCGTGATTTGATGCACAGCCACGGCATGGGGAAGGGTAAAGCCTTCTGCGAAAAACTCGCGCACCAGGCTGGGCTTGATCACGGGCATCCTGCACTGCAACGCTGGTACGCCGCGATTCATGAAACGCAAAACGATCGTGAAGTAGTGGAGCTATATGCCCGTTTGGTCCAGCCAGTGTTGGATAACCAGGCGCGCCGGGAAATCAGCCGCTCGGCTGCTGAGTCCACGCTAATGATTGCCGTCAGCCCGCTGGCGATGGTGGATATGGCGTTTATCGCCTGGCGTAACTTGCGCCTGATAAACCGTATTGCCACGGTTTATGGCATAGAATTAGGTTACTACAGCCGTATCCGTTTGTTCCGTCTGGTATTGTTGAATATCGCCTTTGCCGGAGCCAGTGAACTGGTGCGTGAAGTCGGTATGGACTGGATAGGCCAGGATCTCGCGGCAAGACTCTCGACGCGTGCTGCGCAGGGCATTGGTGCTGGTTTGCTGACCGCCCGCTTAGGGATTAAAGCAATGGAGCTTTGCCGCCCATTGCCATGGATTGAAGGCGACAAACCGAAACTCGGTGATTTCCGCAAGCAGTTGCTGGTTCAGCTCAAAGAGACAATGAGTAAAAGTAAAACCAGACCTGTAGAGTAACAAACAGGCAATGCCGTGAGCACTTTGCTTTACGGCATCGCCCCCATTCAGCGACTTATCTGTCAACTTTTCTTCACACATCTCTTCTGACCATTCGTTATCTGGAGTATCATCACTCCACCCAATGACTCAGCTTATTGCAATTGAAGGACACCTCCATGCGTCTGGAAGTTTTTTGCCAGGACCGCCTTGGTCTGACTCGAGAATTACTTGATTTACTTGTGCTGCGTAGTATCGATTTGCGAGGAATCGAAATTGATCCAATTGGGCGAATTTACCTGAATTTCTCGACACTTGAATTTGACTCATTCAGCAGTCTGATGGCTGAAATTCGGCGAATCCCGGGCGTTACGGATGTGCGTACCGTGCCGTGGATGCCTTCCGAGCGTGAGCATCGTGCGCTGAGTGCTTTGCTTGAAGCGCTGCCAGAGCCTGTACTTTCGTTGGATATGAAAAGCAAAGTAGAGCTGGCAAACCCAGCGAGTTGTGCGCTGTTCGGACAAAATGAAGACAAGTTGCGTAACCATAATGCCGCAAGCCTTGTGAATGGTTTCAATTTTATGCGTTGGCTTGAAAGTTCTCCGGCCGAATCGCATACCGAACATGTGGTCATCAACGGGCAGAACTTCCTGATGGAAATCACGCCGGTTCATCTGGATAGTGAAAACGAAGAGTCTTCACTGGTGGGGGCAGTTGTTATGCTGCGCTCCACGGTGCGTATGGGTCGCCAACTACAAAATATCTCTAACACTGATGTCAGCGCTTTCAGTCAGATTGTTGCCGTCAGCCCGAAAATGCGCCATGTGGTTGATCAGGCTCATAAACTGGCACTGCTGAATGCGCCGCTGCTGATTGTTGGCGATACAGGCACCGGAAAAGATTTGCTGGCTCACGCTTGCCACCTTGGCAGCCCACGCGCGCAGAAACCTTATCTGGCGCTGAACTGCGGTTCGATGCCAGACGATGTTGTAGAAAGCGAATTATTTGGTCACGCGCCAGGGGCATATGCCAACGCTGTTGAAGGTAAAAAGGGCTTCTTCGAGCAGGCGAACGGTGGCTCGGTTCTGTTGGATGAGATTGGTGAGATGTCGCCGCGTATGCAAACTAAATTGCTGCGCTTTCTCAACGATGGGACTTTCCGCCGTGTGGGCGAAGAACACGAAGTACATGTTGATGTCCGCGTGATTTGCGCCACCCAGAAGAACCTGGTTGAAATGGTACAAAAAGGTGAGTTCCGTGAGGACCTCTATTACCGCTTGAATGTACTGACGCTGAATCTGCCACCTTTGCGTGATCGCCCGCAAGACATCATGCCCCTGACCGAACTGTTTGTAGCACGATTTGCCGATGAACAAGGGGTACCGCGCCCGAAATTGGCAAATGACCTGAGTAATATGCTTACACGTTACGGATGGCCGGGAAATGTGCGCCAGTTGAAAAATGCAATTTATCGCGCATTAACGCAGTTGGAAGGTTATGAATTGCGTCCACAAGATATTTTGCTGCCTGATTTTGACACCGTCAGTTTGGCTGTTGGCGAAGAGGCGATGGAAGGGTCGTTGGATGATATTACCAGCCGCTTTGAGCGCTCGGTACTGACACAGCTTTATCGTACTTATCCAAGTACGCGTAAATTGGCAAAACGCCTGGGTGTGTCACATACGGCGATTGCGAACAAATTACGTGAATATGGTTTGAGCCAGCGTAAAACCGAAGATTAAAAAAACAATGCCCCCTGATTTCGGGGGCATTCACACTGATGATAAATCTCTTTGTAGGTCGGATAAGCGCAGCGTCATCCGACAAAAAAGTTTACCACCCTTGTTAACACTTAAGCCTTCAGGGCTTCCAGTGCTGCAGCATAATCTGGCTCGTTAGTGATTTCGTTCACTAACTCGCTGAATACCACTTCATCTTGCTCATTAAGAACCACAACGGCACGAGCCGTCAGGCCTTTCAGTGCGCCTTCAGAAATGCCGACGCCATAAGCTTGCTGGAATTCTGGGTTACGCAAAGTAGACAGAGTAACAACGTTGCTCAGGCCTTCTGCGCCGCAGAAGCGAGACTGTGCAAATGGCAGGTCAGCGGAAACACACAGTACAACGGTGTTCTCCATTTCAGTTGCCAGTTGGTTGAATTTGCGCACGGATGCCGCACAAACGCCGGTGTCGATGCTTGGGAAAATGTTCAGTACTTTACGTTTTCCGGCGAACTGGCTCAGTGCAACATCAGAAAGATCTTTTGCGACTAAAGAAAAAGCTTCTGCTTTGTTGCCAGCTTGTGGGATCTGACCTGCAACCGCTACAGGGTTGCCCTGGAAATGAACGATTTGTGACATGTTTGATTTTCCTTTTTACATATAATTAACGCCACCGACAGTGTATGTCAGTATTCATCGTCTGAATATAAAAAACTGATAGTGCAAGTAAAAGTGTTCGCTGGCTATACTCTGCGAAGAATACAAACAACGACGACAGGCAAAACAATAATGAGATCAGTCAAGGTTTACCAGGAAGCATGGCCGCTCCATACGCCGTTTGTGATTTCACGCGGAACCCGCAGCGAAGCGGTAGTTGTGGTGATTGAGCTAGAAGAGGACGGAATTAAAGCTGTGGGCGAGTGCACGCCGTATCCGCGTTATGGCGAAAGCGTGGAATCTGTGCTGGCGCAAATCACCACGGTTGTACCTCAACTGGAAAAAGGGATGACGCGCGAGCAGCTGCAAGATGCTTTGCCGGCTGGGGCCGCGAGAAATGCCGTCGATAGCGCTTTGTGGGATTTAGAAGCCAGAAAGAACAAACGTACGCTGGCATATACGGCAGGCGTTGAACTTCCTGAATTAATCACCACAGCACAAACGGTCAGCATTGCCGAACCAGAGCAAATGGCGGCGGCGGCGAAACTGTTGTGGGATAAGGGCGCGCGTCTTTTGAAGGTCAAAATTGATGACCGCCTCATCACTGAACGTATGGTGGCGATTCGTGCCGCTGTTCCAGAAGCCGTTTTAATTGTTGATGCCAATGAAGCATGGCACAGCGATGGGTTGGCGGCGCGTTGCCAGCTACTGGCCGATCTCAATGTTGCGATGCTTGAGCAGCCTTTACCGGCCGGGCAAGACAGTGCGCTGTCTAACTTTATTCATCCGTTACCTATTTGCGCTGACGAAAGTTGCCATACCCGTGAGAGTTTGCGAGAGCTGAAAGGTCGTTACGAGATGGTAAATGTGAAGCTGGATAAAACTGGTGGCTTAACCGAAGCTCTGGCGTTAACTCAGGCCGCGCGCGAACACGGGTTTGATGTGATGTTAGGCTGTATGTTGTGTACCTCGCGGGCAATAGCCGCAGCGTTACCGTTGGCAGCTAAAGTCCGCTTTGCCGACCTCGATGGTCCAACCTGGTTGGCTGTTGATGTTGAACCAGGCTTGCATTTTGAAACCGGTAAGCTTTATCCGTAACGGATAATTATTTTTGCCAGTGCAATAAGCCCATCATGGCATCCAGATACCGCTCACTCGCATCGTCAGCTGAGATGGGCGGGAACTCTGCGGTAATACAAGGCAAATCTAAATCTGCGCACCAACTACCAAAAGAGCCGGGCGTTTCATAACCGACACTAGTAACCAACGGCAGTTCGAATGCCTTCGCAAGCCATGCCCCGAGCACTGAGTTATCAGGATCTTCAATGCAACCTAAAGGATCGTGGAAAGAGACAACCCACGCAGGTTGTAAGGTGTGAATCAGTTGGCATAAGGCTGCGGTTTCTGGCTCAGAACCCGGTTTTTTGCCTGTAGAGAGCACCACATCACGTTCATCCGCGCTACTGTTCCAGCGATAAACCGTATCACCTGATTTCCAGTTGGCTGCGGGGAAATTACGATTCAGGTCTACACCATTGGCGTTAGCGCGTAAGCCAAGTTGGCAACCATCTGGATTGACGGCCAGCACCACATGATGACGACGATATTCGGGCTCAAGAGTGCGTAATGCACAAGACAGCGTAACCATCGCGGCATTCTCATCGCCATGTGTACCGGCAATAATTAACCCACTGCGCTGCTCGCTGGGTGCTGCGGGGAACCAAATAAGCGGTGCGCCGAAAACAGATTTACCATAACGTTCGCTGCCCGGAGGCAAATGGCCTCGTTGCGAACGAGGGCGGTGGCCTGACATAGCATTCCTTAAATCGACTCAGATTTTTAATGCTGATAGTAATAGCAGTGATTTCAAAAAAACTCATCTGAAACAATCTCCTGTCAGACCAGTTCACCCTTTACTCCGAAATTCACAAAAATCTAAGCGGGAGGCGATTTTCGTCACGTTATTTATTTTTGTTATTGGCAAAACAGTTGATTGCGTTACATTGTTTGTCTGTCACTGCCGTGAGCGTAGTGCTGGCCCAAACAAAATTATTCATAAGGGTAAAACATGAAAAAGCGTTTTTTGACTACTTGTTGCGCGTTAGCCATTGCCAGCCTCTTTTCTAACTCATGGGCGGCGGATGTGCCGACTGGCACTAAACTCGCGGCTGATCAAACTCTGGTGCGCCATATCAAAGATGAGCCTGCTTCTCTTGATCCAGCCAAAGCAGTAGGGTTACCAGAAATTCAGGTAATCCGTGATCTTTTCGAAGGGTTGGTGAATCAAAATGAGAAAGGGCAACTAGAACCTGGTGTTGCGACTAAATGGCAAAGCAATGATAACCGCACCTGGACCTTTACTCTGCGTGATAACGCGCGCTGGTCCGATGGATCACCTGTAACCGCGCAAGATTTTGTTTATAGCTGGCAGCGTCTGGTTGACCCTAAAACCACCTCACCATTTGCATGGTTCGCAGCTCTTGCTGGTATTAACAATGCGCAAGCCATCATTGATGGAAAAATGCCTGCTGATAAGTTGGGTGTGACGGCAGTTGATGCAAGAACGCTACGAATTCAGTTGGATAAACCAGTACCGTATTTCCCAAATCTTACGGCCAATTTCTCGTTCTACCCGGTTCCTAAAGCTGTAGTTGAGAAATTCGGTAACGACTGGACTAAGCCTGGAAACCTGGTGGGTAACGGCGCATACGCGCTTAAAGATCGCATCGTTAACGAAAAACTGGTGGCGGTACAGAACCCTCATTACTGGGATAATAGTAAAACAGTTATCACCCAAGTAACGTTTATTCCGATCAACCAAGAGTCTTCGGCAACAAAACGCTATCTGGCGGGAGATATTGATATTACTGAATCTTTCCCGAAAAACCTCTACCAGAAATTGCTCAAAGATATTCCAGGTCAGGTTTACACCCCGCCGCAGTTGGGAACGTATTATTATGCTTTCAACACCCAAAAAGGGCCGACTGCCGATCAACGAGTGCGTCTAGCCCTGAGTATGACCATCGATCGTCATATCATGGCGGAAAAAGTGCTGGGGACAGGCGAAAAACCTGCGTGGCGTTTTACTCCGGATGTAACCGCCGGATTTAAACCGGAAACTTCTCCATTTGAGCAAATGAGCCAGGAAGAGGCCAATGCACAGGCGAAAACGTTATTGCAGGCCGCAGGCTACGGCCCGACCAATCCGCTTAAACTCACCCTTTTGTACAACACCTCGGAAAACCACCAGAAGATTGCTATAGCAGTGGCTTCAATGTGGAAGAAAAATCTGGGTGTGGATGTGAAACTGCAAAACCAAGAGTGGAAGACATATATCGATAGCCGTAACACCGGTAACTTCGATGTTATCCGCGCTTCATGGGTAGGTGACTACAACGAACCTTCTACCTTCCTGTCATTGTTAACGTCATCCCATAGCGGCAATATCTCACGCTTCAACTCGCCGGAATATGACAAAATTCTGCAGCAAGCGAGCCAGGAAACTACGGATGAAGCGCGTAATAAAGACTACAACCAGGCTGAGAAAATCATCCAGGAAAAAGCGCCAATAGCGCCTATCTATCAGTACACCAACGGCCGTTTAATTAAGCCATGGTTGAAAGGTTATCCAATTAATAACCCTGAAGATGTCGCATATAGCCGCACGATGTATATCGTAGCTCACTAGATTTAGCCCGTCTTTCAAAGAGCCGGTCAGTTACGCAACTGACTGGCTCTTCGAACATATATTCTTCACCAACTCTGTCGTTTGCTCTATCAAGAAGCGGATGTCGCGTAGCCACCAGCAATAAACCAGGTGATAAATACAATCGCTGCAACAATGATTGCTATTGGAAACAGTACGCCAATTTTCATTTTTCTCTCTTTGCTAGTGTTGGTATGTTTGCCACCGGTTGCGGCCATTTTCTTTTGCTTTATACAACGCGGCATCTGCTTGTGCGATAAGGCGTGTCGAGGTGGTTCCGGGTATCAGAGTGGCGATACCGAGACTGATAGTAACATAAGGTATTACGGGTGAGGCTGCGTGTGGGATAGAGAGGGCCTGTAGGTTCCGCCTGATTCGTTCAGCTACTTCAATTGCCTGCTGCTCCACCGCATCGGGTAGTAAAATAATAAACTCCTCTCCGCCAAAGCGAGCAACAGCGTCATGTGTTGAACGAGTAGCATCCACCAGACATTGAGCGATTTTCACCAGGCATTCATCACCAGCCTGATGGCCATAATGGTCGTTGTACTTCTTGAAGTAATCGACATCCAGCATAACCAATGAAAGTGGCGTACCGCATTGTTGCTGGCGCTGCATAGCCTTTTCGAGAAGAAGATGAAAAGATCGACGATTGGCAATACCGGTAAGTGGATCATTATTCGCCAGGTCTTGTAGCCGTTTAATCAATTCTCTATTTTCTTGTTCACGACTAATTGCCAACACAAACCAGCCACGCAAGATTCGACGGCCAGACTCAAAAAGCCCCGCCAGAAGAAGATAGAGCAGCGCGTTCAGTACGGTCAGATCAGATGGATAAATAAAATTACAGACCAGAATCGAGATCCAAATTGGCAGGGTGAAACTCAGTAGCACTCGGCCATCAAAATAAAGTGAAATTAGTGCGGTGAAAATCAACAATGCTGCGAAGGGGAAAACAATCCGCGAATCGCCGCTTGCCAGGAATACATAAAAACATCCTACCCATAACGCGCTGATGCAAAGCAATGCTCCGTACAGAAATTTGCTTAACCACTCGGCATGTTGATCGTGTGCCATGCGCAAAATGAAAATGGCTGATGATGAGACTGCGAGAATTAGCCCCATAAGAATTTCCAGTATGGGTACTGATGCAATAACGCTGGCGATTTGCTGCGAGGGCGCGAAGTAATGCCTGCCTAAAATAAATAAGCAGAACAACAAATTAATCCATAGAAACCACGGGCCACTGACAGTGATTGCCCGTTGGCGCATGGTCTTAAGGCGGAGGTCTAAATTGGGTGAAGCCCTACGTCTTTCTGACAAACATCATCTCCGAATGCCGCGAGGCATGATTGGGTCCAAAAAACTGCGGAAATGTAACATTTTTTATTCAGCAAATTCAGCGTGTTTGAATATTTTTCCGAGTTACATAACAAAAGAAGACGGCTAGACTGACAACAATATTGTGGTAACACGTGGAGATAATGCAGTGGAAACCATTAAGGGATACCAGTTAAATGTGCCGGATGCCGTGTTTGCCTGGCAATTGGATGGTAAAGGCGGGGTCGATACCATTGAGGATAACGATGCCATTGATGCCGAACATCCTGGTTGGTTGCATTTGAACTATACCAATAGCGCCAGTGCAAATTGGCTTGCAACTACGCCGCTACTGCCAAATTATGCTCGTGATGCCCTGGCGGGAGAGAGCGTTCGTCCGCGAGTTACGCGCATAGGCGAGGGGACGTTGATTACGTTGCGCTGCATTAATGGCAGTACCGATGAACGCCCGGATCAACTTGTTGCCATGCGTTTATATATTGATGAGCGGCTTATTGTGTCAACGCGTCAGCGTCAAGTTTTGGCGCTCGACGATGTGGTGAACGATCTTAAGGAAGGCGCCGGCCCACTCGATTGTGGAAGCTGGCTGGTGGATGTTTGTGATGCGCTGACCGATCACGCAAGTGAGTTTATTGAACAACTACATGACAAAATCATCGACCTTGAAGATAACTTGCTGGATCAGCAAATTCCGCCACGTGGTTTCCTTGCTCTGCTGCGTAAACAGTTAATCGTCATGCGCCGTTACATGGCACCTCAGCGAGATGTTTATGCGCGCCTTTCGAGTGAGCGCTTACCCTGGATGACTGATGATCATCGTCGTCGTATGCAGGATATTTCCGACAGGTTAGGGCGCGGGCTTGATGAAATTGATGCTTGTATCGCGCGCACTGCGGTTATGACTGACGAAATTGCTCAGGTTATGCAAGAAGCAATGGGAAGAAGAACCTACACCATGTCACTAATGGCGATGGTTTTTTTACCCAGCACTTTTTTGACAGGGCTATTTGGTGTGAATTTGGGCGGTATTCCTGGCGGCGGCTGGCATTTTGGCTTCAGCCTGTTTTGTATCATGTTGGTGGTTCTTATAGGCGGTGTTGCCTGGTGGTTACATCGTAGTAAATGGCTGTAAAATTTAACATTTTTAACATACTGAAGGTTAAAAAAGGCGGCGATAGTTGAGCAAGGTCAATAAATGGAACGCCGGTTCAAGGCAATATCTCTCTCGCAGGTGAATGCAACGTCAAGCGATGGGCGTTGCGCTCCATATTGTCTTACTTCCTTTTTTAGAATTACTGCATAGCACAATTGATTCGTACGAGCCGACTATTAGTCGGCTTTTTTTTGTCTGCAATATGTGGTCTATGCTTAAAAGGAGTATTTACAGGAGGCAATGATGACTGTTTATCGAAGATTAGAGATGAGTGACCCGTCGTTTCCGAGTGAACCTACCCCAGTACCTGACCCGATCCCAAGACCGCAGCCGCTACCAGACCCACCACTAGATCCCGACCAAAGACCGATTATCGAGCCACCGCCGCACAGCTAGAGTAGAGGTTTCCCTCTCTCAGGCGAGAGAGGGAAGGTATGACTATTTTATTTCGAGGATATCGAGGCGTTGCAGAGGGGTTTCGCTGTCTTCGTCTTCTGGCTGCCAGCCCACGGGCTGCATAGGCAACTCTTCACGGTCGAACGCTAAATCTCCGCCATTAACGACTTCAGCGCCATGTTTCAGGCCTTTAAAATCGAACAATTCCGTGTCACACATATGCGAAGGCACAACGTTTTGCATGGCACTGAACATGGTTTCGATACGGCCAGGATAGCGTCTATCCCAGTCACGCAGCATTTCACCAATAACCTGGCGCTGCAGATTCGGCTGCGAACCACACAGGTTGCATGGAATGATCGGATATTCACGCGCAATTGCAAAACGCTCAATGTCTTTCTCACGGCAATAAGCCAACGGACGAATGACGATATGTTTCCCGTCATCACTCATCAGTTTTGGTGGCATACCCTTCATCTTGCCGCCATAGAACATATTCAAGAACAGAGTCTGAAGGATGTCGTCACGGTGATGACCAAGAGCGATTTTCGTCGCACCTAGCTCAGTTGCAGTGCGGTAAAGGATGCCACGGCGTAAACGAGAGCAGAGAGAACAGGTAGTTTTGCCTTCCGGGATCTTATCTTTAACGATGCCGTAAGTGTTCTCTTCAACAATTTTGTACTCAACACCGATGCTTTCCAGATACGCAGGCAGGATATGCTCAGGAAAGCCCGGTTGTTTTTGATCAAGGTTAACGGCCACCAGGCTGAAATTAATCGGCGCGCTTTGCTGTAAGTTGCGTAGAATTTCCAGCATGGTGTAGCTGTCTTTACCGCCTGACAGGCAGACCATAATACGGTCGCCTTCTTCAATCATATTGTAATCAGCGATCGCTTCACCCACGTTACGACGCAGGCGCTTCTGTAATTTATTCAGGTTGTATTGATCTTTCTTTGTAATTTCTTGTTTATCTTGCATTTTATTGATTTGCCGGTTGTTTCAGGGGCACCACAGGGGCACAGCCTATAGCGCGAGTTTTTGGTTTAGCATGCCGAACCGATCGCCGTTCATATCCTGTATCCAGGTTGAATCAATGTCATAAACCATTTGGGTATTTCATGGCCCATCTGGCTGGCGATAAATGACGGGTTTCTTCCCGCCAGCATGCATAAGTGTGGCGTGTATGGTACGGATTGCCACGGCGAATGCCAGCACGTTTTACAGCTGCGTTCCATCCGGGCTCAATTGAGGAAGGTTTTTGCTCAACCAGCCAGATTCCGGGAGCAAAAATGAAGCGTATTTATTGCGGTTGTCTCTACCAATATTCACTATGATGAAATAGGCAGAACATGCGAACTCTCTTGCTCAGCTGGCTTATTTCTGCGCAATTGTTGTTATAATAATCAGTAGCGTAAAAATACCACCTCAATAAATACTTATAGATTGCATGGGTAATTTCACTTATGTATTATGCCGCGCCGGCCGTTAACCCTCTCCAGAGTGTGTGATTATTAAATCGAATGTGTCGGTAGTATTACCAAACCGCCACTAGCTCATCGGGAAGAGCGGCAATCATAGGTTGTAGTACGGGGTTCGAGGCTCCGGTGGCGGACCAAAGCGGTCATCGTATAATGGCTATTACCTCAGCCTTCCAAGCTGATGATGCGGGTTCGATTCCCGCTGACCGCTCCAAAAAATCTGCTTACTCATCCAATAAAACCTTTCTGTACAAATAACATTCTGCCCAAAAAATAAATCCCTGAATGTTCCCATCATCAGTCGTATCGATCTCTGACCGTAACTCAAGACTTGCGATAAATTTCATGAAAATACTGACATGAAAGAAATTAACTTTTTCTAGTCTTAGATGATACAACCTCAATTGATAGCATAAAAAAGTGAAACACTCATGAAGCGTTCAATTCTCTCAGGCGGGTATAAATGTTAAAAGTGATTGCCGAAGATTTTATAAAACCAGAGGCTATAGAAATAGTGCTCCCACTTTATCTTGAGCTAGTTGAAGCTACAAAAAAGGAGCCACTCTGTATTGCCTATGACTTATATATTGATGAGAAAGATCCTGGGCATTTCGTTTTTATAGAGGAGTGGCCTGACCGCGCGGCTCTGGATGCACACTGCGCCAGCGAACATTTCAAACGCCTTGTGCCCAAGATTAATCAATACACTCGAAAAGAAGCGACTTTTATCCTGATGAACTCGGTTGGTTTCCTCAACTGAAAGCCTGCAGGCTTTCAGTTCGCCGCCCCGATAACTGTGCGTTATTTATTCATGGGCGTGTTAGGATGAACTCCCTTCATTGAAAGGCAAATCACTTTATAGCTCCAGGCTTACTCGCAATGCTTTTCACAGGCATATGAAAACTCACGCAAGAAAAACGAACAAAATTTAACCTATACTTTATAGAAGACTCTTGCAGCTGTTAAATCCCTGATGCCTGACACCCCATCCTGAGAGAACGTTTCTGATCTGATTGAACAACTGCTCCTGTGCGTTCACATCGCCTGATGAGCAAATTCATGAAATTAAATTTTAAACAGTGGTTTACCCCGAGTAAGTCACTGGAATTGCATCCAAAAACCCCTGATTGGTTGGGCAGTGAGCCTGCGAATGAAAGTCCTATCAAAGCTGAGCTATTTTCTGCGGCCCAAATGGAACGGTATGGCCAGAAGTTGGCGCGTTCCCATAAATTATCGACCACCAAGTTGCCTTACTACTTACTCAAGCGGCTGGAAGATAATGAAGCCATCATTACCCGTAATTGCTACCTGCTCAATGCGGGTGAAAAGTCAGGGATTACGCCTGCTGGCGAATGGCTGTTGGATAATTACTATCTTATCGAAGAACAAATTCGTGTGGTTCGCCATCACTTACCCAAGAATTTTGGCAAGGGGTTGCCGCCGTTAGCCGCGCCACATAATTGCCCGCGTATTTATGACATTGCCTCCGAAGCCATTGCCCACGCCGATGGCCGTTGGGATGCCGCCAGTCTGACAAGCTACATTGCAGCATACCAACAGGTCACGCCGCTAACACTCGGAGAACTTTGGGCGCTACCTGGAATGTTGCGCCTGGCGCTTATCGAGAATTTACGCCGGGTCAGTATCGAAGTCGCTGACGCGCAAGAAGAACGAAACCTTGCCGATGTCTGGGTTACGCGTATTTTTGAATGTGCCGAGAACACGCCAGCAGATTTGATTATGGTGATTGCGGATATGGCTCGTTCGCGCCCGCCATTGAGCAGTGCCTTTGTGGCGGAGCTAGTTCGCCGCTTGCAGGGGCGGGGGAATATGCTTTCTTTGCCGCTGACCTGGGTTGAACAGCGGCTTGCTGAAACAGGCGTCACTACCGATTACCTGATTCACCGCTTCAACCAGCAACTTGCTGCCAGCCAGCTATCGGTTAGTAACAGCATTGCCGGTTTACGTCTGCTAAGCGAAACCAACTGGGCAGACTTTGCCGAAGCCATGAGCCTGGTCGAACAGACATTGCGCCAGGATCCCGGTGGTATTTACCCGGCTATGCATTTTGATACTCGCGACCACTATCGGCACATTATTGAGATCTTAGCCCGGCATAGCCACCACAGTGAACCGGAAGTCGCGCGTCACATTCTTGAGATGGCACAGTCAGATGGTAACCATGTTGGTTATTATCTTATTGGGGAAGGGCGCTCGAAACTGGAACACCAGCTTGGGGCCAATACGTCGTGGGTCGTCCGACTACGCCACAGCTTTAATCAAATTCCGCTGCTTTCCTGGCTCGGTAGCCTGAGCTTGTTGACAACCGCATTTACAGCCGATGTTTTATCGCATACACACGAACAAGGTATGAACTGGCCGCTGGCGCTTCTTGCGCTGCCGTTGGTAGTGCTGGTTAGCCAGTTAGCGATTAATTTACTCAGTGAGGCGACGACTCGCTTTCGTTCACCGCTCCCGTTGCCACGTATGGATTTCTCGACTGGTATTCCGGCCGAGTTTTGCACCATGGTTGTTATTCCTTGCTTACTTACCAGCCGCGCGGGGATAGACAAACTGCTTAACAGTCTGGAAGTGTGTTACCTCGGTAACAACACGGCCAATCTGTACTTTGCATTGCTGACGGATTTTGCGGATTCGCCAGATGAAAACTCGCCGGAAAACGCCGAACTTCTGCATTGGGCTGAAGCGCAAATGCAAAATCTGAACCGCCGCTATGCCTCCGTTCCCCAGCCGCTTTTCTTTTTACTTCACCGCACGGCGCAGTGGAATGAACAACAAAACGTGTGGATGGGTTATGAGCGTAAACGCGGCAAACTGTCGATGCTCAATAGTTGGTTACGCAAACCCGCAGAACAATTTTCCGAAGTCCACAGCAATGTAATTAGCCCGCCTGCGGGGGTGAAATATGTCATCACGTTGGATAGCGATACCGTGCTGCCGCGCGATACTGCCCATAAGCTGGTCGCGACTATGGCGCACCCGCTTAATCATCCGGTCTACGATCCGGTAAAACAGCGCGTCGTCAAAGGATACGGTATTTTGCAGCCTGGGCTTGCTGAAGAGATCCCGCGTAACGGGCAGGGGCGCTATGCGGCTATGTGCAGTAACGTGCCGGGTAACGATCCTTATTCGATGATGTCATCGGATATTTATCAGGACCTGTTTGGTGAAGGCTCGTTCGTCGGCAAGGGTATTTACGATGTAGATACTTTTACGCAAGCCACACGCAATACTTGCCCGGAAAACCTGGTGCTGAGTCATGATTTACTGGAAGGGTGCTATGCCCGTTCCGGCTTGCTCAGTGAAGTGCTGCTTTATGAGCAGTATCCCAATAATTACCTTACCGATGTGGCAAGGCGTACCCGCTGGATACGCGGCGACTGGCAACTGCTGAACTGGCTCAAACTCAACCCCAGAAAAGCGGATGGCACGCGTGGCAAAAACCCGTTAACTACGCTTTCTCGCTGGAAACTGCTGGATAACTTGCGTCGTAGCCTGGTCGCACCCTCATTTCTTGTGTTGGTGTTTTGTACCCTTTTGCTGGTCCCGAATCCATTTTACTGGATATGCGTTTTGGCTGCGGTGCTGCTACTTCCCACTGCGCTGGTTATCGCCCAGGATATTCTCAATAAACCCGCACGGCGGCCATTCTTGCAACATCTGATTCTGGTGTCATCGGGTGGGCTTAAACGCCTGATGCGCATTGGCCTCGGGTTTATCACGTTGCCTCATGAGGCCGGTTATTCTCTGCATTCCATTGCGGTGACTTTATGGCGCCTCGGTATCAGCCATCACAATCTCAACCAGTGGGCCAGTTTCGACCAGAGCACTGAGAGCGCGAAAGCCTCGCCGGTGCGTTTTTATCGCGCAATGTGGCTCAATGTTATTGCCGGTTTGGCATTGATTCTGCTTGCGGCATTCCTGGCTCCGATGATGCTGTTTGTTGCACTACCCGTCGGTGTGCTGTGGTGTCTCGCTCCGCTATTATTAAGCTGGCTGAGCCGTGAACCTGCCCGCGCGTCCATCACATTTAATAATGAAAACAAAAGCCTGCTGCGCCAAAGTAGTCGCGAGATATGGGCCTTTTTTGAAACGTTCGCTACGGAGAAAGAAAACTGGCTCCCGCCGGATAATTACCAGGAAATTCCCCAGCCGGTGATTGCGCATCGCACATCGCCAACCAACATTGGTTTGTCACTGATGGCCAACCTGACGGCGTGGGATTTTGGCTATATTCCGCAGGGTGAAATGCTGCAACGCATCACGTTGACGCTCGACACGCTGGATAAAATGGAGCATTACCGCGGCCATTTATACAACTGGTACGACACGCGCACCCTGGTGCCGCTCAATCCACGTTATATCTCAAGTGTCGACAGCGGCAATATGGCCGGGCATTTGCTCACCCTCAGCGCAGGGCTAACGGGGTTGCGTAACCGGCCAATACTGAACACTGAGCAATTGCTAACGGGGCTCGATGATACATTACAAATTCTCGAGAAAGCCTGGGGGCAGCATGCACCGACATCGCTGCGTCAGCTTCGCAATCACTGCAAAACCGCTGCAACACTCCATCCGGCATTACTCTTTCCTGAATTGAAAAATATGCGTGCGCAAAGCAATCGCCTTCACGCACTTTGCAATCATGAAGAGGGGCGCATCCGCCGCTGGGTGGATCATCTCCAGCGTCAGTTAGTGCTTATCTGCCATGAATGGACTCATTTTCTCAGTTGGCTCCCCGCAAACTGGCAGGGTGAATCGTTGCCAACACTTTCCTGGCTGGCACAGGCCAAACATACAGGCGAAGGCAGTCCTTCAGAATCGGTGATCCGCCAGGCACGTACACGCCTGGATATTATTACGGAGCTGGAACAACGCCTGACTGAGCACGCGCGAATGGACTTTGCCTTTCTGTATAACGAGGTCACCAGCCTGCTCAGCGTGGGTTATAACTGCGACAATAATAAGCTCGATAACAGCCATTACGATTTGTTGCCTTCGGAAATTCGTCTTACCAGTTTCCTGGCAATTGCCACTAACCAGTTGCCGCTGAAAAGCTGGTTTGCGTTAGGACGGCTGTTTACCACCATTGATAACGAAACGGCGCTGATGTCGTGGAGTGGTTCAATGTTCGAATATTTAATGCCGAACCTGGTGATGCCGACTTATCCGGGAAGTTTACTGGAAGAGATGAGCCAGTCGGCGGTCAAACGCCAGATTGACTGGGGTAAAGAGCGGGGCGTGCCGTGGGGGATTTCAGAGTCGGGTTATTACTCCTTTGATGCGCTGCAAAACTACCAGTACCACGCTTTCGGTGTGCCGGGCCTTGGTTTGCGACGGGGGCTTGCAGATGACATGGTCATCGCACCGTATGCCACCATGATGGCGCTGACGGTTTCGCCACATAAAGCCTGCGAGAACCTGCTGAAGCTCGAGAAAAACGGCGCGCGTGGGGAGTATGGTTTCTACGAGGCGCTGGACTACACGCCTTCGCGTCTCGCCAGTGGCCAGATGTACGCCGTGGTTCGTTCATGGATGGCACACCACCAGGGCATGGCGTTCCAGGCACTTTCCCACGTGCTGTTGGGTGCACCGATGGTCGACCGATTTATGACCAGCCCGTCATTCCAGTCGGCTCGTCTGTTATTACAAGAACGGGTTCCTGATGCGGTAGAGTTGTACAGCCCGCGTCGTCATTTCGAATCTCACGAAGGGGTTCTGCAACCAGTTCAGTATGACACTCGTGAGTTTACCGACGTAGACAGCCTGATCCCTGAAGTTCAGTTGCTGTCGAACGCTGATTATCACCTGATGGTTAGCCAGTCTGGCGGCGGATACAGTCGCTGGAAAGATCTGGCGTTAACCCGCTGGCGCAGCGATGCAACCTGCGATAACTGGGGTGCATTTTGTTATATCAGTGACCCTGTCACGAATGAAGTGTGGAGCAATACCTGGCAGCCGCTCGGTGAGCCGGTCAGCCAGTACGATGTGATATTTACCGACGCGGGAGCTGAGTATAAATTGCTGGCGGGGACGGTCAGCGTTAAAACGCAGATTGTTGTCTCACCTGAAGATGATATTGAGCTGCGCCGTGTCACATTGCTGCATCGAGGGCGGCAACCGCGCACCATTGCGCTTACGACTTACGCAGAAGTCGTGTTGGCGCCGAATGAGAGTGATTTGGCCCATCCAGCATTCAGCAATTTGTTTATTCAGACCGAGCTGTTACCCGATCAGCACGCCATTCTCTGCCACCGCAGGCCTCGCGCTCCTGATGAAGTTTGCCCGTGGATGTTTCATACCATGGTGGTACATGGTCAGCCACCTGGCGACACCTCATTTGAAACCGACCGTGCAAAATTCCTCGGACGGGGAAGAACACCGTCCAATGCGGTTGCAACCTTACAAAGTGGCGCGTTGAGTAACAGCGTTGGGCCCGTGCTGGACCCCATTCTTGCCATTCGGCAGTCCGTCGTTTTACAACCCGGATTGCCGGTTACCGTCGATATTATTTACGGCGTGACGGAAAACCGCCAGCACAGCCAGGCGCTGATTGAGAAATATCACGACCACCCGATCGCCGATCGCGTATTTGAGCTGGCGTGGTCACATAGCCAGATAGTATTGCGCCAGATTAATGCCAATGAAGACGATGCAACGCTCTTTAACCGTCTCGCCAGCGCGGTGCTTTTCCCAGGCCCCGAACTGCGAGCGGACGCCAAAACACTGTGCCGTAACCGTCGCGGGCAGTCAGGCCTGTGGGGTTGGTCTATTTCAGGCGACCTGCCGATTGTGATTCTTAACATCACCAGTGATGAAAGTATTTTGCTCATCACCACTATGATTCAGGCGCACCATTACTGGCGTTTGAAAGGGCTGGCCGTGGACCTGGTTATCCTTAACGATAACCCTGGCGGCTATCAGCAAGAGCTACAAAACCAGATAATAGAGTTGATTATGGCCGGGTCTGAAGCCAGCCAGATAGATAAATCCGGCGGCATTTTTGTGCGCAACGGCGAACATATGTCGGCGGAAGATCGGCTTTTACTACTGAGCGTGGCGCAAATTGTGCTCGATGACCGGGCCGGCGGCCTGAAAGAACAGCTTAACCAGCGCCTCCAGGCAACAATTCCTGCACAACCGGCCTTTACACCGCGCCTGGGTATCCCCACCAATCAACACGATCCGTGGCAGCCAGATACCTGTGCACTGGTGTTTTTCAACGGACGCGGCGGCTTTTCGGAAGATGGCCGCGAATACCAGATTACGTTGGATGAAAACGACCAGACACCAGCACCATGGTCCAACGTGCTGGCGAACGCCAGTTTTGGCACCGTCATTTCAGAAGCAGGCCAGGCCTATTCCTGGTATGAAAATGCACACGAATATCGGCTCACGCCATGGGAAAACGACCCCATTAGCGATCGTTCTGGTGAAGCCTACTATTTGCGTGACGAAGAAAGCGGTGCGGTCTGGTCACCAACCACCTTACCGGTGCGCGGCAACGGGCACTATCTTTCTCGCCACGGCTTTGGCTACAGCGTCTTCGCTCACCGTGAAACCGGTATCGATACGGAATTGACAATACTGGTGGCAGAAAATGCACCGGTGAAAATTGCCATTCTGACGCTCAGTAATACTTCAGGGCGCACCCGCAAAATCTCCGTGACCGGTTATGTGGAGTGGACGCTGGGTGAATCTCGCAGCAAATCGGGTATGCATGTTGTGACTCGCGCGTCGACAACCGGACGCGGCTGTGGCGTGTTGGCAAATAACTTCTACAACAGCAATGGGTCGGAGAGAACGGCATTCTTCGCGGTGACGGGGGTGCATTGCTCAGTCACGGGCGACCGTCGGGAATTCCTTGGGCGCAATGGTTCGCAGCGCGATCCGGCGGCCATGAAGCTACGCACATTGTCGGATAAAACGGGCGCGGGGCTGGACCCATGCGGTGCAGTTCAGTCTGCTACTACGATGATTGATGGTGACCAACGGACGTTTATTTTTGTGCTGGGTATCGGGCAGAGTCCGCATGACGCGGAATCAATGATTAACCAGTATCTGAGCGAAGACGCCGCGCGTAGTGAACTGGCGAATGTTCACAGCCACTGGCATCGCATGCTCGACAAAATCGTCGTTTCTACCCCGGACCCTGCGGTTAACTTACTGGCTAATGGCTGGCTGCTTTACCAGACCATCGCTTGCCGCCTGATGGCTCGCAGCGGTTACTACCAGTCCGGTGGCGCTTTCGGTTTCCGCGATCAGTTGCAAGACACATTGGCTCTGAACCATGCCGCGCCGGAACGGCTGCGCGAGCAAATTCTGCTGTGTGCATCACGTCAGTTTGTTGAAGGAGATGTTCAACACTGGTGGCATCCACCATTAGGGAATGGGGTTCGCACCCGATGTTCTGATGATTATCTTTGGTTGCCGCTGTCTATTTGCCACTACGTTAAAACCACCGGCGACATCGGTTTGCTCGAACATCGCTTGCCTTACCTTGAAGGCCGTGAATTACAGCCAGGAGAAGAGTCGGCTTATGAACAACCGGTTATCAGCGCGCTTGAAGAGACGCTTTGGCACCACGGCGTAAAAGCCATTCGTCACGGATTGCGATTTGGTCAACATGGTTTGCCGTTGATGGGCGCGGGCGACTGGAACGACGGCATGAACCTCGTCGGGTTAGAAGGCAAGGGTGAGAGCGTCTGGCTTGGGTTCTTCCTCTATGATGTTTTGCAGCAATTTGCGCAGCTTGCCGAACAAATCCACGATGATGAAATTGCCGCAATGTGCCGTAAAGAAGCTGAAAAACTGCAAATCAATCTTGAGGCGGCTGCCTGGGATGGGGCCTGGTATCGCCGGGGCTATTTTGATAGTGGAGAAGCTTTGGGCTCGCAAAGCGCAAAAGAGTGCCAGATAGATGCTATCGCCCAAAGTTGGGCGGTGTTATCCGGTGCGGGAAGTGCGGAGCGGTGTGCGCAAGCGATGCAGGCGCTGGACTCACGCCTGGTGGATAACGAGGCGGGGCTGATAAAACTGCTTACTCCGCCATTTAACGGAAACGGGCCAAATCCTGGCTACATTCAGGGTTACCTGCCTGGCGTGCGTGAAAACGGTGGGCAATATACTCACGGAGCGATATGGGCGGTAATGGCATTTGCCCGTAGCGGCAATATTGAACGGGCCTGGCAGCTATGGTCGCTGATTAACCCGATCAATCACGGACTCACCGCGGATGCCATTGAGCGTTATAAAGTCGAACCGTATGTGATGACGGCAGATATTTATAGCGTTGCGCCACATACCGGGCGCGGAGGATGGAGCTGGTATACCGGTTCGGCCGGTTGGGCGTATCGGTTAATCATAGAAACCTTGCTGGGTATCAAACGCCAGGGTGACTCAATCACCGTTCATCCATTACTGCCACGCGACTGGCCTTATGTAAGCATGGTTTATCGACATGGTTCGAGTGATTATCAGATAAATGCGCAGCAAGGTGAGGGCGAATATCAGGTCATGCTGGATGGGGTATCGCAGTCAGGAAATACTATCCCGCTGATTGATAATGGGCAGCGGCACGTTGTAGAGATTAACGTAGGGGCAGAAACCTAATCCAAAAAATGGCGTAGCCAAACCAGAGGTTTTCCGCTATTCACCATATAGCTGAATGCTGAGTACATTTGTAATGGCGCTTCCATTCCAGTGATACTCTAAATGTTGCGCCTGATGAACATGAGTAATCAGGCAAGGTCGATAGAGTACATAGCAAAAATGCTCTGTATGGCGAACGGAGCGATAATGGATACCGTCCACGTTTTGGGACTTCTGAGTCTGAGCAAAGGCTTTTGCCTGGCTGTAGTCCGTGGCGTGATAGATAGGTGAGGAGAGGAACGGTTCATTTGTGATATCAGACAAGGTTGCGTCGAATGTAGTTAACAGTACGCGCATCTGCACTTTCTGTGCAGGTTCGCAGGTATAACCTAATACACGCTCCTGGTGGTACACCGTTTCTTTGATAGCGGTATCTAACTTAGGAGCACAATAATAGCCGCCAAAATCATCAGTGGTAAATCGTGCTCCCTCCGGATTTAAATGGGTGAATGCCGCCATTACATAACTGCTTCCATGAATACCCACCAGCCAATCGTGTTTTGGCACCAATGACAACTCTCCGGCCTCTTCTTTTAACCGGTCATTGGTCATTGCCTCTATAGCCCAAACAGCCTCAAGTTCGTCGGTGCTAGCAACATCTTCATACAAATCAATTGTTGGATAGCGACTTGGGATTATCCGATAGGCTTTCTCCCCTTCGAACTTGGTTAGTGGCGGCTCTTGCATTAAGCCATTCCCCCACGCCATGCATGCAGCCGTTTGGCAACCTCATACAGGTCAGCCACTCGGCCACTTTTCATCACATCCATGGCTGTGCGTCCAGCAAAGAAAGGATGGCTATTAGGTTTGCGCACCCAGCCATAAATGCTGTCGTCAGCTGTAAACAGCAATCGCAGACACTTATGAATATTGAGGATGTAGCTCATTCGTTCCTGCATGTCCAAGGTTAGACGAATACCTCCACCGGATTCTTTGTATTTGTTCAATGTTGAACGCGATGAAATACCCAGTAATTTCAGTTGTTCATCAGAATTGCAGTGCCATTTATCCAGAATGCGAAACACCACAGGTAGCGCTTTGCTGTGGTCAATGGCGCCATTTAGATGGTCTTTCTGTGCTGTGTTAGCCATATGTCCTCCTGTATAATCTGTGCCAGCCAAAAACTGAGACATGAGTTAACTTAATTACAAGCATAGAGGAATTGTTCATATATGTACAATTAAGACGTAGCTAACCGCATGTGGGAGCAAGACCTGACGCAGAAATGATCTGCCTTCAGAGTCAAACGCGGGTAGGAATTGATGCCCGGTATTATGGGATGAGTGATAATTGCCAAATAAATAGAAAGTCTTAAATATTGTATGGATATATTTTAAGGGAAAAGAAACTAATTAGTTACTCGCTTTATGTCGTTGTACGCAACAGGTGTGATCATATATTTAACAATCAATTAAAATCTAGACGCCGCAAACTAATATCAAATATAACATTCACTCACAGTTACTATTGGCGTGATCAAATGCGTTTTAATACAAATATAAAAAAACCATTTCAAAATGTGTAATCAATAAGGGGATTCCTATATACTTCGAGCCCTCTAATTTAAAATAGCTCTGGGATCATGAAAAAAACACATCTTATTTCTTTAGTCGCAACACCACTTGCATTAGTGCTTTGCGGGGGTTATTGGCTCAACTGTGCTCCATCATATGTAAAAGATGCAGAGGCGCGGGTGAGTTCTTATCTCAGTTATTCATACGGGCCGACGACATGTAAGAGTGATGAGAAAGAGTTGAATGCGTGGACTATGAAATGCCAGATAGCATCAGGGAAGAAGGATTTAAATTACACAGTCTATCCTGCAGAAAAAGCACCAGAAGGGTCATCCCGATCATTTTATATTGTTGCTGAAGATGCAGCTGCTAAACAGAGCGCAAAAGCTGAGTTAATGGTCTATCTCAACATCAATACCCACACTAGCTAATACATTGATATTTTAATGGTTTTTATGAAATGGTAATGTATCAGCGGTGGGATTTTAGAATCAGCGCAATATTATAAACTGAGGTGATTTAGCTTAAGTTACCTCAAGTAAGTCCCTTCAATTTGATCGATCAAATAATGAAAATGTGCATATTTATCAAATGTATTGATAATTAGCATCATCCAAACTAGCACTACAACAACTAGAATTGCTGTTGCAACTTTAAATCCCCATGTCATTGAAAATCATCTTCTTATTTATTTTTATACTATTGCCTGATGGTATCATTTCGGCATGTTATTATTTTGTATTAACTATATCAAAAATGTTTAATACCGGTGCATAACACCGGCAAGGGTATTTATTTAGAGCAATATACGCGAGCATCGCGAGGGGTATAAATCCCCAGAGTGATAAAGCCAAGGAAACCGTCAGCAAATGTCTGCTGCACTTCAGTGCGAACAACTTTATCAGCGCCACCACATACAGCTGCAGCATCAACAGTTTTTGTTTGACCAATTCCGCTAACAAAGAAATGGTGTGTAGTAGTTTGCTGTGGTTTCTCAGCAATATCCTTGTTAATCGTGAATGTTTGCTGGGCGCAGCCAGATAAAATCACAGAAGCAACAACCGCTATCATTAACTTTTTCATATATACCTTATTTTTATTGTGGTCACCATAAACAGCTTTGCATTGTATATGTGGTTATTAAATACGACTAGTAATGCTTAAGAATTATCTCGGCTATCGTTTGATTTCCGTTTATATTCCGAACAAACGGTCGGGACCGACGTTTATCTATGGGGACTTTATGATTGAAAACTCCAGCGCTATTTTGCCTGAAACTGCCGCGTTGCCCCCTCAAATCTGCTAAGATGCGCGCCAGACGCTGTCTGACAGCCCATTAATTGAGAGTATAACTGTGACATCTTTTTCTACCCTAAACGTTCTGCCAGCAGAACAACTCGCCAATCTCACCGAACTTGGTTACCACACCATGACGCCTGTTCAGGCGGCTGCATTACCCGCGATACTGGCTGGGAAAGATGTCCGTGCTCAGGCGAAAACCGGCAGTGGTAAAACTGCGGCCTTTGGCCTCGGTTTGTTGCAACATATTGATGCGAGCCAGTTTATCACTCAGTCGCTGGTGCTATGCCCAACGCGTGAACTGGCCGATCAGGTGGCCAAAGAATTACGCCGCCTTGCTCGCTATATGCCAAATATCAAGGTGCTGACGCTATGTGGCGGCCAGCCATTTGGTGCTCAGCGCGATTCATTGCAACATGCGCCGCATGTCATTGTCGCAACACCAGGCCGTTTACTGGATCACTTGAAAAAAGAGACCGTTAAGTTAAACGCTTTGCAAACGCTGGTGCTCGACGAAGCCGACCGTATGCTGGATATGGGCTTTGCAGATGCAATTGATGAAGTCATCAGCCATGCACCGCAGGATCGCCAGACATTATTGTTCTCTGCGACCTGGCCTACCGCGATTGCATCAATCAGTTCCCGTGTGCAGCGCTCCCCGGAAACTATCGAAATTGATTCAGTAGACGAACTGCCCTCTGTTGAACAGCAGTTCTACGAAATCTCGCGCAGTGGCAAAATCAGCCTGCTGCAAAAACTGCTTAGCAAGCATGAGCCCGCGTCTTGCGTAGTGTTCTGTAATACCAAAAAAGATTGCCAGGCAGTTTGTGATGCGTTGAGTGAAAGCAATCAAAGCGTGCTGGCGCTGCACGGCGACATGGAACAGCGTGACCGCGATCAAACGCTGGTGCGTTTCGCCAACGGCAGCAGCAGGGTGTTAGTGGCAACCGATGTTGCGGCTCGCGGCCTGGATATCAAAGCGTTGGAAATGGTCATCAACTACGAACTATCCTGGGACCCGGAAGTTCACGTTCACCGCATCGGCCGTACCGCACGCGCGGGGGAAAGTGGTTTAGCTATCAGTCTTTGCGCGCCAGAAGAAGCACAACGCGCCAGCGTGTTGGCAGAAATGCTGAACTTGTCCCTGAGCTGGCAACCTGCACCAACCGGTGGCAGCATCAAACCACTTGAAGCGACAATGGCGACGTTGTGTATTGATGGTGGTAAGAAAGCGAAAATGCGCCCGGGCGATATTCTTGGTGCGTTGACGGGTGACATGGGGCTGGATGGGGCGGATATCGGTAAAATCGATGTGCACCCAATGCACGTTTATGTTGCTGTTCGTGAGTCTGTTGCACGCCATGCGTGGAAACAGTTGCAACAGGGCAAGATCAAAGGCAAATCCGTTAAAGTGCGTTTGCTGAAATAAGTCTTCAAAACCTCTCCCTGCGAATCAGGCAGGGAGAGGGATCTGTTATTCCTTCGCGACCGCATCCAATACCCGCACCAACTGTGTGACAAAACCGTATTCGTTATCGTACCAGGCCACGGTTTTAACCAATTGCAAATCGCCAACTTCTGTCACTTCCGTCTGTGTTGCATCAAACACTGAACCAAAATTCGTGCCGACTATATCGGACGACACAATTTCCTCATCGGTATAGCCAAACGATTCATTACCCTCAGTTGCTTTTTTCAGCGCTGCGTTAATTTCCTCTATCGTCACCTTTTTCTCAAGAATAGACACCAGTTCTGTTACTGAACCAGTAAGTGTCGGTACGCGTTGCGCATGCCCTTTGAGTTTGCCTTGCAGCTCTGGTATCACCAGACCAATAGCCTTCGCCGCACCTGTAGTGTGCGGAATAATATTTTGTGCCGCAGCACGAGAGGCACGTAGATCTTTACCTCGCGGTCCATCCACCAGTGATTGTGTACCGGTGTATGCATGGATGGTGGTCATGGTGCCAACTTTAATACCAAAGTTGTCGTGCAGCGCTTTCGCCATTGGCGCCAGGCAGTTAGTGGTGCAGGAGGCGACAGAGAGGATTTTATCTTCTGGCGTAATCGTGTTGCAGTTAACGTTAAAGACGATAGTTTTCATATCGCCAGCAGGTGCGGAAATCAGCACTTTCTTCGCACCTGCGTCCAGATGTGCGCTGGCTTTCTCTTCGGAAGTATAGAAACCAGTGCACTCGATAACGATCTCAACGCCCAATTTCCCCCACGGGATATTTTTCGCCTCTTTTTCGGCATACACCGCAATGTTCTTACCGTTGACGATTAACGCATCATCAGTGTAATCCACTGTTCCGTCAAAGTTATGATAGCTGGAGTCATGCTTAAGCAAGTAGGCAAGCACTTTGGGCGAGGTAAGATCGTTGATAGCGACAATTTCAACTTCGCTTTTGGTTTCAAGAACACGGCGTAATACCAGACGACCAATGCGACCAAAGCCATTGATGCCGATTTTTCTCATGATATGAACCCCACTTTTAATCATCAGGAATTGCTTAATCCTTAATCAACTCTAGTGATAGTTCATAAACCGAGGTGCCGCAAACAGGTTTTGTCAGGGGGGATGTTAGATAATTTCACCAGATGTTAATGATTTTCTAAGAATTAGCCGCTATCCTGGAAAAATCATTGTGACTAAGCAGGACACCTTAATGCGCAGCAAATACACCTCGTTACAGATAACACTTCATTGGCTGGTTTTTTTATTGATAGTGGGGGCATATTGCGCGATGGAACTGAAAGGTTTTGCACCGCGATCGTATCGTCCTGTCTTCAACGCAACTCATGTGACTTGTGGGATCAGCGTGTTCTTTTTGATGATTGCCCGCTTGCTGGTGCGCATTAAATATCGCGCTCCAGCGATTACGCCGAAACCGCATCCTGCTATTACGGGAATGTCCCATTTGGTGCACACGATTATCTATCTGATGTTTATTGTGTTACCGATACTCGGCTTTACAACGGTGTACTTTAAA
Organism: Buttiauxella massiliensis; assembly: GCF_902500225.1. GTDB lineage: Bacteria > Pseudomonadota > Gammaproteobacteria > Enterobacterales > Enterobacteriaceae > Buttiauxella > Buttiauxella massiliensis. Next base: position 359,461 of record NZ_LR722650.1, on the reverse strand, counting down.
GGCAGTGACTGGTCGGTGTTTGGCATTCCTATGCCGCATGCGATTGAACCTGATGAGGATATGGAATTTACCATCAAGAGCTACCACGAGCTTATCGCTAACATCGGCTACTTCGTGATTGGCATTCATGCATTTGCCGCACTGTTCCACCATTATGTGTGGAAAGACAATACATTGCTGCGCATGCTGCCAGGGAAAAAGGGCTAAATTCAACGGAGTTGGCCCTCGTCCCACTGAAAATGCGCATAGTGCACCACTGTTAATCGATCATGCCCATGACCTCGTGCTTGCGAATCCTAAAACGCGTATAAGCGATGTAGGGCTACGTAAGCACGACATAAGTCCCGAGCGGAGGCGTCGCTGGTTTTTACAAAATAGCGGTGCAGTTAGCTATCGCAGCACTACTTCAGTTTTTGCTGGAATTGATCAACTAAAATGCAAATAAGTGCGCAGATGGATGCCAATCCACAGGCAGGTATGTACGCAATTAATACCAGTCTGTATGTTGTTTAATCACATATTCCTCAATGTGGAGCACCAAATGCCGGATTACCGCTTTTTTAAAAAAGGTAAACAAACCGTTGTATTAGAAAGGTCTGACACGGATGGAGCCGCTCGGTTGACTGAACAGGGTTACGAAAAACAATTCGAAGAGGTCAGTGCCATTGATGAAAACCACGCGCTTACCCGCTTTGCTGATATCCGCCGGGAAAAACGAATTGACCAGAACAATTTTTTAGCGGGCGCTATAGCCATGCCCTTAATAGGGATTCTGACAGCAGTTGCTATTAATCTTTTTCGCAAAAAGTAGCAGAGCATAAATCCCGTTGGTGCTATGACACCGGAATAGCCACAACACCAACGGCTGCTTATTCTCACCTTCATTCTTCCATTTGTACCATCCCTCGGTGAAAACAATCGCTCTGCTATGATTCCATCATGATTTAAACATTCGTCTTGTTGACGTATTTGCAGACTGACATTTTTCAACGGTGCTTTAATATCTCTGACAATAGTGTACCATACCCCCCTATAGTATAAGGAGGTCAAAATGCCACATTCACCTGAAGACAAAAAACGCATTCTGACTCGCGTGCGACGCATACGTGGCCAGACTGAAGCAATTGAGCGCGCCCTGGAAAATGGCGATCCTTGCATCGCAATCTTGCAACAGATCGCAGCGGTTCGCGGAGCGGCGAACGGCCTGATGGGTGAAATGATGGAGATCCATCTAAAAGACGAGCTGGTCGCGGGGGAAACCTCTGAGGATCAGCGTGCTGTGCGTATGGCAGAAGTCGGTAATTTAATTCGCTCTTATCTAAAATAAAATCCATCCCACCTGACGACGGAAGAAGAACATGAAATCACGTGCAGCTGTTGCATTTGGCCCAGGCAAACCGCTTGAAATCGTAGAAATTGATGTAGCACCGCCACAAAAAGGCGAAGTGCTGGTAAAGATTACCCATACTGGCGTTTGCCATACCGATGCTTTCACCTTATCTGGTGATGATCCTGAAGGCGTGTTCCCGGCAGTGCTGGGCCACGAAGGCGGCGGTATCGTTATGGAAGTGGGCGAGGGTGTTACTAGCCTGAAACCAGGCGATCATGTCATTCCTTTGTACACTGCAGAATGCCGCGAGTGTAAGTTCTGTAAATCAGGCAAAACTAACCTGTGCCAGGCCGTTCGTGCCACTCAGGGTAAAGGTTTGATGCCAGACGGCACCACGCGTTTTTCTTATAATGGCGAACCGATTTACCATTACATGGGCACCAGTACTTTCAGTGAGTACACTGTGGTTGCGGAAATTTCTCTGGCAAAAGTTAACCCGCAGGCACCACTGGATAAAGTGTGCTTGTTAGGTTGTGGTGTCACCACTGGTATCGGCGCGGTGCATAACACTGCGAAAGTAAAAGAGGGCGATACTGTTGCAGTATTTGGCCTTGGTGGTATTGGTCTGGCGGTTATTCAGGGTGCGGTACAGGCGAAAGCCGGGCGTATTCTGGCCATTGACACCAATCCAGAGAAATTCAAACTGGCGACCGAAATGGGTGCGACTGATTGCATCAACCCGAAAGACCACGAAAAGCCGATTCAGGACGTGATTGTCGAACTGACCGACGGCGGCGTCGATTTCAGCTTTGAATGTATTGGCAACGTAAATGTAATGCGTTCCGCGCTCGAATGCTGCCATAAAGGTTGGGGTGAAAGCGTAATCATCGGCGTTGCGGGCGCAGGTCAAGAGATCAAAACTCGTCCGTTCCAGTTGGTAACCGGCCGCGTATGGCGTGGTTCTGCATTTGGCGGAGTGAAAGGGCGCACACAGTTGCCAGGTATGGTGGAAGACGCGATGGTTGGCAAAATCAACCTTGACCCGTTCATTACGCACCGTATGCCGCTTGAACAAATCAATGAAGCCTTTGATTTAATGCACGAAGGTAAATCGATTCGTACCGTTATCCATTTCGGCGATAAGTAACCGTTAAAAACCCCTCGCTGATTGCATTTAATAGCGTATCAGTGAGGGTTCTACTCTCTCAACTGCCCACTATTTTCCCGCATCCAATCCGCTAACGAATCAAGCGTAGGGCGTAGCGACTTCCCTAATTCCGTTATCTGATACTCCACTCTCGGTGGCACTTCTGCGAAGACTTGCCGGGTCACCAATCGTCTGGATTCAAATTGACGTAGCTGGCGCGTCAACTCTTTTTGAGTAATGGGATGAACCGCACGCTGTAGATCGCTAAAGCGCACTGGTTCATCAATGACCATCAAGCGATAAAGAATCGGGATCGCCCATTTCCCAGAAATCAGATTCACGAAACTGACCATTGGGCAGCTTTGATCTGCCGTGGGCAAGGTCGAAAAATTATTTATCACGTTTGCTCCTGTGAATAGTCAATACATCCCATCCAGTGCCTTAGTATCCAAATGGTGCCTACTATCCAAAAGATACTATAGCGTAAATAATGGGCTGACTAGTCAATAGTGAGGTAACGGCAATGGGAAGACTTCAAGGTAAATACGCGTTAATCACCGGTGGCACCAGCGGTATTGGGTTTGAGACGGCGCGGCAGTTTCTTGCGGAAGGGGCAACGGTTGCTATCACCGGACGTAGCGAATCAGGATTATTGGCCGCGAAAGAGCAACTGGGAAATGTACATATTATTCGCAGCGATGCGGGAAATATCGGTCAACAACGTGATTTGGCTGAACAGATTGCACAATGGTGGCCGCGTCTCAATGTGTTGTATGTAAATGCGGGCGACGTAACGCATCATCCACTACAGGACTGGGACGAAAGCAGTTATGACCGGCTGATGAATACCAATCTGAAAGGGCCGTTCTTTTTGATTCAGGCGCTATTGCCGCTTCTGGCTAACCCATCGTCGATAATTGTCTGTGGTTCCGTGAGTGCACATATTGGTTTGCCGCAAAGCAATGTTTACGCGGCCAGCAAAGCCGCAATCCTTTCTCTGGCGCGAACCTTTTCTGGCGAGCTGCACTCGCGAGGAGTTCGGGTGAATGGATTAAGCCCTGGCCCAACAGAAACCCCGGCTTTGGGTAAGCTTGGCAATGGTGCGTCGCAGGAAGTACTCCGCGAAGAGATTCGTGCGCTCGTGCCAATCGGACGTTTGGGTACGCCTCTCGAATTGGCAAAAGCTGCCGTCTTTCTCGCATCCGATGAGTCTGCCTTTATGGTCGGCAGCGAAATATTAATAGATGGTGGGGTAGGTAATTTGTAAGAGCGATTGAAGAGCTCAGTTCGATTTACCACGTTTAAATCGAACTGAGTTATAAAGTCTTAGAGTTGATAAGTCCCGGCGCGGCGCTCTTTCACGTGAAAATGCTGCTCACGAAAATCGGCGGCGGAATCCTCGGCAGCCTGACGGATTTCGTCACTATCAGCCTGATGGCGTAGCAACATGTCAGCACTTTTGACGACCAAATAAAAATGACCATGTGTTTGCGCTGTAGTCTGCCCGGAGAACAACGCCGTGCCTATCAGCAACAAAATCATCCCTAATTTTGATCTCAATTGTTTAACCATTACCATCAACCTCATTAACGTGACGGGCACACTGTATAGATAATTCCGTCTGGTTACTATTCAAGTTTTAGAAAAAATGCAAAAGAATTGTCAGCAGTGTAAAAGGTTCAATAGTTAAGATTTGGTTTACGAATGGTTAATAATTGATATGCCATGCTGGCAAGCATTCGTGTTGGGAATGCCCGCAAACATGGCTATAAAAAGAGGGGTTAATGCGCGACCGACTTTGAAAATAAGTTAATGACTAACACGCCAATAATAATCAATGCCATACCCGCGATCGCCGGCCAATCAAGTTTCTGCCCCAAAAAAATCCAGCCCACCGCGCCGATTAATACAATTCCAGCACCTGACCAAATTGCATAAATAATCCCAGTAGGGATGGTGCGCATGGTTACCGATAGGCAATAAAACGCCACGCCGTAGAACACAATTGTGACCACGCTTGGCCATAAACGGCTAAAGCCTTCGGAGAGTTTTAGTGAAGTGGTCGCAATCACTTCGGCAATAATTGCCACAATCAGCCAGATATAGGTCATGTTCGTTTCTCCCTCACTATTCAGGCCGTCAATGTAAAGATCAAAGCCATTTGTGGCAAGAAATGCCCTCGTTGTCACAGAAAATTCTCAACTGGATTTGCAAAGCCAGGTAGCTTCTTTGCCGGAAATATGACGCCTGACTCTTACCGTAAATGGCTGACAACCCTTAGCCATAGTGGCGTAAAAGTATGGGTGCAGGATGGAGCGGGAACGCAAATGCTGACCGATGCTGAACGGGCGCTGTACCTGAAAGCACCGTCTGCGGGGAAAGTTATCGACGCCCGTTCCAGCCGGCCAGGACAGAATCTACTTCTCGTTGCGTTATATGGAAGCGGCCAGCGGTGTGTTAGCCATCTAAAAATCAATGTCGGATAAGCGTAAACGTTATCCGACATTTTTATCTCAGGACTTAAACCCGGCGGCTGTCATCAGCAGCCGGAATCCCATCCCCACAGCGGTCAAAGCCAAAACACTCGCGCCCCATAACGCCACCATCCATAACAAACGGATCCCGGTCTGTTTCATCAGTGATACCCCTCGCCATGTTGTACTTTTCCGCGAAAAACGTAATAGCTCCAGAAGGTGTAAACCAAAATGATCGGGATAATAAACAGCGCGCCGACCAGCATAAAGCCCTGACTTTGCGGTGGCGCTGCAGCCTGCCAAAGCGTAATTGACGGCGGAATGAGATAGGGCCAGATACTGATGCCGAGTCCGCTAAAGCCTAAGAAAATCAGCCCCAGCGTCAGCAAAAACGGTGTGCTATGCCAGCTTTCCTCGGAACCGACTGCTTTCCATAACCAGATGCTGCACAACACCACCAGAAGGGGTACCGGCAACAGGAAATACAGATTCGGCAGGCTAAACCAGCGGGCAGCGATTTGCGGATGAGCAAGTGGCGTCCAGATACTGATAATCGCGGTAACAGCCAACATCATCACCAGCAGTGGTTTTACGACTTTACGCATGGTTTTCAGCAAAGGATCTTCGCTTTTCATGACCAGCCAACTCGCCCCCAGTAGCGCATATGCCACCACCAGACCAACTCCACAGAACAGATTAAACGGTGTAATCCAGTCCAGTTGAGAGCCACCAAAGGTGCGCCCGATGACCGGGAAGCCAGAAATTACCGCCCCAACCACAATGCCCTGGCAAAACGTCGCCACTATTGAACCACCAATAAATGCTTTATCCCAGAAAGGCCGATGCGCAGGCGTTGCTTTAAAGCGGAACTCGAATGCCACACCACGAAAAATCAGGCCAATGAGCATTAACGTTAACGGAATGGTGAGTGCATCAATAATAACGGCGTATGCGAGAGGGAATGCCCCAAATAATGCAGCCCCCCCGAGAACCAGCCAGGTTTCGTTGCCGTCCCAAACGGGAGCCACGCTATTCACCATCACATCGCGGTCATCTGCGTCACGAACAAACGGAAACAGAATACCGATGCCGAGATCAAAACCATCCATCACGATGTACATAAGTGTGGCGAAGACAATAATGACAAACCAGATAACTGACAGGTCGACGCCCATTAACGTAACTCCTCTAATGATTGAGTTGCCGCAGAGAGCGGACGAGAAGGTGTGCCGTGCGTAGGAGGTGTGTCGTCGTTAAAAGGTTGTGGCCCTTTCTTAATTTGGCGGATCATATAGCTATATCCCACGCCAAATACCGACATATACACCACAAAGAAGGTCAAAAGGCTGATGCTCATCTGCAAGTTGCCGTGTGCTGAAACAGCATCTTTAGTGCGCAGCAGACCGTACACAACCCACGGCTGGCGTCCCACTTCTGTCGTGACCCAACCGGCCAGAATAGCGATGAGCCCGGATGGACCCATCCACAACATAAAGCGCAGGAAGGCACGGTTCTCGTATAAACGATGACGATAGCGCAGCCACAAACTCATCACGCCCGCCAGAATCATCAACATGCCCAAGCCCGCCATAATACGGAACGACCAGAACACCATCGTTGAGTTTGGACGGTCTTCTTTTGGGAACTCTTTTAGCGCTGGAACTTGCTTATCCAGACTATGGGTGAGGATCAGGCTGCCAAGTGCCGGGATTTCAAGACCAAAGCGCGTGCGCTCTTGCTCCATATCTGGCCAGCCAAACAGCAGTAGCGGAGTTGGCTCCCCGGGGACATTCTCCCAATGGCCTTCAATAGCGGCAATTTTTGCAGGCTGGTGTTTCAGGGTATTGAGTCCGTGCATATCACCAATCATGGCTTGCAGCGGAGCAACAATTAACGCCATCCAAAGCGCCATTGAAAACATGGTTTTAATGGCTGGGCTTTTGTTGCCACGCAGCAGATGCCAGGCTGCCGATGCACCAACAAAAAAGGCACTACTGAGGAATGCAGCTACCGACATATGCAACAGGCGGTAAGGGAAGGAGGGGTTAAACACCACCGCGAACCAGTCCACCGGCACCACCTGGCCGTTGTGAATTTCAAACCCTTGCGGCGTTTGCATCCAGCTATTAGAGGCCAGAATCCAGAAGGTCGAGATAAGCGTGCCTAGTGCCACCATACAGGTGGCAAAGAAATGCAGCCCAGGCCCGACACGTTTCCAGCCAAACAACATCACGCCCAGGAAACCGGCTTCCAGGAAAAATGCCGTCAGCACTTCATAGGTCAAAAGCGGCCCAGTGATGCTGCCCGCAAATTGAGAAAAACCGCTCCAGTTAGTGCCGAACTGATAGGCCATTACCAGCCCGGACACCACGCCCATGCCGAAGTTAACCGCGAAGATCTTTGACCAGAAATCGTATAGCGAACGATAAGTCGGATTTTTAGATTTCAGCCATAACCCTTCCAGCACTGCCAGATAGCTGGCAAGCCCGATGGTGATGGCAGGGAAAATAATGTGGAAGGAGACAGTAAATGCAAACTGAATTCTTGCCAGATGAAAAGCGTCTAAACCGAACATGCAGTACTCCGCATAAAAATTGATTCGATTCGATTGTAAGCCGCGTCACACCTGGGTTGTAGAAACAGACTCTCAGCATAAAGCTATAACAGTTTTCACTTAACGATAAAAAATCCCGGCCATGCGACTCCGCAATTGCCGGGATGAATTCAAACACAGCAATGAATATCTTTTTTATGTACACACCATTTATGTGTAATTCAGAAACTGAAAATCTACAATTGAATACGCCTTAATTGTTAAGTTTATTTAATATTTATGCGCGCAGTAACATTGCTTAAATTGGCCTGGAAATAGCATGGGTATTAATCAGGAGTTAAACATGTAAGGCCCACGGCCGTTGGCCTGGAAGGGTTTGATTTGAATTTAAAATATTAGCCGCAAATAAACTTTAGCGGCTAATGGGTTCTATTTCTTTTATGCGACTTTCGAGACAGACACTGAAACTTCATATCCTATTAGATATAAGGCCTGCTCCAGAGTTTCTACTTTCGATGCGTGGCTGACATCCAAAAGCCTGTCAATCTGAGGGCCTTTCTGATTAAGTTTTCTTGCAAGGTCAGCCTTTCTTGTCCCGGTATTAATCATGGCGTTGTGAAGAGTGGCCTTCAGGCATGTAAGCACAGGAAGATGAATCACTAACTCGCCCTCCAGCACAGCCGATGGCGTTGGCACTGGTATGCGTGAGTCAATTAATTCGCCAATCATCGCTGTAATAGCATCCCTGGCCTCTAGTTCAATATCATCCTCAGCAAAAGCGACTGAGTGCAAATTATCAAAATCACGAGAGCTTATTTCGTACTCATCAGTATCGTCATTTAACGCTGCTGTTACCGAAAATTTAAACATTTACCTGACCTTGTTTCTGGTGATGCAAGCACAGTAACATATAAGGTTATAAATATAACAAAAATGTTGTCTTTTATTTTTTAGCAACAACGATAATCCAGAACGATCTCTGTATGTATGGCTGTTTTTTGTCATCACTCGAAGAATTTCATTACCAATAATACTTGAAGTGACTGTATAAACCCCGAAGCTCTATATATGGCGGGTGAAAGTTAATTGTTTTGTTGAATAAACCACTGCACCACAGTAAAAATAGATAACTAACCATATATAAGAACATGGTAACGCAATGACCGACGGAGCTTTAAACCACTCTTTCCATGTGCCATTTCACGGTAAAACAATAATTGCCGAGACTACACCTGGTTGTAAGGGGCATATTTTGATGCTCCATGGGGGAGGTAAGGATCGCAAGGTTTTCTCTAAATATCGCCTTCTTTTAAAAGAGTTAGGTTATGGAACGACTGTTTTTGACTTCATCGGTCACGGGGAGACCGGAGGGGAGTTATATGAGTCTTCTCTCTTGAGCCGTACCAGGCAAGCAGAGGCTGTCATTGCCCATCTGAATCATCCTTTGTCAGGATGTATGGGTGTAAGCATGGGGGCCTATAATGCGCTGCATCTAAGTACCTCTATTCAACTGAGATCCTTGATTCTCATGGTTCCAGGTGTTTACGCAAAGTCCGCTTACAAGGTCAAATTTGGTCCTGATTTTTCACAAATCATTCGTAAACACCGAAGCTGGGAAGCCACAGATGCATGGGATATTGCAGCTGGATTCACGGGTAACTTGCTTGTTATTGCAGCACAGAATGACGCGATCATTCCTTCTGAAATACCCCAAAAGCTGGCGGATTCTGCAGTGAATGCTGCCAAAAAAGATCTTCTGATTATTCCGGGGGCAGGTCATAACAGCATATGGGATAGCTTAATGCTGTCTCCTGACTTATATGAAAAAAACCGTTCTGCTTTTGAACGCTGTTTATCTAAATAAATAGCGGAGTTACCGCTAAACACTTGCAGAGAAAAAGCGTTATTTGCCTATAACAGTTTACTAAATTGGCGTATTTTTAGCGCTCTGATATAGAAATGGTACTGCCAAAAAATGAAAAAATACCAGCACCTTGCCCAACAGATTATCGATCAAATTGCCCTAGGTGCATGGCTTCCTGGGGATAAGTTGCCGTCGCTACGTGAGCAAGTCACGCTAAGTGGCATGAGTTTTATGACAGTTAGCCATTCCTATCAGACACTTGAGAGCCAGGGCGTAATTGTCGCCCGGCCGCAGTCCGGCTATTACGTGGCATCTCGCCCGGCAACGCGGAGTGCGATAGCTCCTGTAAAAGTGACGCGTGATGAAGCGGTAGATATTAATACCTACATTTTTGATGTGTTGCAGGCCAGCGGCGACTCAACCGTAGTGCCATTCGGCTCCGCGTTCCCCGACCCACGTTTATTCCCGCTGCAACAACTTAACCGCTCGCTTGCGACCGTCAGTAAAACGGCAACAGCGATGAGCGTGATTGAAAATTTGCCACCGGGTAATGAAGCGCTGCGCCACGCAATTGCTCGACGTTATGCACAACACGGAATGCAAGTTTCGCCGGACGAAATTGTCATCACCGCTGGCGCGCTAGAAGCGCTAAACCTTAGTCTACAAGCGGTGACCGAACCGGGGGATTGGGTGATCGTTGAAAACCCCTGTTTTTACGGTGCACTACAGGCGCTGGAACGCTTGCGTTTAAAGGCTCTGTCTGTGGCGACCGATCCGCAAAACGGTATCGATTTAGTGGCGCTGGAACAGGCGCTCAACGATTATCCAGTAAAAGCCTGCTGGTTAATGACCAACGCCCAGAACCCGCTTGGCGTGACGTTGTCACCAGAAAAGAAGCAGCAACTGGTTGAATTGTTGCAACAACACGATGTGACACTCATCGAAGATGACGTATATAGCGAGCTTTATTACGGCCGCGAACGTCCATTACCGGCACGTGCATATGATGCTCAGGGTATTACGCTGCATTGTTCGTCATTTTCAAAATGTCTGGTGGCGGGATTTCGTATTGGTTGGGTGGCGGCAGGAAAGCATGCACGTCGTATTCAGCAGCTTCAGTTAATGAGCACACTTTCCACAAGCTCGCCGATGCAGTTGGCTCTGGTCGATTATCTGGCGACCAAGCGCTACGACACGCACTTACGGAAGTTGCGGCGCATTCTGGCTGAGCGTAAACAGCAAACCTTGCAGGCGCTACATCAGCTTTTCCCCGCGGAAGTAAAAATCCATCACACTGAAAGTGGCTATTTCGTCTGGGTTGAACTGCCGGAATACATGGATGCCAGCGTGCTTAGTGAGCAGGCTATAACCCATAAAATCAGTATCGCGCCGGGCAAAATGTTCACCACCGGGGGCGCCTGGCATAACTATTTTCGCCTGAATGCTTCATGGGCTTTAGGTGAGCGGGAACAACACGCGGTGGAGACATTAGCGAACCTCATCAGAAATCAAATTAAGGAGTAGCCATGGCGTACCACACTGAACGCCTGATTCTACGGCAATGGAAACAGAGCGACCGCGAGCCGTTTGCCGCGTTAAATGCTAATCCTGAAGTGATGCGCCACTTTCCGAAGACGCTTACGCGTGAAGAAAGTGACGATATGGCCAAGACTATCGAACAACGAATGGCGGAGAACGGCTGGGGTTTTTGGGCTGTGGAGGAGAAAAGTAGCGGGGCATTTATAGGTTTTGTTGGGCTAAATGTTCCCGGCTATGAGCTGCCTTTTTCACCGGTTATTGAAATTGGCTGGCGGCTTGATAACGCATTCTGGGGTAAGGGCTATGCACCAGAAGCGGCGCGTAAAGCATTGGAAATCGGCTTTAAGCAGTATGGGATGAAAGAAATTGTGGCATTTACCGCGCTGGATAATATCCCTTCGCAGTGCGTGATGGAAAAAATCGGTATGCAGCGCGGTGAGGAGTTTGATCATCCCCTTCTGGATGAAGGGCATCCCTTACGGCGACATGTTGTTTACCGGATCGCCAACCTAAAGTGACATCGATAACTCTGCTGCAGCACGACGTAACGGCGGCAATATTTGCGCACGAAGATCGGCCACTGTAAGTTCTGCAGCAGGTACTCCTACGTTCATCGCCGCCACGACTTTTCCACCGTGTGCCAGCATCGGCACCGCTACAGAACGCAGTCCAATTTCAAGTTGCTGGTCGTTAATGGCATACCCCTGGCGGCGCACTAGCGCAATCTCCTCGCGCAATTGTGCAATTGTCGTAATCGAGTATTGGGTGTAGCGGATAAGCTTTGCCCGTCCCAGCCATGCTTCAAGTTCTGCCTCCGGCAATGCGCTTAACAGTACGCGGCCCATTGATGTGGCCCATGCCGGCAGGCGACTTCCCCGGCCAATATCGATGCTCACCAGGTTATTGACTGCCGTGCGTGCGATATACAGCACGTCATCTCCATCAAGTGTGGCGACCGAGCAAGATTGGCTCAGGCTTTTACTCAGGTTATCCAGCGATATTTGCGCAGCTTTTGCCAGCGGCGTACCCGCCAGATACGCATGCCCAACGGTCAGTACTCGCGGCAGCAATTCATAGCTGCGGCCATCAGGGCTATGCACCATACCCAGTGTCGCAAGGGTATACAGGCAACGGCGTACAGCGGCGCGTGAAATATGGGTTTTCTGGCTCAGTTGCGAAATAGTCAAACGCTGGCGCTGGGGGGTAAAAGCGTTGAGCACTTCCAGGCCACGAGCCAGAGAGAGCATAAAATTAGGGTCGCGTTTTGCAACAGATTGAATTTCTTCATTTTCGCTCGCCATAACTTCAATGTTTTCAGGATTGCTGCCTGCCATTTAAATGTCCCACGGTCGCGTCAGAATGTTCTTCAGAATGCGCTAACCGCTGCTTAGCGACAATCGTGAATCAATCAATATGAAGAATATTCCACTGGGATCACAAATTAACGGTGAATAAGCGAAACGCGTCGATAATCGCACATAAATTCGATTACCGCCGTTGACGCCAGGACGAGTGAACTCCTATTGTCAGAAAACACCGCTAAGTTTGCAGGGGCTATTCAACCGCAACCGATGGGTGATAACTATTTGATTAAAAGTGCCCAAGGGAAGAGATATGAGCGCCACTATCGAACAACTCGACACCGTGATTGTTGACCTGCCGACCATCCGGCCACACAAACTCTCCATGACCACCATGGGATGCCAGACTTTGGTTATCCTGCGTCTGACTCGCTCAGACGGTATTGTCGGGATTGGCGAAGCGACAACCATTGGCGGCCTGAGTTACGGCGTAGAAAGCCCGGAAGCTATTAAATCGGCAATTGATACCTACCTTGCGCCACTGCTCATCGGGCAGGCAGCAGATAATGTGAATGCCCTTGTGGCGCTGATGAACCAGTGTGTGCGTGGCAATACCTTCGCTAAATCAGCTATTGAAACCGCACTGCTTGATGCTCAGGGAAAAGCGCTTGGTCTACCGGTAAGTTCGCTGCTGGGTGGCGCACTCACCACGAAACTTCCGGTGCTATGGACGCTGGCCAGTGGCGACACCAGCAAAGACATTGCTGAAGGTGAAAAGCTGCTGGAAGAAGGGCGGCATAACGCCTTCAAACTTAAAATTGGTGCGCGAGATTTCCGCACCGATATGCAACATACCCGTGCCATTGTGGTCGCACTTGGCGATCGAGCCAGCATTCGAGTTGATGTGAACCAGGCGTGGGATACCAGCACCGCCGTGCGCGGTTGTGCTGAGCTTGATGCAATGGGTATTGATCTGATTGAACAGCCTGTGGCGGCACAAAACCGTGAAGCACTGGTACATCTTAGCCAGCACTGCCGGGCAGCTATCCTTGCCGACGAAGCGGTTGCCAGCAGCGATGACGGGTTTGATATTGCCCGCCGTGGTTTTATTGGTGCATACGCGTTGAAAATTGCTAAATCAGGTGGTCCGGCAAGTGTTTTGCAGCTGGCCCATGTGGCTCAGGCTGCGGGAGTCGGTTTGTATGGCGGGACGATGCTGGAAGGGACTATCGGTACGGTTGCCTCCTTACATGCCTGGTCAACGTTGCCGTTGCAGTGGGGGACTGAAATGTTCGGCCCACTATTACTGAAAGATGACATTATTGAGAACCCGCTGCATTTTGCCAATAGTTCCGTCGAATTGCCTCAAACTCCAGGGCTTGGCGTAACAATTGATGAAGATAAACTCAACTATTATCGCCGCAAGGATTGAGGTGAATGACATGTTATTTAAAGTTGAAATGACGGTAAATATTCCACTAGATATGCCGGAAGCAATAGCTACAGAAGTTAAAGCTAAAGAAAAGGCCTATTCGCAAGCTTTACAGCAAGAAGGTAAGTGGCGACATATTTGGCGCGTTGCCGGTCTGTATTCAAATATCAGCATTTTTGATGTCAAAGATGCTGATGAACTGCACGAAATATTAATGGGGTTGCCGCTATACCCTTACATGGATATTCAAGTGGACGCTTTGTGTCGCCATCCATCATCAATTCGTAACGACGATAAGTAAATAACAATAATAATCTATCTTAACCATGCTCTTTTTTAGGGTGTGGTTCCCTACAAATAAGCAATGAGACAATCATTATGACAAAGAACTTTATTAACCAACCTGAAGTGCAAGCATTATTAAGAGAGAGTGCCGGTTTAAATAGTGCGGAGGGTGATGAGCGTTTTAAGAATATTATTCATCGCCTGTTAGAAAATATTTGTGCATTGATTGATGATTTTAATGTTACAGAAGAAGAGTTCTGGCACGCAGTTAATTATCTGCACGAGTTGGGTGGCAGCAAAGAGGCGGCATTATTAGCCGCTGGCCTTGGCATTGAGCACTACCTGGATTTACGCCAGGATGCTCTGGATGCAGCAGCCGAGATTGAAACCGGCACCCCACGTACTATTGAAGGCCCCCTGTATGTTGCTAACGCGCCACTTTCTCAGGGCCATGATCGCATGGATGACGGGAAGGACAATGGTAAAACCATGTGGCTGTTCGGAACTGTGCGTGACACGAAAGGCAACCCGGTGGCAAATGCTGTTGTTGATATCTGGCACGCCAATACGCTGGGTAACTACTCCTTCTTCGACTCAAGTCAGAGCGAATACAACCTGCGCCGCCGCATTAAAACTGGTAGTGATGGGCGTTACAGCGTGCAAAGTATTGTGCCATCAGGCTACGGTTGCCCACCGAACGGCCCGACACAGCACCTATTGAATGGTTTAGGACGTCACGGAAATCGCCCAGCACATATTCATTTCTTTGTTTCCGCGCCAGGCCATAAACATCTCACCAGCCAGATCAATCTCAGTGGTGACAAATATCTGTGGGATGATTTTGCCTTTGCAACTCGTGACGGATTAATTGCCGATCCGGTAGAAGTGACCGATACGCAGACTATTAAAACGCGTGGCTTAAATGGCCCGCATACCGAAGTGAATTTTGACTTCACGCTTTGCGTTTCTCATTCACCAGAAGAAGAGTCCCGTATCGCTCGCCTGCGCGCCAAAGAATAATAAGAGTGCCAGCACAAGCTGGCACCGCTTTCACCTCTGGCCACATATTACATCGCGAAATAAAAGATCCCCAACGGGAGATTAAGCTATGCAAAATAAACTGGATTTATTAAAGAAAAAAATCAGTAACGCGCTAATTGTTGATCGTGAAAATAACATTTATCGCTACAACAGAAATATCTTTATTGACGAGCAGCTATTTGAACTCGAAATGAAACATATATTTGAAGGAGGTTGGGTCTATCTGGCCCACGAAAGCCAAATTCCTGAGCCAGGTGATTATTTCACGTTAACCCTTGGTAGGCAGCCAATAATTATTACACGTGATAAAAAGAATGAATTGCACGGTTTAATTAATAGCTGTGCTCATCGTGGTGCCATGTTATGCCGCCGTAAAGCGGGTAATAAAAGCTCGTTCACCTGCCCATTCCACGGTTGGACGTTTAGCAATAACGGTAAGTTACTAAAAGCTAAAGACGAGAGTGTGGGTGGCTACCCAGAAAACTTTAAGCAACACGGTTCCCACGATCTTAAAAAGTTACCGCGCTTTGAGTCATATCGCGGGTTCCTGTTTGGCAGCCTTTCAGAAGATGTTATGCCGCTTAATGATTATCTCGGTGAAACTCTAAAAATCATCGATCTGATAGTGGATCAGGCACCTGATGGGCTCGAAGTTCTGCAAGGTGCATCGAGTTACATTTACGAGGGTAACTGGAAACTGGGTGCTGAGAATGGGGCCGATGGTTATCACGTCAGTGTCGTCCACTGGAATTATGCCTCGACTATGTCGCGCCGTAATTATGAAGAAGAGGGGACTCAGGCGGTGGATGCCAATGGCTGGTCGAAAAGCATTGGCGGTGGCTACGGTTTTGAACATGGGCACATGCTGCTCTGGACGCGAGCACTTAACCCGCAGGTACGCCCGGTATTTGCCGAGCGTGAACGTTTGACTACCCAGTTTGGTGAGTTGCGTGCCGATCAAATGGTGAATGAAACGCGCAATCTATGCCTGTACCCCAATGTTTATCTGATGGATCAGTTCTCCACTCAAATCCGTGTAATCCGCCCTCTGGCGGTGGATAAAACCGAAGTCACAATCTATTGCTTCGCACCTAAAGGCGAAGCCTCTGAAACACGAGCCACACGCATTCGCCAGTACGAAGATTTCTTCAATGTCAGCGGTATGGGCACGCCGGATGATTTGGAAGAGTTCCGTGCCTGCCAGAATGGATATCTCGGGCAAAATCTTGAATGGAGCGACCTGAGCCGTGGAGCGCAGCATTGGGTTTATGGGCCTGATGAACATGCCCAAAAAGCAGGGTTTGTGCCGCAAATGAGCGGCGTACGTTCCGAAGACGAAGCGTTGTACATCGCGCACCATCATCACTGGCAGCAAACCATGCTGGCGGCGATTGAAAAAGAGCAGCGCAGTTACGACGCCTCCATTACCCAACGTGTGGAGGTGACGCCATGAGTCTGGATATCAACGCTATCAGCCAGTTTCTCTATTATGAAGCGAGTCTGTTAGACGATCGTCAATGGGATGAATGGATTAGCTGCTATAGCCCGAAAGTGGTGTACTGGATGCCAGCCTGGGGCGATGACGATCAACTCACTACCGATCCTTATAGCCAAATTTCACTAATTTTTTACCCAAACCGCCAGGGTCTGGAAGACCGTGTATATCGCATTAAAACGGAGCGTTCCGGGGCCAGTACGCCCGAGCCAAGAACGACGCATATGCTGTCAAATATCGCCATTGTCGGCCAAAGCGGTAACAGCGTCGATGTGCGCTACAACTGGGTGACACATAGCCATCGCTATCAGCAGAGCGGTTATTTCTTTGGCACCACATACTGCACCCTGGATTTGAGCGAAAGTCGCCCGCAAATCACCCGCAAAACTATTCATCTGAATAACGATTACATCCGTCAAGTGATCGACATCTATCACGTCTGAGAAGAGGTAATGCCATGAGCTTTAACATCGCCCTCAACTTTGAAGATGGGGTCACACGCTTTATTTCCTGCAATGTGGGTGAAAAGGTGCTGGATGCGGCCTATCGCCAGAAAGTGAATTTACCGATGGATTGCTCTGATGGCGTATGCGGCACCTGTAAGTGCCACTGTGCGAGCGGAGAGTACAATCTCGGTGAAGATTTTCTGGAGGACGCGCTCACCGAAGATGAAGTACAGCAACGCCTGGTACTAACTTGCCAGATGGTACCCGACTCTGATTGTGTGATTGATGTGCCAGTATCAGCGTCGGCCTGCAAAACAGGCATCGGCAGTTTCGAGGGGACGGTAATACGCAGTGAACCACTGACATCCAGCGCAATAGAACTGGTCATCGGCCTTGATAAGGGCATCGATTTCTTGCCAGGGCAGTACGCCAATATCCAGATCCCTGGTGGGACACAGGTACGCGCCTATTCGTTTAGTTCGCTACCTGGTGATTCGCAGGCAAGTTTTCTGATTCGCAATGTTCCTGGCGGCATGATGAGCACCTGGCTTGCGCAGCACGCGAAAGCAGGGGATGTATTAACGCTCACAGGCCCAATGGGTAGTTTTTATCTGCGCCCGGCGTTACGCCCGATTTTGATGTTGGCCGGTGGTACGGGACTGGCACCGTTTCTTGCCATGCTTAAACAGTTGGCGAAAACTCCCGCCGAACAGCCGATTACGCTGCTTTATGGTGTGACGAAAGATACCGATCTAGTGATGGTCGAGGTACTTAACGAACTGGCGGCTCGCTTGCCAAATTTGACCTGGCTGCCGGTAGTCACCGATGAAGCTTCCGCCTGCCCACAAAAAGGCTATGTCACCGATCACTTCAGTGAAGAGTTGCTTAACCAGGGTGAGGTGGATGTGTATCTGTGCGGGCCACCACCGATGGTTGATGCGGTTTTACGCAGTTTCCGCGAGCGCCAAATAACCCCAGCGAATTTTCATTACGAAAAATTCACTCCCAGCCAGAATGCAACGGACAGCGCGGCAGCCTAAGGAGCCATAATGCGATTTCATAACAAAGTAATGGTGATTACCGGGGCGGCCCAGGGCATTGGTCGCCAGGTTGCTGAACAAGCCGCTAAAGAGGGCGCGCGACTGGTTTTGATTGATCGCGCTCGCTACGTTCACGAACTTGCGCAAAACTTGCGTCAACAAGGTAGCGAAGTGCTGGCCATTGAGGCCGATCTTGAACAGTGGCAGAGCACTGAAAAGGCGATGAGTGAAGCGCATCAGCACTTCGGCGTGATTGACGTGCTGGTTAATAATGTTGGCGGGACAATTTGGGCTCGTCCTTTTGTTGAGTATCAGGCTGAGCAAATTGAAGCTGAAATCCGACGCTCGTTATTTCCTACGCTGTGGGGATGTCGCGCCGTCTTACCTTACATGCTCACCCAACAACGCGGTGCGATTGTGAATGTTTCTTCTGTGGCAACACGTGGGGTTAACCGCGTGCCATATTCCGCCGCCAAAGGTGGGGTAAATGCGTTAACACAATCGTTGGCGATGGAATATACCGGAAGCGGCATCCGTATCAATGCCACGGCACCGGGCGGCACAGAGGCGCCTGCACGCCTGACTCCTCGTAACCAGGAGCAGCCAAGTCCACAGGAGCAAGAATGGTATCAGCAGGTAGTAGACCAAACCAAAGAGAGCAGTCTGATGCATCGTTATGGCTCGCTTACTGAGCAGGCTAATGCGATTTTATTTCTGGCAAGTGACGAGGCAAGCTATATCACTGGAACTATCTTGCCAGTAGGCGGTGGTGATTTAGGTTAGCGATAAAAAGAATAGAGGCCGGTTATCCGGCCCCAGTCGGACGCCTCACTTTCACCGCCATCCATATGAAATTTCAATAATTGCGAAAATCGATAGCGCAGATTAGCCGCCTCGCTTACACCTTATCTACACTTTAAAAATCATCCAGTTATCTTACCGCGGGAAAAATTTCAGTGATGCGCCTTACTGCGCTGTCTATCACATCCTGGTGAAATTTCCTTGCCGTCCTGTGCTTGCCATATTTACGCAGACTATTGTTTTTGTACGGGGATTTTTTTGGACTTCGGCACTGATTGTTTAAGCGTGCCGCCTTTACCTTTCAGACAGGAGTAGCAGCAATGCGTACAAAACAGGCTATATGGTCTCTTTCCACCCTCTGTTTGACCGTGCTTTCTGCACAGGCGGCGGGGCTTCCAGACAAAATAGGTGCCGGTGAAGGGCAGCTCGATATCATCGCCTGGCCGGGTTATATCGAACGAGGTGATACCGACAAAGCGTACAACTGGGTTACTGATTTTGAAAAAGAGACCGGTTGTAAGGTGAATGTGAAAACCGCCGCGACCTCTGACGAAATGGTCAGTTTAATGGCGAAGGGTGGTTATGACCTGGTCACCGCCTCGGGCGATGCTTCGCTGCGCCTGATTATGGGCAAACGCGTGCAGCCGATTAATACAGCACTGATCCCAAACTGGAAAAATGTCGATCCACGGCTGGTGAAAGGCTCCTGGTTTAACGTGGGCGATAAAGTTTATGGCACACCGTATCAGTGGGGGCCGAACCTGCTGATGTACAACACCAAAACCTTCCCAACACCGCCTGACAGCTGGAGCGTGGTGTTCGTCAAACAAGATTTACCGGATGGCAAAACCAACCAGGGGCGTGTGCAGGCCTACGATGGGCCAATTTACATCGCCGATGCCGCGCTTTTTGTGAAAGCCACACAGCCACAACTGGGCATTATCGACCCTTATCAGCTCACCGAAGAACAATATGCCGCAGTGTTAAAAGTACTGCGTGACCAGCATGGTCTGATTCACCGTTACTGGCATGACACCACCGTTCAGATGAGCGACTTCAAAAACGAAGGCGTGGTCGCTTCCAGCGCCTGGCCATATCAGGCTAACGCCCTGAAAGGCGAAGGCCAGCCGATTGCCACCGTATTCCCGAAAGAGGGCGTCACCGGGTGGGCAGATACCACCATGCTGCATGCTGATGCGAAACATATGAACTGCGCCTACAAATGGATGGACCACTCGCTAAAAGCGAAAGTCCAGGGGGACGTGGCGGCCTGGTTTGGCTCACTGCCTGCGGTAGCGGAAGGCTGTAAAGCCAGTACGCTTCTGGGTGACAAAGGCTGTGAAACCAACGGCTACAACTACTTCGATAAGATTGTGTTCTGGAAAACTCCGGTCGCCGAAGGCGGTAAATTCGTGCCGTACAGTCGCTGGACCCAGGATTATATCGCCATTATGGGCGGCCGCTAAGCCTGGAGGCGTTATGTCGTACGCTGTGCAGTTCAGAAACGTTTCGCGCCTGTACGGTGACGTGCGGGCCGTGGATAACGTCTCGATTGATATCGATGACGGGGAGTTTTTCTCGATGCTCGGGCCTTCCGGCTCGGGCAAAACCACCTGTTTAAGGCTGATAGCCGGTTTTGAACAGGTGACTTCTGGGGAGATAGCTATTTTTGGCAAACCGGCACAAGACGTGCCGCCTTATCAACGCGATGTGAACACCGTTTTCCAGGATTACGCCTTATTCCCCCATATGACGGTACTGGAAAACGTCGCTTATGGACTGATGGTGAAAGGCGTTGATAAAAAGACGCGACTTGCCAAAGCTCAGGAAGCACTGGAACGCGTGGCGCTCGGCTTTGTTCATGCCCGTAAACCGTCGCAGCTTTCCGGTGGCCAGCGTCAGCGTGTGGCACTGGCACGAGCGTTAGTGAATCGTCCGCGAGTGTTGTTACTTGATGAGCCGCTGGGGGCACTGGATCTTAAACTGCGTGAGCAGATGCAGGGCGAGCTGAAGAAACTCCAGCGTGAATTGGGCATCACCTTTATTTTCGTCACCCACGACCAAAGCGAAGCGCTGTCGATGTCCGACCGCGTGGCGGTGTTCAATAACGGGCGCATCGAGCAAGTGGATACGCCACGCCAATTGTATATGCAGCCGCGCACCGCATTTGTGGCCAGTTTTGTCGGTACATCAAACGTGTTACAACCGGCCCTTGCGGGGAAAGTGTGTGGTGAGGAGGGGCTATTTTCTCTACGCCCTGAGCATATTGTGCTCAACGATCATTCTGGCCAGAGCGGTGGAATCAGCGTTAGCGGCATGATTCAGGAGATCCATTATCAAGGGGCGGCGACGCGACTCGAACTGCGCCTTGCCGACGGCGAAAAACTGCTGGTCAGTGAAGCGAACCCACAGCGGATTATCAGCGAAGAGCGCTATCAAATTGGCCAGCAGGTCACCGCAGTCTGGCCTCGTGCGGCGATGGTCCCGCTGTTGGGGGAAGGATGAAATGGATATGAGTCTCCCCACATCGCATCCTGACAACCGCCTGATGCGGCGCATCGCCACATTTTTGTGGCAGCGTCCAGGATTCTGGTTGGCCTTACTGCTCCTGCCACCGCTGTTATGGTTCGGTGTTATTTATCTTGGTTCGTTACTCACGCTACTGTGGCAGGGGTTTTACACCTTCGATGATTTCACCATGTCGGTCACGCCTGACCTGACCTTTGCCAATATCGCGGCGCTGTTTAACCCGGCTAACTACGACATTATTCTGCGCACCCTGACGATGGCGATTGCGGTCACGCTTGCAAGCGCCGTGCTGGCGTTTCCGATGGCGTACTTTATGGCGCGTTATACCACCGGCAAGCTGAAAGCGTTTTTCTATATCGCCGTGATGCTGCCAATGTGGGCCAGTTACATTGTTAAGGCTTACGCCTGGACGCTGTTACTTTCCCGTGATGGCGTAGCGCAATGGTTCCTTAACCATATGGGACTGGAACCACTATTAAACCTGATGCTGACCATTCCAGCTGTGGGCGGTAATACGCTATCCACATCCGGTTTTGGGCGCTTCCTGGTGTTCCTCTACATCTGGTTGCCGTTCATGATTTTGCCGATTCAGGCCGCTCTTGAGCGTTTGCCACCGTCATTATTACAGGCATCGGCAGATTTAGGCGCACGCCCGTCGCAAACCTTCCGCCATGTGATTTTACCGCTGGCAATTCCTGGTGTGGCCGCAGGTTCAGTGTTTACGTTTTCGCTTACGCTGGGTGATTTTATTGTGCCGCAGTTGGTGGGGCCGCCGGGGTATTTCATCGGCAATATGGTCTATTCCCAGCAAGGCGCGATAGGCAATATGCCAATGGCGGCTGCGTTTACTCTTGTACCGATTGTATTAATCGCTATTTATCTTTCACTGGTGAAACGACTGGGGGCCTTCGATGCACTCTGAACGCGCACCATTACTGCTAAAAATTGCCGCCTGGGGTGGGGTTATCTTCCTGCATTTCCCGTTGGTGATAATCGCTCTTTATGCGTTTAACACCGAAGAGGCGGCATTTAGCTTCCCACCAAAAGGACTGACGTTGCACTGGTTCAGCGTGGCGGCATCGCGCAGTGACATTCTTGACGCTGTGACGTTGTCACTTAAAATTGCTGCACTGGCAACTATACTTGCTTTGATCCTTGGCACACTGGCTGCCGCTGCACTGTGGCGGCGTGAATTCTTCGGCAAAAATGCCATCTCGTTATTGTTGCTGTTACCGATTGCTTTGCCGGGAATTATCACGGGCCTTGCGCTGTTAACCGCCTTCAAGATGATGAATTTTGATCCGGGCTTTTTCACCATCGTGGTTGGGCACGCAACGTTTTGCGTCGTTATTGTGTTTAACAACGTCATCGCTCGTTTTCGTCGTACCTCTTACAGTTTGATTGAGGCGTCGATGGATCTTGGTGCCGACGGCTGGCAGACCTTCCGCTATGTCATTTTGCCTAATTTAGGGTCGGCATTACTCGCTGGAGGGATGTTGGCGTTTGCGCTGTCGTTTGATGAAATTATCGTCACTACCTTTACCGCCGGACATGAACGCACATTGCCGCTGTGGCTCCTCAACCAATTAGGGCGTCCGCGCGAAGTTCCGGTCACGAATGTGGTGGCGCTAATGGTGATGTTGATGACAACCATTCCGATTTTAGGGGCGTACTGGCTGAGCCGTGGTGGAGATGAAGTCGCGGGCAGCGGTAAATAATGTTGAAAAGGGTATCACTATGCAAAGCCAGCTATTAATAAACGGCCAGTTAGTGCAAGGCCTTGGGGAAAAATTGCCGGTATACAATCCGGCGACTGGGGAAGTGCTGCTTGAGATTGCGGAAGCCAGCGCGGATCAGGTAAACGATGCGGTACGGGCTGCAGATATTGCTTTTGCTACCTGGGGGCAAACCACGCCAAAAGAGCGTTCGGAACATCTACTAAAACTGGCAGATGTTATCGAGAAAAATGGCGAAGTATTTGCCCGTCTGGAATCGCAAAACTGCGGCAAACCCTATCATTGTGTATTGAATGATGAGATCCCGGCTGTGGTGGATGTATTCCGCTTCTTTGCGGGCGCAAGCCGCTGTTTGAATGGTTTGGCGGCGGGGGAGTATCTCAGTGGTCATACATCGATGATTCGCCGTGACCCTGTGGGCGTGGTGGCATCTATTGCACCCTGGAACTATCCACTAATGATGGCGGCCTGGAAACTCGGCCCGGCACTCGCCGCGGGTAACTGTGTAGTGATCAAGCCTTCCGAAATTACACCGCTTACTGCTTTCAAACTCGCTGAATTGGCAAAAGATATTTTCCCGGCTGGCGTATTGAACGTGTTGTTCGGACGCGGGCAAACTGTGGGGGATGTGCTGACCGGTCACCCGAAAGTACGCATGGTCTCCTTAACCGGCTCAATTGCCACAGGCGAACACATCATCAGCCACACCGCACCTTCGATTAAGCGCACCCATATGGAACTGGGAGGTAAAGCGCCGGTGATTGTCTTTGATGATGCGGATTTAGATGCCGTCGTCGAAGGTGTACGCACATTCGGATATTACAACGCCGGGCAAGACTGTACTGCCGCGTGCCGAATTTACGCCCAGAAGGGTATTTACGACAAACTGGTGGAAAAACTAGGGGAAGCGGTCAGCAGCCTGAAATATGGTGCGCCAGACGATGAGTCTACAGAACTTGGCCCGCTGAGTTCCGCCGCTCACCTCGAGCGCGTAAGCCTTGCGGTGAATGCCGCTAAAGCGCTGGCACACGTCAAAGTGGTGACGGGCGGGGCGAAAGTAGAAGGGCCGGGATATTACTTCCAGCCAACGCTACTTGCGGGTGCGAAGCAGGAAGATGACATCGTACAAAAAGAGGTGTTCGGCCCGGTGGTCAGCATCACGAGCTTTGATGATGAGGAGCAGGTTCTGGGTTGGGCTAACGACTCAAGTTATGGATTGGCTTCATCAGTCTGGACAAAAGATGTCGGTCGCGCACATCGCCTGAGTGCTCGTTTGCAGTACGGTTGTACATGGGTGAATACCCATTTCATGCTGGTAAGCGAAATGCCGCACGGTGGGCAAAAACTCTCAGGTTACGGCAAGGATATGTCGCTGTTTGGGCTTGAGGATTACACCGTTATTCGCCACGTGATGATTAAGCACTAGCGTTATCTCACCACCTCCGGGAGAGGTGGTGATTATTTTTTACAACTTAATGATCCAGATACAAATAGTGCATCCAACTGGTCATCCGCAATAATACCTTACGCATAACAGACACATGGGTGAAGTGATCGGAATAGACGGCAACTTGTGCAAAGATCCCATCGGGTAAGGCATCCACTTGCGCATTTGGTACGAGCTCAATCACCGCTAATACGCCGTCACTTCCGGGGGTTAGCGTTAGAGATTGCAACGTACCTTGAGCCTGATAAGAACCGCCTGGAACCACAGGCAGAACCGTTGTCAGTTTACCCTGGAAAACCTGCCCCGGTAGCGCATTGAACACCACTTCGGCTTCGTCACCAACTTCTAAGCGTAACAAAGAGTTTTGTCTGAATTGGGCAATAATCTGGCGTTTTTGTTGCGGGATAAACACCATCACCGGACGTAACGGAAGGGCGGCTGCATAGGTTCCCGGACGAATCAGAACTTGCGTAACATAACCATCGCTGGGGGCACGAATAACGGTTTGGTTAAGATTATATTTGGCTTCAGCAAGCTGGGCGCGCAGGCTGACAATCTGTGATTGTTCGCCGTTCACCATGCTGTCTAACTGGCTTTTAATTTGAGACTGTTCAGCAACAGAGCCTTTTACCAGTGCATCTTGCGCCAGAAAGTTTTGTCGTGCGTTATCAATATCGCTTTCAGAGAAGGGATTCACGCGGGCTTTGCTGCCCTGAAGATAACGTTGGTAGTCTTTATACAGTCTGTCGCGTTCGGCGGTGACGCGGGTCGTGTTGGCCACAGCAGCATCAAGTTGAGATTTGAGTGACTCTGTGCTGTGAATTTCCGTCATTAAATCAGCTTGCAACCTGTCGACACGAGCTTGATAGCGCGTAGGGTCTATTTTAAAAAGGACTTCACCTTTTTTAATCATCATATTTTGTTTATCGGTGACTTCACTGACAATTCCCGTTACCTGTGGAGTAAGTGGAATAGAAATAACCGCTTTTTGTGCGAGATAAGTATAAGGGTGGTTGTAGTTCATTAATAAAATAAGCGCACCAATTAAAAACACCCCGCCTAAGGCAGCTGTTGGCACTGTCCATTTATTTACCGGTATTTTAAAAATCTTAAATACGGCCCACGCAAAAGCAACATACGTCAGGATAATGAGCAGATCCATGATATTACTCCGATGGAGTTATTTTGTTGTTATCCAGTTTCTGTTCCAGTTCGCTTACGCGTTGCTGTAACGAAGCCAGTGTTGCGTCGGCATTTTGTTGCATGCCCCATCCGCGTTCAGGGCGGTAGAGCGTTGCCCAAATCCATAAGAATGGCCATATAACATGCAGAGTAAATAAACTTACCCACCCGGCGACGTGAATCGCATCGGCGTGAGGGTGGTTGCGGGCTTTGGCTATCAGGTAGGGAATGTCGTGAAGAATAATAATCCCATAAAAAATAATGAGAAAGACAACGATCAGAACACCCAGCGCGAAATAGTTGAGGAACATAATGACCTCGATTGAGAACTGCATTTTTATTAAAGATAGTCGTTATCTAACTCAGGGTTTATGAATCAGTAAAATTTCACCCGGAATAATTAATTACCGCCCTAATGACGAGGACAACGCCGGCATTTCCTTTCCTGAAAAATCGTAATAATGAAAACTGGCGTCATCCTTTTTCTTTTGTTAATTACTCAGTTTCGTCGCGTATATCCGTCGATGAGGCATTTTTTTGAACGGATTCAATCCCTTTTTGGGCCGCCGCTTTTGATGAGTACATTTCGCTTTGTGCAATAACTTGCCCGTTTGACGCTTTCAGCACGAAATAAAATGGCTCCGCTGTCGCTTTCGTTGATTTCTTTAAAACATAGTGTCCCATAGAAAATCTCCGCAGTTACCCAAGGCCCAATGCCTGTGGGATAACTTAAATATAGTGCAATCAACAAGCGAGACGGTCAGGGGAGTTTGATGGGAGCAAAAACTTGATCTGAGTCATAAAAAAGAGCATATTTTGCGGGAAATTTTTCAAACTACCCATTATAAAAATGACTCTTTATCAAGATATGTTGGTTTTTTACGCTGTAATGTCGTTAATCACTGCTTCTGTTACCTGGTTTTTGGCTCATGATACCAAACGAATTAAACTATTAAGCTCTGTGCTGGTGGGAGCGACCTGGCCAATGAGCTTTCCAGTGGCTTTAATGTTTTCTTTGTTCTAAAAGCCGTCATAATTCAAGCCGAATCACTACAACTCGAATGATTTTGGGTTAGCTAACCAGGTATTCCATGAATGACATAACTTTTTTCCAGCGTTTCGAGAACGATATCGTCGCCGGGCGCAAAACAATCACATTGCGTGATGCCTCTGAATCTCACTTCACCGCAGAGCAACAACTGCGAGTCGGGCGTTATGAAGATGACGTTTATTTTTGCACTATTGAAGTGGTCAGTGTGACGCCAGTGGCTCTTGACCAACTGACCGATGAGCATGCACGGCAGGAAAACATGACGCTGCCAGAACTCAAGGAAGTGATTGCTGAAATTTATCCGGGTCTGAATGAGCTTTACGCGATTGTATTTAGCTTGGTATACCCTAAATAATTCGAGTTGCAGGACAAAAGGCTTTAGCCTTTTGAACAGCGCTTGCGCTGGCCCCTTCGGGGCGAGGCTACGCCGAGTAACGCGGCGACGCAGTGAGTCCCCAGGAGCTTACTTGAGTAAGTGACTGGGGTGAGCGAGGAAAGCCAACGCACATGCAACTTGAAGTATGACGGGTATAAAGGAAGGGGAGCGCCCCCTTCCTGACAACGAACCTAATGACTGGCTTTCTTCAACATCTGATACAACTCATCTTTTAGCCGCAGCTTCTCTTTTTTCATCTGCACGACCTTTTCGTTGTATCCCGTCCCTTTTGGTCCCCCCTGGCGTAAAATCTCATCGTCGAGTTGATTGTGCTTGTCAAACAAGCTGAGGAAACGTGGGTTAGCGGATTTTAGTTCGTTGATCAATTCACGGTACTCAGGAAACATTGCGAACCTCCTGGACTGTTCTACCCGTCATGCTTCAATTGCGAATTATTTGGGTAGAGGGTGGGTGAATGGAATTTGCTGGCAGTCACTGCCAACCCCAGTGTATGCACCACTTAAAGCAAATTGAAAGCGCCGCTTGGTAAGGGTTTGTCAATTTGCGACCTGTGAGACGAGTTAGTTAAATTGATTAAATTTTCATCGGAATGCGACTTGTATAATCGCAAAAATTGATAACGACAATCTCATACTCATGTGCTAAAACATATCTATGATATATCTTACACAACAAATAATGAGAAACCGATGACCACACAAACCAAACCTAAACTTCCTAAGCGCGTAAAAAACGAGCTCAAATTCCGTGAATTAACCGTTAAAAGCAAACAAACGGTCGCTGGCTGCTTCCACCGTATTGTTTTTACCAGTCCTGAACTGGTTGGCTTTTCTTCACAGGGGTTTGATGACCATGTAAAAGTCTTCTTCCCACCTGAAAACGGCGACTTTGCGCGCCCATCAGTTACCGACGACGGCATTGTCTGGGGCGAAGGGCTGCGTCCCATTTCTCGCGATTACACGCCTTTGTCTTTTGATGCCACACATAACGAATTGACGCTCGATTTCTATATTCACGATGGTGGAGTGGCAAGCATGTGGGCTGATAAGGCTGCTGAGGGCGATACATTGCTTATCGGCGGGCCAAGAGGGTCGCTCGTTATCCCAACCGATTACGCATTCCAACTCTATATTTGCGATGAAAGTGGTTTACCTGCAGTCCGTCGCCGCTTGCTCTCCTTACCCGAACACATTTCATCTGTCGTGCTAGTCAATAGTCACCATGCACAAACTCACGAATATCTCAGCGATTTTGAACATGCGTGCGTTGAGTGGCTTGATACCGAATCCATCGCAAGCAACGTCCGTTCCATTGAATTCCCGGAGACTGACTATTTCGTCTGGATTACCGGCGAAGGGCACGATGTGAAACAACTGAGCGATGAGCTGCTGGAAAGCCGTGGCCTGGACGCTGATTACGTTCGCGCTGTGGCTTACTGGCATAACAAATAAGGAAACGAACATGAGAATCCAACATATTCATCATCGTTTTTGCGCCAAACATGAACGCCATGAACAGCATGGTTTACACGGTGGCCATCATGGTCATCACGAACACGGGGGAATGGAAGGCAAAGCGCGGATGCGCCGTGAACGTTTGTTTGATGCCAACGACATTCGTCTGCTGATCCTGCACTTCCTCTCAGCCAACACAGCCCATGGTTATGAGCTGATTAAATCCATCGAGGCCACCGCAAAAGGTGAGTATGTGCCAAGCCCTGGGATTATTTACCCGAACCTCTCATTGCTTGAGGAGATGGGGTTTATCAGCGCCGTGCAGGGCGAAAGTAACAAAAAAGCCTGGATGCTAACCGAAGAAGGACATGCCGAACTTGCTCAGCAACATGAGCACCTCGGCCATATTATCTCGAGGCTTGAATCGCTAGGAGTATTAGGCGATAACCGCCGGATTCCAGAAATACAGCGTGCCATCCATAACTTCAAAATGGCGCTCAATACCAAACTTGGCCAGAGCGATTTGCCAAAAGAGACGCTGTATAAAATCATCGATACCCTTGATCAGGCGGCGAAGGATATCGAACGCAGTTAATTTCTCCAGTTCTCGACAATGAAGCATAAAGATTCGCCCAAATCTGCCGAAACTATATGCTTCTGTTGCCATGAGAACAAATTAGCATGTTAAATCGCATAAAAGTTGTAACCAGCCTTCTGTTTGTGCTGGGTTTATTCGGCATTTTACAAATGACGTCTGGCGGGTTGTTCTTCAACGCGCTGAAAAACGACAAAGAAAACTTCACCGTACTGCAAACTATTCGCCAGCAGCAGTCCACACTCAACGGCAGCTGGGTTGCGTTATTGCAGACTCGTAACACGCTAAACCGTGCCGGTATCCGCCATATGATGGATACCAACAATATCGGTAGCGGTGCGACGGTAAATGAGCTGATGCTGATTGCCAGCCAGTCGTTAAAGCAGGCCGAAAAAGAGTGGGCGGCATATGAATCTTTGCCACGCGACCCGCGTCAGAGCGAAGAGTCCATCAATGAAATCAAGCGCAACTATGTGATTTACCACGGTGCGTTGGCCGAGCTGATTCAGCTGCTTGGCGCAGGCAAAATCAACGAGTTCTTCGACCAACCAACCCAGAAATATCAGGATGGGTTCGAACAGCAGTACGTCAACTATCTGCAACAAAATGACCATCTGTATCAACAAGCGGTAGACGACAATAACCAGTCATACTCACAGGCCATCTGGATTCTGGTGGTGATTCTGGCGCTGGTTATCGCGGCGATTATTACCGTTTGGCTGGGTATCAAGAAAACCCTTATCGAACCTTTGCATCGCTTGATTGATAACATCCGCCATATTGCGGACGGTGACCTGATGCATTCTATTGATGTGCAAGGGACCAACGAAATGGGCCAACTGGCAGCAAGCCTGCGTCATATGCAGTCGGAGCTGGTGAGCACAGTGAACGAAGTTCGTAACGGCGCACATGCGATTTATAGCGGTGCCAGCGAAATCTCTATCGGTAATAACGACCTTTCTTCCCGTACTGAACAACAAGCGGCTTCGCTTGAAGAGACTGCTGCCAGCATGGAACAGTTAACTGCGACCGTGAAACAGAATGCGGAAAATGCGCGTCAGGCAAGCCAGCTGGCATTAAGCGCATCAGAAACTGCGCAGAAGGGCGGCAAAGTGGTGGATAACGTGGTGCGCACCATGAATGACATCGCCGGTAGCTCGAAGAAAATTGCTGACATCACCAGCGTGATTGACGGTATCGCTTTCCAGACTAATATCCTGGCACTGAACGCCGCCGTTGAAGCTGCACGTGCCGGTGAACAAGGACGTGGTTTTGCGGTTGTTGCCGGTGAAGTGCGTAACCTGGCGCAGCGTAGTGCGCAGGCGGCGAAAGAGATTAAAGGGCTGATTGAAGATTCCGTCAATAAAGTAGATACCGGTTCAACCCTGGTTGAAAGTGCGGGTGAAACCATGGGCGAAATCGTCAATGCGGTCACGCGTGTGACGGATATTATGGGTGAGATTGCCTCGGCGTCTGATGAGCAAAGCCGTGGTATCGACCAGGTTGGGCTGGCGGTTTCTGAAATGGACCGTGTGACGCAGCAAAACGCCGCATTGGTTGAGGAATCTGCCGCTGCTGCTTCGGCTCTTGAAGATCAGGCAAGTCGGCTGACCCAGGCGGTAGCCGTGTTCCGTATTGGTCAGGAAGCCAAAAAAGAACCCCGTAGCGTTGAGCCGAAGCTGACTCTCACTCCGGTACAAAATCGCAAAACCCCGGTGAGCGATTCAAACGAGAATTGGGAAACCTTCTGATTTTCGTCATGTGAGTCTTGAATACGGGCAACAACATAAATGCTGTTGCCCGATATTTTGACTTCGCGAACTGTTGCGGATAGCCGTTATTGCACGTCTGTGCGCCAGCGCATCGGGAATACCCCATCGACACGGAAACTTGAAAGAAAACGGAAACGCTCAAGTTGAGCAACGCCTTTAGGTTCTGTCGTTTTACCCAAAACCTGGATCAAACCCTTTTCGTCATAAACCGGCCAGTGCGGTAATCCTGGGCCATTCGGATCCGATTTCTTCGCAAAATTGGTCCAGTAATTCATTAAAAGGTCAGAGAATGCATAATCGGGTGCTGCCGCAGGAACCCTACTTCCGATAACATGTTGAGGTGTTAGGGTGCCGAACACAAACGGGACATCGGTTATATGAGAGGCGATGGCGACATAAGGTGAGGTGTAAGTAAATTCGTAGCCATACACCGGCTCACCAGACTTGCTCTGCAACTCAAGCCACTGCCAGGTTTGCTCGCTGATGGTAAAGTCAGAGGTCAAGTTCTCTGCCGACGTATTGGCCTCGGCATCTGTTGAAGCCGGGTAGAGTTTCAGAAACTCGGCAAGTCGTTCCTTCCCGAACATACGCTGCGCTGCATCTCTGAACTCCTGGGCATTGGCATGGGGCAAAGAAAATGCCTTGAAAGGATAATATTCAGCTTCCTGCCATCCGGCCAGAAGAGGGATTTTCATCTGTTCGCCACGGGCGAATACCGCTGCTGGAAACTCTGGTACGACAAAATGATCGACGTTCGGCGAGAATGCGGTGATGATCGGATTCTTGTCAAAATTCCATAGCGCGGCATTATTTAACGCATCCGCAGGCATGGATCTGAGTTCAGAAATAGATTTCGCGCCCATTTTTTGCATATACGCCTGGCCCCTTAAGCGAGATTCCTCAAAGCTCTCCAGCGGGCCATATTTACCGTCCCAGAATGCGCCACTCTGGCCGATAGCTTTATGAAACAGTCCCTTCGCAGGCGGAGACATCATCAATATCCCCACGGACATTGCACCAGCCGACTCACCAAATAACGTGACGTTGTCGGGGTCACCACCAAACGATGCAATATTATCTTTCACCCAGCGTAACGCAGCGATTTGATCCTGCAGGCCGTAATTACCTGATGCGCCTTCGGCATCCAGTTCAGGATGGGCCATAAAGCCCAATACCCCAAGGCGATAATTTAAGGTGACCAGCACGACACCTTTTTCCGCCAGTTTGGTTCCATCGATGGTTGGGTCGCTGCCTGAACCGAACTGAAAACCACCGCCGTGCAACCAGACCATGACGGGCTGTTTATCAGACGTTTTTTTACTGGTGGTCCAGATGTTTAATGTCAGACAGTCTTCATTTCGGGGGGCGCCGGGGACCGGATCTTTTTCCAGTGCCGACAAACAACGGTTTCCTGGCAGATGCGCATCCCGCACACCATCCCATGCTTTATGCGGCACAGGCGCATGCCAGCGAAGCTCACCCACTGGGGGTTCTGCATAGGGAACACCTTTAAAAGCCAGCACGCCATGTTCATCACGATCGACACCCCGGATGACACCTGAGCGTGTCTGCACTTCTTCGCGTACTTCTTCAGTATCCGTATCCGCATTGGCAAAGCGAACCGGTACAAAGGCGGCGCAGGCAATTAACCCAGACAATAGTAAAAGTTTCATAAAATTCCTTTTTAATCTAACCGTTAGAGATTTAGCTCTCAGTGACTCGATGCAGTCTGGTGGCAAAAGAAGATAATATGAAATAGATAATTTTGACCAATCAATCATTTTTAATGATTGATTGGTGATTGAGATAGTGATTGATGGAATTACGCCGCCTGTCTGTGCGTTCTACAACTCGACCTCATCAAGGCGCATTAAACGATCCAGGCGCTGATGATAACAACGCAGCGTGGCATCAATTGCCTCGGCTGGCATAAATGAATCACGATATACGGACTCCACAACCCGGCTCTCTTTTTGCAAATCGTTCAGCAGTTTCACAATAAGCTTCTCGGTTAAGCCCATTCCTAACCCAAGCTCCCGGAAATCCATTCCCAGATATTCTCCATATGCCGTTTTGAAACCCGGCGCTAACTCCCGGTCACCTTCTTCACAGATAAGCAGGGGCAGCGCCATAAATCCGGAACTAAAAATAGCCGGATAGGGTGCAACAGAGACAAAGTCATAAACCGGGGATAGAGTGGGTTCGCCAACTCTCGGGTGCATCAACCCGAAATTGCGCAGATGCATATCGTTATTACCCAGCAAATAGGCATAGGCGATACGGCGGAACAAGTCGATTTTAAAGGCGAGGTTGCTGTTTACATGCTGGGTCAGGAACACAGCCAGTTGCTGATAACTGACATATTGCTTTCCGTCACTGCCGGTTTTGCCGTACTTTTCACCGACATTCATTGCTGCATCAAGTTGTTCCTGGTGAACAGCAACCCCGGTTATCATATCCCGATCAAAGCGACGGATAACAAAGGCCAGCTCACGCTCAGTATCACTTCCTTCGGGCGAAAAACTCACTAATCCATGCGGCGGTACGTCAAACCCCAGTCGCGACATGAGCGCCATTGTGGCGTGTTCGTTTTCCGCCAGATGAGGGAATTCGGCCGGAGAGGGTTTGAGTATGTATTCACCCTGATGCTCTACCACCGCAAATTCGCTATCGCGTACCACCATTTGCAGTTTCGGCTGATACCCGGAAATACTCATTCCGCGCTGGGCTTTTGGCAATTCGTGAATAAATTCACTGCGCGTAAAACTCAGCTGCGGGTTGACCTTACCGGAGCTGGTCAGGTGCTTGAGGCCTTTGTTCGAATAACCAGACTCTCGCTCTTTGGCCTGTACCAACGGAGTCAAAAGAATGTGGCAGCGCATTGTTAATCCTCCAGGGTATTGACCAGCTGTACTGCGCCAATCAGGTTTTTGCCGTTATCAATCAGCATACCGAGTAGATCATGCTCATCGCGTTGTTGCAGTTGGCTGTAACGCATCTTCAACCAACCTTCCGGTGCTAATGATGCAAAAAAGGGCGGTAGTGTCCGGCTGTGAAAGTGGCCGACACGCACCGGTAAACTTAAGGAGAGCGGCGGCCCGATATAGTCGGCATAGTAGCTAAATGCAAAACCGTCATCGTCCTGGCGCAGTTCACCCACAGGTTCACCGTATAGCCACACTTCTACACGGCGGCGCACAGTTTCACTCCTAATGCGTCAGCAACTCGCAAAACGGTACCAAATTTGACCTGGTCGGGATCTTTAAACAGGCGCTTCAATGTTGATCCCGACACTCCCGTTTGCAGCTCAAGGGTTGCTAAATCGATGTCCAACTCTTTGCGACGTTGGTTTAGTTGTTGCCCCAACTGCTCAGACTCAGTAATGGTCTGCTCGGTTAGCGTCAGGTCAGATTCTTGGGCTCGCAACGCTACCGCTTTTTTAACATCACTCAATAATTCGCTCATGGTATGCAGTTTGGCTTCGAGCGTTGCATTGTCATAGTTCATATATGACCCTTATATTGACATTCTTACAATGAATAGGTTTTTTATGAGCCATAATTTATGGAAAGTATCATAAATGGTCTTTTTGATAAATTAATAATAAAAATGGGTCATTTATGGACCACTGTCAATCAAAGGTATCATAAAAGGTCTTTTTATGATTAAAAAATACAAATGAAGACCAAATATGAGCCTTCCAATTGCAGCGTACGGGCTTATCCAGTTTTTGGCTAACTAAATGTAAATTAATTGTTTCACTCGTGTTGGCGAAAACCTTATTAATTAAGGCATGTTAAACAATACGAGTTTGTCGCATGTCTTATCGAATCAGCCTGCTGGATAAAAGTCCGGTCGCAAAGGATGGCACTCCTGGCGACGCTCTGAAGCACACGTTACATCTGGCTCAACAGGCCGAAGACTGGGGTTATCACCGTTTCTGGATTGCCGAACACCACAACACTTCCCGTCTGGCAAGTCCGTCTCCTGAGTTGCTTATTGCCTGGATTGTTGGGCAAACCCGCCGCATTCGTGTCGGCTCCGGCGGGGTGATGTTGCAACATTACAGCCCTTATAAAGTGGCGGAAAACTTCAATTTATTAGCAAGTCTTGCTCCGGGCCGTGTGGATCTCGGTGTAGGTAAAGCGCCGGGTGGGTTGCCGCTTTCCACGCAAGCATTGCAACGTGCCGGGCAAGATAAAGAGTCGTTCGCGGAAAAACTCACTCAGCTTGATAACTGGCTCTCATTACCAGCAGCGCAGGATGACGAGGAAACCTTACGTGCAACCCCCGTTCCTGCACAAAGCGCTGAGCGTTTCTTGCTGGGTGCAAGCCTTGAGAGCGCAGAACTTGCCGCAAATCTTAACTGGAATTTCGTCTACGCCGCCCATCTGAATGGCGATAAAACTCTAATGCGCGACGTTCTTAACGCCTGGCACAGCAAAAGCCAGCGCGACACGCAGGTGGCTGTGCAGGTGATTGTGGCAGCGGATGCGCATACTGCCGACGCACTGGCAAGTCTGGTTGAAATCTGGAGCGTTGAGCTTGAAAACAACCAACGCGTTAGTGTCGCCAGTGAAGCGCAGGCACACGCATTTTCTCGCCAGGCGGGCAGCGCCATCAAAAAAATCGAACACCGCGAACCCTCGCTGCTTAAAGGCACCGCCGAGGTAGTTCAAGCCGGGCTTGCGGCATTAAGCCAGCAGTTTGGCATCGATGAATTTATTATTGATACCCCAATTGCCGACCCGGCAACACGTTTGCAGTCGCTGCGTTTGTTGGCAGGTAAAACGACCGAGAAACCCGTGTCTGATTTTGCCCCCTCCTTTACTGCACAGCATGAAGCCTGGTAAGGGGATGACAATGACATTCGCCCCACAGACATTCGAACAACAGCTTATCGACTGGCGACGTGAGCTCCACCAAAACCCTGAACTGTCCGGCGAGGAAGTGGCAACTACCGCTCGTATAAGGCACTGGCTGGAATCCGCAGGGCTGCGTCTGTTGCCGTACTCACTTACCACTGGTGTGGTGGCTGAAGTAGGGCACGGCGATAAGGTGATTGCGCTACGTGCTGATATTGACGCACTGCCTATTCATGAAACCAGCGGCGTCTCTTTTAGCTCACAACATGACGGCGTGATGCATGCCTGCGGGCATGATGTTCACAGCAGCGTGATCCTCGGCGCAGCCTTGTTACTTAAGGAGCGTGAAGACCAATTGGCGGGTCGCGTTCGCTTGCTGTTTCAACCGGCAGAAGAAAACTTTACCGGCGCAAAGGCATTGATTAAGGCCGGTGCGCTGAAAAATGTCTCAGCCATTTTTGGAATGCATAACGAACCCGGTTTACCTGTCGGCACCTTTGCCACCAGAGGCGGTGCATTCTATGCCAATGTCGACCGCTTTGTTTTGCGGGTGAAAGGGAAAGGCGCGCATGCCGCTCGCCCACATGAAGGCCACGACCCGATTGTGTTGGCAAGCCAGCTGGTTCTCGCGCTACAAACTATCGCCAGCCGCGATATCGATACGCTGGATTCAGTGGTCGTAAGTGTGACTCGCATACAAGGAGGGAATACCTGGAATGTGCTGCCTGAAAACGTTGAGCTTGAAGGAACGGTGCGCACGCATCGTGGCGATATTCAAAAACAGGTCGAGAAACGTATCCGCGAAATTGCTTTCGGCTTAGCCAGTGCATTTGGCGCACAGATTGAAGTGGAGTGGTTTAACGGGCCGGTGACGTTAATCAACGATGAGAAATGGGCAGCGTTTTCTATGCAGGTCGCAGAAAATGTGGGTTACAAGACACAAACCTCCGAACTGCATATGGGTGGCGAAGACTTTGCTGTTTATCTGCAAACCATTCCCGGGGCGTTTGTCAGTATTGGTAGTGCCAGCCCTTATGGTTTACATCATTCGGCGTTTAATCCGGATGAGGCATTAATTGAGAATGCGGCGCGATATTTCGCGACACTTGCCGAACAGGCATTACTAAAAAATTAACTATTGCTCATTTGCAGGGGTATCACTCCCCGGGATGCGTGCGGCCAAAATAAAGGGGTACATATGTCAAATAATCGACAACTGCGTCTTGGAACAATCTTACATGGCGCATCAGGAAATATGTCGGCATGGCGTCACCCGGCAGCGATTGCTGATGCCAGCATTAGTTTTGAATTTGTGAAAGAAACGGCGTTAAAAGCAGAAACGGGCAAGCTGGATTTTTTATTTGTCGCAGACGGTTTATATATTAACGAAAAATCGATCCCTCACTTCCTGAATAGATTTGAGCCATTAACGGTGCTGTCAGCATTAGCCAGCGTCACTTCGCATTTGGGGTTGGTTGGCACACTGTCTACCTCCTACAGTGAACCCTTTACCGTCGCTCGCCAGTTTGCAAGCCTTGACCATTTGAGTAAAGGGCGTGCGGGCTGGAACGTGGTGACATCGCCACTGGAAGGCTCGGCGAAGAACTTCTCCCGTGAAAAACATCCGGAACATGCGCTGCGGTACCGCATTGCTGATGAATATCTGGATGTGGTGAAAGGGCTGTGGGATTCCTGGGAAGAAGATGCATTTATCCGTGATAAAGCCAGTGGGCAATTCTTTGACCCCAATAAATTACATACCCTGGATCATCGCGGAGATTTCTTCCAGGTAGCAGGTCCATTAAATATTTCCCGCACGCCGCAAGGGCGTCCGATTGTATTCCAGGCTGGCGCATCAGACGACGGCAAGAAATTAGCCGCCCGCCATGCAGATGCTATTTTCACCCATCATGAAACCCTCGAAGAAGCGCAACATTTCTATCGGGATGTTAAACAACAGCTGGAAACTCATGGTCGCCGTCATGAAGACCTGCACATATTCCAGGGTGTGAGCGTGATTGTTGGCAAAGATGCTGACGATGTGGAGAACCAGTATCAAACGACCGCCGCACTGGTCTCAATTAACGATGCTCTGAATTACCTCGGCCGCTACTTTGAGCACCACGATTTTAGCCAGTATCCGCTTGATGAGCCGTTCCCGGATCTCGGAGACCTAGGGCAGAACAGCTTCCGCAGTACTACAGATGAAATCAAACGTAATGCTCACACTCGCAATCTGACGCTACGCCAGGTGGCACTTGAAGCCGCATCACCGCGCCCACGTTTTTCCGGGACGGCACAGCAAGTGGCAGATGGGTTGCAGCAGTGGTTTGAAAGCTATGCCGCCGACGGTTTCATTATTCAGGGCGGTACACCAGATACCTTCCCACGCTTTGTCGATGAAGTGGTCCCGGTTCTGCAAGCTCGCGGGTTGTTCCGCAAGGAGTATCCCGGCACCACGCTGCGCGAAAGTTTGGGCCTGGCAGAACCCGTGAATCAGTTTTCGTAACATCACAATAAAAAAGAGAACCTGCTATGCAAAAAATATCGCTAATCCTTGCTATCGCTCTGGCACTTTCTTCGGCACAAACTCTGGCGCAAGAAGTCACCATTAACGGCACTGGCGTCAGCCTCGAAGCCAATAAAACGCCGATTAACACGGCCGTGAATCCATCGGCAGTGGCCCAACTGCCAAAAGATCATCATTTTGCGGTTCCCGGTAAATTCACCGTGGCAGTTGCAGCGCTTAACTCACCACCACTGACAGTGTTTGCTGAAGACAACAAAACGTTGCTCGGCAGCGAAGTCGATATTGCACGTCTGGTGGCTGACAGCTTAGGACTTGAGCTCAACGTCGTACCCACATCCTGGGAAGACTGGCCATTGGGTGTGGCATCGGGGAAATACGATGCGGCAATCAGCAATATTACCGTGACCAAAGAGCGCAAACAGAAATTTGACTTCGCCACCTACCGTAAAGACTCGCTAGGGTTCTACGTGAAAGCCAACAGCCCAATCAAGAAGATTGAGAAAGCAGAGGATATTGCCGGGCTGCGCATTATTGTCGGCTCGGGAACCAACCAGGAATCTATTTTGCTGGCGTGGAATGAAGAGAACCTTAAG
The DNA here is from genome assembly GCF_902500225.1 of Buttiauxella massiliensis. GTDB lineage: Bacteria > Pseudomonadota > Gammaproteobacteria > Enterobacterales > Enterobacteriaceae > Buttiauxella > Buttiauxella massiliensis. Next base: position 320,561 of record NZ_LR722650.1, on the reverse strand, counting down.
AAAGGGCTTAAACCTTTCACCCCGGTTTATACCAAAGACGATGCGGCACAAACGCTGGCATTGCAGTCCGGCCGCGCCGATGCGTTCTTTGGCCCCAATGTAACGGGAGCCTGGAAGGCCGCACTCACGCAGAAAACCCAATTAGTTGGTGTGGTTGATGGCGGCTGGCCGAAAGCTGCGCATATCGCCGTCACGTTGAAGAAAGGCAGTGGACTCGTGGAACCGGTACAAACCGCGCTTAATGGCGTCATCAAAAATGGTGATTACCACAAAGTACTGAACCGCTGGGGAGAAGGTGTAGAGCAAATCCCTTCATCTGAAGTTAACCCAGCCGGTCTTGGCGATTAAGGAGCAGAACATGCGTGAACAATTTCGTGATGTTTCACCCGAGGCGCCAGAGCTGCAGCCGATCATTGCTGGGCTATTTGGCGAATATGAAGCGCGATACGGGGACTATTTTTCCCGTGATGCCGAAGTCGAACTTACCGAGTGGTACCTGGCACCGCAGGGCCTGTTTATTGTTCTGGAGCGTGACGGTGAAATTATTGCCACCGGCGCTTATAAGCCATTTGATGAACAGACTGCCGAAGTTAAACGTATCTGGACGCATCCCGCACTACGCCAACAAGGGCTTGCTCAGCGTGTGATGCGTGAACTGGAAAGTCGGGCGCAGGTTGCCGGTTATCGCCATATCTATCTGACTACCGGTTTTCGCCAGCCAGAAGCGGTGAAGCTTTATCTGAGTCTTGGCTACCAACCGCAGTTTGATATTCACCGTAACCGGGAAGAATACAGTGTGGCTCCGTTCGACGGCCGCTTACGTTTTACCAAAGAGTTGGCTCGTCTGAGCAAAACGGCCTGAGGAATACTTATGCATACCCCATCAACGATAAAAGTGGTTCCTGCGCGCTATCCACTCAGAACACTCGGTGCAATTATCGCTCTGTTTGTGCTGGCTGTGGTTATCCAGTCGGTTGCATTTAACCCCCGTTGGGAGTGGAGCGTCTTTGCCCGCTGGTTCTTCGACCCGGTGATTCTTGAAGGACTGGCGCAAACTTTACTGCTGACGCTAATAGGGACTGTGCTGAGTGTCGTGATTGGCGGCATGCTGGCGCTGGCACGGCTTTCATCTTCGTGGCTGCTAAATAGCCTTGCGTGGAGCTATATCTGGCTGTTTCGTTCACTACCACTGATCGTGGTGCTAATTATTCTCTATAACTTCTCCTATCTGTACGACACGCTCTCGATTGGTATTCCGTTTACCCAAATTCAGTGGGGAAGTTACCAAACGATAAACGTGCTGGGGCAGTTTTCTACCGCCGTGGTTGGGCTGACGTTAGTACAAAGTGCCTATACAGCCGAGATTATTCGCGGTGGTTTCCTTGGTGTGGATCACGGCCAATATGAAGCGGCTGCGGCATTAGGGTTACCCGCATGGCGACGTACGCTGCGTATTATTCTGCCGCAGGCGCTGCGCACCATCTTGCCTTCAGGTTTTAATGAAATTATCAGTCTCGCTAAAGGCACAGCGATGGTTTACGTGTTGGCGATGCCTGAGCTGTTCTACACCATTCAGATGATATACAACCGCACTCAGGAAGTGATCCCACTGCTAATGGTGGGGGCGGTCTGGTATCTGGTTATCACAAGCGTGCTGTCGCTGATTCAACATCTGGTCGAACGTTGGCTGGCACGTAGTGAACGCCGCTCGGCGATTAATCAACAAACTCCCGCTCGTAATCCGTCACATCAACCGGTGCTGCAGACTCAGGAGACCGCCCATGTACCAATCCCATAACCAGACTGGCCAAATTTCGATTACCGGCGTGAGTAAATATTTTGGCCGCCATAAAGCGCTGGATAACGTCTCACTGGAACTGGAACCCGGTTCGGTCACGGTGATACTTGGGCCGTCAGGTTCCGGTAAATCCACCTTGCTGCGTGCGATTAATCATCTTGAACGTGTCGATGAGGGGTTCATCCAGATAGATGGTGATTACATTGGCTATCGTCAGGCCGGCGACAAGCTGTATGAACTCAAAGAAAAAGAGATCCTGCGTCAGCGCATTAACGTCGGCTATGTGTTTCAAAACTTTAATTTGTTCCCGCATCTCACGGTGCTGGAAAACCTGATTGAGGCACCGATTGCTCATAAACAACTGAGCCGTAAAGCGGCGATTGAACAAGCCTATCAGCTGCTCGATGTGGTGGGACTGCGTAATAAAGCGGATGCCTGGTCGCGCCATCTTTCCGGTGGACAGCAACAACGTATCGCCATTGCGCGAGCACTGGCACTGCGTCCACGTGTGATGCTGTTTGATGAACCTACGTCCGCACTCGATCCGGAGCTGGTGGGCGAAGTGTTAGACGTGATTAAAAAACTGGCCCGTTCCGGCACCACGCTGGTGGTGGTGACGCATGAAATCGGTTTTGCCCGTGAAGTGGCGGATAACGTGGTGTTTATGGTCGACGGGAAAATCGTTGAACAAGGCAGCAGCGATGAAGTGCTTAACCATCCACAACATTCGCGAACGCGTCAGTTTTTATCAAAAGTTCTCTAAGGAGCAGTTATGAAATTTGTCCCACTGGCGCTGTTGATAGTGAGTACAGCGAGCTTTGCACAGGGAAGTCTCGATCTTAAAGCTAATGAAGTGCCGATACATACGGCTAAAGACCCGGTGGCTATCAGTAAAATTCCTCAGGGCTATAAATTTGTTGAGCCGGGTACGCTTACAGTCGCCATTTCAGCACTAAATTCGCCACCGCTGGCGATGCTGGCGAGTGATAACCGCACAAGGATCGGCAGTGATCCTGATATTGCACGTTTGCTGGCCGATAGTTTAGGGCTGAAGCTCAAACTGGTGCCTACCGCCTGGGAGGACTGGCCGCTTGGCATTACATCCGGTCGCTACGATGTGGCACTGGTGAATATTGCGGTAACCGAGCAGCGTAAAACCAAGTTTGATTTTGCGACCTATCGTGTCGATTCGCTGGCATTTTCGGTGAAATCAGACAGTCAAATTCAAAAGATTGCCGGGCCAGCAGATGTTTCCGGCCTGCGTATTATTTTGGGTTCGGGTACTAATCAGGAAAAAATCCTGTTGGGTTGGAATAAGCAAAATGAACAAGAAGGGCGCAAACCGGCTCAACCGATTTATTTAACGGATGACGCTTCTGGTAACCTTTATATTCAGGCCGGACGTGCTGATGCGACTTTCGGCCCGCAGAGTGTGGCGGCCTATAAAGCCGCGTTAACCGGGAAAACGCGTGTTGTTGGGCTTGGGCCTAAAAAAGCCTATGTTGCTACCACTACCAAAAAGGGTAATGGTCTGGTTTATGCGCTACAGGCCGCGCTGGATGGCGCGGTGAAACGTGGTGAATATCAGCAAGTTCTCGACCGTTGGGGAGAAAAGGGCGAAGAAGTCGCTTCGTCTGAAGTGAATCCTCCGGGGATCACTTACCCGTAATTAAAATCTGGCTGATAAAAGCCTGGATATCTTCTAAGGCCTGATCGCGAGCAAGTGGCGCGCTGTCGATAATCAGTTGATCCGAATACCCGTTTAGCAATGCACCAAGCTGGCGGGTTACTCGCAAGACATCGGTCTGGCGGAAAACGCCGCTTTCAATACCCGCCTCAATAATACTCGCCAACAAAGCATCCCATTTTTCGGTCAACGTTAACGCCAGTTCAGCATAAACCTTGTTATGCACCGCGAGGCGCCACAGCGATCCGTACAACTCCCACACGGCATCCGCTCGGTCGGGTAAATAGTCTTCCACGAAAATATTCAAACCCTGTTCGGGCGGCAGGGCGCGCGTTTTTTGGCTAAAAGTCGCCAACTCTGCGTACATAAAGCGCGAAAAAGCTTCAATGCATAACGTCTGCCAGTCTGGGAAATAGTGGTAAATATGGCTACGGGCAATCCCTACCTGTTCTGTTAGTTCGCGAGTGGTGACCTTTTCCACTCCTTTTTCAGTAAACAGGGCGATCGCTGCATCAAGAATATTCTCTTTTAGAACAGTCGCTTTTTCTTTCATCACGGCACCTTCGTTGACTTTGAGCAAGTGCTCAAATAGACTTCCTTCACTCTTGAGCAACCGCTCAAGAATAACAATTTAAGAATACAAAGTCATGCATACGACCCAAACCGCGGAGCTTAAACCATCACGCGGCGCAATGAATACATTAAAAAAACTCGCAAAACTCCACAGTAAAAAATTAGTGATTACGCTGATGCTGGTGGTCGCTGAAAACATCATCTATTTGCTCTATCCATTAATGGCCGGATTTGCTATCAACGCCATCATTAAAGGGCAACCGCTACATGCATTGCTGTATGCGCTGGTGGTCTTTGTGATGTGGGCGATAGGCGCTGCACGCCGCAGCATGGATACCCGGACATTTGCCAGAATCTACGCCGGTCTTGCCGTGCCGGTAATCCTTGCGCAGCGCGAGGATGATCATAGTCATTCGACCATCGCTGCTCGCGTGACGTTGTCACGTGAATTTGTCAATTTCTTCGAAACACATTTGCCGCTACTGATTACCTCTGTAGCTTCGATTATCGGCGCAGTGATTATGTTGCTGACTATTGAGTTCTGGGCGGGTGTCGCTTGTTTTGGCGTGTTGATTTTCTTCGCCATGTTCCTGCCGAGCTATACACGCAAGAACGAAATGTTGTATGAGAAACTCAACGACAGGCTGGAAAAAGAGGTGGGTTTTGTCGGCACAGCCAGTGAAAACACACTGAACAAGCATTACAACTTTTTGGCGCGTGTTCGTATTCGTTTGTCCGACCGGGAGGCATATGGCTATTTATCTATTGGTATTGCCGCAGCGTTCCTGTTCGCGATGACCATTTGGCTTATGACCGTGAAAGGTGTCGGGAACGCCGGGCATATTTACTCTGTCATGACCTACATGTGGATGTTCGCCATGAGCCTTGATGATGGCCCATCTCTGCTTGAGAAGTACTCGCAGCTTAAAGAGATAGGCAAACGCGTCAACACAGGACTTGTGTAATTAACCCACTTCCGGCAACGCGCCGGATGCAATCAACGCCTGAATCACAATCACGGCGATACCGCAGGCAAACACCAGAATCAGCAGCGGTTTGCCGCCAGCAACACGGTAGCCAGGCTCGTTTTGAGTCTGGCGACTTTTCCAGACCAAAAGTGACGGGATGATTAGCGCCAGTATTGCCAGCGCAACACCGGCATAACCCAGCGCCATCACAAACCCTTGCGGGTAGAACAGGGCGAAAACCAACGGCGGTACAAACGTCATCAACCCTGTTTGCGCACGGCCCGATGCATTACGTTTACGGTTGAACAGGTCGCTCAGGTAATCAAACAACCCTAACGACACTCCGAGGAATGAAGTTGCCAGCGCCAGATCCGCAAACAGATGCACCGCCAATTCGACATGCGGCGAGGCCACTACTTCACGAACCGCCTGCAATAAACCATTCAGCCCTGAATGGTTAGCTAACAGCCCGCTAAACACACCCGAATCAATCGCACCCAGCGTGGCAACTTGCCAGAAGATATAGGCAACTAACGGGATTGCGCTGCCAATGATAAACACCCAACGCAGTTTGCGCAGGTTGCCATCAAGGTAACTAACAATACTCGGCACGCTGCCATGGAAACCAAACGAAGTGAAGATCACCGGAATGGCTGAAAGCGCGAGGCCTTTCTCCAGCGGCAATGTCAGTAAATTAGTGTGATGGATGTGCGGCATCATCAGCCCCAGCATTACCACCAACATGATTACCTTGGCGCTAAACAACAGGCGGTTGAACATATCCACCATATGGGTACCGATGCAAACAATGCCCCCGGCAACAATCGTGAACAGCAAAACCCCAGTGGTGACCGAAATATTAGTAGAAAACCACTGGCTCAGGCTTGCCGATAACAATTCTCCCGCGCCGCTGATATACGCCGCCGTCAGCGCATACATCAGGAACAGCATGCTAAAACCGGTAAGCCATTGTCCAGGGCGTCCAAGGTAGCGACGGGCAAGGGTGCCAAGCCCGGTGTCTGCGGAAACGTGTTGATAAACTTCGACCAGAAGCAGTGCTGTGTAACACATCAACCCCCACAAACCGATGAGCAACAGGAAAGTCACTCCAAACCCAACCCCTGCTGAAGCCAGCGGCATTGCCAACATTCCTGCACCAATAGTGGTACCGGCGACGATAAAGATACTGCCAAGAGTGCGATTCTTCACGCTTCCCTCTGAATTTACGCTTGTAATAACGAGATTATGCCGCGCAGGGTAAGGGATTGTTACGACTCCGTCAAATGAGGGTTACATGAGGTGTAATTTTATGTTTACGATTTTTCATCGAAAATTTCATAGCCAATATTCAGTGCAATCTTATTAATTTTTTAAGTACAAGCCAATTAATGCATTTTTATGATTAATCAGTATCTACACTTCGGAACTTAGTCAGCTTTCAAAATTACTTTCTGATAAGGTTCTAAATGAAATATTGCATCAAAATATCATTCATAGAAATAATCCACGTAAAGTAGGTCGATCTGAAATAAGTGTTACGTGGATAGATAAAATTCCGTTAGCTAAAATGACGGAAAATACCAGAGATCATTTTAATCAAATCATTAGTGCGAAAGTAGAACTCGCAGATGCTTTATTTGTAGATATAAATAACTCATCAACAACATCATCATGTTCTGCATTTTTATTTCAGGCCAAGAGGGCAAAGACACTTGAATTACCTTAAGGAAGTGGCGTTCGACAAACGCTACTACCCGATATCACCTTTGGTTTTATGCTGCGAAAAGACCAGGTGCTGACACCGGCTTACGAATATTTTATCGACTGTATGGGTCAGGAGCTAAAAGCTTCTGCTTTGTAGCCATCGAGCAAAGTGCAATTCCCAGCGTGATAAGCAGCGCGCTAACGAGATGAAAACCGTGTAACGGTACATTGAGGAACAGTACGCTAAACACGCCACCGCTAAGCGGAATAAGGTGCGAATAGACTTCACCACGCGTCGCGCCAATGGCCTGAATACCTTTATTCCACAGCAAATATGACAGCCATGACGGGAAGATAACCAGGTAACCCAGCCCTAATAAGAAGCCTGAATTAAAGTAGGTTTTCATCTCAGATGCATAGTGGGCCGACGAATAGAGTGATAACACCGGCAGCAGCACTATTGCGCCAATCGCGGCACTTACCGCAACAAATGCATTCCCACCAACCTGTTTTGGTTTGAGGCGCAAGAACGCGCAGTACAACGCCCAACTGACAGCCGAACCCATAGTCCACACGTCGCCACGATTGAGATTTTTAAGCATGTCTATATGCAGAAGGTCACCTTGCATCACCAGATAGATCACACCCAAAGAGCTAAGCACCACACCATAAATATTGCGTCGTGAAATAGCCTCTTTGAAAATAAACTTATTAATCAACAACACTAATGCAGGCGTGGTGGATAAATATATCGCTGCATTTAATGATGAGGTGTATTGCAGGCCGATATATAGCGTCACCGGGAATAACACTTGCCCGCATAAAGCGAGGAAAAACACCGTGTATTTTGCCTCAACCATCGCCTGCCATTGCACTCTTATCTGCCGGAAATAGAGGCTGATGAGCAACAGGGCGGTGAGCATCCAGCGGGCCTCCGACAGCACAATGGGGTCAACCTGCGCGACCAGTTCGTGGCCCACTACATAGTTTCCACCCCAGAAGCAGGCGGCAAGGCTTAACAGTAAATACGGCATAATTTGAGTTCCAGAAAATGGTTTAATACACTCAGCTATAGATTCAATGCATATAGGCGATTTCACGCAGCTGATAAAGACTACGTGGAACTAGCGGTTTGACACCTGGTTGTTCTTGAGTTATTGCCTTTCTTAGGACCATAGTAGGGTTGCGGGGCAATCAAATCTAATTCATCTTTTTCATGGCGAGGTATAGTTTAAAACTATGAGGTTCACACTACGGCAGCTGGAGTTTTTCATCGTGCTTGCGCAAACACAGCAGATTTCCAAAGCGGCATCGCGCTGTAATATCTCGCAGTCGTCGATGACGGTCGCCATGCGCAACCTCGAAGCCTCGTTAAACAACCAGCTGTTTTTGCGCCAGTCAAAAGGTATTGAACTCACCGCCGCAGGTGAGCGCTTCCTGCATTATGCCCGTAAGATTATTAATGACAGCCAGCTTGCCATCGACGATTTGCTACACCAACCGCAACTGGAACAAGGCACAGTGAATATTGGCATCGCCAAAACACTTTCCGCTTATTTGCTTCCGGCGATTATTCTTGAAGTTGAACAGCACTTCCCATTAATGACGATTAATTTCATTGAGGAGAATCCACAGGAATTAACCGAATCATTAAAACGTAAGGATATTGATTTCTCGCTGCTGTTAACCTCAAATATTGCGCACGACAACGCCCTGAAAACAGAAATCTTTATTCGTTCACCGCGTCGACTTTGGGCCGCACAAGGCCATCCACTATTGAACCAGTCTGTCATTCATCTGGCAGATATCGAAAACCAGCCATTCTTGCTGTTGGATACTGACGAATATCCCGATGTGATTAAAGAGCACTGGCGCACGCGTGGTGGCAGCCCAAATATCACTTTCACCACCACATCGTTCGAAACGGTGCGCAGTCTGGTCGCAAAAGGAAAGGGGGTGACGATATTGTCGGATCTGGTTTACCGCCCGTGGTCGCTCGAAGGGTTACGCGTGATGCGCCGCAGCATTGCCGACAGCACCACCTACATGGATGTTGGCGCGGTAACGCTTGCTGAATCCTCGCTGAGCGAAACGGCAACGGCAGTGCTGACTTATTTGCGCAGGGTGATAACGCGGTTGGGTGAGGAGAAATGATAGTGACCTGGAACCAATGCAGATTATTCGAATCAAGGGGATATAAAGCAACATGAAAAGAAGGGTGAAATATAATAACAATAAATATGTGGATATATATATCGCATGACAGTTTATTGATCTGCCATTATCAGCGTGGCATCATATCGGCACAAAAGATATATAGGGCTTACGATGAAAGACGTTATTGACGGTTTTTTGAGGTTTCAGAAAGAAGCATTTCCGCAACGTTCCAAACTCTTCAAAAAACTCGCATCAAATCAAAATCCTAAAACACTTTTTATTTCCTGTTCTGACAGCCGACTGGTTCCTGAATTAGTGACACAGCGTGAACCGGGTGAACTGTTTGTCATTCGAAACGCGGGTAATATTGTGCCACCGTTCGGGCCTGAGCCCGGTGGTGTTTCAGCTTCAGTTGAATATGCGGTGATGGCGCTTGGCGTTCGTGACATCGTGGTTTGCGGGCATTCGGACTGTGGAGCAATGACAGCTGTCGCCAACTGCCAGTGTCTTGACCATATGCCGGCCGTTGCCCATTGGTTACGTTATGCAGATGCTGCAAAAGCCATTAACGAAGCGGAAGAGCATAGCTCAACGCAATCTCGCGTGGACGGCATGGTGCACCAAAACGTGATCGCTCAACTTGGGAATTTACGTACTCACCCTTGTGTTGCGTTAGCACTTGCGAAGGGCAACATCACGCTTCACGGCTGGGTTTATGATATTGAATCGGGATGTATTGAAGCTTTCGATAGCAAATGCGGGAAATTCATCTCGTTATCAGACAATCCTGGTGTAACGGCGTCTTAATTAGCCATTTATCAAAACTTCCGCCACGGGCAATAACCGGGCGGAAGTTTTCAGTTGGTCCGTTAAACCAGCTTCCGAATGGCATGGATAGCCTCGGATTATTCCGGGGTTTATTTTTAATTAACGATAATGGTGATGATGCCAGCTGTGGTGATGGCCTCCATCCCTGTAAATACAGCCAGACAGGCTCATAACAATTACTATACTACTGATAATTAATAAAAATTTCTTCATGATTGATACCGTTTCTCACTATTAACATTACCAGTGATTATCGGTGGATATAAAAATGGAACAACCAGATAAAACTCAATTTCATCCCCTTCACATTTTCCTCAATATTGCTCAATTAATATTCATGGCATAATTAAATATAACAAATAACTAATACGGCTGAATTGATATGCTAATCGCTGAACAAAATAAGACTATTTCGATTGGCGTTTTTGAACCGCAGTGGGGATACAAGAAGAGTTGGGCAACGCTGTCTCATGTTGGGAATAAATGAAGCCCAATTTTTTGATGCATTTACGTGAATTCTGCTGCACCGATGTACTACCAAAACAGCAGAATTCACGTAGCGACGCCATTTTAAAACAAACCCATTTTATTCAATAGGTTATATAGTAGATATTAACTGCCCCAGCGGTTTTTAAGGTAGCTAACGGCTTCTCTGGTCTGTGGCTGGTTAAGATTATTTTCTCTGAACAAAATGGTGCCGCTGATTTGTGGCAAAGATTCGTTCAGATCGAGCTGTTTTTTCAGCTCGGGCACACCACCATTTACAGTCCAGTCCGGCTCTTTCCTGGACGGTTCGCCGACTTTGTAGAGCGCAACGCCAATATAGAGCCGCGTATTTGTTGGTTTCACAACGTCGGCCCACCATTTTGCGAGCACATCATACCGGGCGGCATCTCGCGCGAATGGCCAGTACAACTGCGGGGCGATGTAATCCAATAGGCCCTGTTGCACCCACTTTCGTGTATCAGCAAAAGATTCATCATATGCCGCTGCACCTCTGGTATCGGAACCAGCCGGATCAAATGAACGGTTGCGCCATACACCTGCAGGGCTCACACCAAATTCAACACCCGGTTTTAACTGTTTGATAGTTCGAGAAACTTGTTCAATTAATTGCTGCGTGTTGTGCCGACGCCAGTCCGCTTTTGAATCAAATCCCTGGCCATATTTTTGGAATGTCGGGTTGTCGTTGATGAAGGACCCTGGGGATTCTGTATAGAAGTAGTCATCAAACTGCACGCCATCAACGTCGTAACGCGATACCACTTCAGCAACGACGCTGGTAATCCAGTCACGAACTTCCGGAATCCCAGGATCTAATACATAACGATCGCCTGATGTACGAATCCAGTCACGATGCAGCACAAACACGCTCGGTGGCTGTTCCGACAAAGTGTTGTTGAGTTCTGCAACGGTCGACGGTTTGGTATTTGTGGAAACACGGTAAGGGTTAAGCCAGGCGTGAACTTTTATACCGCGCTTGTGCGCTTCATCGAGCATAAATTGCAGTGGGTCGTAACCTGGGTCTTCACCAATTTTGCCCGTCAGTACATCTGACCATGGTAAAATTTTTGATTGCCAAAGCGCTGTGGCATCGGGTTTGATCTGGAAAAATACGGTATTAATTCCAAGACTTTTCAGGTTATCTAATTTGTTTTTTAGCGCCTGCTGTTGCTGGCTAACGCGAGTGGAAGCGTTGTTGGGATTTACTGATGCAACAGGGGGCCAATCAAGACGAGATACTGTTGCGAGCCATACGCCTCGTACTGGTTCTTTATTTTGCGATGTCGGATGCGTCTGTTTAGTCACCGGGGTCACGAGTGAGACCGGTGGTTTTGAAGAACAGCTGGCAAGTAACATAGCGGCGATAACAAAGGCGCCTGACGTTTTCACTTTTCTTGTCATTAGCGGAAAGCTTCGAGAGCGGCTGATGGTAGACTCCAGGTTTGCGGCACATAGTCAGGAACGAATATTCTCTTCTGATTCGCATTTAAGTCAATGATGTAGATTATGTTAATTAGCATCGGGAAGACTATACCCGAGAAACTTCGAGAAGCAGGTAGGCGGCAAACGAACAAATCCCGATGAGCTTACTGAAGTAAGTGATTCGGGTGAGTGAGTGTAGCCAACCCCCCTGCATTTTGAAGGGCGACGGGTATATATAGAAGAAAAAATAGTAGCGAGTGGCACTATGGCCACTCGCCTTAAATAAGATGGCATCAGTACTCCTTGAACGCCAGTTCCAGACGAGCGATTAATGGCTTGAACAGATAGCTCAAGAATGTTCGCTCTCCGGTTTTAATCGTCACACTTGCCGGCATGCCCGCTTTAATTTTGTAGTCGCCCAACAAACGCACACCTTCTGTAGAGACCTGAACTTCGGCAAGGTAATAGGGCTGCTGTGTGGCCTCATCGATTAATCGGTCAGCCGAAATAGTTAACACGCGAGCAGGAACTGACGGTAACAAAGCATGGTTAAGGGCAGGGAACAGCACATCAACCGTCAACCCGGGAACCAGTTTATCAATGGCATGTACCGGTATTTTTGCATCTATTTGCAGAGGTTGCCCGGCGGCAACAATATCCATTAAATGTTCTCCTGGCTGAATAATGCCGCCCACAGTACTGACTTTTACATCCAGAACGATGCCATCAATAGGTGAACGAATTTCCGTATTATCCAGTTCATGCCGAGTCGAAACTAACTCATCTTCAAGCATGGAGACTTCTTTTTGCTTTTCCGTAAGCTCTGATTCTACTTCCCGGAGATATTGATGACGTACCTGATACGCTTTGATCTTCAGTTCATTTTGCTGTGACTTTAATTTTGCGATATTCAGAATATCTTCTGATACGCTACCGGATATTTCAGCAGCCTCACGTTCAAGCACCAACAATTGCGCTTTAGGGTAATAATTTTTTTCACTTAGCGCTCTTATGGCACCTAACTCTCTGTTAATCAGACTGAACTGGTGGTCACGATAGCCCTTTATTTTATTTAGATTGTTGGTCTGCTCAATAAGGCCATCAAGCGTCTCCTGAATCATTGATAATTCATCCTGGATATTTTTTCTGCGTGTATCGAATAACTTTTCTTGCAGATTTCTGACCTCAATCAGGCGTTTATTATCAGCAAATTTTTGTGTCAATGTATTATCAAAAGCAATGGTTTCCAGGCCGCCTCGTTCTGCCAGCAAGCGGTCTTCAATACTTTTTGCTGACATATATTGTGCATTTAAGGTGCTATAACGCATGCCAAGTTGCATTTTATCCAGTCGCACTAACACCTGGTTTTTTTTAACCAGGTCGCCTTCTTTAATAAAGATATCGGTGACTCGCCCACCGCTTAAATGCTGAATAGTTTTACGGTGGCTTGAAACTGTCACCGTCCCGTCAGCCACCACACCAGCATCTAAAGGAGCCTGTACCGCCCATAATAAGAAACCACCAACGCCAAGTGTTATAACGATGATCCCTCGCAGTATTGGAGGCCATATATTGGTATCAACGCTGCCGGAACCGGGGGGTTGCACGTCTTTATTATTCTTTTTCATCATCAGGCCTCTCGTTGCTGTTCAGTACTTGATGGAGAGGAGGCCGCTACCGGTTTTAATATATTGGCCTGCCGTAGATTGGCAAAAACCTGGTCGCGGGTGCCGAACTCTTGCATGGCTCCGTCATTGAGCAGTAAGACTTTATTGACCACGCCAAGCAGCGTCGGGCGGTGCGAGATAATGACGGTGGTTTGGCCTTGGGTGCGCAGCGTATTTATCGCTTTGACGAGGGCAAACTCACCAGCATCATCCAGATTAGCGTTTGGCTCATCCAGCACGATGAATGCAGGATTGTTATAGACCGCACGCGCCAACCCAACTCGTTGCCGTTGCCCACCTGACAACTGGTGTCCACCTGCACCCAGAGGTGTGTCGTAGCCTTGGGGGAGACGTAGGATCATGTCATGCACGCCAGCCAAAGTTGCGGCAGCGACGATAAGTTCGCTATCGTTTTCAGCAAAACGGGCAATATTTTGCGCGATACTGCCGTCGAATAATTCAACATCTTGTGGGAGATAACCGATGGATGGACCAAGCAACTCTTTATCCCACTGGCAAATATCTGCGCCGTCAAGGCGAACCTTACCGGATAAAGGTTTCCAGACGCCGACCAGCAACTTCGCTAGTGAGGTTTTCCCTGAGGCCGAAGGGCCAATAATACCCAGCACTTCACCTTTCTCTAGTTGAAATGAGATATTACGTAGCAGTGGAGCATGTTGGCCTGGTGCTGCGGCAAAAACACTTTCAACACTGATATTCCCTTTTGGGCGTGGCAGGGTCAGGACCTCTTTGGGCGCTGGATACTCCTTCAGCAGTGTTGATATCTGATGCCATGCGCTACGAAATTGTACAAACTGCTTCCAGCTTCCGATGATTTGTTCTACCGGGTTAAGGACTCGCCCTAGAATGATAGAAGCGGCAATCATCAGCCCTGGGGTAATTTGGCCTTCGATCACCAGTAAAGCCCCGGCTCCCAGCGCAATAGATTGCAGCAGCACGCGCACAAAGCGGCTTAAACTGTTTAATCCGGCTGTTTTATCGGCAATCTGCGTTTGTAATACCAACACTTTGTCATGCTGTTCCCCCCAGTGGAGTTTTAGGGTGGAAAGCATTCCCATCGCTTCTATAGTGTCGGAGTTTTGTAATTGCTTATTGAGTTTGCTGGCGTTATTGATGGTTAACGCATGTGCTTGCTGAATAGGGCGTTTAGTCGAAAATTCCGAAACCAGGGTCAGGATAAATAATATTGTTATGCCTCCCAAAGAGAGGTATCCCAACAGTGGGTGGACAAGAAAGGCAATAAATAAATATACCGGTGTCCAGGGAATATCCAGCAGCGCAAATAAACTGCTGCCGGAAAGAAACTGACGAATTTGATCCAACTCGGCTAACGCCTGGGCAGGGTTACTATCGCCTGTAGCAACTTTTCGTTTAAATGCAGCATTAAAAACTAACTTATTCATTTTGACATCGAGCCGATTGCCAAGCCTGATCATGACGCTTGAACGGGCCGATTCAATCATCGCAATAACGATGTATATACCGACAATAAGTAACGTCAACATCAATAAAGTCGTCGTGTTTTTACTGACCAAAACACGGTCATAGACCTGCAGCATATATATTGCCGGCGCCAGCATAAGCATGTTAATTACACAACTAAAAAACAATAACATTATAAAGGTCGGTTTAGTCCCCTTTAATGCACTCTTCAGTTCTGTTGGCGTATGCTGGCGCGACATAGTCTTCTCCTTACGCAATCAGTGAGTTATTGCCATTATTAGCGGCAAAGGTTGATGGTAATTCGAGAATGAAATCACCAATATTAACGCTGGTTGAGTTCACCCCGACTAAAGTAATGACATCAGCACCAACGGTAACGACGGTATTACCGTTGTTTCCCGTAATCGCGACGTTGCCGTTAAAACTACCCGAAGTAATACCTAACAAACTTAAATCGAGGTAATCCTGCCCACCAACGGCGTTACTGTCGAAACTAGTGATGCGGTCTTGCCCAAAGCTTGCGCTGAAGGCGAAGATGTCATTACCTGTGCCACCGTCCATGGTGTCATTACCCGCCTGGCCGTTGAGGGTGTCGTTCCCTGTGCCGCCAGAAAGAATATCGGCACCCGCTCCACCAATCATCACGTCGTTGCCAATCCCACCCTGGAGGTTATCGGCACCATCGCCACCATCAAGGAAGTCATTACCGTTCCCACCGATCAGCTGGTCGTTGCCTCCCATCCCAAACAATGAGTCATTCCCGTTGCCGCCAGTGATGGTGTTAGCAATAGCGTTCCCGGTACCGATGAAACTGCCCTGGCCGGTAAACACCAGTTCTTCGATGTTATCGGTCAAGTCATAACTTGCGAGCCCGGTTCGGACAATATCTGTACCGGCATTGAGTCCTTCGATAACGTTGTCGCCCACGTTATCAACGATATAGGTATCATTTCCGGCACCGCCGGCCATGCTATCTGCTCCCAGACCACCATCGAGATCATCGTTGCCAGCATCTCCTTGCAAGATATCTTGTCCTGCTTCACCTGCCAGGCTGTCGTTGCCTGCACCTCCGACCAACAAATCGTCACCCGCACGTCCAAGCAGAGTATCGTTGCCGCCTTCACCACGTAGGATGTCACTCCAGGCGGTGCCGATGAGAGTGTTACCAGCGTTAGATCCAATAATAAGATCGCCAACCGGCTGTGTAGCGGCAGATGTGAGGACAACAGGGGCGTTTCCTTCATCATCTGTGACTGTCACCACCACTTGCAGAGTCCTGCCAACCATCGCCTGAGCCGGAGTGAAGGTAGCCGCTGTGGCACCAACAATATTCACAAACCCGGTCGCAGTGCTCATTCTCCATTGATAATTAAAGTTACCGCCTGTCAACCCGTCCGCATCAGCAATACCGGAGACAACAGCAGTAAGTGTCACGCTTTCGGTCGGTGTCAGGTCATTAATCACCGGGGCACCAGTAGTCGGCTGGTCGCGCACCATAACGGCCTGGGTTTGAGCCGAAACCAGGGTTTCAGCATCACCCATACGGTCATTGAAACTAGCAACCACACGCAGTGGAGCACCCAAAATAGCACCAGGGACTCTGAACTCCTCACCAACGGCCTGATCACGCCATTGGCCATTGGTAAATGCCTGCCATGTCAACGTGATAGCTGCGTTAGCCGCAATACCATTCCCATCCTGCAGATTCGCCAGGTTGACTCGCAGGAGGTCACCAACTTCTGGTGTCGGGTTATCAATGGTGAGATTGCCTGTTGCCTGTTGTGCTGTTACCCACAACTGTTCACCGTTGCCAAACTCCACTTTTTCGATGTTCAGCAGGCGGTCAACACCGTCATCAAAATTCAATGCGGCGTCGGGGGTAGCGTGGTCAACCCGGAGGCTGCCATCGGGCATACGGGTAAAGGCATAGTTGCTACTGACATCGCGGTACACCGCAACGTCGGTTTCAGGGCCATTACCCTCACGCAAGATCTCACGCACTATCGAGAGTTGATGCGGTTTTAAGGTGCCTGCCAGCATGTAAGATTTCAGTTCGTTCATGCTGTCGGCACTGGTGATGCCCGGCATTCCGCTGACGGCAATTCGCACGTTCAGCCACGAGTCGCCATCAATAATATCGTTGCCCGCTTTACCGGTTATGCGGTCGCTGCCACCACCACCGAGTAAAATATCGCTGCCATCATCGGGGTTAAGCAACACTGCATTAGGGTCCGTGGAGTGTGCAACACCGAGAATGGCCTGCAGACCGCTAATCCTGTCAGCACCTTCCTGGGTAAGATTGTTGGAGAGCGGGGTGCCCAGAACCGGTGCAGTCCCGAGAGGTTGTTCGGTGCCAACTAACACGTCGTTGTGTTTCCAGCCCGATAACCCCTCAACCAGATCGAAGCGATCCCGCAGGATAAACTCTTGTTGGTTAACGAAAATTGGAATACCGAGGTCGGAATTAGCACCATGCGGGTCGCCTTTATGGATTGCCCAGTCGAAACCGGCCATGCCATTGTTGCGCTGAATCCCCGGGCCCTGAACCATGATGTCGTCGCCAGCTTCGCCATCGTAGTCCGTATCGTTACCCTGGCCGTTAAGCACATCGTGGCCAACGATAGTACTGTTGAAGAACAACTCGGAGTTTTCACCCGTCAGTGAGTCAAACCCGTCACCACCTTCCAGCCAGTCATCACCTTCGTTACCGAGCAGAGCATCAGCGCCGGAGCCACCCAGAACAAAGTCATTGTCCCGGCCAGCAAACACTTCCTGGGCATCTTCGCCAACCACCACAAAATCACTGCCACTGCCGCCGAATACCAGATCGTTACCGTTACCGGAGAAGATGACATCATGACCTGCGTCGCCGTGCAGGAAGTCTGCATCGCCAACTGGCGTGCCGGTGTCGGTAATAATGTCATTACCATCACCACCGTGAACCACATCCGCTTCGTCGCCACCATCAAGGCGGTCATCGCCACCATCACCCCACAGGCTGTCGATGCCTTTACCGCCGATTAACGTATCGTTACCAGCAGAACCACCGAGCACCACATGCCCATCGCCGGTGTATTTAAGGTAAGCGCCGTCAGCTGCGCCATCGCCGTTAACATCCTGAGTGGCAGCGCGTCGTGTCAGCAAAGGCGATAAGAGATCTTTTAATGGGTTACCCCACTTTGGGTCAGCTTCTGTTTGCAGAGCCCGGTTCACTTCGAAAATATGGTCTGGAGTCTGGAATAGGTTAGCGGGCAGGTGAGACGAACCATTTTCCCCAAGGTCGCTGTTGCGCATAACCAGCGCGGAGAATGAGTTGGCTTCCAGCTCGTTGAGCATGTTCAGACCCTGAGCTCGGCTCAGATAGTAGAAGCGGTCGCCGTCTTGCAGCATTTCCATTTGCGTTTCAAAGACAAAGTTGAAGGTAGAACCCAGCATCCCACCAAACTCGTTCTTCCGCTCAGCAAGCCCACCAATCCAGAAGTCGACCATGTTCAGGCCAGACTCTTTAGTGGCCCACGCGCCGGTACTGTTGAAGAAATCCATCGCATCGGCAGGCGGTTGGGAAGTGCCATCGCCAAACAGCAGGAAGTTCACCGCATCGCGTTTGCCTTCAATGGTGGTAGCGCCAAGAATCAACTCATGCTGACCGTAAGCGGCCATAAAGTTGATGATAGAGGCCGGGTTTTTCAGGTATGTAGTGAAGTCGGCCCAACTGGTATAAGGGCGCAGCTCACTGTTGCCGCTAAGTTCAAAGAACTGCTCACGGGCCTGGTTCAGTGTTGGCATTGCCGTATCACGGCCACGAGCAATGTTAAGAGCACCTAAATCAAGCGGTAACCCGATAAGGTTATTACGCAGCGCATCGGTAATAAATTCATCAATTTCGTTACCGACTTGCCGTGTCATACCGCGAACAATCGCGCCAATTGCTTGTTCATCGGAAACCGCACCACCGTTAATTTCATTAAAGGCGACCGGATTCAGGAACGCTTCAATCAGGCCAATGTCACCGTTTTGCATATCGATATCGGTACGCGCTACGGTTTCTGTCAGCATAGAGTGGCCAAAACGGTAAACCACGTGTGCGAACTCAGCAAAAATCAGCGGGTTAATGTCTGCCGTATTGGAGAACACAAACGGGTCGACAGCAGGCTGTACGGTGCGGGCAAACTCTTCGAAGACCAGGTGCTGATACTGCATCTCCGTGGTGAAACGACCTGCCTGGAATAAATACTCACCATTCCAGACCAGGGTGCCGGTATCGGCTGGGAGCTCAGTTATCTGGTGCGCTGGCATTAGCCATTGGTTGATAAGATCGATATCACCGGTTGCCAGCAGGGTGGTTTTATACTCTTCCACCAGGCGATTATGCTCGCTGTGGAAGACGGCATGCACCGCGGTTAAACCGATGTTTTCGTTGCCACGTCCATCACCGGTGATGAAGTGGCGGTCGAGCAGTTCGTCATCGTAGGTTCCGGCGACCTGAACGCCACCAATCACATCATCGTCATCGGCCAACAACCCTGCTTTTGGTGCAGCAGTGTGGGCAATGTCGTCCAGGAAAGCATGCCCGGTGCGCAACGTTCCTGGGGGTAAAAAATCACCATTCGCTTCAACCAGCCCGGAAGTGGTAACGATCTGCACTTTGCCATTTTCACTTAAGATCAAGTTGCCGTAACGGTCAGTGGCCAGCAGCGGAACATTAAACACGTCCTGATCGGTGAGTTTAATTCCAAGCATGGTTTCAGCCTGGTTTTTGACATCAGCCCAGGTTGCCAGCCCACCGTTCGCACCACCTAATAAATTGCCGGTAGGTTCAGGTTTTCCATCAATCATGACGTATTCGCGGATGAAAATCTGATGTGAAGGGTGGGAGGTATAGGTTTGGTTTTGATCGATGAAGGGGGTGGTGAGGTTGACAGTTTCATGGTTGGCATCAACTTTTGCCCTGGTTAATACCATGAAGTTATTGGCGCCTAAATCATCGCTCCATAAGGGATCATCGGGTTGCAGTGGAATGAATACAATGCCGTTTCCCTCCTTTGGAATTAAATCCAGACCGTGGTCAAAGAATTGCCCGAATAATGTCATCCAGCCATTGAAAGCAGGGGACAAACCCACATCCGGAGACAGGTTAGGAATCGACAAGCTACCATTTGCCGATGTGGTTCCTCCTCCAGGGGCATCTTGTAAGCCATTATGCGCTTCGACTGCTGCCGGGTTGGAAGCGGTTTGGTCCGATATCAAGTTACTGATAATACGCGGGTCTGCATCAACGACCGTGCCACCGAGTTGGGTATAACTGGTCATGGCATCCGCATCCTGCCAGTTCAGCTCGGTTAGTCTTGGCATGTTTTGATCGGCTGAACCGTATAGCTCCTGACCCGGAAGAAGGTTATTCCACGAGCCATCTACGGTACGGATACCGTAGGGTAATAACGGACTGGAAACTAAATCTCGAAGTGCATCGCCATTAACACTTCCGTCTGAGTTTGTCGCTGCTTCAGATATCTTTATCTGCTTGAGAATAAAAGCAAGATCGTGCAGCGTGACAGTAAAGTCATATTGTGAGGCCATAAATAATTACCCCTATCTTTACCTTGAACTAGCTATCATCACTCGTCCCGTCTTTTTCAAAAAAGGCAGGAGAATGAACCGTGTGTATTGAAATGAGTTATCGAGTTGCAATGTCGCAACCAAGGTCCATTTTTATGTAATAAAAATATTGGCTACCTTATAAGAGTTATTCTCCCTGTAAAAATACTTAGCTGAATAAGTTTATTTCCTCGCTTGCAAAGATAATTTTAATTAAGTTAAAGACAGCCTCAGCCTTTTGAATTTGCAGGTGCATTCAAGGCGGAGGGTTTTAAATACTGATGACTCGTGTATATGGCTGAGGTTTTTACCCTATATGACACTTTTGTTATATTAATAACTATGGTTTTTCTTTGCGTTACTTCTCTCATGCTTTTTTATGAGAAAAAATAAAAGTTGAAACAATTCTGACGAACAGTAATCACAATACGTTATTTTCTTCATTTGATGGGGGTGGGTAGCAAGTTTTTCTTACGGGATTAGGTGAGGGTGGATAATATAATAGATTGATAAGCCTCATCATTAAACACTGTAACCATGACTTAGACGTTTAGCCTTTTGCCAAAAAAGTCAAATGATAAAAAATCTCATCATTAATAATGATAGGTGATGTTTTCATTTCTTTACGTTTCGATTCTATGTCGGCTAAGTATTTATGCTATCACTTTTATAAAAATCATTAATATCACCATATGATGGTGGGGGTATTTTCATTACGTAATAACACTGTGCAATTAGCATGCTGATTTTGCTGTCATCCCGGAGTAGGGATGACAGCTTACTTTTCTATTTTCTGAAGTCGAGCATTCAAGAAATGGAAAATTGATACTATTGCTGCACGATTAAATATCATCAAAAGTATGGTCAACAACAATCTCAAGGGTTTTACGCACGATGTCGATGGTGACGACATCATCAGTGGATTCAATAGCCTCAATCAAACGCTGAATTATGGCTTTATTAGTTAAATGTCCATCAGTAGCAAGAATGCTGCGTATTACCGCTCCGAGTAATACGGCCTCATCAGCCAGCATGTCGCCAGCGTTACGAAAATATGCGGTCAAAGCTGTGTTTGGCAGGGTGGCATAAATTTCTGATTTATGAAGCGTCATCTGGGTCATTTACTTTCACCATGAGTAAGTTGAGTGTGTAGGGCAGTCAGTGTTTTTTACTACTGCCAGGATCAGGGCTATCGTCGAATAACTGATATGCCTTGTTTTTTTGTTGTATCGGGCTCTCCATGTCCCACTGCTGTTGAGCCGAAACTGAATTACGTCGAGAAATGCCCAGGCGTTGGTGACTGATATCGGCAATGACGTCCGCTATCAGATTTCGCCTCTGTGCATCTCTTTCTGACGCTTCCATTGCTTGCAGTTTTTCAATCAGGGACCGGGTACTGATGGGTCCGTTATCGTAAAGGATTGATAAAACTGCTTCTCCAATCAGTTGATCGATTTGTTGCTCTCTTTTACTTCTGCTCATAACTGCGTCTCTTCTTGCCACCGTGTTTCGTTACCGAAATGTGGCTTGAAATCAGCCCTCGTTCAGGAGGTCAGCTGAAGGTTGCCAGGCTTTCTATATTGCCCGAAATAATGCTCCCGCAAGTGTTGATCTAAAAAGCCAGTAATTTGCGCTATAGCCGTTTGAACTTAACGGTCAAAAAGCATGCCAATCAAAGTGTGGTAGTGACTCTCTTCTTCAGGACCTGATGCTTCTTCAACCCGACGTAACAATTTTGTACAGATTGCTTTGCGGTTCAAACTGCGTCCGTCGCTCAGGATCTCCACCACTATTTGCCCGAGTGTTTCCTGCTGGGAAGGCAGGGCCGCTTTGGAGAAATATCGGGTGATAGCGTTAGCTGTATCGGGTACGTAGTTGTTCTGTTGCATCAGTCACTCCTGTAAATATGCAGTATTTAGTAATATGTACAAATAAAGTTATACAATGATTAAAAAGTTGTACATAGAAAAGTGTAAGGATTTTTCTTAAAAGCTTAAGCATTAAATGCTATACATTTAATTTCAATTAGTTAGCTTGGTAAGTAGTTTGAGTCTGCAACGTTCACTGTATAGGTTAATCATTTCATGGCCTCCGCAATGGCCAAAAACATGCGAATTCAAGCGTACATGTGTTTAGTTATTGTTAATAAGTTATTAATTTTAATGTATTTTAAGTGGGTGGTTTGGCAAGTCATCTGCTACTGTAAATGCCTAAACAGCTTTCTATTGGACACAGCATGCTTACAACCATCATTTACCGCAGTCATATCTGTAAAAACATACCGTTTCAATCAGTTACAGATATGGTTGCCGCTGCAAATGTTAAAAATGACCAGGCCGACGTGACTGGCATACTGCTGTTCAACGGCACGCATTTCTTTCAGATGATTGAAGGCCCGGAAGAGAGCGTTTTAAGTATTTACCAACATATTTGCCAGGATAATCGCCACTACAACATTGTTGAGCTGCTTTGTGATTACGCTCCCGCACGGCGGTTTGGAAAGACCGGTATGGAACTCTTTGATTTAAGAGAGTACGACAGGGATGAAGTGCTACAGGCTGTACTGGATAAAGGGACTTCGAAGTACCAGCTATTTTACAACGACCGTGCGCTTAAGTTTTTGCGTACATTTGTTGAAGCCACTGAAAAAGAAAACTATTTTGAAATTCCACCTGCAGATTCCTGGGTGTTTATCCCCGACAAAAAAGGGGTTCATACCGAAGCTGTTATTGCTGATAACACGGCAGATTGTAGTTTTGCTTTTCAGCCCATGGTTGACCCGTTTGCTCAGAAAATCTTGTCCATTGAAGCTTTGCTGCGCACACCTGGCGGGGATTCAACAGCCACCTATTTTGCTGGATTAAGCGGTAAGGCACTTTACGAGGCGGACCTCAATAGCAAAAAAGTCGCCTTTGCGATGGCGAGTGCGCTCAAACTTGGCGAGCAGTCTGTTTCGGTTAATTTGTTGCCAATGACGCTGGTGATGATTCCTGATGCGGTTGATTTCTTGTTAAGAGAGATTCAGACAAATGGACTTGTTCCAGAGCAGGTAACCGTAGAGTTTACTGAGAGCGAGGTGATATCGCGCATTGACGAGTTCACCGATGGAATCAGACAACTCAAAGCAGCAGGGATTAGCGTAGCGATAGATCACTTTGGCGCCGGATTTGGTGGGCTTTTGCTGCTGTCACAGTTTCAGCCAGACAGAATTAAAATTAACCGCGCGCTGATTAAGGATGTCCATAAAAGTGGCCCACGGCAGGCAATTATCCAGGCCATTATCAAATGCTGCGCATCGCTTGAGATATCCATTTCGGCGGTTGGAGTGGAGAAGGCGGAGGAGTGGATGTGGCTGGAATCAGCCGGAATCTCGCATTTTCAGGGCAACTTGTTTGCCTGTGCCCAACTCAGTGGCATATCCGCCGTAGCCTGGCCTGAAAGGAAAGCAGATCTCTAATTCAGGTTGTACAATGTAAAAAAGGTTGTACAACCAGCACGGAGTCGTTAGTTTCAACATGGACGTTTTAAGCTCACAACGAGGGATTAATGACCTTATACAGTATCGGTGAAGTTGCCGAACGATGCGCAATCAACCCTGTCACGCTGCGTGCGTGGCAACGCCGTTATGGATTATTCAAGCCGCAACGCAGTGAAGGCGGGCATCGACAGTTTGATGACGAAGATATCCTGCGTATTGAAGAGATTAAACGCCTGATAAAAAGTGGCGTGTCCGTAGGGAAGGTTAAAGCATTGCTGGAAGCGAGTCAGACGACGACTCATGACCATGAGGCATGGCGCTCACAGCAGGAAGAAGTAATGACTGTGCTGCGCCTTGTACAACCCGCAAAACTCCGCACGAAAATTGCAGATTTAGGTCAAGTATTTGCTGTTGATATCCTCATAGACCATGTTTTTATCCCGGTACGTCAGTGTCTTGGCCTGGATAAAAATACCGCAAGGGCAATGATTAGCCTTCTTGATGGATTGCTTATTGAGTACGTTATCCAGCGCCTCGCTGACTCTCGAAACAAAGAAGGTAAAGACACTTTACTGATCGGCTGGGAAAGCGAGGACAGAACCCGTCTTTGGCTAGAGGCCTGGCGTCTTTCACAGCATGGCTGGCGTCCTGATGTGCTGGCCGATCCTCTGGATTCACCTCGACCGGAATTATTTCCAGGCCAGCATATTTTTGTCTGGACAGGGAAGGTACTAACTTTGCGTCAACAGGAACAACTGGAACACTGGCAGAAGCAAGGCTTCGCCATTAAGTTTCATTCAGGCCAGTAACCAAATCGTGAGCTACAACCCTGTATAGAAATGCGGAACGTGGTTAATAGATAACTTCGCCAGAGTTCAGGCATAGCTAACAGGATGCAATATGGAAAATTACGCGAACATCAGCGGCGATTCACAAGTTGTCAGTTTCCAGATTGATACCAACTCGATCAAAGTCCGTTTTAAAAATAATCACGTTTATCTCTACGATCTTCGCCATCCAGGACCTGAACATCTGGAAAAGATGAAAGAGTTGGCTCGAGCTGGATGGGGCCTGAATACTTATATAGAAAGCGAAGTAAAATCCGATTACTCATCAAAAGTGTTTTAGCACGCAATACGGAACTGTGGATGGCTGCCAGTTAGCTATTTCAGTTCCGTTTTGTTTCCTGGTTTCAACCAAGGGCAATCGCATGCGAATCTGGTAAAGGGTGAGGTGAGTTAGCCTGGTGAATTCTGAGATGGTATCGAGTTTGTATCCTGATATGCAATTTAACATAATATACATTATGCGCACCAAGGTAAGTTAAGGCAGAATCCAGTGATTTCGTGGTTAGTCTTTACCATGCATAACATGTTCGTTCATTTGTCGCTTGGTTCGCATAACGGCTGAAATGTCTTGCGGCCTTTTATCTGAACTACGGGTCGTCCTGTTGTTTTTCTTCAGGACCCGATTTAAATGAAACGACTGATACTGACTTTGACTGCAACTGCATGCCTGACCTTTCCTGCACTAGCGACAGCAGCAAATCCGGCACTGTTGAGAATAAATGCGACGTGTAACGCTTATGCAAATATGTCGAGAATAGCCAGCCCGGATGTGGTTTATGAGATGTGCCTGAATGGAGCCAAAGAATCGATGCAAGGTCGAGACTCCGTATGCGAAAGCAAAATACGACAATTCAGGGAGCAAGCAGATACATTAGATGGAATGGGACGCGCTGAGTATATTGAAATCGCTCAGGCATATCGCATGGGTTGCAATGCAGGAAAACAACCATCTAAAATAAATGATGAAAGCAAATCAGCAAGAGCGAAAACTTTATCGCCAGAAGAAATAAAAGAAAGACAAGAGATACACAGTTATGGTGAGGAGATACGAAAAGTATTTGGCCAAATGCGGGCTGATGCACCCGCCTTGAAAGGACAGAGATGCTCTGTGAAAATATGGTTTTCTCAAAATGGCAATGTACTGTCTACAAAAGTTGAGTCT
This sequence comes from Buttiauxella massiliensis, assembly GCF_902500225.1. GTDB lineage: Bacteria > Pseudomonadota > Gammaproteobacteria > Enterobacterales > Enterobacteriaceae > Buttiauxella > Buttiauxella massiliensis. Next base: position 294,706 of record NZ_LR722650.1, on the reverse strand, counting down.
GGTGATGATGATGCATGCTCTTATATTTTAAGAAGAACTAAAGGTATGAAGCTCAGTCCAATGAACGACAGTCAGTATAAAGCATTCAGAAATACGCCAATTGATTTTGGTTTCTAGAAACAGACTTTGACAAAGTGAAGTTCTGATTCTTCTTTTATTAATATTGTTACGGGTCTTCACTTCTGTGGAGACTCTCTTTTCTTTTAATATTATATAGTAATTGTTATTTGTCAGCTCAAGCCGCATGGCTCTCCTGCGGAGGGCTTAAAACAAATGAAGTCCTTCATTGAACAATTAACAAATCAGAGGTAACAATAAGAAGATAAGAGGAAGTAACAAACATAATAAAACAATAAGAGTATATATAATAACAGCAACCCCGGAAGGGATTAGCCGAGCTTAGCATGGATATTTTAACCTGTAAACAAGGCACTCTTCTTTTTATTATTCTCACCCTATCGGGTAAAATCAGGACAATACCCACCTCACCCATCGCACGGTATGCCATTTAAAGAATGCAGGTAATGCAATCCATACAGTAAGGGCTTCACCCTCTTAAAATCGCATACAGAAAGCCACAGGTCACAAATCACCCATTCATAGAAATACTGTATAAACAGACAGCGGTTGAATATGCCCGACTTCACAGCCCTGAATCAGTAATAAGCACCCTTTTCTGCCCTGTTTATGCCGCACAGAACGCCCGTAGCATGCAGTAACTGGCTGACCTGATGCATAGACGCACTGACTCTGTGACAGCCCTGAGAGGCTTCTGCTGAACGGTAACACCAACTGGCACATTGTATCATTTGTAAGATTTTTTATTATATTTTTGAATGTATTACATGAATATAATCCCACACATTCCCCGCAGTGTTTGCCTGAATGAGCGCGAAAAGAAAAAGAGGACCCGCCCGGTTCTTTTTCCTCTCACCTTTTTCATTCTCAACATGCAGGAGATTTTATTGTGGACAGTTATAAAAGAAAGAATCGTAATAATCGTTATCATGAGAACTATACACATGATGTTCTCTATCCCGGAGCAGTATTCCAGACAAAGAAAGACGGAGAATGCACTGTTCTTGGTCGTTCCGAAGATAAGAGCAGGCGTGGTTATTACGTTATTCAGTTTAAGAACAGCAATATCATTAAGGAAGCCTATGGTGCACATATAAAATCAGGAAGCGTATCAGATGAAACATTCCCTGCCACAGAAGAAGAGCGGCAGCAGTTATTAATGAAGCCACGTTATTTTGATGTGGGTTATATTGGTAACGGAAAGCATTCAACCATTCAGAATGCTACAACCAATCAACGAACAAGGTCATTCATTCTCTGGCATAACATGCTGGCAAGATGTTATATGACATGCAAAGGAAAGCCCTATTTCAAAGGCTATAAAGGGGTGGTTGTTTGTGAAAGATGGCACAACTTTCAGAACTTTTGCAACGACCTTCCTGCACTTCACGGTTATAAAAAATGGAAGAACAATCCCGGTGAATATGAACTGGATAAAGATTTCTCTCATCGTCGTATTTATTCTCCGAATACCGTTGCTTTTATCAGTGTCACTGAGAATGCAAAAGAAGCAGGTTTACGACGTGCTGCAATGAAAATCACACGGGAACAATATCATTCAATAAACAGAAGGCGTGAAGAAATACTTCTCGATGCCGAAGAGGAGCTTAATAAGAGCAAAATCACTTATGAAATTATACTTTCCGGAAATATGAAAATAATCATATCCGAAACACCCTACGGAACGGTGGTATTCTGGCCATTAACGTGCAGGATTCAACGAAACAGCTACATGACAGAAGGAGATGCATCCGTTTATGTTCGTTATCTGAACTGGATTAAGCAGCAATGGGAAAGCAGAAATCCCTGCATAAACAGCGTTGCTGTAAGTTAGTGAAATATCATAAGATAGTCATAAAATAACAAGTGCAAATGCTGCGCTTATTCGATGTTTAAATATAAACAATTAAGGATGAATCTGTAATTCAGATGTTGCCGCAATGTTTATCATGACAGTAAATTAATGCTGCCTGATAATTCAGAGCTTAAGGCTAAATGTCAGCACTTCGTGCAGCCATTCAACATGTTCAACACATTATGCGCACCAAGATGAGTTAAGGCAGAATCCAGTGTTTAATCAACCTAATTGCCCTGGTTGCTGATAGCTTCTGGCAGTTCTTTCTCCAGCGCTGATACCATCACTCTGGCCATCTCATAGTTCGACTGACCACCACGATTTGTTTCGGTATTTGAAGGTGCTCAGATTTTTTCCTGATTAACCCGATTGGACAGCTCCTGATGGCTTTCTTTCCTTTCGCTATAGCGGTCGGCCAAATACTCAGTATGTCCTTTCAGGATTAACGTTATTTTGAATAGTTCTTCTGCGACATCCACAATCCGGTCATACCAGGCTGAGGGTTTCATTCGTCCTTCATCATCAAATTCTTGCCACGCCTTCGGTACCGATGACTGATTTGGAATGGTGAACATTCGCATCCAACGGCCAAGTATTCGCATCTGATTTACCGTATTGAATGACTGCGAACCGCCGCTAACCTGCATTACGGCCAGCGTTTTCCCTTGCGACGGACGAACAGCGCCTTCGCTCAATGGTATCCAGTCAATCTGGGCCTTCATCACTGAACTCATAGCTCCGTGTCTTTCCGGAGAACTCCACACCATTCCATCACACCACCTGACCAGTTCCCGCAATTCCAGCACTTTCGGATGGGTTTCGGGTGCATCATCAGGTAAAGGCAGGCCGGAAGGATTAAAGATTTTTACCTCAGCCCCCATTTCGCTAAGTAAACGCCCTGCTTCTTCGGCTGCAAACCGGCTGTACGATCGCTGCCGAACTGAGCCGTAGAGGATCAAAATGCGCGGCATCGTTTGGGTATCGCCTTGCAGTTTGCTGGCAATCTCATCATCAAAACATTCTCGTTCGATTGCTGATAAATGCGTCATGAAATTTCTCCATCTTAAAAACTAAGCTTCAAAAGCAAACATATATGATTTAACATATGTATCATGAATTCATAGCGAGGTTCAACATGCTACAGCCTGTTCAGCTTTTTAAACTGCTTGCCGATGAAACCCGTTCGACCATCGTGATGCTACTCCGGGAGTCCGGTGAGCTCTGTGTTTGTGATATCTGCGCAGTAACAGCAGAATCCCAACCGAAAATATCCCGTCATATGGCGCTGTTACGCGAAGCGGAGCTGGTCACCGATCGCCGGGAAGGAAAATGGGTGCACTATCGCTTGTCACCACACATGCCAGCCTGGGCTGCGACCATTATTGAATCCGCATGGAATAGTGAGCGCGATAACATCCAGAAAAAGCTCAGTGCAGCTTCATTATCCTCATGTTGATAACGAAGAAACACATTCACTTAATCAAATATGAATGGAGTCTGTAATGTTAGTGGCAAGTGCGATTTTTTTGTTCACTCTCGTTTTGGTCATCTGGCAACCCAGAGGTCTTGGGATTGGCTGGAGCGCCATGCTCGGTGCTGGTCTGGCATTACTAACAGGCGTCGTTCACCCTGGGGATATCCCGATAGTTTGGCAAATAGTCTGGAATGCGACGGCCACCTTTATCGCGGTGATAATCATCAGCCTACTGCTGGATGAATCTGGTTTCTTTGAATGGGCCGCATTGCATGTTGCACGCTGGGGCAATGGCCGAGGCCGACTGCTTTTTACCTGGATTGTTTTGCTGGGTGCAATGGTGGCAGCACTGTTTGCCAATGATGGTGCCGCACTTATCCTGACTCCGATTGTTATTGCGATGCTGCTGGCGCTGGGTTTCAGCCGGGGGGCTACGTTAGCCTTTGTCATGGCTGCAGGGTTTATCGCTGATACCGCCAGTCTGCCACTGATTGTCTCGAACCTGGTGAATATCGTTTCGGCGGATTTCTTTAATCTTGGATTCACACAATACGCAGCCGTAATGGTGCCGGTTAACCTTGTCGCCATTGCAACAACGCTGGTTATGTTGCACCTGTTTTTCCGTAAGGACATCCCCGCCGTTTACGATGTTTCCCTATTAAAAGAGCCCAAACAAGCAATCCGGGATGCCAGTACGTTTAAAGCCGGTTGGCTGGTTCTGCTTTTGCTTTTAGTGGGGTTCTTTGGCCTGGAACCACTCGGTGTACCAGTCAGTCTGGTGGCCGCCGTTGGAGCACTGATTCTGCTTGCTGTGGCAAAGATTGGTCATACCATTAATACTGGAAAAGTACTGCGTGGTGCGCCCTGGCAGATTGTTATTTTCTCACTGGGTATGTACCTGGTGGTCTACGGTTTGCGCAATGCGGGACTGACTCACTACCTTTCCGCCCTACTCAATCAACTTGCAGAGCAAGGTTTGTGGGTGTCGACATTAGGAACAGGGTTCCTGGCAGCCTTCCTATCTTCAGTTATGAACAATATGCCGACTGTTCTGATCGGGGCCCTGTCAATTGATGGCAGCGTAGCCTCGGGGGTTATCAAAGAAGCAATGATTTACGCCAATGTTATCGGTAGCGATCTGGGGCCGAAAATCACCCCTATTGGCAGTCTGGCAACATTGTTATGGCTGCATGTTTTGTCGCAGAAAAATATAACGGTTACCTGGGGATATTACTTCCGAGTAGGCATAGTCATGACTATTCCGGTGTTGTTCGTCACGCTTGCGGCATTAGCCCTGCGGTTGTCAGTCCCCCTATAACTGTTGTTTAAAGTACGGCCCTGGAAGAAATATTTTGTGGGCCTCAACAAGAGATCATCACGATGAGCAATGTCACTATTTATCATAATCCCGCTTGCGGAACGTCCCGCAACACATTGGAATTAATTCGCAACAGTGGTATTGAACCCACAGTTATTCTGTATCTGGAAACGCCGCCAACCCGTGATGAACTGAAAAAGTTAATCGCCGATATGGGGATCACGGTCCGTGCGTTATTACGTAAGAATGTTGAACCTTACGAACAATTAGGGTTGGCAAGCGACACCTTCAGTGACGACCAGTTGATTGCTTTCATGTTGCAGCACCCGATACTGATTAACCGGCCAATTGTTGTCACGCCATTGGGTACCCGTCTATGTCGGCCTTCAGAGATAGTTCTGGATATATTGACTGATGGGCAACGTGGCGCATTCACCAAAGAGGATGGTGAGCAGGTTGTTGATGAGCAAGGCAAGAAGATCGATAAATAGAGGACAATCAACGAACTATTAGCCGCTGCGGGTTTTAATTCTTGCAGCGGCTATTTGCTGAGTTTGTGCAGGAATAGAATTCCTTGGTTCACCATGCTTCTGGTTCGCGAAGCATATGTACAATATTACAGGGGCTCATGACCCATCCTCCTTTAAACCCCTCGGGCAAAGGCTCGACAGCATCACATCTGACAACTCCACACTTATCCATATGTGTTTCAGCTGACTTAAAATCGGGTGTGAACATTTCAAGCCAGACCTCAGCCTGGCTCAGACCTGGTGCTTCATCAATCCACAAACGGTTCGGGCCAAATTCAAACCCGGTAGCGGGTGATTTATCCGTGATTTCCTTGAGTCCGATGGCATTACGATAAAAATCAAGCGTCTGCTGGTATTGGTGTGATGGCACTTTAATCGCAATATCAATACCACCCTTAATTTCTGCATTCATAACACTTTCTCCAGGCTAAACATTGCAAAAAGCAGAACAGTTCAAGTCAGATTTTGAGGAAAAGACGAGCCATTACGCTCATCTGTCAGGATAGTCGAGAGGGAGAAAATTAGGTGGGCTACAGCTCAATGGACATGTCCATACAGCGCAGGTTTGCCTGAGCAAGAGCAGAAGAATAGAGGTTTTCTCGTAATAGAATAAAGCCATGTTTTTCATAGAAAGATTGCGCGTTAGGCGTCGAGGACAATGTTAATTGTTTAAAGCCACGTTTACGCCCTTCTTCTTTAATCACTTCCAGAATAATTCCGGCAAACCCTTTGCCTATATAATCGGGGGCGGTAAAAATAGCCTCAACACTCCCCTCGGAAAGGTCGAGATAACCTGTGGCAACAGGTCGATTGTCTCGCCCATCAACGACGAAAAATGGATTGGCCTCGATAACCACTCTGTAACTTTCAGGCATCGCTTCAGGTGTCCATGCTGCAATTACTGCAGCGCTGTAGCTATTCTGGCATCCATGGCGTATAGCTTGATTTCTGATGTTCCAGCACTCTTCTGCCTCTGCAGGCGTTGCCAATCTAACTTTCATCGCTTCACTCCCCATTTGCGCGAATTTACTTAAATCACGTTTTTCACCCGAACCTTTACTTTTTTCATACCCTATTTAAAATGTCCATAATCATTTCTTCTTTAAAGGTATTCGTCCAATGCGCCATTGATGCTGCCGTCTGTCTGACGGCCAATTTACTTGTCCCGACTTATCGGGCCAGTTTGTGGCATCTATGGAGTAGTTACATGACGAATTCATTCATTACGCTTGAAAGCGTATCTTTTGTATTACCTGACGGCACTCCGCTGTTCTCTCAACTCAATGAATCTTTCGACTCACGCCATACAGGTCTTGTTGGGCGAAACGGTGTGGGTAAAAGCGTTCTCACGCAAGTTCTGGCCGGGATAATCCCTCCTTCATCGGGCAGATGTAACTGTTCCGGCGTTGCGTATTATCTGGCTCAGCAAACCCACTATCAGGCAGAAATGACCGTTGCAGAACTCGCAGGGGTTCAATCCATTATTGGCGCACTTGAGCGCATCGAAATGGGTAGTGTCTCAATGGCAGATTTTGAATTGGTCGGCCAGCAGTGGGACATACGCCAGCGTTTGGACATTGAGTTAGAGCGGTGCGAATTGGGGCATCTTGCGCCATCAACACCTGTCAGCCAGTTGAGTGGCGGCGAAGCCATGCGCGTGTCACTCATAGGAGCCTTGCTTTCACAGGCCGATTTTTTGATTCTCGATGAGCCCAGTAACCACCTTGATAGAGCAAACCGTCTTGCATTGATTGCTCAGTTACAACGCTGGCCCGCCGGGCTACTGGTGGTAAGCCATGATCGAGAATTGCTGGAATCGATGCAGCGGATTGTTGAGCTGTCATCCATCGGCTTGAACAATTATGGCGGCAATTATTCGTTTTACGTTCAGCAAAAAGCGCAAGAAACACAAAGCGCACTTCAGTTGCTGGAACAGCGAAAACGTGAACGCCAGCGCGAACAGAAGAGCCTTCAGGATCAGAAGGAACGTTTAGAGAAACGGCAATCGCGTGGTCATCGCCAGGGGCGAGAAGCTAATCAGGCTAAAATTTTGCTGGGCGGACTAAAGCAACGCAGTGAATCGTCGGCCGGTAAATTAAATCAACTCCATCTCGCCGCTCAGGAATTACTTGATCAACGCGTGCATGAAGCGGCAACGCGCGTTGAAGATAATGCTGAAATCGTTGTGCATTCGCTTGCTGTGAACTCTCCTTCACGGCGGCTGGTTGCAGAGCTAAATCAGATACAACTGCCCTTCGTGACAGCTTTTTCTTCACCATTGAACCTGTCGATATACGCTCAGCAACGCATCGGTATCGTTGGATGTAACGGCTGCGGAAAATCGACACTTTTAAACGTACTATCTGGCAAACTTCAGCAATCAAGCGGTGCTTTCCGTATCCCACATGGCCATACCTTACTTAATCAACATCTCGACAACCTTGATCCGCAACGTTCAGTTCTGGAGCAGATACGTGAAGTCAACCGCAATGCCAGTGAGGCTGATTTGCGCATGCGGCTTGCGCAGTTGGGCCTGGATGCTCACAAAATCCAAATTGCCAGCGGATGCCTGAGTGGTGGTGAGCGCCTGAAAGCTGCGCTGGCGTGTGTGTTGTACGCTGACCCTATTCCCCAACTATTGCTGCTGGATGAACCCAGCAATAATCTCGATTTGCCTTCTATTCAGGCACTTGAAACAATGCTGCGGACTTATCAGGGGGCTCTGGTGGTGGTTTCGCACGATGATACATTCTTGAAGAACCTGAATTTAACGGAACGCTTATCTATCACCGAGGGTTGCTGGCAACTTGACGCGTGTTAAACGATTAAGGGGAAATAAAAGGTCATCAGTATGATAGCTAGTTTGTGACACTTGATTTGATCATCATGTTTTTAATAGGCTCTTTGTCGTTACCACAATGGCTATCGCGCAATTTTGCAAAGCAGAAGGTGAATGATCGTTGAATACGAATAAATATGGTCAGCCTGTGGGTTTCCCGCTTTCCGACTGGCAACCTGCACCCTTTCCGGCCCGAGCCCAGCTCTGTGGCCATCACTGTTATCTTTTACCTCTTGAAACCAGCCATTGCGGTGATCTTCTTGAAGCGTTCTCACAGGCGTCTGATGATAGAGACTGGACCTGGCTTGGTGCTGAGCAGCCTACCTGCTTACAGAAAATGCAGCTTTGGGTTGAGAATAAAATTAACGATTCCGGGCTGGTTGCATGGGCCGTGGCCGAAATAAACAGTGGTCTTCCGGTTGGTGTCGTCTGCTTTAGCAATATTGATGTTGTTAACGGTGCGATCGAAATAGGACATGTCACTTGGTCACCCAGGATGCAACGAACCGCCATGGGCACAGAAGCCATATTTTTGTTGCTGAAAAATGCATTTTCTCTGGGCTATCGACGCGTGGCATGGCGTTGTGACTCGCTCAACCTGGCTTCCAGAAATGCGGCAGACAGACTGGGATTCACATTTGAAGGACGCTTCCGTCAGGCCATGACACGCAAACAACGCAACCGTGACACGGACTGGTTATCTATTATCGATATTGAATGGCCAACAGTAGAAAGCGCACTTTCAGGCTGGCTTTCACCGGGCAATTTCAGTGCTCGCGGAGAGCAAAAGCGAAAACTTGCGAGTTTTCGAAGTAACCCATAACGTTTTCAATACTGATGCAATATGGTCGCTGGTGCGGCCATATTTGCTCCATCGTATTACGCGCTATTGCCCGCTATCAGTGATTTCAGCCCTAAGCCATTGCTCGAAAGCCTGTAGTGCGGCGTCATTTATTCCAGTCTCTACTGGTTTCACCAGGCAAAAGATTTTACTCAGCACTTCAGATTTGGGCCAGGGCGCTGCAAGTGCCCCACTGCTGAGATCTTTTTCAACATACATCCACGGTACTAATGCAACGCCATCCCCTGCCAGCGCCGCTGCGATTGCCATTTCGTGAAGGTCATATCTGACCCCTTGAGCCGGGTTATCAAGGACAATTCCACTTTCACAAGCGTAGCTATACCAGGCCTCCGGATTTTGTCTGCGATGAATTCGCGGTAGCTCGTTCAACAGGCTGGAAAGATCTTTATCTGTAAGCAGCTCTGGATGACATACCGGAACCAGATTCTCCTTAAACAGGAAATCCATGCGCATACCCGCCCACGCGGGGTGATCAAAATGCACTGCCGCATCAAAGCCACTACCGGTAAGAATAAATGGATCGATTCTGGCCGCTATATTCAGTGTGATGTCTGGATGCTGCTTTCTGAAACCGCTCAAGCGAGGAATGAGCCAGCGGCTGGCAAAGGTCGGCAGCGCAGCTAACTCCAGACTTCTGTTTCCTTCCGGCATTCCCGTTATGTATTGAGTATCTCGGTCCAGGCGCTCAAGCGTTTCACCCACGTGACGTGCATAGCGCGCCCCGACAGGATTGAGCTTCACGCGACTTCCCGTTCGGTCAAATAGTTTACATTTCAGTAGCGATTCGAGGCGTGCAATTTGACGGCTGATGGCGCCTTCTGTGAGCGAGAGTTCTTCTGCCGCACGGGCAAAATTACCGTGCCTTGCTGCGGCTTCAAAAGCCAGCAACGAAGCGCTACTGGGGATATTTCTACGCATAACCGCTGCCTTTTTTGTTGAGGGTGGGTTTTATCATCAGTGACAAAATGTCACTGAATCATGAAATAATATCGATTCAGAAGCGATAATACAGCGTGTAGCATGACGAAATATCAGTTGAAGGATTATTCCTTCTCCACAATTTGTCTTGCTCTCAAGAGGAACCGTTCATGAGCTATCCGTCCTTTGCATCTCATCAAATCGGTGATTACCAGGTTACCGTCCTGAGTGACGGAAATATGTCTGCGAGTCTTGAATTATTGTGCGGTATTGATATTGCTGAGGCTGGTGAAATACAGCGTAATGCCGGGATTTCTGAACCAGGCAATATTCACATCAACTGTTATCTTATCCGTGGCGCTGGGCGAACCATTTTGGTTGATGCGGGTACAGGTGGTCTGAATAATGCTGGAGGGAAGCTCAAGGAAAACCTTTATGCGGCCGGCAGTAGCCCAGAAGAAATCGACACCCTTCTTTTAACGCACGGTCATCCTGATCATATTGGCGGCCTGCTCGATATTGAGGGGCACCCCGTTTTTAAGAATGCGACACTCCATCTTAATGCTCTGGAAGCAAAATACTGGCGCAATGATACCTGGCAAAAACAAGCAAGTGAGCGTGGTCAACGCAATTTTGCACTGGTGCGCCGAACGCTGGATGCCTATGAAAAGAGTGTCAGATTTTTGGATGGGAATGAGATTGCTAAGGGTATTCATCCGGTCTGGCTACCGGGGCACACGCCAGGTCACACCGGGTTTCGCATTGAGTCGGATAATAAAAGCCTGGTGATATGGGGAGATATTGTCCATTTCCCACATATTCAATCAGCACAACCGGCTGTTTCTATTGCGTTTGACTGCGACCCTGTTCAAGCGGAAGCAACCAGGAAAAGAATTCTGGAACAAGCAGCCCGAGAAAAATGGCTCATTGCAGGCATGCACTTTGCCAGACCGGGATTTGCTCACGTTATTCCTGAAAATGATGGGTATCGTATCGCATACGTTGAAGCTTAACAGGCTGCTGAAGAGCAAAGGATTGCTCGGAATCAATGCTTTGAAAATTTCGTTTTATTCAATTCACAGTGAGCTGGAATAACCGTAAAAAAGCGACTTTGCCCTTTTCTGTAATTACCACTTCTCTGTAACCAGCGATTTTAGTTATCCACCCCTTTTGTTCAAAGAACAGCATCAGTGCAGCACCGGCATTGCCTCCAAGGTGAAATCTTCTCTCGCTCCAGTCAAGGCAAGCACAGGAGCTTTTGCGCCTGCTATTAGGATCGATGAGCACGCCCATCTTCTGAAACTGGAGCGTTCCCATCGGCGAAAGCAGATTACCATCAGGAGAAAACCAGCCTTCTTTGAACATGAAGTTATAGATTCCAACAGCAACTTCTCCGGCCATATGGTCGTAGCATGTCCGGGCAACACGTAAATGTGACGGTGTTTTGGTCTCAAGCGTTTTTCCACTGTGCACTGATACCACCATCAAAGTTTCAAGAAGAGCTGCAATATCGCTTCCAGCCAGGCGGTAATAACGATGCCGCCCTTGAGACAGGCATGTAACTAAGCGGCTATTAAGCAGTTTTGCGAGATGCGCGCTTGTTGTTGATGCGGCGATATTGGCAACCGTACTTAATTCTGTTGCCGTCCATGCCCGACCATCCATTAGCGCACAAAGAATGCTGACCCGCGATGGGTCAGCAATAGCCGATGCAACAACTGACATGGATGTTTCGAGATAGTCAGTTTCATCAACAGCAGTTTTTGAAACTTTTAAATTCATTCCGCAGGCACTTCCCATTGTTTGGTTACTTTAGCGGCAAGGTCGTTATTGTCGGTCAGAAGAATCAAACGATTATGATGATCGCTATATTGTACATTGATATTAATTCCATTCAGAGAAATGACATTGGCAATTTCACCAAGCTCTCCAGGCTTTTCTTGTTTTAACTTTCTGATTAATGGCAATGTGATATTTTTAACATTCAAACCAGCCTCGCTAAGCACTTGCCTCGCAAGCTCACCATCTTCAACCAGAAAATGAGCATGGCTTTCATCACCGATGGTAAAAACTCCGCCGCCTTCAAGTCCTACCCCGCTTTGGCCCAGTAAAGATCCCAGCGATGACAGTGCCCCCGGAGTATTGGTAAGAATAACGTGAATGTCATACATGGCCAGAATCTCTATTTTCAGATGAATAATCGCGCAGGACATGTGCAACTCTGATTCTGTAAAAAGAAAATATAGATTCCCGCCCTTCAAATTGAGCAGCCTGGTGTTTTAGGTTTTGTTTCCACGTTATGACAGACTCTTCACTTTCCCACCATGACAGCGACAGGATTTTTCCTACGGTATTCAAACTTTGAAAACGTTCAATTGAAATAAAACCTGCAATTTGCTCCAGCTCTGGCTTTAATTCTGCAGCCAGTTGTAGATACCGCTCTTGTTGTGTAGGTATGGCATTCGCTTCAAAAAGTACCGCAATCATAATACTGCTCCTGAATGTACGCTTGTGAAGCCTACTATAGGGATTCAATAAGATGATGCTTCGTTGGTAAGCGAAGTATGAATGTTCAGGAGAAGTTTCAGGGGTTTTAATCGCCATTACGTGCGCTGATTTGTATGCTCAGCGCAGGTTCTTTGGCGCAATTCGCCAGAGAGAATCTTCATAAAAGATGAGGATTGCTGGCGTTAGCCGCTACGATCTATGGGCAACAGTATTAGCGAGGTACAACAAACAGTGATTTGCATTTTGGGCAGAGCAATGTTTGCCCCTGGCGAATTTTGTTAGCGGGAAAAGAGGCTTTATTTCCACAGATTGGACATGTCACAGTGCCATTTGTGGCGTTACTAAAGCGCTTCATTGCATAATCGAATATAGACATGATGATTAGCCTTTCAATGAATGAGGTTCATCGTATCACGCCCTGATCAAATAGCGCACAAATTATCCAGCAGATAATTGAATCTTAAATTAATAAAAATATCTTTAGCCATATAATTAAATATTTACCATTAAAAAACTGCACCTTAATGCGTTGAATATCCAACAGTTGGGGTGCAGTTCAGGTCATTCAATTATAGTAATTTAAAATGTCTGCCAGTGACCTTCTGATGCATGTTTTTCCTGCTTCGTTGGGACTAAGAGCGGAGCCACAGGCATCGTGTTTTTATCTTCACCATTCAAGCGTAAATTATTGGTTCTTTTTTGAAGTTCTACGACCTGGTTTTTTAGAACATCTGAGGATTCTGCGAGTTCCACAACGACTGCAGCATTACTCAGAGTGACTTTTTCCAGCTCGGACAAAGCAATGGTTATTTGTTGAATACCTTTTTCCTGCTCGTTCGTCGATATGAAAATATGCTCCATCAGCATGTTAAGATCATCTGATCCTGAAACGATGTCGTGCATATTTTTTTCTGCTTCAGATACAAGTTTTGCACCCTGCATTACATTGGTATTTGTTTTTTCAATCAGTGCTTTTATGTTTTTGGCAGACTCAGAGCTTTTTTGAGCTAACACCCGGACTTCACCCGCCACCACTGCAAATCCTTTGCCGTGCTCACCAGCTCGCGCGGCTTCAACCGCTGCATTAAGCGCCAGGATATTCGTCTGAAACGCTATCCCATCGATAATGCTAATAATTTCGGTCATTTTCTTCGAACAATCAGTAATTGATACCATATTCTCAGTGAGTTTATGCATCAACTGACTTCCATGGCCTGCAGATTTATGGGCTTCATTGGTGATATCGTTTAACTGGCGGGTGTTTTCTGCATTGCTCTTGGTCCCCGCTGAAATCTCTTCCATGCTTGATGCGGTTTGCATCAGCATGGCCGATTGTTGTTCAGTTTTGACTGATAGTTCGGCACTTTGGTTAGCCAGCTTGCCGGATAAAATGCTGGCCGAATTGGATGATTTTCTTATATCCATGACCAGACTGGATATTTCTTTTGCGAGGCTATTTATCCCTGGAATTAATTTCCCCGCACAGTTATTGCCAAACTCGCGGATAGAAATTGATAAATTCCCTGAGTTGATTTCATCAATATTTCTTTTAACCTCGTTAATCGGCCTCACAAGATATTTAGTCATGTAAAACCATAAGGTTGAGATCAAGACAACGCCGACGATGTTCAACATGAGGATGACACTCACGTTTGCTACCAGAAGGAAGGCCATAAGATCAATGAAGACAAAAGAGGCAGATATAAAAACAAGGATAACGGTTCTTACGCTGTAGTTGTTAAGCATACCTAACCCTATAACATGTTTTGCTGGTTCTTAATTTATTGTCGGTATTGATGAAAAAGCCAGTGCCTAATTGAAATTGAAGCTATGTATTGCCATAAGTAAATGAAATAGTTTTTTACACTTCTTTACCCTTCTGCTTTTGAAGCTGGAAAATTACCTATAAAAAAACGGCACCATCGTGCCGTTAGCTTCTCTAGATTATTTACTGTTCAAAGCATCATCTGGCCAGTATTTGTAACCATTAACCATGGCTTGTGCGGCAAGGCCTTTTTCAGTGAGTTCATACACACCCACAGGTTTAGGCACTGCTACATTGTCCGGTGCAACAGCACTTGCCGAAGCCCCCAACGCAGGCAACCCTTTATCATCATATTTGGCCGCGGCATTCGCATCAGCGCCGACAATATAGCCATTCTTAATGAAATTGCTCAGCGCTTTGCTGTCCTTAAACACCAGTACGGTTCGCTGTTGCTTCACCCCCATCCCCAGTCCTGCCCCGGCCTGTGCCATCTTCATATAGGTGTCTTTCCCTGACCTGAGGTCTTTCACAACCCCATATCCACTGCCAAATCCAAATAATAAAATCTTGCTGCTATTATTGGAGAATACCGCATACCCTTTTGACTTCAGAATCTCACTGCGGGCTTCAGGGTGGACCTTATACAGTTTTATCAGCGTATCAATTCGCATCTGCTGAATGGCACTTCGTTGCTGGCTAGCCGTATCGCCCTTTGCGCTACAACCCGCAATAGTCAAAGCGGCAATTAGAATGAGCTTTTTATACTTCATCTATATCCTGATTCAAAAAATAGGTGGCAAAACGAACAAATTCTGTTGCCAAATACTAAAAATAAGAATGCGGATTTTATGTTTCAGCAGTGTTGCGTGTTATTTAATTTGTGCTGAATTTTATTTTCTTTGTTTAATTTTATACAAGATTTAACTGGAAATGATTTTGATATTGAAGGTCAGTGCGGTGGGAACAAAAATTAGCCACATAGCGTGGCTTTCAATTTTAGTATGATTAATTCCGCACGGCATGGGTATGCCTTTCAGCGAAATATAAATACCAGTAGGAATATAGCAAGAGGGAATAATGCTAAAAAAGATAACTCCCCGAAAATTGACTTAACGAATCCAGATTGTCCTGCGAGTTTTCGTTAAGTTTTTTGATGGCTTCTTGCTTACTATCTGTATCAAATTCCAGTTGGTACTTTTTATATCCTTCTTGTTTTAACTGCTGGACACTACTCTTGGAAAGCTCACTTTTAGCAAACACTTTTGTTGCGCTACCATTGACATAAAAAACGTATTTTTCCATTTCAGAATCCCCTGAGAAGTTGAATACGAACTCATCGTTATTATTAGCTCAATAGCGAGTCATACTATGCTAGTTTCAGTTGGAAAAAGGTTAACAATGTCAAAATAGTGGTTAAATTTCAGCATGGAACTTAATATCCCCCATGACTGGCTACAACCTTCAGTTAGCAATAAAAAACAGTATTATTAGACGGTGTATTCTCCATGACTCTTAAGGTTCAAAATCAACCCATGAGATCTCCTTTACCTTTGTTTGCTGCTGGCAGTCTACGGCTGGCTTTAATCCCGCTACTTAACCATTTTACCCAACTCACAGGGATTGAGGTTGAAGCACAATACGGCCCGGCAGGGTTGTTGAGAGAGCGTATCGAAGCTGGAGAGCCCTGCGCCCTTTTCGCTTCTGCCAATCGGGAGCATCCTCAATACTTACTTGCGACAGGTAAAGCGACCAAAACCCAGACCTTCACCTGGAATCAACTGGTATTAACTACGCAAAAAAGTGGCAACTGGCTAGATTTGCTCACTGACCCAGCACTACGGATTGGTACTTCCACGCCTGGGTGTGACCCATCTGGTGATTACACATGGGCACTGTTTGATAAACTCGAACAGCTTCAGCCAGGTCTTGGGCAGCAACTGCGCCTGCGGGCAATTCCGCTGGTTGGTGGCCGTGACACGCTCAGCATCCCACCTGGTGAGTTGGCAAGCGCCTGGATTTTGCGCCAGGGCTTCGCCGATGTGTTTATTGGCTATGCGCATTATGGCAAAGCGCTGAGTGGGCAGCCGGATATCCGTTGCGTACCAATTGCGCCAGAACACAATATTCGCTGCGAATATCAGTTGGCTGTGCTCGAGAATTCCGCAGAGGTAATGGCACTGGTTGAATTTATTCTTAGCCATGATGGACAAGCGTTTCTGACTAGCGCGGGTTTTTTACCGCTCACTTCTCAATCGTAAAGAGTGGCGCAACAAACGGGGTGGCATAGTTGTCCATCCTGATTTTCCGCAACGTTAAACCATAAGCTTGAGACAGATTCTCTTCAGAAACGATGGTGTCGGTCGCGCCGGCCAACCATTTCCCTCCCGGCAAAAGCAGCAGCGTATGAGTTGCAACCTGCAATGCATGAACTGGATCATGGGTGGTAAAAATGATGCCGCGATGCTGGCGGTGAGCCAGATCGCTAATCAGTTGTAACACCACCTCTTGGTTGGCTAAATCCAACGCCGAACAAGGTTCATCCAACAATAAAATTTGGCTGGCAGTCACAAGCGCGCGGGCAATCATCACTAATTGCTGTTGCCCGCCAGAGAGAGAAGTAAAAGGTGTTGAAACCAACTGTGCAATATTTAACTGTTCCAGCGCCTCGATAACTTTCTGCTTATCCGCACTGCCCGGTTGTGAAAATAGCTTCACATGCTGCGCCCTTCCCATCAGCACCACATCGCTTACCGAGTACGGAAAGGGCAAGTGCGAATGTTGCGCAACAATACCAATTCCACCCTCATTTTCTATATTCCCAGCAAGGGGTCTTAATGTACCTGTCAGCGTGTCAAGCAAAGTGCTTTTCCCCAAACCGTTGCGTCCGAGAACAGCCCAAACCTCCCCTTGCTGGCAGTGAAAGCTGAGCGGTTCAAACAATGGCACTTTGTGTCCGTATAACAGTTGCTGAACACGTAATTCACCCGTTTTCATCGACGGCCTCTGCGGCTTGAGTGTATTAGCAAAAAGGTAAACAGTGGTGCACCCAATAAAGCGGTGATGATTCCCAGTGGTATTTCGGCTTGCATTAACGTGCGGGCAATATCATCGACGACAATCATAAAACCGCCACCCATCCAGAAAGCTGTAGGGAGTAAACGGCGATGGTCAACCCCCACCAAAAGACGCGCCAGATGAGGAATGACTAATCCGACCCACGCAATACTGCCACTGACAGCAACCTGGGCTGCGACCAAAAATGCACAGCAAACCAATACGCTGCGTCGAAGTGGTACCACAGAAACACCCAATGCCTTTGCGTCTTTATCGTTAAGTGACAATAAATTAATGCGCCAACGCAACTGGAACAAAATCGCAGTAGAAATTATGACCGGAACAGTCAGCATCAAAACTTTATGCCAGTTGGCGGTTGCGAAACTCCCCAACAACCAAAAGACGATATTAGGTAAAACTTCTTCTGTATCGGCCTGATATTGAATAAGGCTTACCAGGGCTGCAAAAAAACCACTCAGAATGATACCGGAGAGAATCAGCACCAACGCGTTTTCTCGCCCCTGCAATGCGGCAATCGCATAGACCAGAATCAATGCGCTCAGTCCGAAGAAAAATGTCGACCCCATCATCAATAACGGTTCAAGACCAAGCAGAATCGCCAGCGTGCCGCCAAAGGCTGCACCTGACGTCACGCCGATGATATGTGGATCAACCAGCGGATTATGGAAAACCCCTTGCAGGGTTGCTCCACATAATCCCAGCGCGCCACCGGCAAGCAAAGCCATCAGAATACGCGGTAGTCTTACCGTCCAGATGACCTGGTTGGCAATGCCTTGCGAATCAGAGTAATGAGTTAGCTGATGGAGAACTTCACTTAGCGTAAGTGAATATTGTCCTAAGCAAAGTGAAGCAACTCCCAGCAGCAGCACTGAGATAATCAGTACCAGTTGCTGGGGGATAAATGACTCACTACTTAGCATCGGGCTGCCAGTTCACACGATAAAAGTTCTGGTAGTAATCTTGCGCCTGGGCATCGACATCAACGTTTTTGTAGGCATCCGGATAGAGTTTTTTCGCCATCCACAACTCGCCAATCGCCAGGGCTTCCGGCATTGGGTAACCCCAGGCTTTCGCATATTCAGGCATTAACCAGACACGATGGTTTTTCACGGCATCAATACCCTGCCAGTTCGGGTCATTCAGGATTTCAGTCACCACCTGCGGATAGCGATCCTGCACGAAGATAACTTGTGGATTCCACTGTAATACCTGTTCCAGAGAAACCTGGCGCGCCCCTTTTACGCTGGCTGCAGCAACGTTCAACGCACCTGCGTGCTTCATCATAAGCCCAGTGTATTTACCTGAGCCATAAGTCATCAAATCAGGGTTCGCCATGTAGACACGCACTTTCTGCGTATCAGGGATATTTGCAACCGGAGCGTTAAATTTCTTACGCGCCGCAAAGGTATACTTGATGAGTGCTTCACCCTCAGGTTTGCGCCCCACCACATCTGCAATGAGACGGATACCTTGTTTTAGCCCTTCGTTGTAGGCCAGCTCTTCATCCGCCATCGTCGGATTCATTTTACCCTGCTGCCCGTCAGCATCCTTTCTTAAAGAGACTGCCACGACAGGGATTCCAGCATTCTGAATCTGCTGAATCATCTCAGCGGGTGCATAGTTGGCGACGAATACCACTTGCGGGTGAATGGCCAGCAAGCTTTCGATATTTACCGAGGTGAGATCACCCGGAGTAGGCAGCGAGGTAATCTCAGGCATAAAGCGTGAAAACTCAGGCCCAAGCTGTTTTTTCCAGCTGGTCATCACACCTGCTATTTCATTTTGTGCATTGAGCTGAACCAATAGATTCAAGGTCTGATGCTGTAACACCACCACTTTTTCAACATGATCAGGAATAGTGACCTGGCGACCAAGTTGGTCAGTGATGATTCTGTCTGCCTGAGCGTTCAATGCGAAAAACATACTGGTGAGAACCAGTACGATATTACGAAGTATTAACATAGTTGCCATCTGGGAAAGGAGTAAATTCGATATATATTAAATTATATAGCGATGGCATTGGCAACTGATTATCGATCCTTACTGCTTGCCTGGCAAAACATGGCTGCTATCCTAAGCGCCATTTTCAGCTAATGACATTGCCAATGAACGCGCCTGAATGCCTGCTATCTGTTCGTGACCTAACCCACTTCTTTGCCGGTAAAACACCACAGGTGAATGCGGTGTCATTTGATATTTATCCCGGTGAGTTTGTGTCGATAATAGGGCCAAATGGTAGCGGGAAATCGACTGTGTTACGGCTTATCATCAGCGAGCTGCTACCCGCCCACGGCGAGATTGTGATTCAGGGTAAAGCGTTAAGCACCATGAAACCCATTGAACGCGCGCGCTCCATCGCGCTACTGACCCAACATGACAACGCAGATTTACGTTTAACAGTCCGTGAATATGTGGCATTGGGGCGCATTCCCTGGCAGGCCGAATATCCAAATGTTGAACATGAAAACGCCATTACCGAGGCGATTAACGATGTTGGCATCACGCATCTACAACAGGTTTCTTTGGGGAAATTATCCGGTGGTGAGCGTCAGCGAGCAGGTTTAGCCCGTGTTCTGGCCCAACAACCGGCTTTGCTGTTGTTGGATGAGCCGACCAATCATCTCGACCCACTCGCCCGTCATCAGTTGCTCAGTCTCGTCAGACACAAAAACATCACCACCATTGCGGTGTTGCATGATCTTGAATTGATTCAACCTTTCTCAGACCAGGTTCTGATGATGAACCAGGGGCAACTGATTTGCCGAGGTACGCCGGAGCAGGTTCTGGACTCACCCTGGCTTGCAAAGATATTCGGTATGCATAGCCTGCATGTTACACATCCCAACAGTGGCAAAACACTGCGCATCTTCGAAGCCCTGCCATCACAATTTGATTGAAATACAAATAACTAAGCATTGTTTGATCTGACCAGACCTATTCACCCCATCAATTCCTGTATGGTGCGGCGGTTTATCAGGAGGCGAGAGTTTCGCTTTCGGTTCTGCCGTTTTAGCGCACGTCGCTATCAGGGAAGTGTGCTCAGGTGAGGTTCCATTCTGGACACCCTGTCCCCGCTATTCATGTCCGCAAGGTCAGTCATTTGCGGCAATAGTGAAACAGGAGTATGTGTGAAAAAATCAATTCTAGCGGCGTTACTGACCGTGATTTCTGGCGGTGCGGGTGCCTCTGGCTTCCCGGTCACCGTCGATAACTGTGGTAAACCAATGACGTTTACCGAGGCGCCTAAGCGCATGGTCGTTCATGACATCAATATGTCTGAAATGGCCTTCGCTCTACATCTGCAACCAAAAATCGTAGGCGTCAGTGGCATTTCTGGCTGGTACAAAAATATCCCGGCATTTACTCGTTTGCAGGGTTCTATCCCGGAGATAGCGCCGAAATACCCGTCGATGGAAACGTTACTGGCGGCAAAGCCCGACCTGTTCTTCGCCGGCTGGAACTATGGTTTACGTGGCGATGTCACGCCCCAGGCACTGGCGAAATTTAATATCAAGACGCTGATCCTGAGTGAAAGTTGTATTCACGTTAATAGCCATCGCCCACGCGCCAGTATGGATCTGCTGTATGGCGACATGCTGCGCCTGGGTAAAGTATTCGGCAAAGAAGAAGATGCCGTGAAGTTGGTCGATAGCTGGAAAAGGCAGGTTGCGAACTTAACCCAAAAGACTGCCCGGCTTAAACCAGTACGCGTTTTCCTCTACGATTCTGGCGAAGATAAGCCGTTCACCAGCGGTGCGTATGCCATGCCAACAGCAATTATCGAAGCTGCTGGCGGTAAAAACGTCATGGATAAGATGGATAAAAGCTGGGCCGCGACCAACTGGGAAAGTGTTGCCGCCGCGGAGCCTGAGTTTATTATTTTGATGGACTATCAGTCTGACTATAACGGTGGCGCTGATGGATTAAGGCGTTTCCTGGAACAACATCCGTTGATGAAGAATACGCCAGCGGTGCTTCATCATCGCTATCTGAAACTGAAGTATCAGGAGCTAACACCTGGCCCTGCCAATATCACCGCGATTACTAAACTTGCCCGCGCATTTTATCCGGCAGCATTTAACTAATGTTCGCTAACAAGCGGTTTTTGCTGGTGTGGATAGTCGCCCCGCTGTTGCTTGCGGGGCTCGCTCTGGCAAGTGTTGCGAATGGCAGCGTAGCACTCTCTTTTTCGCAAGTGTTGACCTCCCTCGGCCTGGTGCATGGTGAGGTCGCTCCGATGATAAAAAGCATCGTGCTCGAATTACGACTACCGCGCACGATACTGGGCATGATTGCCGGTGCCGGGTTGGCTCTGGTCGGTTCCTTGCTCCAAACCACCACGCGCAACGATTTAGCCGATCCCTTTTTATTCGGCCTATCTTCTGGTGCTTCTGCAGGCGTGGTGCTGGTGATAACCCGTCTTGGCGACAGTCTGGGTTCGTGGACATTGCCCATAGCCGCATTTGTCGGTGGGATGCTGTCTGCCGCTGCCGTGATGATTATCTTTATGTCGCAATCACATAAAGGAACTGAAAAGCTGATTATATGTGGGCTGGCAGTGTCATTTTTATTTGGGGCGTTGACCAACTTCCTGATTTTTTCCGGCGATCAGCGGGCCGCCAGCAATGCACTATTTTGGGCGCTTGGCGGTTTAGGTTTTGCGCGCTGGGAAAATCTCGGATTTGCCGCGACCGCATTGCTCATTCTCATTGTGCTTATATCCCGACGCTGGCGAGCCCTCGACGCCCTGTTGGCTGGAGAGCAAACCGCCTGGTCACTGGGTATTAACGTCAATCGCTTACGAACCGAGGTTTTCCTCTGCTGTTCTATGGCCACCGCAATCCTGGTGTCACTAACCGGGGTGATTGGTTTTGTTGGGTTGATGGTGCCCCATCTGGCGCGTCCATTTGCTGGTGTGCGTCATCGGAAATTATTGCCACTGGTGGGCATAATGGGGGCAATCCTTCTCTCTGCGGGTGACATTCTTAGTAGAACCCTCGCCGCCCCTCAGGAACTGCCAATTGGGATTATCACAGCCGGTGTGGGCGGCGTGTTTGTTCTGGTGATTCTGCTACGCCGCGTCAGCTAAATACTAAGCGTCACTACGGCGACGGCCTATCCTAAGAATTGCCGTAGCTGAGTTAGCCATGTTGGCAAATGGCTGCGATACCAATCGATATATTTGCTGAGATCGGCCTTATGGTTGCGAGAAAGAATATCGAGGACTTCGGTGACTATCCATAATTTGCAGATAGCAATCTCCTGAGCCAGCGCTGCGGCATCAGTGGATGGTGAAACTTCCTGATATCGTTTTGCGATATGAATGTAATCAGAGATGTTTCCCATCCCTTTAATTAAGGGGGCGAGGTCAATTGCCGGGCTGCCGGTACTGAATCGCTCCCAGTCATATAACACCACTTCTCCCTGATCTCTTATTCCCCAATTCCCGGCATTGGTATCACCAGAGATAAGCGTTTGTGGGCTAAACAGACATGAGCCATATTTTTCTATATCGAGAACAATCGCAACAGACTCACTCGGTAACTTCAGTAGATCAAGCGCGTTTGTAGTTTTGTTCTGCATCCAATGGTGGTTTTTAAAAGCCCAATGCTTATCGACGGGATATTGATGAATACGTGTAATTGTCGTCAACACGTCGCGGCGCTCCGCTAACTCATGTTGACTCATAGCGTGGGGAATATATTCCAGCGTTAATGTCTGGGTTTTGGCATCACACGCTAACAACTCGGGGATAGCGATACCAGCGGAGCGAAATACCGGAGCAACATTTTGATAAAATTGAAACTCGACTGTACTGCTCGGGCTTTTTTCAATGCATTCGATACTATTGAATGACGTTCGACGAACACGGGCAGCCCCCATTTTTGCCAGACAATCACTCATCACTTCACCCCGCTATTGGTTACTACTCTTGGTCTTTCTTGCTCTGCCAGTTGGCCCACGGGCTATCAGCTGGAAGGTCTTGTGGCGCCTCGTTTGTTGTCTCCACCATATCGATATACAGATCTTCGACTTCTTTACGCGCCCATGGCGTGCGGCGCAAAAACTTGAGGCTGGACTTCACGCTTGGGTCGCTCTTGAAACAATTGATATTGATAAGTTTTGCTAATTTTTCCCAGCCGAAATGTGCAACTAACGCATTCACAATAGCTTCAAGCGTCACGCCGTGCAGAGGGTCTTTTGATGAGTGGGTCATAATGCGTCCAGTAGATCTAAATAATTGCGCATAAGATAACAAAATAACGCGGCCTCATCTTTCTAAACGAGAACTTTCCTTACAAGCGTACGACATGTAGCCTACCCGGGCATACATTCATCAAGAGAATGATAAGGAATACGTAATGAAACATGCAGTATGGACCCTGTCGCTTGCCCTGCTAACCAGCACTTCTGCGCTGGCAACTGAGGCTAAACTCCCAGCCCCAATTACCGCCTTACAGCAGCAAGGATTTGAACTCAAAGGTGAATTTAAAGGCCCTGGCGACCTGCTAGGCTACGTGATGCAATTCCAGGGGCAAGGCACAACCGTGTTCCTGACCCCGGATAAACAGCATGCAATTATGGGTAATCTGGTTGATGCCACCGGGAAAAACCTCAGCGATGCGCAAGTCGAGAAATGGGTTTATGCGCCCATGGCCAAAGAGATGTGGCAGAAACTTGAGAAAAATCACTGGATAGCAGCAGGAAAAGCAGATGCTCCGCAAATTGTGTACGCCTTTGCCGACCCGTACTGCCCGTACTGCACTCAATTTTGGCAGAATGCGCAACCCTGGCTGAATTCAGGAAAGGTACAGCTGCGCGTCTTAATGGTTGGGATGTTACGCCCGGACAGTGGGCAAAAAGCCGCAGCCATCATGATGGCTGACGATCCGGCTAAAACACTGGCGGAATATGAGAGTAGCAAAGGGAAATTGGCATTAAAAATCCCGGCAACCATCAAACCAGAAATCACGAAAGCGCTGGAAGATAACCTGGCGTTAATGGATGAACTGGGCGGCACGGCCACCCCATCTATTTACTACCTCAATAAAGATGGGCGTCTGCAACAACATCAGGGCCTGCCGGATGAAGAGACCATGAAAACGATCATGGGCGGCGATAAGTAACCATTCACGGGTGACGTTGTCACGTTACATCGCCAAAACTGGCTTACAACGTCGCCCTGAAACAGCAAATTCCCGTAGTGCATCCCGCCACTTCGCCAGTGCAAATAGCTTAACATCGGGTAACTGGCTGTTCGCAAGTAGCGGCCAAAGCTCGACGAACCACTGCTGCCATTCTCTTGAGTCAGTCACAGCCAGGGTATCGCGCAGATGAAATCTCTGAGGTCTTGTTGCATAGCTTTTGGCTAGATAGGGTTCACCACTCAGTAGGCCGTAGGAAACAAAATCTGCTTCAGCCTGAAGATGAGATAGCAGCAAAGTCGCAAGGCTCCCGCCCACCGCATCAAACACCACATCGGCATACTGTGCGGTAATCCGCAACGCTTCATGGTCATCCATGGTAAGCGGCCTAATGCCGTTCTGAAGCAACATCGCTTTTTGATCTTCATTACGGCATACCCCAACGACTTCAGTCGCCCCCTGAATAGTGGCCCACTGAGCAAGCAATGCCGCACATGAGGAGTTTGCCGCGGTGAGTAACACACGCTTCCCCTGCACCGGCCATTGTTTTAGCATCACGAATGCCGCAAGCGGGTTGATGTATCCTCGGGCGGCTAAAAGATCGGGAGTGTTATCAGGGACAGGTACAGCCCATTGTTGGGGGCAATCAACCCATTGCTGCCAGGTGCCGTCACCGCGTAACGGCAAAATGCGTTTACCAATCCACTCGGGGTTATCCGCATCGATAACGACACCAACGCCTTCGTAGCCCACTATTCGCGGCGGCATCACTCGATGACGATAAGCGCCAGTTATCGGGATCAGGTCGGAAGGATTGACGGGGGCATAACGCATTTGTACGCGCAGCATTGCGCAAGGGCGCGGAGTAAGTTCTGCCTGCTCGAAAGTAATGACGTGTTCTGGTTGGCCAAATTGCCGAAACCAGAGTGCAGAATTGTGCATAAAAAAAGTGCCTCTAAGCTAAGCCTGGAGGCACTATATCAAGGTTTACTACCGGTTTTGCACTTAGCAGTAACGAGCTACTGCGGCACGCATACCCTGAGTCAGAATAACCTGCAAATCTTCGCTAACTTTAGCAACCAGACCTGGAACCTGAGTCAAATCCTGACCCCAATGGTCGCTATCGCACAGTACCGCTTCAACCAACTGCTGCTCGGTGATCTGTTTGTCGCCAAGTGAAGCCCACAGTTGCTGATAACGCACCAACCAATGCTCGTCATCCTGTAGCGGATAGCTTTCGTTGTTACGCTCGCCTTTATAGAAGGCAATCAGTGCTGCCAGTGCGAAAGTCAGACGCGCAGGTAGAGTACCGTTAGCCTGCTGGCCTGCCAGCAATTGCGGCAGAATACGGGTACGGAACTTGGTCATGCCGTTCAGCGCGATAGACAGCAGTTGGTGCTGAATATACGGGTTCTGGAAACGGCTAGTCACCGCTTGTGCGAATGACTGTAATTCGTCACGTGGCAGATCCAGTACCGGGATGATTTCTTCAGCGATGGTCTTTTCTACGAAGCCACAAACTTCGGCATCGTTCATAGACTCACCAACGGTGTTCAAACCAGCCAGATAAGCAACTGGAACTAACGCAGTGTGAGCACCGTTCAGGATCGCAACCTTACGTTCTTTATAAGGTTTGATGTCATCAACGATCAGCACGTTAAGCGGATATTTATCCAGACGCAGCTCTTGCGCCAGTGACGCAGGCCCCTGAATAACAAACAGGTAGAAGTGCTCAGCAGCGGCCAGGAAGCTATCTTTGTAGCCCAAAGATTTTTCAATATCGGCAGCTTCGTCACGCGGATAACCCGTAACGATACGGTCCACCAGCGTAGAACAGAATGTGTTAGCGTCGTTCAGCCATTGGGTGAATGCTGCAGGCAGTTCCCACTCTTGTGCATAACGCAGAACCAGTTCTTGCAGTGCGTCACCGTTGTAGTCGATCAATTCGCAAGGAATGATAACCCAACCTTTATCCGCAGCACCGTTGAAGTGAGTAAAGCGTTCGAACAGCAAACGGGTCAGTTTAGCCGGGTAGCTTACCGCTGGCGCATCTTCAAACTTATCGCCTGCATGGTAGCTAATACCCGCTTCGGTGGTGTTAGAGAACACGAAACGCATGTCTGGGTTATGTGCCAGTTTCAGGTACGTTTCATATTCTTGATAGACGTTGATTTCACGGGTTACGGAGCGAATCAGACGCGAGTCACTTACCGCTTCGCCCTGCTCGTTCAGACCACGGATAACCGTAGTATATAGCCCATCCTGGGTAGATAACGACGGCGGGAATGCGCTGTCGATAGGACGTACGATAACAACGCCCGCGTCTAAGTCCGTGTGTTCATTAAGAAGATCGACTTGCCAGTCGATGAAAGCACGCAGGAAGTTGCCTTCACCAAACTGGATAATACGTTCAGGGTATTGGGCGCCAGGGAAGTCTTGACGATTAAGTGTTTTCACTATGTTGTTCCTTGGTGTGTTCAGGATGAGCGACCATAAAAATCCTGTCCAAATTACCAGAACTCAACGAAGTGAAACCCCGTTTTGATCAAGTTAGAGTTGTTATACCAATTATTTTTACACCCATTTTTGGTAGAACAACTCTCTATCTGCGACTAACTATTGATAGCCAGTTCTTTATAGGTGGCAGTGCTTGTTTGATTGCGGCCATTACGCTTCGATAAATAGAGGTATTTATCAGCCTCCGCGAGCAATGAGTTAAACACATCAAGCAGCGGCTCATTTCCAGGCGTTGCAACAGCAAGGCCAATACTGACGGTAATAAACAATGTTTGTTGCTGATAACGAAACGCTGTGAGTTCTATGCTCTGGCGAATTTTCTCCGCAATCTTATACCCCTCATCTTCGGAATTGGTGCTACAAGCCACCACAAACTCCTCACCGCCCAGGCGTGCCACCAGCCCTTTATCACCCACCGCCTTTCTTAATTGCCCGGCAAAAGCGCTTAACACGACATCCCCACATTCATGACCATAGTTGTCATTGATACGTTTGAAATAATCGATATCCAGCAGCATCACAGACAAGTTTTGCCCAGGTTTATGCATTAACGGCGCGGTGATTTTCAGCGCTTCATAAAGACCTGAACGAGAATGCACACCGGTAAGATAGTCATAATCGGCACGCAGCGAGGTCTGTTTAATCAGGCGGTTAATGGCATCTACGCTGACCGACACGATCAGCGGGCAAATCGCCATAGTGGCAATCCCCAGACGTGCAGAGAACATCTCATTCACCACCAGCGGATGGTTATCGTGGATCACCACTATTGAATTGGCGACCAGAACAATCTCGATAGCGCCGGTTAAAAACGTAACCAACGCGGTCATCGGCAATGGGTAACGGATCGCACACCAGATAAGGGCTGGCAGCGGGAATGCTAAACTCCCTGCACCGCCAATCACTACTGAGGCAATCACCGAAATGATAACGCCCAGCAGCGGGTAGAGTTTCGAAAAATGAAAAGCAGGCATCTTCCCCCACTGCGGCCATTTAGCCATAAGCAAAAATGGCATCATCAGAACCCCGGTAGAGAATTGCTCACTAAACCAATCGCCAAACAATGGAAGAAACTGACGATAGTCTGATGAAGGGCCAAGGGAGCCCAAAGATCCTAATAAAGAACTGAGCAGCGAACCAATAAGACAAAAATAGAAAAGTTTAAAGGCATTAATGGCCCAATTATTTTCATCTTCATCTCGGGAATAACGGAGTAATAGCAGGGCTACAATGATAATAAACACCATATTGGAGAGATTTATTATCGCTGATTGCCAACCCCAATGCGTGGTAAAAGCGTCGTAAACCACCATCGCGCTATAACAGAGGAAATAATATACAGGGCGATTCAGGAACGGGTTGCGCACAAACACGGCAGCCAGCACGGCATTCAGCGGCCAGAACAAAGACAGCTCATCAATCAGGCGAAGTGAAGCCCCAAAGAAGTAAAACAATGTAGTAATAAAAAATATATTTATGGCGTTAGCCAGCCATTTTTCAGGCGAAAAGATCTTAAATTTATTTTGATTAGACATGCTGTTTTAACTCATATTTATGCATGCACTGCTTAATAAAATAATACAACGAGATGAGTGCAAAAAATGAATTTTAGCTTAGCATATTTTATCTGGTACGACCTGTGGCCAACGAGATAAAACTTATAAGCCTGATCCATCAGGCTCTAATATGCCTGGCTTACGAAAATCTTAGAAAATTGAGCGGCCAATTCGCTGCGCCAGAATCTCAAGTGCTGCCGTTCCCGCAAGCGAGTTCCCCGAAGCATCCAATTCCGGGCACCAGACAGCAATCGACATCTCATGCGGCACAACGGCAATGATTCCCCCGCCGACACCCGACTTACCCGGCATCCCGACACGATAGGCAAACTCACCGGCACCATCATACATTCCGCTGGTGACCATCAATGCATTAATCTGCCGGGCTTGTTGAGCCGTGATAATGGGATCAGAAAGATGCAACGCGCGCCCCTGGTTTGCCAAAAACAGGAAGGTTTTTGCCAACTCAGTACAGCTCATTTTCAACGCGCAGTAGTGGAAGTAATTTTGCAGGACGGTTATGACGTCATTGTCGAAATTGCCGAATGATTTCATAAGCCAGGCAATAGCCGCGTTACGGGCAGAATGTTCAAACTCAGATTTCGCTACGCGTGAGTCATAAGCCAGGTCGGGTTGCTCCGCAAGCAAACGCACCACTTCCAGCATACGTTGCTTCGGCGCACTCAAGCGAGTCTGCAACATATCGCATACCACTAACGCGCCGGCATTAATAAACGGATTACGGGGTTTACCTTGTTCAAGCTCCAACTGGAGTAAGGAATTGAATGGTTGCCCTGATGGCTCTTTACCCACGCGTTGCCAGATTTCGTGCTCGTCATAGCGCGCCATTGCCAATGCCAGACTCAGTACTTTAGAGATCGACTGAATGGAGAAGCGCTCTGTCGCATCCCCTGCGCTAAATACCTCACCGTCTACAGTGCAAACTGCAATCCCGAGCTTATCTCCTGGAATTTCCGCTAGTGCAGGAATGTAATCCGCCACTTTACCGCGACCAATTAATGGCCGTACCTGTGTGAGAATATCTTCCAGCAATTGATTATCTAACAGACCTGGCACTGCAAACTCCTGATTGGCGGGTATTTTACGCCCGCCATTATATCAGACCACCGCCACGTCAGGCAGATGAAAACGCGCAACAGCGCTTTCCAGCCGATGCGTTTCAAGTGAAAACAACTCAGCTGCGCAGGAATACTTTCCCAATCAAATAAGTTGCTGCTTTACCCGCTATAAGCACTCTGTCGCCAACGAGTTGACATCGTAAATCACCACCACGGCTGGAAACCTGACGAGCCAACATCTGTGTTTTGCCTAACCGTTGCGCCCAGTACGGAATCAACATGGTATGAGTTGACCCGGTAACCGGATCTTCGGTAATCGCCGCAGCAGGTGAGAAGAAACGGCTGACAAAATCGTAACCTTCAAGCTCAGCAGGTGCCGTGATGCAGACCTTTTGGTTGAGCTTGAGCATCAATTGAATATCAGGATTTACCGCTTCAACCTGCCGTTGATTCTCGAGCAGAACGGTATAAGTGCGCCCAAGCCTGACTTCCTGGTAATCACTAATCCCCAGACAATCGAGCAGTAATTGTGGCGGCTCAACAGGCTCGCTGCTGGTTGCCGGGAAATCCAACGTTAACCAGTCACCATTACGGGTAACCGTCAGTGGGCCAACGAAACGGGTAGTAAAGTGGATTGTGGCCTCAGGGTAATTGAGATATTCAAAAATCACATGCGCCGTTGCAAGCGTTGCGTGGCCACAGAGATTAATTTCCCCCTGCGTGGTGAACCAGCGCAATTCAAAACCGCTGTCGGTGGTGATAAAAAACGCCGTTTCCGACTGATTATGCTGACGCGTCATCGCCAGCAAGGTTTCATCCGGCAGCCATTCTGTGAGTGGACAAACCGCCGCTGCGTTGCCGCCGAAAGTCGTATCGGTGAACGCATCCACCATATAAAAATCAATTTGCTGCATCGCATTATCCCTCTTTTTGAATCTATGACTTCTAACATGCCACGGCTGATGTATTTATCAGAACAATAAAATGAGAGATAAATCACAAATCGGTTGTATGGGTGAGTTGATGGTTTTATGATCGCCCCTCACCAAACCTTTCATTTATCAGCGCGAAACCCATTTATGACAACAAGCAACGTATCACGCAAAACGGCGTGGTTACGCGTCGTTACTCTCGCGGTCGCCGCCTTTATTTTTAACACTACGGAATTTGTTCCGGTCGGTTTGCTGTCTGACATCGCCGACAGTTTTGGCATGCAAACCGCGCAGGTCGGGATCATGCTGACGATTTACGCGTGGGTCGTAGCGCTGATGTCGCTACCGTTTATGTTGCTCACCAACAAGGTCGAGCGTAAGCGGTTGTTAATCTGCATTTTTGCGCTGTTTATCGCCAGCCACATCGTCTCTTTCGCCGCCTGGAACTTCACGGTGCTGGTGATTAGCCGCATCGGCATCGCGTTCGCGCACGCTATTTTCTGGTCGATTACCGTCTCGCTGGCGATTCGTATGGCTCCAGCCGGTAAAAAAGCCCAGGCGATGAGCCTGATTGCCACGGGTACGGCGCTGGCGATGGTCTTAGGTTTACCGCTCGGGCGCATGGTCGGGCAGTATTTCGGCTGGCGCACCACCTTTTTGGGTATCGGCGTCATCGCCGCCCTGACGCTGTTCTACGTCATCAAGCTGCTGCCTAAATTGCCGAGCGAGCATTCGGGTTCGCTGAAAAGCGTGCCTGAGCTATTTAAACGTCCGGCGTTAGTCAGCTTATATGTGCTCGTCGCCGTGGTCGTTACCGCGCATTACACCGCCTACAGCTACATTGAACCGTTCGTGCAAAACGTCGCTGGCTTAAGCGCCAATATGGCGACGTTCCTGCTGTTAGTGCTTGGCGGTGCCGGGATTATTGGCAGCGTGATGTTCGGTAAATTGGGCAACCGCCACTCGTCAACGCTGGTGAGCTGCTCAATCGGCCTGTTGGTCCTGTGCCTCGCCTTGTTGTTACCTGCGGCACAAAGCACTGTGAACCTCACTATTCTGTGCCTGTTCTGGGGCATCGCAATTATGGTGATCACGCTGGGAGTGCAGGTGAAGGTTCTGGCGCTGGCATCGGATGCGACTGATGTGTCGATGGCGTTATTCTCAGGGATTTTCAATATCGGGATTGGCGCAGGCGCGTTAGTCGGAAACCAGGTGAGCCTGCATTTTGAAATGTCGAGTATCGGGATGGTGGGTGCGGTTCCGGCACTGATTGCACTGGTAGGTTCGGTATTAATTTTCCGCCGCTGGCCGGTATCGCTTGAAGAACAACACAGCCATTAATTGAAGTAAAAAGGCAACGGTGTTTTGCCGTTGCCTTTTTGCTTAATTTGCCGGGAAATGGGTCACTATTTCCAGGATGCCGTTAATAATAAACTGCACGCCCATACAGACTAATAAGAAGCCCATCAGGCGAGAAATCGCTTCAATTCCGCTCTTACCCACCAGGCGCATAATTGCCCCTGAACTGCGCAAACTGCCCCACAAAATCAAACCCACTAACGCAAAAATAAGCGGTGGTGCCACCAGCACAACCCAATTGGAAAAGTTCACGCCGTGCTCAACGGTGGACGACGAACTGATGATCATCGCAATCGTCCCCGGCCCAGCCGTGCTTGGCATGGCGAGCGGCACAAAGGCGATATTGGTATCGGGCTCTTGTTCAAGCTCTTCAGCTTTGGAGTGCGCCTCCGGCGACTCGTGGGCTTTTTGTTGCGGGAAAAGCATGCGGAAACCAATAAATGCAACAATCAACCCACCCGCAATCCGCAAACCGGGAATGGAAATACCAAAGGTATTCATCACCACCTGCCCGGCGTAATACGCAACCATCATGATGATGAATACATTAATCGACGCCATCAACGCGGTTTTGTCGCGGGCCTTTTTGTTCATATCTCCGGCAAGCCCGAGGAACAATGCTACTGTAGTCAAAGGGTTAGCCAGCGGCAATAACACCACTAACCCAAGCCCAATAGCCTTTACCAATTCCATCATCTGCTGTCCTTAATTTCGGTGTCTTTTTGCGCTCTCGAGTATAGCAGCCTGCTTGCTCTACATGGGTTAGCAGAATTGTATCAATGTTAAAAACTGAACCGTTTTAGCTATTCGTGTCATCACCGACTCATAACGTTGACTTATGGTTGCCTGAGCAATAATATCTGCCGTGATTAAATATACTTGCCTGGGCAATCATAGTGAAAGATAAAAACGATCTGTTTAACGAAATGATCCCTCTCGGGCAACTGATCTATATGGTTAACCAGTATAAGGAACGCCTGCTTAACGAGCATCTTTCCCCGCTGGATGTCACTTCGTCTCAATTTAAAGTGCTCTGCACTATCTATCGAGAAGAATGCATAACCCCCATGGAGTTAAAGAAATCGCTTTCTGTGGACCTCGGTGCGTTAACCCGCATGTTAGACCGCCTGATTTGCAAAGGATGGGTCGCGCGCTTACCGAATCCCAACGACAAACGGGGTGTGCTGATAAGACTGACTCCTGATGGAGCCAAACTTTGCGAGAAATGCCGCAGCCTTTTGGGGAAAAGCATGCACCAAGAACTAATTAAAAACCTGACAACCGATGAAGCCGACACGCTTTATCACTTGTTAGCAAAGGTATTACCGTAAACCTGGAATGAGGTGAAACGATGTCCAGACGGAACAATGATTCAATAACAATACAAAGCATTTTGGACTGGATTGAAGAGAACCTGGAAACCCCGCTCTCCCTTGAGAAGGTTTCGCAGCGTTCTGGCTACTCGAAGTGGCACCTGCAAAGGATGTTTAAAAAAGAGACCGGGCATTCATTAGGCCAATACATCCGTAATCGAAAACTGACCGAAATCGCACTCAAGTTGAAAGAAAGCAACGAGCCGATTCTTTATTTGGCGGAGCGCTATGGGTTTGAGTCGCAACAGACACTCACCCGCACGTTCAAGAATTACTTCTCTGTGCCACCTCACAGATTCCGCGTTGCATGTTCAGGTGGCGAAGGAAAGTTTATTCACCCGCTAAATCATTAAAAAATTAACAAACGCTATGCAACCGTCTGGTTAAAACAGACACCGAGGATTTATGAAACGTTTTATCGGCGCTGTAAGCCTGGTACTGATTCTGGCTTCCGCTAACGCTCTGGCGGAGCAGCCCGGCAGTTTTAACGCCACCCAAAGCAATCACGGCGGGATGATTCTCCCTCCTTCTGACAACAATACCAATTGCAGCTCCCGCGATACGATTGGTGATAAATCAGAGTTGTTGGGTACGCCTTACTACCACGAAAGTACGCGCTAATTTCCGCATCTGGCGGGCGCACTTATGTTAGCCCGCCAGAAGAAATTAACTCACTATCGCCCGTCTAATCCGCAAGCCAAAGACGTTAATATACAAGCCCCCCATAATCAGTAACGCCCCTGCCAACTGAGTGAACGACAGTGTTTCATCCAGTAGCCACGCGGCACTCGCCATCCCCACAACGGGCACCAGCAACGACAATGGCGCAACTCGCCAGGTTTCATAGCGCCCCAATAAACTTCCCCAAATGCCGTAACCGACAATCGTCGCCACGAAGGCCAGATATACCAGCGACAAAATCGTCGTCATATCAATGGCAATCAGGCTTTGCCACATTACACTTGGGCCATCAAGCAAGTAACTGGCGGCAAAGAACGGCAGCACCGGGATTAATGCGCTCCACACCACCAAAGACATAATCGGTGGACGAGGTTCAAGCTGCATGATTTTCTTATTAAAGATATTCCCACATGCCCAGCTCAGCGCCGCCGCCAACGTCAACATAAAACCGAGCAAGGCAACATGCTGCCCGCCGAGACTGCCCTCAATCAACACCAGCACCCCGATCACCGCAAGCGTTATTCCCGCCAGTTGTTTACCTTGCAGGCGCTCCTGAAACACAAACGCACCAAGGATAATGGTGAAAAATGCCTGCGCCTGAAGTACCAGTGAAGCCAATCCTGCTGGCATACCAAACTTGATAGCGCTAAACAGAAATGCAAACTGCCCAAAACTGATAGTCAGCCCGTAAGCGGCAAGCAGGCGAAAGGGAATTTTAGGACGCGCGACAAATAGCAACGCGGGAAAGGCAACCAGCAGAAAGCGCAGACCAGCCAGTAACAGCGGCGGCATATTGTGTAATCCCATCTTAATGACTACAAAATTAAGCCCCCACACGACAACCACCAGCATCGCCAGTAGCCCATCTTTACGCGTCATACCCTGCCCTCGGTTTATTGCAATTTTGTTAAAATTTAAGGCTATATCCAATCTGAAAACAGATACAGATCGCACTTTTAAGCATAAGTACAGAAAGCATTCCATGATAAACGCCATCTATACTTTGCCGATTCTTCATGCTAAATGTGAAACACATCTTCGTGAACATACTAAAAACACACAACAAAATGGTTTCTTTAGCAGCTCGTTTTTCTGGTAAGCAACTCTCCATCAGCGTTTTACTGCTCTCTTCACTACTACTCACCGTAGGGCGCGGCCTGACACTGCCATTTATGACCATTTATCTTTCCCGGCAGTACGGTATGCCGTTAAGTGAAATTGGTATGGCGTTGACCATCGCGCTAACGGCGGGCGTGGTGTTTAGCCTATGGTTTGGCATTCTCGCGGATAAATTCGACAAGAAAATATACATGCTTTTGTCGATAGTGATTTTCCTCGGCGGCTTTATCGCTATTCCGTTGGTGAATAGTGCCGTTCTGGTGGTGGTGTTCTATTCACTGATAAACTGCGCGTATTCAGTATTTGCTACGGTGCTGAAAGGGTATTTTTCTGACACGTTAGAAATTCACCAAAAGCCGAAAATCTTCTCGCTTAATTACACCTGCGCCAATATCGGCTGGACGGTCGGCCCGCCAATCGGCACGTTGGCGGTGCTCTACAGCACCAACCTACCATTTTGGCTTTCAGGTCTAACCGCAATCATCCCGTTTATCGTGATTAGCCGCTATGTGCATAGCGTTCCGGTTGCCCCTTCGCGTTCTAACGACGGGGCCGTACTTTCCCCGCGGCAGATGCTTAAAGACAAGGCATTGATGTATTTCACCTTGTCAGCATTTCTTGGTTCACTGGTGTTTGGCTCTTTTGCTGCCTGTTTATCGCAATACGCGATTGCTATTTCTGATTCAGATTTGGCACAAAAAGTGGTGGGTGTAGTACTACCGGTGAATGCTTTTGTGGTGGTGGTTTTCCAATATATGGTCGGCAAACGCATTCGCCCGGACAACATCAAAAAACTGATGGGCTACGGTACGCTGTTTTTCATAGTGGGTCTGGCAGGTTTTATGATTTCAGGCGAGAACCTGCTGTTATGGGGAGTTTCTGCGGCAGTGTTTACACTCGGTGAGCTAATATTTGCGCCAGGTGAATATATGCTGGTTGATAACATTGCACCTGAAGGGCTTAAAGCGAGCTACTTTTCGGCGCAGCAGTTAGGTTGGTTAGGCGGTGCATGTACCCCGCTGTTCACCGGTTTGATGCTAACCTGGTTCCCGCCATCAATGTTATTCGTAGCGCTGATGGTGGCAATTGCACTGGCCTATCTGATGATTGTGAAAGGAATGGCGGTGAAACCGCAGTTGGCTCTCAATTAAATGGTGGATGTCGCTTCGCGAATCCACCCGATATAACTGACTACAAATTCTTGCGATACTGAATAAACCCAGGCTTATCCGCCAACTTGTCGTATAACGCCTGGCCTGCCGCATTGGTTTCGTGAGTATGCCAATAAACCCGCCCGCAACCTTTCGATTGTGCATGCTGATAAACACCTTCAATCAGTGACCGGCCAACCCCTTTGCCACGCGAATCAGGCGCGGTAAACAGATCTTCAAGATAGCAATGATCCTCAGCCGACCAGGTGCCACGGTGATAAACCATATGCACAATACCCACCATTTTACCCTGTTCATCGAACGCGCCCAGCGCATACATAGGCTCGGCGGCATCAAGCATTCGCTGCCATGTTAATTTCGTGACAACATCACTGATTTGCGAGTTGTAAAACGTCAGATACCCCTGCCATAACGCAGCCCACTGTGTGTAATCGCTTTGCACCAGAGTGCGCACCTGCACCGCATGTCTGGCCTGGATTGGATGATTGCTCATCAGACTTGCACGGATCCTGGCCAGCCCCTGCTTCTGCACGCCGTCAGCCATATTTTCAACACTGAGCCACACTTCAAACGCCTGTTGAATTTGCGGCCATTCGCTATCGAGAATTGAAAACCACGCTGTATCTCGAGTGCGCTGTTTATAAACTATCGCCTGGCGGAAAAGTCCTTCATAACGGAAACCCAGGCGAATAGCCGCATGGCGCGATGGGCCATTCAGGCTGTCACACTTCCACTCATAACGACGGTAACCCAGCTCAAAGGCGTACTTCATTAACAGGTAATGAGCTTCGGTTGCCTGAACGGTGCGCTGTAATAATGGTGAGTACATAACGAAACCGACTTCTATCACACCATTTGCCGGGTCGATGCGCATTAGAGACAGAGTGCCCAGCGCGTCGCCGCTTTGGGTATCAACTACTGCGTAATGCATGGGATCGTGGCTTTGTGTCGCAGTCTCTATGAAATCGGCAAATTGCTGAAGGCCCGCAAAGGGACCAACACTCAAATACGTCCAGCCGCTGTTGTCTTTTACCGTATTCCACGCAGCCCAAAGTGAAGCGGTATGAGAAGGTGCCAGCGGTTCAAGGCGGCAGTAACGCCCTTCCAACACCACACGCTGTGAGCGCGGGCAAGGCTGCCAATCCGGAAGTGCATGGCCAACCGGTTGTTGATGTTCATTAAGAGTCAATTCAGGCCTCCACGGGCGCAATAACGATAAGTTACCTGAATATAAACAAGTTATGGCATAACAAACAGAGCCATAACTTTTATGATAAACCAGACCATAATGTCTAAATCGCCACCAGCCCCCTGACCCCATCGGTTTCCATATCGGTACCCTTACCACGCTGGATAATCGAGCCACGCGACATCACCAAATAGTTATCGGCAAGCTGTGCGGCAAAATCATAAAACTGTTCCACCAGCAAAATAGCCATATCACCTTTGGCGGCAAGGCTACTAATAACCTGACCGATCTCCTTAATTACCGATGGCTGAATCCCCTCTGTTGGTTCGTCCAGAATCAATAACTGTGGTTTACATGCCAGCGCACGACCTATTGCCAGCTGCTGCTGTTGGCCACCAGAGAGATCGCCACCGCGCCGTTGTTTCATCTCTTTAAGCACAGGGAAAAGCTGGTAAATTTCTTCCGGCACCTGCTTTGCATCTCGCCCTGCAAAGCGCGAAAGCCCCATCAGCAAGTTTTCCTCCACCGTCAGACGCGGGAATATTTCGCGCCCTTGCGGCACATAGGCAATTCCCGCCTGCACACGCTGGTGTGGTTTACGGCTGGTGATATTGTTCTGCTGCCAATTTACGCTGCCTGATTTTGCCGGGATCAGCCCCATCAGGCATTTCAATAGCGTACTTTTCCCCACCCCATTGCGCCCCAGCAGGCAGGTGACTTCACCAATTTTTGCTTCAAACGAGACGCCGCGCAGAATATGACTGCCGCCGTAGTATTGGTTTAGATCGTTGACCTGTAGCATTTCATCTCCCCAAATACACTTCAATCACCTGCTCGTTGGCCTGCACTTCACGCAGCGAACCTTCCGCCAGCACCTGGCCCTGATGCAGTACCGTAACGTGATCGGCGATGGTTTCCACAAAGCCCATGTCATGTTCCACCACCATCAACGAATGCTTACCCGCCAGCCTGCGAAAAAGCTCGGCGGTATACTCGGTTTCGGCATCCGTCATGCCTGCTGCGGGTTCATCAAGCAGCAGCAAATGCGGCTCCTGCACGAGTAGCATCCCGATTTCGAGAAACTGTTTTTGCCCGTGGGAAAGCAATCCCGCTTTACGATTTCTTTCCGCCCCAAGGCGCAAAGTCACCAGCATTTCGTCAATGCGATCCCGTTGTTCAGAGTTGAGTTTCGCCCGCAGGCTCGCCCACACCGATTTATCTGTTTTCTGCGCAATCTCCAGGTTTTCAAACACCGTCAGGGCCTCGAAAACCGTCGGCTTCTGAAATTTACGTCCGATGCCACGTTGAGCGATATCCGCCGGCTCTAAACGCAGTAAATCGGTCGATTGATCGTAAAATGCTCGCCCACTTTGCGGTTTGGTTTTCCCGGTAATCACATCCATCAATGTCGTTTTACCGGCACCATTCGGGCCAATCACGCAGCGCAATTCGCCAACGCCAATATTGAGTGAAAGATCGGTCAGTGCCTTAAAACCGTCAAAACTGACATTAATGTTTTCCAGCATCAGCACCGGATCGGTTTGATCGCGGAATCGGTCTGCCTCGTACTGCCGAGTAAATAGCGGTTCTCCTGGTAGCATTATTTTTCTCCCTTACGCAGCAAGCCGATCACGCCACGCGGTAAAAACAGGGTTACGACAATAAAAATCAGCCCCAGGAACAGCTGCCAGTATTCCGGTACCGCCATGGTGAAATAGCTTTTCGCCCCGTTAACCAGCCCTGCGCCAAGGATTGGGCCTATCAAGGTGCCGCGTCCACCCAACGCCACCCAGATAGCCGCTTCTATAGAGTTGGTTGGCGACATTTCGCCAGGGTTGATGATGCCAACCTGTGGCACATACAACGCCCCTGCCAACCCGCAAAGTACCGCAGATAAGGTCCATACCAGCAGCTTGAAACCTTTTGGGTCGTAACCGCAGAACACCAGGCGGTTTTCTGCGTCGCGTACCGCTGTCAGCACACGGCCAAACTTGCTGCGCGCGAGTGCAAAACCTATCCCTAGGCTTGCCAGCAGCAACAACACCGTGGCGATAAACAACCCGATGCGCGTGCTCGTGGCGGTAATCTGCATGCCTAAAATAGTGGTGAAACCGGTGAAACCGTTATTACCGCCAAAACCAGTTTCATTACGAAAGAACAGCAGCATTCCGGCGTAGGTCAGCGCCTGGGTCATTATCGAGAAATAGACGCCTTTGATTTTTGAGCGGAAGGCAAAAAAGCCAAATACCAGCGCGAGCAACCCCGGCACCAGTACAATCAGGGCCAGCGCCCAGGCAAAATGCTGGGTGCCCCACCAGAACCACGGCAGTTGATCCCAGGAAAGGAACGACATAAACGCGGGCAGCCCGTCGCCTGCGGCCTGGCGCATCAGGTACATCCCCATCGCGTAGCCGCCGAGGGCAAAGAAAATGCCGTGCCCAAGAGACAACAGTCCGGCGTAGCCCCACACCAAATCCAGCGCAACGGCTACCGTGGCATAACAGAGGATTTTGCCGACCAGCGTCAGCGTGTAAGTCGAAAGACTCAGTGGATGGCTGGCTGGCAACAGCGTCAGAAACGGCAATGTCAGCATCAGCACCACAATCAGCGACCCCAGCACCATTGAGATGCGCGGCGCTTTGCGGGTGAGTGTTAACGTTAGCGGCTGGCTCATCAGTCAATAACCCTCCCTTTCAGGGCGAACAGACCTTGCGGGCGTTTTTGGATAAACAGAATAATCAGCATCAGGATGAGGATTTTACCTAGCACCGCGCCAATTTGCGGTTCGAGGATTTTATTGAAGATACCCAG
The DNA here is from genome assembly GCF_902500225.1 of Buttiauxella massiliensis. Classification (GTDB taxonomy): domain Bacteria; phylum Pseudomonadota; class Gammaproteobacteria; order Enterobacterales; family Enterobacteriaceae; genus Buttiauxella; species Buttiauxella massiliensis. The sequence continues at coordinate 254,551 of NZ_LR722650.1, read as the reverse complement.
ACCGAATGCCGCAGCCACGGTTCCCGCCAACTGGCCCACACCGCCGAGCACCACCACAAGGAAGGAGTCGATGATGTAGCCTTGTCCCAGCTCGGGGCCGACATTGCCAAGCTGCGAGAGCGCTACGCCGCCAAGACCTGCAATGCCTGAACCCAGCCCAAACGCCAGCATATCCACACGTCCGGTTGGCACGCCGCAGCAGGCAGCCATGGCACGGTTCTGCGTCACAGCTCGCACATTCATGCCAAGACGGGTTTTGTTCAGCAGCAGCCAGGTAAACAGCAATACCAGCATCACAAAGCCAATCACAACGAGACGGTTCCACGGCAAAATCAGGTTCGGCAGCACTTGTACGCCACCAGACAGCCAAGCCGGGTTGGCGACTTCCATGTTCTGTGCACCAAATACCATGCGCACAATCTGAATAAGCATCAGGCTGATGCCCCATGTTGCCAAAAGTGTTTCCAGTGGGCGACCGTACAAATGGCGAATCACCGTGCGCTCCAGCGCCATACCGATTCCAGCGGTGATAGCAAAGGCGACGGGCAAGGCGACAATCGGGTAAAACGTCAGCCATGATGGCGCGTAGTGCTGAAATAAGCTTTGCACCAGCCATGCGGAATACGCACCGAGCATCAGCATTTCGCCGTGCGCCATATTAATCACGCCCAGCAAACCGTAGGTGATCGCAAGCCCCAGTGCGGCTAACAGCAAAATAGAACCTAACGAAATCCCCATAAAAGCCTGGCCGAGAATGTCGCCCAGCATTAAACGGTGCTGAATTTTTTGCAGCCCTTCGCTGGCGGCTTTGCGCACCTGTGCATCGGGTTCGGTCTGCGCATCACTCAGCGGTTTGAGCAATGCTTGCGTATCGGGGTCAGCAGAATGGCTCAGTAGTTCGACCGCATTTAAGCGCACTGTGGCATCAGTGCTGGCCAGCTGAAGTTGAGCAATCGCGCCTTCAAGAGCGGTGCGAACTTCTTCGTCAGTCTCGACTTTAAGTCTTTGTTCCAGCAATGGAAGCTGGTCTGGCTGCGCCTCGCGCTGCAACGTTTTAGCCGCCTGCAAACGTAGCGTGACGTTGTCACTCACCAATTGATGACTGGCAAGTGCGCTGCCGACCAGAACGCGTAACCGATTAGTCAGGCGCACTTTTTTATCATTAATCACCAGATTTTCTTGCGCCAGAGCGTTGAGTAACGGTAAACGTTTTGCATCCGGTGCCGCCGCCCAGGTTTGCAGCAGTTTCGCCTGTTGCGTGCGGTTCGCTGCGGCAAAATCTTCGGCATCTCCGGCGCGGGCGAAGCACGGCAGCAGCCAGGCCATGATTAACAGCCAGCGTACATATTTCATGGGCGTCTCCTTGAACTCGATCGGTTCCCTCTCCTTGAAGGGAGAGGGAGAGAACTAGCTAGTTGCTCGCCATTTTCACAGGCTCTTCAGACTTCTTGTCGTTGCCTGCAATGAACGGGCTCCACGGCTGTGCGCGTACCGGTGCATCGGTCTGCCACACCACGTTGAACTGGCCGTTGCCTTCAATTTCGCCAATCATCACTGGCTTATGCAGATGGTGGTTGGTGGCGTCCATGGTGAGCGTAAAACCAGATGGCGCTTTGTAGGTTTGCCCCGCCATCGCCACGCGTACTTTGTCGACATCCGTAGTTCCGGCTTTTTCCACCGCCTGTGCCCACATATGGATGCCAACGTAGGTTGCTTCCATCGGGTCGTTGGTGACAACGGTGTCAGCATTCGGCAGCTTGTGAGCTTTGGCGTACGCTTTCCATTCGGCGACAAACGCTTTGTTGGTTGGGTTATCAACCGATTCAAAGTAGTTCCACGCCGCCAGGTTGCCGACCAGTGGTTTAGTGTCGATCCCTCGCAACTCTTCTTCACCGACCGAGAACGCCACTACCGGCACATCGGTTGCTTTCAGACCCTGGTTGGCGAGTTCTTTGTAGAACGGTACGTTGGAGTCACCATTAATGGTGGAGATAACCGCGGTTTTGCCGCCTGCGGAGAATTTCTTGATGTTGGAAACAATGGTCTGGTAATCGCTGTAACCAAACGGGGTATAAACTTCTTCAATGTCTTTATCCTGCACGCCTTTGGAATGCAGGAAAGCGCGCAGAATCTTGTTGGTGGTGCGCGGATAAACGTAATCCGTGCCCAGCAGGAAGTAGCGTTTCGCCGCTCCGCCGTCTTCACTCATCAGGTATTCCACTGCCGGAATTGCCTGCTGATTAGGTGCAGCCCCCGTGTAGAACACGTTTGGCGACATCTCTTCACCTTCATACTGCACCGGGTAGAACAGCAGCCCGTTCAGCTCTTCAAATACCGGCAACACAGATTTACGCGATACCGATGTCCAACAACCAAACACCACCGCCGCTTTATCCTGGCTTAACAGTTGGCGCGCTTTTTCAGCGAACAGCGGCCAGTTTGACGCCGGATCAACCACCACCGGTTCAAGCTGTTTCCCCAGTACGCCGCCTTTGGCGTTAATGTCAGCGATGGTCATCAGCGCCACATCTTTGAGCGGCGTTTCAGAGATAGCCATAGTGCCGGACAGCGAGTGCATGATGCCCACTTTGATGGTGTCGGCAGCTTGTGCGCTGAAGGCCAGCCCCATGCTGACTACCGAAGCGGAGAGCGCGAAAGCTTTAATGAAGGTGCGACGTTGCATAGTGTGTATACCCCAGATTTAACCCGAATTAGCGAATAACCCCATGCTTCGCCTGATGAAGCATATGGAGAGTAATTTGACGGACCTCTTTCTGACTTGCGGCGATATGGTCGTGTAAGCGGGTCTGCGCCTCCTGAAGTTGACGGTTCAAAATGGCGAGCAAAATCTGTCCATGCTCGAGATATGTGGCACTTACGCGCGGACGTTTGGTGAAATCCAGCCGCCGCACAATACGAATTTTTTCGGTGATTTCGCGATGGACCCGCGCCATTTCCGGGTTTCCTGTGGCCTCAACCAGCGTCATATGGAACACCTCGTCGTGGCTTGCAACTTCAGCGCCATCGGCCAGTTGTGGCGCATCAATCCAAAACTGTTTCAGCGCCTGAAGCGGCAGCGGACGCACCTCTGTGGGCAATATACACAGCCGTTTTATGGCTTCGAGCTCCAGCACAATGCGCAGATCGTAGAGCGACTCCAGATGGTCGAAATCCACCGCTTTAATTTGCCAACCACTACGCGGCTGCACTTCGACATATCCTTCTTGCTCCAGTGCATACAACGCCTGGCGCACCGGCGTACGGCTCGCGGCCATACGTACCGCGATGTCGTTCTCACTGAACCTGTCGCCGGGCAGCAACTGGAAATCAAAAATTTCCTGCTTCAACAAGCGGTAGATACGCTCGGCGATGCCTTCGGGGTTCTTATTCACACCGCATCCAGCCACAGCAATGCATCACCCGGCCCTACCTGGCGACCCTGCTGGCAACTGATACGAATAACGGTGCCATCGCATGGTGCGCTCACCATCAGCTCCATTTTCATGGCTTCCACCACGATCAGCGGCTCGCCCTGCTTCACAGCCTGTCCTGGCTCCACAAGGATCTTCCAGATATTGCCGTTGAGATCCGCGCTCACCAGCTGGCCTGGCTGGTCTTCAACCACCTCTTGTGCCGCTGACATCGCGCTCTCGACAGCAGCATTTTCCTGCTCCTTCCAGTGCGCCACTTCACTGACAAACGCACGCTGTTGGCGCGAGCGGAAATCAGCAATGTCGTCGGCATTGTCGGCAAGAAAGGTGGTATAAGCGGCAAAATCGAACTCGACCTGTTCAACACGCACCTCGGCACGTCCTTCACGGAATGCGCTACGGAATTCAGTCAGTTCGTCTTCGCTGACCGGATAGAAACGCACCTGGTCGAAGAACTTCAGCAACCATGGCTCATCACCAAACTGTTCGTTCTTAAGGAATTTGTTCCAGATAGGCAACGTACGCCCCACCAACTGGTAGCCACCCGGCGAATCCATACCGTAGATGCACATATACATACCGCCAATACCGACGGTGCCTTCAGCAGTCCAGGTGCGGGCCGGGTTATATTTCGAGCTAAGCAGGCGATGGCGCGGGTCGAGTGGCACCGCGCAAGGGGCGCCGAGATACACATCCCCCAATCCCAGAATCAAATAACTGGCGTTAAAGATGATGTCCCGCACTTCATCACGGTGCGCCAGCCCATTGGTGCGCTGAATGAAATCGACGTTATTGGGCAGCCACGGTGCATCGGCGCGCACGGTTTCTTTGTAACGTTCAACCGCCGCAAGCGTGGCGCTGTCTTCAAAGGCCATCGGCAGATGCACGATGCGTGACGGAATTTTGAGTTTCGTGACATCGCCCAGCTGTTTTTCCAGGCTTAATAACAGCGTCAATAATTGCGATTGGGAAATATGCTGGCTGTCGTAACGCACTTGCAGCGAACGCACACCCGGCGAAAGCTCTTCAATACCGGTAACTCCGGCCTGCTTGATGGCTTTCATCAGCAGATAAATACGCAGGCGCAGCGCCAGATCCAGCACGTTGTCGCCATATTCGATAAGCACATAGTTGTCGCCTGCCTGGCGGTAAACCACCGCCGGTAAATCACTTTGCGCTTCCAGTTCTGCGAGAATTGCCGCACTTGAGGTGGTGGTCGGTGTTATCGACGGGTGCAAATCCGGCAGATTTAACACATGCAGCAAATTAGTGACCGCCACGTCCTGGGCTATTTCCAACGACTGCGCGTGTTCAAAGGTGATCGCGTGGAAGCGAATGCGGTCACCTGGTTTCACCTGCCCGACTTTCCACAGTTCGGCTTTCGCAATGGTGACCGGGCAGACAAACCCGCCGAGGCTTGGGCCGTCACGCGTCAGGATCACCGGGAAGTCGCCGGTAAAATTCACCGCGCCAATCGCGTATTCACAATCATGAACGTTGGAAGGATGTAGCCCCGCTTCGCCGCCGTCAGCCCGCGTCCATTCAGGTTTCGGGCCGACCAAACGCACGCCGAGGCGGTTCGAGTTGTAGTGAACCTGCCACTCGGCTTCAAAGAACGTCTGCATGGATTCAGATGTGAAGAAATCAGGCGCGCCATGCGGCCCATACAACACGCCAATTTCCCACACATCGCTGTATTGCGGGATAACTGCCGGTTCCGGGGTTTGTGGTAATGAAATTGGTGCGGGCGTAGTGCACGCTGGTAAACACGGTTGGGAGATCGCCAGTACATCCGCCACACGTAAAGTGCGCCCGGCATGGCCGCCGAACTGCCCAAGGGCAAAGGTCGAACGGCTACCGAGATAGACCGGCACGTCGAAACCATTGCGTACCGCCAGATAAGTACGGCACCCGGAAGTGGCGCGGCCCAGTTTTAGGGTCTGCCCGGCTTTGACGATCACCGGCTGCCAGTATGGGATCGCTTCATCATCCAGTGTTGCCGGGCAATCGGCGCCCGTTAACGCGATGGTGGCAGCGCTATGAAAGCGGAGCGTCGGCCCCTGCAGGGTAAATTCAAGACCTGCGGCAGACGGATGGTTGCCGACAATGCGGTTGGCAAGACGAAAAGCAAAATCATCCATTGGCCCGGAAGGCGGCACGCCAATATCCCAATAACCAAGACGGCCTGGGCTGTCCTGCACGCTGCTCCAGGTGCCGGGTTCAAGCACTTCAATGGCATGAGCCTGATAAACCACATCATCCAGCAGACGCGTCCACATCACCCCGGCTTTAAACTCCGCCAGTTGCACAATTTGACGCAGGTAATCGAGATTGGTCGCAATACCGTGCAAACGCGTGGCCGCCAGCGCCGTGTTCAGTTTACTTAACGCCTGCTGACGATCGTCACCATAAACGATCACTTTAGCGATCATCGGATCGTAAAACGCACTGACTTCACTGCCGGTACTGACCCAACCATCAACCCGCACATCCTGCGGGAAGAATACGTCGGTCAGCACGCCCGGACTTGGCTGGAAGTTTTTCAGCGCATCTTCGGCGTAAATACGCACTTCGATGGCGGCCCCTTTTGGCGGCTGCGCTAAACGCTGCCAGTCAAGCGTGACGCCTGCGGCGACGTTAATCATGCATTCGATAAGATCCAGCCCGGTGACCATTTCGGTGACCGGATGCTCGACCTGCAAACGGGTGTTCACTTCAAGGAAATAGAACGCATCGCGGGCGGCGTCGTAGATAAACTCCACGGTGCCTGCACTGCGGTAATTGACGGATTCACCGAGTGCCACGGCGGCGGCATGAATCGCTTCACGCGTGGCTTGCGGCAAATTGGGTGCTGGGGTTTCTTCCACCACTTTCTGGTTACGGCGTTGCAATGAGCAATCACGCTCACCCAGCGCTACGACTTTGCCTTTTCCATCGCCAAAAATCTGTACTTCCAGGTGACGGGCGCGGTCAACAAAACGCTCGATAAATACGCCATCATCGCTGAAAAACTGCTGGCCCATACGTTTTACGCTCGACCAGGCATCAATCAGGCTCGCTTCATCCTCGCAGCGTGTAAGACCAATTCCCCCGCCACCTGCGGTGGTTTTCAGCATCACCGGGTAGCCAATTTCAGCCGCTGCAAGTTGTGCTTCTTTCAGTGTCAGCAACAGGCCCGTTCCCGGTGTCATCGGCACATCAGCTTTAAAGGCCAGTTCACGCGCACGGTGTTTCAGGCCGAAATCCCGAATTTGTTCGGCGGTTGGGCCGATGAACACCAGCCCATTATCAGCACAGGCTTGGGCAAACTCCGCGCGTTCCGATAAAAAACCGTAGCCAGGGAATATCGCCTGCGCACCGCTCGCTTTAGCAGCGGCAACGATCTTCTCAATATCGAGGTAACTGTCCGCTGCTTTTTCGCCACCCAGCGCAATCGCCACATCGGCATCAATTACATGCTGCGCGTTAGCATCAGGTTCGGAGTAAACAGCAACGCTGCCGATACCCATTTTTTTCAGTGTTTTAATTGCCCGAACGGCAATTTCACCGCGGTTAGCTATCAATACAGAGCTAAACATTGTCGTCTCCTTAAGCGCTATGGTGGCGGGCAAGCCAGGCTTTCCAGCCGCCCCACGCGGTGATATCCGTGGCATCAGAGAGTGCTGCGGGCTCGCAGATAAACCCTTTCACGCTCCGACCATCTTCAAGCGTCAATGTGCCGATCCCTAGTGGAGCCGGGATTTCCGCCACAAACTCACCAAAGCGCGCCAGCGGGATGTCCCATAGTTCAACGGCAATCGGCTGCCCTTCGGAACTGCGTGCAAGGCCAGGTTTCGGCGGCTGTGTATTAGCCAGCGCGTAAAGGCGGTAATTGGCGGCAGTAAAGGATTCTTCGATAAACACCGCATTTCGGGTGGTGAGCTGGTGGTTGAGCGGCATTCCGCGCAGATGTGCCCCAACCACAGCGACACGAACATGATTGGCTGATAGTTTTTCGGCATTACTCACAGGCAGCGTTTTATCGGTCGCACCTAAAGGCAAATTCAATGCCTGCTGCCAGCGTTTCCCGAAGTGACTCAGCGCCTGGTCATGCCATGCGGGTGCGATAAGCGTTATCCCGGCAGGGATTCCATCGGCACGGAAATCCCCTGGCAGTGCTAAAGCACAAAGGTCAGCCAGGTTCGTAAAGTTTGTGTAGGTGCCAAATTGCGAGTTGTAGCGCACCGGTTCCTGCGCCATTTCAGCGAGGGTATGAATGGTCGGCGACGTTGGCACCACCAGCGCGTCAAACTCGCTGAGCTGTGCGTTGATTTTTTGCGCCAGTTCCGCGCGGGTGTATTCCGCCTGCCAGGCATCGCAGGCCGTGTAATTCAGACCATTTGCCACAATGCCGCGTACGGTTGGGTCCATCGCTTCAGGCTTGTTTTTAAAAATATCACCAACCGCCACGGTGCGCTCAGCCACCCACGCGCCGTAATACAGCTGCTCAGCCAACTGGTTAAAGGCCGTGAAATCAATCGGCACCAGTTCCGCGCCCTGCTGCTGCAAACGCAGCAAGGTTCTGGCGAATGCGTTTTCGCTTAAGGTGTCGCCGAAATATTCAAGACGGTCGGGAATGGCAAAACGGAGTTTTTCACTAAAGCGTGCCGGTGCAGTTTGCGGGTTTTTTCGAGAGTATGGATCTTGCGGATCGTAGCCGCCCGCCACGGCGGCGACAGTTTCAGCATCTTCAACCGTTAACGCGAACACCGAAACACAGTCATTCAGGCGACATGCAGGGACAACGCCTGAGGTAGAAATCCAGCCTTTGGTCGGTTTCATGCCGACAATATTGTTAAACCCGGCCGGGACGCGCCCGGATCCTGCGGTATCAGTTCCCAGCGAGAAACACACCAGCCCACGCGCCACCACGGATGCGGAGCCAGAGCTTGAGCCACCGCTGACATAGTCTGGATTAAAGGTATTTTTTACGGCACCAAACGGGGAGCGCGTGCCGACTAACCCGGTTGCAAACTGGTCGAGGTTCGTTTTGCCTACCACAATTGCACCCGCCGCTTTCAGGCGAGCAATTACCGTTGCATCTTTTTCTGGTGTGTAGGTAAAAGCAGGACATGCAGCGCTGGTGGGCATTCCGGCGACATCAATATTATCTTTCGCCGCAAAAGGAACCCCTAATAATGGGAAGTCACCTGTTTGTTTTTCGCCAGAATTAATTGCCTGAAAAATTGTGGTTAATTGCACATAGATTTCGTCATGCGTCGCAATATATATCCAGGCGTTATCATCACGGGATAAATCGGCATCTAATTGCTGATATGCCGCTACAAGTTGTTGGGGATGCTGGCGGTAACTGGCTACCCATTCAGACAAAGTCGCTACTGACATAAACTGGAATCCCATCTGGTATACAAGATGAGATGAATAAAGCATTTAGCGTGCCAGGTATTTAGGGCGCTGATAATCAAGAGATTTAAATATATCTAACAACGCATCATTCATTTTTCGCACTCTTATAGAGCGAAGGATTAAGTTATTTATCCAGAAAGGTGCAAATAAACAATGTCATATTATTTTCTTATGTTTATTAATAAATCGGTCGTTTTGTAGAGTGGATAACCGCGGCACACATAAAAAATGTCATGTTCATGATTTGATAGTGTGATCAACCACCAGGAAAGCAAATTAACCATACAATACCCTAAGTATCGTCCTAAATACGGCATTAACACCGAATGCGGATGCACAAAATAGAATACGATTCCATCACAGATCGAATTTAGGTATAGCGCCAATAGCTGCTTATACTTCCTTAAAATGTCTAAAGGCAAACGAACATGAATAAGCCCGCCTCTACCGGTTTATTGCAGCAACCTAAACCGTTTTTTATGATTTTTTTTGTTGAGTTATGGGAGCGTTTTGGATACTACGGCGTGCAAGGTATTCTGGCCGTTTTCTTCGTTAAAGAGCTCGGTTTTTCACAGGAACAGGCCTTTGTGACCTTTGGTGCCTTTGCCGCTCTGGTTTACGGGCTGATCTCAATCGGTGGTTACGTTGGCGATCATTTATTAGGAACAAAACGCACGATGATTCTTGGTGCCGTGGTACTGGCGCTGGGCTACTTTATGACCGGTTTGTCGCTGCATAATCCTGATATGATCTTTATTGCCCTGGGCACCATTGCGGTGGGCAACGGGCTATTTAAAGCCAACCCGGCCAGTCTGCTTTCGAAATGTTATCCGCCAAAAGATCCCCGTCTGGACGGCGCATTCACTCTCTTTTACATGTCTATCAACATCGGTTCTTTGTTGTCTTTGTCTCTTGCTCCCGTCATTGCCAACAAATATGGCTACGCCGTTACCTACAACCTGTGCGGTATTGGCTTAGTCTTCGCATTGCTGGTTTATTTCTGCTGCCGTGGCATGGTGCGCGACATCGGCTCGGAACCCGATAGCAAGCCGATGAGCTACAAAAACTTACTGCTGGTTTTAGCGGGAACTGTGCTGATGATTTACGTTTGTGCGTGGCTGATGCATAACGTAAAAGTGGCTAATATTGTGTTAATTGTGCTGTCCATCATCGTGATTTTCCTCTTCTTCCGTGAGGCCGCGAAGCAAAACAAAAGCGATCGCAACCGCATGTACGTCGCTTTTGTGCTGATGATTGAAGCGGTACTGTTTTACATTCTGTATGCCCAGATGCCGACGTCTCTGAACTTCTTTGCTATCAATAACGTGCGCCATGAAATTCTCGGGTTTACTATCAACCCCGTCAGTTTTCAGGCTCTGAACCCATTCTGGGTGGTGGTCGCCAGCCCTATTCTGGCTTCGCTGTATACCCGTTTTGGTGCCAAAGGCAAAGATCTGACGATGCCTGCCAAATTCACTCTCGGCATGTTCCTGTGTTCGTTAGGCTTTTTAACTGCCGCCGCCGCTGGTATGTGGTTTGCTGACGCGCAAGGGCTGACCTCACCCTGGTTTATCGTGCTGGTGTATTTGTTCCAGAGTTTGGGTGAACTGATGATAAGCGCGTTAGGTTTAGCAATGGTCGCAGCGCTGGTGCCGCAAACTATGATGGGTTTTATTCTCGGGATGTGGTTCCTGACCCAGGCTGCGGCCTTCCTGCTTGGCGGCTACGTTGCCACCTTCACGGCAGTGCCAGAATCCCTTAACGATCCGCTGCAAACGCTGCCGATTTATACTGGTGTGTTCAGCAAAATTGGCATCACGACCTTTGTTATCGCGCTGATTATGGCCGCAATGGTGCCGTGGCTAAACCGTATGATGAATATGCAACCGGAAGTGAAAACCGCTTAACTTCTTCGTCTTTGTTTCTTATCACGCCGCCTTCAACGAAGGCGGTTTGTGATAACACTTTCTGAAACTTAAATAATGGTGCCGCCCTTGGTTAAATCTTCGCGGCGTTGTTCCACTTCCGCTTTGTGATGATGGCCCTTCTGCGCGATGGCGTTACGTAAACGCTGCTGCTGTGCGTAACGGTCTTCGCGGGTTAGCTCAGCATCGTCGCTCAGTTCAATCAGCAACTCATTCATATGCTCAATCACATTTTCAGTTACCGCTGCGTCTACGCGGGCAATAACATCTTCCAGGTGCGCCATAACTATCTCCTTAATTTTAGAGGGTATACCTTATGACTCTGCGATAATTTTCTCAAGCTCATCCATAACCTCAGCCGATAATGTCATCTGCGCCACGGCCAGGTTTTCACGCAGATGGCTCACCGACGAATTTACAGAATGAATCTAAGGCTCCGGCCAATGCCGCTGGATTCTCCCATGATATGGAATGCCCGCATTCGGTTAATACCGATGTGCTAATGCCCCCGTTTTGAACTTGTGTGAAATCACCGTCGGGGAGCGATTGTTCGCCAAAGATCAACGAACGCGGCAGTTTGCTATAGAGGAGAAAAATGATTCCATACCATTATTCTTCAGAAGCAGGATGGGAAGAAACACCCAATATTTTGTTCATATTGATGCCGGTGACAGCAAAACCGTTAGTTTCATAGACCTGTCTGGCTCTGCGGTTATCAGCAGCCACCCGAAGTTTGATCTGGTTATAGCCTTGCTGAATTAACCGCTCTTCCAGACTTTTCATCGCCTCACTACCCAGCCCCAGGCCACGAAACTGAGGAAAGAGATAAAAGTCGTTGATGTAAACAGATTTTAGTTCTGAGTCCGGCTTATACCATAGATAGCCAATATGCTGTTCTTCACCCAAATGGGTTTGTGTAATGCATAACACGACCTGCCCGGCACTCTTTTCACCGTCCGGGAAACTTGCCTCTGTCTCACGTCGAGCCTGTAACAAAGCATCCGCTTCCGATAGTCGATAACTACTGGCTATCTCACTTGCATAATCCACGACGAAGTAATCAACAAAGGCCAGAAAATCATGGCTTAACATAGGTTTGAACGTAACCATTTTTCATCCTTGTTTGTGTTTTTGCCGAGTCCAAAATATGACGCTTCCCACATCAGGAAGCGTCAGTCGAGATTAATTCAATTTCGCTTTCGAGAAATCACTGCCATTCAGGCTAACGCTATAACCCGTCACATTGCTGCGAGTTGCGTAAAAAGTTTTACCGTTTGCCAGTGGGATCCACGGCGCTTGTTGATAGAACACTTCTTGCGCCTGCTCATAGAGTTTAGCGCGCGCAGCCGGGTCACTGGTCAATTTCGCTTTTTGCGTTAACGCATCGTAGTCTTTGTCGCACCAACGTGCGGCGTTAGAGCCACTCTTGATGCTGCCGCAACCAAGCAGGGTATCTGCAAAGTTATCCGGGTCGCCGTTATCACTCATCCAGCCAAACAGTGCGGAGGAGTGCTCGCCCTTACGCATGCCTGAAAGGTATTCGCCCCACTCAAAGGTGACGATTTTCGCGTTCACACCCACTTTTGCCCAGTCATTCTGAATCATCTCGGCGATACGACGTGAGTTTGGGTTATATGGACGCTGCACCGGCATTGACCACAAATCCGTATCGAAGCCCTTCTCAAGCCCTGCTTGTTTTAACAGCGCTTTGGCCTTTTCAGGATTGTAGGTGCGATCGTAGAGATCTTTATTGAAACCCAACATTGTTGGCGGGATTGGAGATTTAGCAATCGTACCTGACCCCATAAACACCGCATTGATAATAGCTTGTTTATCCACGGCGTAGTTCAGCGCCTGGCGTACCAGCACGTTATCAAATGGCTTTTTGGTGGTGTTAAACGCCAGATAACCGACGTTCAGGCCATCTACCGTGTGTAAGGTCAGGTCCTTGTCGGCTTTAATAGCGTCAAATTGCACCGGTGCCGGGGCTGGAATAATCTGGCATTCGTTCTTCTGCAATTTCGCCATACGTGTCTGGACGTTTGGTGTAATGGAGAAGATCAGATGTTTGGTCGGCACTTCACCATTCCAGTAGTTCGGGTTAGCCACATAGCGAATCAACGAATCAACTTTATATTCCTGCAATGCAAACGGCCCTGTGCCGATTGGCGCAGTATCCACTTTTTCAGGGGTGCCCGCTTTTAGCATCGCATCAGCATATTCTGCTGAAAGAATTGAAGCGAAATCCATACCCCAGTCTGCAAGGAATGCCGCGTTAGGTTCGCTCAGGGTGAACTGAACGTGGTTATCATCAAGCTTTTTAACTTCGGTTATCAGCTTATCGAGCCCGACATCATTGAAGTATTCGTAAGTCGCCTGCGACACGTTGTGGTACGGGTTTTTCGGGTCCTTCTGGCGCATAACTGAGAAAACGACGTCGTCAGCATTGAAATCGCGGGTCGGCTTAAACTCTTTATTGCTATTGAACTTCACGCCTTTACGGAGGGTAAAAGTATACGTTTTACCATCCGGGCTGATTTTCCATTCGGTCGCCAGTGACGGAACCGGTAAGTTGTCGCTTGGGCGAAACTCAACCAGGCGGTTATAGAGCGTTTGCGAACTGGCAACAAACGTAGGGCCGGAGCTGGCAATTTGTGGGTTGAAGGATTCTGGTGAGGCCTCTGAACAATAAACTAGCGTGTTATTCGCTGCAGCCAATGCAGCCGTTGCGGGTAAGAAACTGCTGAGCAACAGTGCGAGAAGTGTTTTCCCTGTCGACATAGTTTTGCCTTTTGTATGCTTGCCAAATGAAAAGTGAACTTATAATTTTGAGCGTCAATAACACCATAGCTCTTAAATTCTGACAAATAACAAAAGGCTCTCAGGTTATTCATTAATAGTGATATTCGTGCATTTTAACGCCACCAGCAGCACAATGCACCACCATATTCATTTACAATGACGCAACAAACTTCTGTAAGATCGCACGCGAAAAAGGCGTATCGCTCACTGCGGCTAATAACGCATCACGGTCTTTGCCTTTCATCGCCACTCTTTCACTACGGCTGGTAATGATTTTATTCATCACTGGCGCACTAAATTCTGGGTGGAATTGCACCGAAAGTGCAGTCGATGAATAGCGGATAATCTGGTGTGGATCGTGACTGGATGCTGCAAGCACCACGGCACATGACGGTAGCGTAAGCACGCTTTGCTCGTGGCTTAAAAACGTATCAAAAGAGTTTGGCAAACCTTCAAGTAACGGGTCATGACGTGCTGCATCATTCAAGCTGACGGCAATTTGCCCCACTTCGCTGCCTTGCGGATGGTAATCCACCGCACCGCCTAGCGCGTATGCCATCAATTGGTGCCCATAACATACACCTAATACCGGAACCCCCGCGCCAATAATCTCACGCAACCAGTTGGCCGTGCGCTCACTCCACTCTTCATGGTCGGTGACCATCGCCCATGAACCCGAAATCACCGCACCGCTAAACGTACCCGCCGCTGGCAGTCGCTCACCTTCAAACGGGCAAACAACTTTAATTGGGCCAACATCACCTAATGCGGCTTTAAACCAGTCAGGCTGTTCGCCAACAGCCGCGCGAATATCAGTGGGAGGATGGCCCATTTGAACCAGCAATAAAGGTAGTGTTTCTGACATTGATTGAACGCCCTTTTGATTTTGGGATGACTTTAATCAGTAGCACAAAACCTGCGAACGCCCCAAAGACTTAAGTGCAATCGCCCGATAATTAGAAAAAAGTGCCATCTCTTCCGCCGTTTGCCTGTGCCGGGAATCCGTAAAATGGAAAGTGTGAAAATGGCTCAAGCGGAGCTGAAAACAGCAGGATTGATGACGTGGCAAAAACATTATTGCGCAGCGGATGCTTAGATGATTTTCTTTCGCTCGGCGAAAACGGGCAGACTGTGTTCGACTCAGCGCTACAAATTCGCGAAACATTACGCTTACGCAAACAGCAAGCGGTGGTCGACAGCCTTGCGATACCTCAACCAAACGATGAAGGCGATCGTGTTGACTGGTACGCCCCCTTTGAAGGCAGCGTTGTCAGTTGGGCTGCCGCCAGTGATGAGCAACGTAAAAAAGCCCTGCGCTATCTCGATAACTGCCAGGCCAACATCGCCTCGCTGATTCAGCGTTGCCAACAGGCGGAAAAAACGTCCATTCAGCTTTTTGGCTCGTTACTCGCCAATACATTGCAGTTTCCGGGTAGCCCGCATGTTTATCTGGTAGACGGGAAACCGGTCATCACTTTTTGGGGGTTTGTGACGCTTAATAGTAGTGCCCGTCCTGATCCACTGGATTGCTTACGCATTGCTGAAGAACACGAGCCGGTAATTGAATTCCTGCCAGAACCGCCGCCTGCTGCGCCACCTGTCGTGGTGTTAAGCGAGCCCGATGAGCCACTCTATTCCGTGGCGGCACTCACACCTGTGGCATCTCAAAATGATGAGCCATTGGTATCAGCGCCAGAGGCTGAAGTCGTGCGTGAAACTCCCGTCACGAAAAAGCCGAAGCGTTGGTTACCTCCTGTTGCAGCCGCCATCATCGCCTGCATCGCTGCTCCACTTTCTTATTATCTGGTATCGGCACCCCATGCCGAACCTTTAGCTCAGAAACAAGCGGAAGTTAAACCTCAGACCATCGCTCCAGCAGCCATTCAGGCAGCACCGGTGGCCCATGTTTCAACTTTGCCTGTCACTCAAGCCGCGGTCGTTGAACCACCAGCGCCGGAACCAGAACCTGCTGCTGTTACAACGACAACACCGGCAGCTGAAATACCTAAAGGCGCACTGGTTTTACCGGCTGATTCGCTAAAAATTGGCTCGACAAAATTCCTCAACGGCAACTGGCGTGTGGCCATCAACGTTAAAGATTCCATCACCGGCAAACCACCTACGCTGCGTTATCAAATTGCCAACAACAAAGGCAATGTGCGGCTGGTGCATGGCGACAATATTGTTTGCAAAGCAGAAGTATTCTCTGGGCTGATGCAGTCCGGTACGTTGATGATCAAAACCCGTGGCAATGCGCGTTGTAGCGATGGCTCACGCTATCCGCTGCCGGAAATATCCTGCAAACCTGGCGAGAATGATGTCGCCGAGTGCAGTGGGCGCTACGAGGAGGACACCGTGGTTCCTGTGACATTTAAAAAAGTGGGTGATTAATCAATGTTTGCCACTCTGTATCCCTATAAGTCGAGCGTGACGCTCATTAAAGACAGCGGCATTCAGTTTCTGGATTTCGGCCTTGCTCCGCAGCCTAATGCTCCGCATACCGGGCGCTTTGTGCGTAAAACGGCGAACGGCCCGCTTTTACGCCTTGATTACGATGTGATACCGGGCA
This sequence comes from Buttiauxella massiliensis, assembly GCF_902500225.1. Taxonomy (GTDB): domain Bacteria; phylum Pseudomonadota; class Gammaproteobacteria; order Enterobacterales; family Enterobacteriaceae; genus Buttiauxella; species Buttiauxella massiliensis. The sequence goes on along the minus strand of NZ_LR722650.1, from coordinate 238,418 downwards.
AATTTACTCTGCCAGGCACACAGGGCTCGGCTCCTGAGGTAGTGAAACCGGAAAGCACCATCACACTTGGCCATTCCCTGAAACTGCTGGATAAAACCTGGCTGCCGCTGCCGTTCCTGCGTTTTAATCCGCCACGTACTTTTGTGGGCGGCCCGGATAACTGGGCACGAGTGCAGATTCGTTGCCTTGAAACACCGGACTCGGCTGGAAACACCGTACGCATTACCATCGCACTGGATACAAAAATCCTCGCCGATGATAACCCTGCGGCCCATTTGGCTCCCACGCAAAATGATGTCCGTAACGGAGCCCGTTTTGCCCTTGCGTGGCACAACGAAGAAATTAACGACTTTATCGATCAAACCTGGGTTGATGGCTGGCTGCGTGAAGTGTTCACGCAATTTGCCACCCGCCACGAATCCAGAACAGAGCGTGAGATCAGCAACGCGCTGAAAACCTTCGAGTACCAGGCGCACTATCTCAATATTATCGAAATGCTCGGCGCACAGCTTTCAGTGCCAGAAGTGAAAATTGTCACCGCCACGCTGCAAGCCCCGGCGATCCCCGTCGATCTTGTACTGGATGTCGGCAATACCCACACCTGTGGCGTATTGATTGAAGACCACGGCGAAGCCAATGACGGCCTGCGCCAGACTGCCGAGCTGCAAATTCGCTCGCTCAGCGAACCACAAACCATCAACGAAGCGATGTTTACCAGCCGCCTCGAATTCTCTGAAGCCAAATTCGGCAAACAGCATTTCTCGGTGGAAAGTGGCCGTGACGATGCGTTTGTCTGGCCATCGATTGCCCGCGTTGGCGATGAAGCTCGCAGCATGGCTTCTGCCCGTTTAGGGACCGATGGCGCAAGTGGCATCTCCAGCCCGCGCCGTTATCTATGGGATGAAACTCCGGCCAACCAGGATTGGCGTTTTAGCCAAATGGGTGTGAAAACCCAGCGTGAACCACTGGCGACCGCTTATCCCCTGATGAACCTGATGAATGACGACGGGCAGCCGCTCTATTCATTACCGCTGGAAGACCGCCTGCCAGTGTTCTCGCCACAGTACAGCCGTAGTTCGTTAATGACCCTGATGCTGTGTGAGTTACTGGCACAGGCGCTGATGCAGATTAACAGCGTCGGCTCACGCCAGAGCATGGGGCACCTCAATGCGCCACGTCAGCTACGCCATCTGATCCTGACACTGCCTTCGGCGATGCCAAAACAGGAGCGTGAGATCTTCCGCCAGCGAATGCAGGAAGCAGTAGGTCTGGTGTGGAAAGCGATGGAATGGCACCCCACAGATGATGGTTTCACCAGCGAGCGTGATTTCCAGAAAAGTGTCGTCCCAGTCCCTGATGTTCAGATGGAGTGGGACGAAGCCACCTGCGGGCAATTGGTGTGGCTGTATAACGAAGCGTTGGTCAACTATGCCGGGCAAACGGGCAACTTCTTTAAAAGCCTCGCTCGCCCGGACCGCGAGTTAGCCGCTGATGAACTGCCGGGCAAAACGCTGCGCGTCGCATCCATTGATATCGGTGGTGGCACGACCGATATGGCTATCACCCAGTATCATCTTGATGATGGTGTCGGCAGCAATGTGAAAATTGCTCCGCGTTTATTGTTCCGCGAAGGCTTTAAAGTCGCGGGTGACGACATTTTGTTGGATGTTATCCAGCGCTGTGTGCTCCCTGCATTACAGGCACAAATTCACCAGGCAGGTGTGGTTGATACCACCGGTCTAATGACCACCTTGTTTGGTGAGTCCGGGCGCATGGACACGCGAGGTACGCTGCGCCAGCAAACCGCACTGCAACTGTTTATCCCTCTTGGGCATGCAGTGCTGTCTTACTGGGAAAATAGCGATCCCGACGATCGCCACGCAACACTCGAAGCGACATTTGGCGAACTGTTGGCCCAGCGCCCAACAGATAACGTGATCAATTATGTTCAACAGGCTGTACAGCACGCGCTGCCGGCTGATGCTCCAGCGTTTGATCTATTCAGCGTGCCATTACAGGTTGAACTGGCATCGCTACAAGAAGCGTTACTTGCAGGGCAATTCACTCTGACCGCCCCGCTTCAGGCGCTGTGTGAAGTGATAAGCCACTATTGCTGCGATGTGCTGTTGGTCACCGGGCGTCCGGCCTGCTTGCCAGGCGTGCAGGCATTATTGCGCTACCAACAACCGGTACCAGTGAACCGCATCGTCTGGTTGGATAATTATCAGACTCATGAGTGGTACCCATTTAGCCAACAAGGCCGTATTGGCAACCCGAAATCTACCGCCGCTGTTGGCGCCATGCTGTGCAGCCTGGCGATGGACTTGCGCCTGCCTGGCTTTAACTTCAAAGCCTCTGACATTCAGGCGTACTCCACTGTGCGCTATCTGGGCATGCTCGATGGCAACAACACATTGGTTGAGAAAAACGTCTGGTATCGCGATATCGATCTCGACGATGCGAAATCAACGCTTGATACCCGTCTGCATTTCCCGCTACGCGGCAATGCTTGTCTCGGTTTCCGCCAGCTTGATGATGCCCGCTGGCCTGCCACACCGCTGTATACACTGGCGATTAACTCACCGCAGTTGGCAAAAGAGATAGCCGGTGAAGGTGTGCTAAATGTGCGCTTGCAACAAACACGCGAAGCCGATGCTTTTGTGCTGGCGGAAGCCTGGTTGCAGGATGGCAGCAAAGTGCCACTTAACCAGCTCAGTTTTAAATTGAATACCCTGGCAGGAAGCTACAGCGGAGCCAGCCATTACTGGATTGACAGCGGGAGCGTGTATCAAAAATGAACCAAATAACCTCAACGCTGCACCCTTTAGTGGACTGGGTACAACAGACTCGCCAGACTGTTCCCCTGGTGGAAAATGAAGCCGATGGGCTACTGTATAAACTGGCTACACTCCAGCAGCGTCAGCACCAGCTTGACTTACAGACGGAGCAACCGCTAACAATTGGCTTATACGGCCACTCGATCGCGGGCAAGCATCACCTATTGACCACACTACTGGGCGATAATCATGAACGTATCGAGATTATGCTCGGCGGAAAAGTGCTGGATTATCTGACGCACATTAACCCTGGGCATGCGCCCGGTATTGCCGTGCGTTTTACTCGCCGCGAACTGCCGGTTGCGGAACATTATCCGTTACTCATCACGCTGTGCAGTAGCAGTACGCTTGCTCAGCGTATGATTCGCCAGTATCACGCCAACAGTGCTACCCGTTTTGCGCAGCCCGAGGTGATCGCATTAAAGCTCAAAGAGTTACAGTCTCGCCGCCAGGCACAACCGATGCCAGGGCTGACACAGCTGCAATTCTCCGATATTGCACAAACTTACCAGCAAGTGGTCCGCCGCCAACATCATCTGGATAATACGTTGTGGCAACAAATGGCCGAGCTTCTGCCGTGGCTAAGCTGCGCCGATCAAGCCACATTACTGGCACCACTTTGGGGAGATAACGCCACCATTACCGCTCACTGGCAGCATCTCGCGCAGACGTTGAATCATTTAGGTTACGCCCATCAGGTTTTAGCTCCTGCCAGCCTGCTGGTGGATACCTTCCTGCTTCCGGTAGAAGGCTTCTTGATCCCCACCACGCCAGATGAACCAGAAATGAATGCGGACGTGCTGGTTTGCCCTCTGGTCAATCAACAAGCCGGGACACAGACCAGCCTGGCTCAGCAGGATTTACAGCAGTTGAGCGCGGAAATTACGCTTTCGCTTAACTACCAGCCACGCCTGGCACAGGTTGAAGTGGTCGATATTCCCCTCGCGCAGCTTGATGATTACGCACAATATCTACAGCCCGATAAATTAGTGGTATGCAATGCGGCAGCCGAGCGTCGGGAAGTGAATGCAGTTGGTAAAATGCTGGCGCGTTGGGTCGATAAAACCCAGGCCAGTAATGCCACTACACCAGGTCTGATTTGGGCGATTACTCCGCGCGATGCCCGTTTTACCGGCGCTAACCTTGATGAAGGCGTGCAACGTGTTATAGGTCTGCCAGGTAAACGTTGGGGGACTTTGCAAGCGCTGGATAGCCGTAATATGCACCGTTTGCTGGAGTGGCTTGCCGATGCGCTGGTTCCGGCACAGCGGACACTGCGTATTGAGATGTTGCAGGCCGCGCTGAATACGGAAGTCAGCGCCCTGTTCACCCATATGATTGAAGACGAAAACCTCACACCGGAACGCGCACGTTCTCAGGCTGAAGGTCTGGTGCGCGCGCTGCAATCCCACGCGGCCCTTCATGGCGAACTGCTGGCAAGCTTATTGCCGGAGCGCCATGTCTTACAGCAACGTTGGGTAAGCCACCAGCAATTACGTAGCCAACAGCCGGCGGGTTTCCATCTGGATATCGATCTGTTTGCAGAAGCAGACAGCAGTGAAACACAAACGCGCAGCCCTGACAGTTTTGCCACCGTAGTACATCTGTTGTGGATTAATCATTTGCGTCAGTTGGCAACTCGCCACGAGGTTGCTCATCTTTCCGGGCTGGATAACACTCAACTTCAGGCACTTTGCCAATTGTTGATTGTCGCCAGTTATCGCCTGAAATTACCTGAACAGCTTGAGTCGGCATTGCGCCACGGTGATGGCAGCATGGCGCAGGAAATCACCTGTGTGACAGCCGTATTAGGCGATTTTGTTAGCTGGTTGGGTTATGCCCACGTTGCTCCAGCTTTGCGCCCGGCAAGTCGGGTGAATAAAGGCTCACCTGTGTTTGCACCACAAAAACAGGCGACAGCCAGCACCCGCCTGGTGCGCTTGGGCGAGCAACCCGCTCGTGGTAGCACGCTTTACGTCTATGACTGGCTGGTGGCGCTATATACCCGCGCGGTGGAAAACATCGGCTATCGCCATCCGCTGGATGTGAGCGATGCTCAGAAAGCGAAACTGAAAGCGTTGTTGAATTTGTAACCCTGCAACGGGTGGATAATTTTTGCGCTTATCCACCCGACAAAACTATCATAGCGGGCAATACATCTGACCGTTGCTAAAACTCCAGTCATCAGTCTGATTAAATTGAATAACTACCATCACATCATCAGGATGGATAGCTAATTCCTGATGCAAACGCTCGCTAAGTTGGTGGTAAAAGCTCTGCTTTTGTTCGCTAGTACGTGCTTTCCCGGCAGTTATCTGGAACAAAATAAAGTTATCACTGCGTTTACCGCTCAGATATTCACGGTCAAATACGCGCTGGCTGATGGGCAATCGCTCGAAAACCTGAAATTTATCTTTTAGCGGTACCGCAAATTGCCCGGTCAGGCTCTGATGCAAAATCTCAGAAATCTTCGCCAGTTGTTCATCATCATAATGTTCACCAAGGGTGATTCGGGTAAAAGGCATCAGTGAGTCTCCTCATCCATACAACTTAGTGCGGACACCGCAGCAGGCCAACCTGCGTAAAATGCCAGATGGGTGAAAACTTCCGTCAGTTCCTCATTGCTCAAACCATTTTGCCGGGCAAAGTTCAGATGCCATGGCAATTGTTGCATGCGCCCAAGAGCGACCAGAGTTGCCACCGTGATTAAGCTGCGATCGCGTGGCGACAGTTGTTCGCGCGTCCATATATCATCAAAAAGCACATTATTGCTCAGCTCAGCAAGCTTCGGGGAGAGGCGGGAAAGCGTATTTTTATCGAGTGTTTTGCTCATGTAGTTCGCTCCTGATTGACAGTGAACTCATCATGGCGCAATAGTTACGTCCACAAAATCGCATAATTCAAAACTAACCATCCCGATTTTAAGGACGATAATGAACAAACTGGCCCCGACTCTCGATCTGGATGCACTACGAAGTTTTGTTACCGGCATTGAGTCAGGCAGTTTTGCTCAGGCGGCGACTCGCTTGTCCCGTTCAACTTCGGCAGTTAGCGCGCAATTGAAAAAACTGGAACGACAGTGTGATGCCGCTCTGGTGGTAAAAAAAGGACGGCACCTTGAACTCACCCGTCATGGCGAAATATTGATGGGCTACGCGCGGCGAATTCTGGAGCTTAACGATGAAACTCTGCGCGCCCTGAAAGGTGAGTTGCTGAAGGGTGAAATTCGCATTGGGATGCAGGAAGATTTTGGTGAATCACTGATGCCAGGAATACTCGGCCAGTTCAAACGCCATCATCCCGGTGTCAGGATTGTGGCAAAAGTCGACCGCAACCAAGCCCTACAGACAGCACTTGATAACAGCCAACTCGATATGGCGCTGATGTGGCAGCCTGCAACAGCATCCAGCCAGGGCAAGCTTCTTGGGCAGTGCAAACTGGAATGGATCCATCATCCGGACTTAGACATTCCCGCACTACTGGCAAGTGGTGAACCCTTGCCGCTAGTGATGTTTGAAAACCCCTGTCTGATGCGTTCAAGAGCAACCGAATGTCTTGACCAGGCGGGTATTGCCTGGCGGGTTATATTTGTCAGCCATAGCCTCAGTGGTATTTGGGCGGCAGTTCAGGCCGGACTTGGGTTGACGGTACGGACCCACATTGGTATGCCCAGCAATCTACATAAGGCATCTCATCTACTACCTTCACCAGGATCGCTGGGTATCACGCTTAAACAGCTGAAAATATCAGGCGCCGATAAAAGTGTACAAACTCGCCTCGCACAGTTAATGGAAGAGGCGTTATCTACGCTCAGCTATTGAAAGAGCACCCATCACCCTGCCAGCCGGTAGTTTTTAGAAATTGCTCCCACGTCAACGCGTCTGGGTTAGTCTGCCTGCTCCACAAGAGATCGCGGTCCGGGCGGTAATAACCCTGTTCAACGGCGTATTCTGTAGATGGGGAAAATTAACGTATCGTCGGTCTTACGCGGCTGGTAATACTCAAGCAGGTTAGTATAGAAAAACGCCAATGGTTTTATAAGGCGAATAAGCAATAGCACCGCCTACCATTAATGCCCGGGTGACGCTACCTTTACCCGACCTAAAAAAGGGTTGCTGCCACGCGATCACAAAACAAAAGTATCTCCTGTTGCAGGAGCGAACACGTTCGGCAACCACAGGCGTCCCCATGCCCCGGTACAATGGCAGCCCATTACTTTCTGAATTTTTAGCTGGTGTAAAAAACGCCTGACTCGCAATAACTCAAGCGGCAAAGCACTACGCAGATGGAAACCGCCAATTAATGCATAGACCTGCTTAATCCCAGTGATATTTTGACAATGACGCACAATATTTATGATCCCCCGATGCCCGCATCCAGTAATAATCACTAGCCCATGGTCGGATTTATAAATAAGCACGCCCTCATCTATAACGTAATCCACAGCAGCGTTGTCGCCACTGATAATTCCGTATGCTCTGGGTTCATCTACTTTGATTTCCCCCGACCACAAAAAACGCTCGCTGATAGGCACAGGTGTGCGGCTGTATTCCATTTGATGGCGAGAATAGTCAATGTCTAGCGATAGCTTTTTTAGTCTTCGACTAAAACCCGCAAGTTTTACTGATGCAAAGCGTTCATTGGCTATCTGAGGATGGCAGATAATACGGCTGTTATTGGGCAACCAGGGTACACCACCACAATGGTCATAATGGCCATGTGAAAGTACCGTCGCAGTAAGATCTGTGAGAGACACTCCCATCACGGCCGCATTATGCAAAAAACTACTATCAGGGCCGGTATCGAATAAAACCGAGGTTGTTTCATCCTTAATCAACAGGCTAAGCCCGGCTTTACCAAGCAACGATTTCTCTGCCCCGTCAGCCCGCCTATTTTCCAGTAATACCTTGATAGTTAATGGCATGTTTGTCCCTCACTGAGAAAAATTCATCGTCGCCCATTATAGGGAATTATTTCAAATGGTACGGTGACATGCTGCTCAGAGGCAAAAAGAATGCTCTGTTTCAAAGGGATTGAGAGTTGATAGCTGAATTAATTCCATCACCCTAAGTACATTAAATTGCTGGGAAAAGCATTTAATCCTCACTACACTCGATGACACCTTAACATTTAAATAACAAAAGAGGTGTCAGATGCCACGAACATCCCCTATCTCTATTTCGATGCTGATCAATGGACTGCCCGTTGATGCACAAAACCAGGCAACTTTTGAACGCCGCAATCCGCTAGATGAACACGTCGCGACTATCGCACCTGCTGCCACTGTCAATGATGCTCGCGCAGCAGTCGAAGCCGCAAGCCAGGCATTTGTCGCCTGGTCACAAACTCCGCCAAACCAGCGCCGGGCTTTGCTTTTAAAAGCCGCTGATGCGCTGGAAGCCAAACAAGCCGCATTTGTCGCCGCGATGTTGGCCGAGACAGGTGCTACCGCTCAGTGGGCTGAATTTAATGTGCATTTAGGCGCCGGGATTCTGCGTGAAGCCGCAGCTCTCACCACGCAAATTAATGGTGAAGTTATCCCATCAGATGTGCCAGGAAATCTGGCAATGGCAATACGCCAACCTGCGGGTGTCGTGCTGGGAATGGCACCGTGGAATGCACCGGTGATTCTCGGCGTGCGGGCTATCGCCACACCGCTGGCCTGCGGCAACTGCGTAGTACTGAAGGGTTCTGAAATCTCCCCCGCAACACATGGTTTGATTATTGATGCACTCAATGAAGTCGGATTCCCGGCGGGTGTGGTCAATTTTGTCACCAATGCGCCACAAGATGCGGGAACCGTAGTGGAGACAATGATTGCTCATCCCGCAGTGCGCCGAGTGAACTTCACCGGTTCAACGCACGTCGGAAGGATTATCGCGCAAACTTGTGCTCGTTATCTCAAACCTGTGGTTTTAGAGCTGGGTGGCAAAGCACCTTTGCTGGTTCTGCATGATGCTGACATTGATTTGGCGGTGAACTGTGCGGCGTTCGGAGCCTTCGCCAACTCCGGGCAAATCTGCATGTCAACCGAACGCATTATCGTTGACGAACGGGTAGCCGATGAATTTGTAGCAAAATTTGCAGCTAAAGCGACGAGTTTGCCGTGCAGCGATCCGCGCCTTGGCCCTACCGTGCTGGGTTCAGTTGTCGATGTACAGACGGTTTCGCGCTGCAATGATTTGATTGATGACGCATTGGCAAAAGGTGCAAAGCTGGTTGCCGGTGGCAAAGCGGATTCCACCCTCATGCCCGCTACAGTGCTGGATTTTGTCACTAATGAAATGCGCATTTACCACGAAGAATCCTTTGGGCCGGTAAAAGGAATTATTCGTGCAAAAGGTGATGACGAAGCGCTGGCTATCGCCAATGACAACGATCTTGGCTTGTCTGCTGCGGTATTCAGTCGCGATACCGTTCGCGCATGGAATATTGCCAGCCGCATTCAAAGCGGAATCTGCCACATCAATAGCCCAACGGTGCACGACGAAGCGCAGATGCCATTTGGCGGTGTGAAAGACTCAGGTTACGGTCGTTTTGGTGGGCAGGCAGGAGTACGAGAGTTTACCGATCTGCGTTGGATAACGATGCAAACACAGCCTCGCCCCCTGCCGTTCTAGCGAAAATGGTGGATGACGTGATGCGCTTGTCCACCTTTTCCCCGCTCGCCAATATCCACTCATTTGAATTCTGATCACTGCGCTAATAATACGATAAAGGTTGCAGGTCAAAAATCGGTAGCTGGAAATTATTCATGATTTCTGCCAGGATTTGCTTATTCATCAACCAACTGAATATATAAGGAGGAACCCATGCTGCTGTTTCGTGAAATTTTGTTTATTTCACATACCTTTGGTGATCGCCATAGCTCAAGCGTTATCGATATCGCACTGCGATAATCCGGCTTGAGCGAAGCAACCAACTGCAATCCCTTCCCTCGGGCTTACCGGGTTATCGTCAGCCATATTTGACGAGGCGTTTTAGCGCCTGTAACTCTTGAGTAAGCAACAATGAGCACATTATTAACCGCACAATCCCTTAGTCTTGATACCGCTTTCGGCCCGCTGCTGGCTGACATCACTTTTACGCTTAAAAAAGGCGATCGCCTGGGCTTAATCGGCCACAACGGCTGTGGTAAAAGCACCCTTCTTAAATTGCTTGATGGCACAATCGAACCCAATAGTGGCAGCGTGACGCGCGCGCATCACTGCTTATTGGCGCGTGTCGAACAGCATTTACCTAAAGATTTACATTCTCTCACCTTACTTGAAGCCGTGATAGCGAGACTGAGTGAAGCACAGCAACATACCGATGGCTGGCGAGCACAGGCGCTCTTAGCCAGCATGGGTTTTGATGAAAGTGCCTGGCAACTCAGTGCCGGAACGCTAAGCGGTGGGCAACACACACGTTTATTATTGGCGCGTGCGTTGATCACCGAGCCGGATCTCTTGCTGCTTGATGAACCAAGCAACCACCTCGATTTGCCCACACTACTGTGGCTGGAGCAGTTCTTACGTAACTGGAACGGCAGCTTTGTGCTGGTTTCTCACGATCAACATCTGTTGGATAACGTCACCAACGGAACATGGATCCTGCGTGACCACGGACTCAGTTTCTTCCAGCTACCCTGCTCTGCAGCCCGCGCAGCTCTTGAAGAGCGTGACCGTACCGATGCACACCGCCATCAGGCCCAGCAAAAGGAAATTGACCGCATAGCGGCCAGTGCGAAACGTCTGGCAATTTGGGGCAAAGTCTATGACAACGAAGACCTTGCCCGTAAAGCTAAGCAAATGGAAAAACGCGTCGACAAACTTAAGGACAGCCAAACCGAGCTAAGTGCTGCGAACCTGTGGCAACTGATACTCAAAGGCGAGGCATTACCCGCTAACCGCCTGCTGGAAATGGAAAACCTGTCGGTAAGTCCGGCACCGGATTGTCCTCCACTGTTTAACCTGACTATGCAACGCCTGAAAAGTGGTGATCGGGTGGCAATAATCGGCAAGAACGGCTGCGGAAAATCATCTTTATTACGCCTGCTGTGGCAGCATTATCAGCAGTCGCAAGATGAGTCCTCAATCCGCCTGCATCCACGCGTAGAGATGGGTTATTACGACCAGACACTCCATCAGTTACGTGACGGTGACACCTTGCTCGAAGCACTCGAACCTTTTGCGCCGTTATCCGAGCGCGATCGCAAAATGGCGTTGATCAGCGCCGGTTTTGCCTGGTTACGCCATGGGCAAACGGTCAGCACTTTGAGCGGTGGAGAACGATCCCGATTGCTGTTTGTTGGGCTGACTCTTGCGCGCTATTCTCTGTTACTGCTTGATGAGCCAACCAACCATCTGGATATGGAAGGCAAAGAGGCGCTGGCAGAAACGCTGCAAAGTTTTGAAGGTGGCGTGTTGCTGGTCACACACGACAGGACATTAATCGCCAAAAGCTGTAACCGCTTCTGGTTGATTGATAATGGCGAATTGAGCGAGTGGCACTCACTTGAGGGGCTATATGCGCAACTGACAAATGACAACGTCGATATCGTGACAACGTCACAGAAAGACGAGTCATCAACGGCGGTTCTGGTTCATTCGGAAACTGAAAGCTGGTTGGAACGCCTGGTTGAGCTGGAGGAGAAGCTTGCGCAGGATTTAGCACGCAAGCAAAGCCACCAGAAACCAGCGCTTCAGCAGCAATGGCGGATGGAGATTGCCGCGCTTAATCTGCGGCTGGAACTCGAGTAAACGTTAGCATCGGATGTCGCGGAGCTAATCCGACCTACGAGGTAACACCATTCATTTAAGCTAATGAATTAGGGGAAACACCGGGATTTGGTTCCCGGAGGGACCCCAAACCCGGTGGTCGCCCCGGATATCTCATTCTTAAACTAACGGTGTTAACAACCTACGAGTGGCATTTTCTGGGAGTTTATAGGGTGGATTAGCGCAAGCGACATCCACAGATTCACATCATCTAAAATGTTGCCCAGTTATCGTCTTCGTCTATAACGGTTTTAGCGGCCTTAGCGGTGGTTTTCGGCTTTTCAGGCTGAGTTTTGACAACGTTAGGCTGATGGCTTAAACGAAATGTTCCTACCGCGGTAGTCAGGCGTGCCGCCTGCTCCTCAAGAGAATTCGCCGCAGCGGTTGCTTCTTCAACCAGTGCTGCGTTCTGCTGCGTCACATTATCCATCTCGTTTATCGCGATCCCGACCTGCTCAATACCACGACTTTGCTCATCCGATGCCGCCGCAATTTCTTGCATGATATCGGTGACACGTCGCACCGCGCCGACAATATCCGTCATAGTTTCGCCTGCATGGGCAACCTGACTTGAGCCACTATCAATGAGCGATACTGATTCACTGATAAGCCCCTCAATTTCTTTGGCAGCTTGTGCACTGCGCTGTGCCAGAGTGCGTACTTCAGTCGCTACCACAGCAAACCCGCGCCCTTGTTCACCGGCTCGCGCCGCTTCAACCGCCGCATTCAGCGCCAGAATATTGGTCTGGAAAGCAATGCTGTTGATGACCGCAGTTATCTCGGAAATTTTCTTCGAGCTGGTAGAGATATTGGTCATGGTTTTCACAACACTTGAGACAATGCGCCCACCGTCACCGGCTTTGTTAGAGGCTTCTTCGGCAAGCCTGGTCGCGTGATGGGCGTTATCTGCATTCTGTTTCACCGTGGCCGTTAACTGCTCCATACTGGCCGCCGTTTCTTCAAGTGCCGCCACTTGCTGTTCAGTACGCGCCGACAAATCGGTGTTACCGGCAGAGATCTCGCTGGTGCCCTGGTAAATCGCCTCGGCCCCCATGCGCACTTCGCCAACCGTATTCACCAATGAAACCTGCATATCCTGCAAGTTCTGATTCAGTTTGCCGATTTCACTGTTACCGAACGATTGCAATGGCTGGGTTAAATCGCCTTTGGAGATATGTTCGATGCGCGTTGCCGCCTGTTGCAGAGGTTGAATAACCACGCGGCGTAACACGACAAAGGTAAATATCGTCAGGAGCAGCGCGATTGCAAATGCACATGCCATGACCATCACACTTAAATGTGAGCGGGCCTGGGCTTGCTCATGAAGTGCTACTGCACGCTCGGTACGGATCTTCGCCGCTTGCTCTAACACTTTGTTGTAGTCCGCATCCAGCTTGCGGGCTTCTTCATTTTCATGATTGATGATGGCCTCAAACATGCCGTTTTTGGCATATTTCATCATCGGCGCCATACCTTTATTCAGATATTCATCAAAGCGTGTGCGTAGCTGGCTATCCAGCGCTTCACCCGCCTCAACTTTGTCTGCACGAGCCATATAAATATCGAAACTGGCCTGCGCTTGTTTAATCAGCTTTTCTGCCTCAGCGATATTAAATTTCATATCATCCATGTCGGCCACACGCCCTGCCGCCCCTGCATGGATGATATTCAGTCGCGCACTACGCAAATTAGTCGAGCTTTCCGAAAGCCCAATCCGTACCTGAATTTCGTTGGTCACATCTTGCAGCGCTTTGTCGCTCTGGATCAAAAAATAGCTCGCAAGCCCTACACATAAAGCGAACAGCACTAAAATCCCAACCAGAATTGATGTAAACAGCGGCACTAATCGGATGTTGTGCCAGAAACGAACAGCCCCTTGTGGGGAGATTTTTGTAGTTGCCATGTCCTTGGTTTCTCTTTTTGTAAAAAGGTGTTTCTGTAAAAGAGTCATCGGCCATGAGAAACAAAAGATTGAACAAAAAGTTGTCGTTTTGTGGAGGGGTTAACAAATCATCGATGAATAGTTATACAGATCACAGTTTAGCCCTGGAATTAGTAAGGCTTACATTCAGTTTAAACCGGAGTAAACTGACTGTAACAGTAAATGGCGTAACCGCGTGCGGTCGCTCAAAGGACAACAATTAAGCGTTATGAAATTTAAATCTGCAATCAAACCCTATCGCGCTGCAGCCGGTGGCTGGGGCTCTCTTGAAGCAACTACCCGCTTTGTTATCGACAGTAAACACGCCATAAAAAACCTGCGCAACTTGATGCGCATGAACAAAGCCAAAGGGTTTGACTGCCCAGGTTGTGCATGGGGCGATGACAATAAAAGTACTTTTAGCTTCTGCGAAAATGGCGCGAAAGCAGTGACATGGGAAGCAACTCGCCGTTTTATCGATAACGAGTTTTTTGCTAAACACAGTGTCAGTAATCTGTATCAGCAGAGCGATTATTTCCTTGAATATCAAGGACGCCTTACTGAGCCGTTGCGTTACAACCCGCAGACTGACCATTACGAAGCCATTAGCTGGGATGACGCACTGGCGCTTATCGGTCAGCATATTAAAGCATTGGATAATCCCGACCAGATGGAACTGTACACCTCAGGACGCGCGAGTAACGAAGCGTCTTATCTGTACCAATTATTCGGTCGCATGATGGGAACCAATAATTTCCCGGACTGCTCGAATATGTGCCATGAAGCCAGCGGCAGCGGGCTTAAACGCAGTATCGGCGTCGGTAAAGGCACCATTCATTTAGATGATTTCGACAAGGCTAATGCCATTTTTGTGTTTGGCCAAAACCCAGGTACTAACCATCCTCGCATGTTGCATAGTTTGCGCCACGCAGCTGAGAACGGCGCACAAATTGTGACCTTCAATACCCTGCGTGAACGCGGTCTTGAGCGTTTTGCCGATCCGCAAAAGCCGTTAGAAGTGGTGACACCACTGGCCGGTAAAATCAGTAGCTACTATTACCAGCCGAACCTGGGCGGTGATATGGCTGCGATTCGCGGTATGGCAAAAGCGCTACTGGAAACCCATCGTCAGAAACTTGAGAACGGTGACACGGGTATTTTCGATGAAACCTTTATTGCTGAGCACACTCATGGCGTGGAAGCATGGTTTGCTGAAATCGACAACACGTCCTGGGAGCACATTACCCATCAATCCGGATTGAGCGAGCAGCAACTGCGTGATGCCGCGACTATCTGGCAGCAGGCCGAACGTGTGATTTGCACCTGGGCAATGGGAATTACCCAGCACAAACACTCCCTGAACACCGTACGTGAAATCGTTAACCTGCAACTTCTGGGTGGCCATCTTGGAAAACCTGGTGCGGGCCTGTGCCCAGTGCGCGGTCACAGTAATGTGCAGGGTAACCGCACGATGGGCATTGATGAAAAACCATCGGCTGCATTACTCGATAGCCTTGCAACTCATTTCGATTTTGAACCTCCACGCGCGCAAGGCCATAACACCGTTGAAGCTATTGCGGCAATGCTACGTGATGAAGTTAAAGTTCTGATTACACTTGGTGGCAATCTTGCGGCAGCAGCACCAGATAGCCCTCTCACCGAGGAAGCTCTGCAACGTTGCGGCCTGACGGTTCATATCAGCACCAAACTTAACCGCAGCCATGTCGTACCCGGCAAAGAGTCACTGATTTTGCCAACGCTTGGGCGTACTGAAGAAGATATGCAGGCCAGTGGGCGGCAGTTCATCACCGTTGAAGACTCATTCAGCATGGTGCACGCATCTGAAGGTATCGGGAAACCGATTGCTGCAACACAGCGTTCAGAAACCGCCATTGTTTGTGGGATTGCTAACACCGTTCTGGGGCAAGAAAAGCTCGACTGGCTGGCATTGTCAGGGGATTACAATCTGATTCGCGACCATATTGCGGCCACCCTTCCAGGCTTTAAAGATTTTAACCAGCAGTGCGAAAAACCAGGTGGTTTCTACCTTGGTAACGCGGCGGCGGAATTGCGCTTTAACACCCCGACGGGGAAAGCGGAATTCAGTGCAGTCCCTCTTCCGAAATCATTATTTGGTGATTTGAAAGCCCCGTTTGCGCTGCAAACCTTACGCTCGCACGATCAATACAACACCACAATTTACGGGTTGGACGACCGATACCGTGGTGTTTACGGCCAGCGTGAAGTGCTATTTATTAACCCAGAAGAT
Source organism: Buttiauxella massiliensis (assembly GCF_902500225.1). Classification (GTDB taxonomy): domain Bacteria; phylum Pseudomonadota; class Gammaproteobacteria; order Enterobacterales; family Enterobacteriaceae; genus Buttiauxella; species Buttiauxella massiliensis. Next base: position 222,632 of record NZ_LR722650.1, on the reverse strand, counting down.
CTTGCGGCACTTGAGTTGCACGAGGGCGACCTGGTAGATATCGAAACGATATGGAACGATGGCATCACACGCAAAGTCAGCGGTTTTAAAATCGTGCCTTACAACATCCCGCGCGGCAATCTGGCAGCCTATTACCCTGAAACGAACCCATTGGTTCCTCTGAGCAGCGTCGGCGACGGCACCGGGACGCCAACATCGAAATCAGTACCGGTTAAAATTTGCCGTACTGCTCCCGTTGAACGCCTGCGTATAGCTTAAACCTCCCGTTACTCTGCATTTGTCGGGTAGCCCACGCTACCCGACCCCCCAACCCATTCCGCTACTAATTCGCAATAAATGCGCGATTTCTCATTAACAACTTTGCAATACCATAACGGAAGATTATGATACCCCAGCATTAACCATTTGGTTCGTTATGCGTAAATCACTTTCGAGATAACGCTAAATACAGTCACCACATGCGTTTTTGTTTATACCCAAAGGTACAAATCAGACGATCTCCTGCGACAAGGAGACGTTGTTGCATATGAAGCTGAAGGAACACGCTTCAACAGGAGAATGTTATGGCAAATCTTACCCCCCCGCGCGGCCTGGCACTTGGGCTGCTGTGGGTTCTTGGCGGGCTAATGGCACTTATTGGCCTCGCGATCGGTATTGGTGGGGCTTATTTAATTGCCCTGGGCGGCAGTTGGTATTTCTTGCTGATGGGCATTGTGATGCTCATTTCCGCCATTTTGATTATCAAGAAGAAAATCGCCGGGCTGGTGCTCTATGGCCTGGCATTTGTCTGCTCAATATATTGGGCAATTAGCGAGGCCGGTTGGGACTTCTGGCCGCTGTTCTCGCGCCTGTTTACCCTTGCGGTGCTCGCCTTCCTTGCTGCCATTGCATGGCCCATTTTACGCGCTGCCAAAAGCACGGCTCCGGTAAAAAAAGGGCCGGCATATGGCATTGCGGCCCTGCTCGCAATTTGTATGTTGGTAAGCGCAGGCTGGATGTTTGTGCCGCAGGTGCAAGTTACCGCCAATGAAGAGGTCCCGGTAAAACCCGTCGCACCTGATGAAGTACAAAAAGACTGGAAGCACTGGGGCAATACCACCCACGGCGACCGTTTTGCCGCCCTTGATCAAATCAACAAGGGTAATGTCTCGGAGTTGCAAGTAGCCTGGACCGCGCATACGGGTGATATTCCCCAAAGCAACGGCTCAGGCGCTGAAGACCAGAACACTCCGTTACAGGTTGGCGACACACTTTTTGTCTGCACACCGTATAGCAAGGTGCTGGCATTGGATGTCGACTCCGGTAAAGAAAAATGGCGCTATGACAGTAAAGCTACAGCACCGAACTGGCAGCGCTGCCGTGGTTTAGGCTATTTCGAAGAAACGACTCAACAGGCTGCCGCTACTCTTGCCGAACCAGCGCAGCCCGCTGCATGCCCTCGCCGTCTTTTCCTGCCTACTACCGATGCGCGCTTAATTGCGATCAACGCTGATAACGGCAAGTTGTGCGAAGACTTTGGCGACCACGGTACGGTCGACCTGAAAGCTGGCATGGGTGAAGTTAAACCAGGCTATTACCAGCAAACCTCTACACCTCTTGTTGCCGGTAACGTGGTGGTCGTCGGTGGTCGTGTGGCAGATAACTTCTCCACCGGTGAGCCTCCGGGTGTGGTACGCGCTTATGACGTTCACACCGGTAAACTGGCCTGGGCATGGGATCCGGGTAATCCGGCTATCACAGGGTTGCCACCTGAAGGCCAGACTTATACACGTGGCACACCAAACGTCTGGTCTGCCATGTCTTATGATGCAAAACTAGACCTGATTTACCTGCCTACTGGTAACGCCACACCTGATTTCTTTGGTGGAACGCGTACTGCACAGGACGATAAATACAGCTCATCTATTGTTGCAGTTGAAGCAACAACGGGCAAAGTGCACTGGCATTTCCAGACCACGCACCACGATTTGTGGGATTTCGATTTACCATCACAGCCACTGCTTTATGATTTACCCGATGGTAAAGGCAGCACTACGCCAGTGATTGTTCAGACCTCCAAACAGGGCATGATTTTCATGCTCAACCGCGAGACTGGCGAGCCGGTAGCGAAGGTAGAAGAACGTCCTGTGCCACAGGGCAATATCGAAGGTGAGCGTTATTCGAAAACCCAGCCGTATTCGGTCGGGATGCCCATGATTGGCAACGAAACACTGACTGAATCGGATATGTGGGGTGCGACACCAATCGATCTGCTGATTTGTCGTATCGAGTTCAAAGGCATGCGCCACGAAGGTGTCTACACGCCGCCGGGTCTTGACCGCTCTTTGCAATATCCAGGCTCGCTGGGTGGGATGAACTGGGGCAGCGTTTCTGTTGACCCGAATAACAGCCTGATGTTCGTCAACGATATGCGTCTGGGTCTTGCAAACTACATGGTGCCTCGTGCCAATGTGGCGAAAAACGCCAGCGGTATCGAGATGGGTATCGTTCCAATGGACGGCACACCGTTCGGCGCAATGCGTGAGCGTTTCCTTTCACCTCTGGGTATTCCATGTCAGAAACCACCGTTTGGCACGATGTCGGCGGTGGATCTGAAGTCAGGGAAAGTTGTCTGGCAGGTTCCGGTGGGTACGGTACAAGACACCGGGCCACTCGGGATTCGTATGCATTTACCGATTCCAATTGGCATGCCTACGCTTGGTGCATCGCTGTCGACACAGTCTGGTCTGTTGTTCTTCGCGGGCACGCAAGATTTCTATCTGCGCGCGTTTGATACCGCAAACGGCAAGGAAATCTGGAAATCCCGACTGCCTGTTGGTAGCCAATCAGGGCCGATGACCTATGTGTCACCAAAAACCGGTAAACAGTACATCGTGATTAACGCAGGCGGTGCACGTCAGTCTCCTGACCGTGGTGATTACATCATTGCTTACGCGTTGCCAGACGCGAAATAAGCCATAAAATAACGGGTGCTAATCGCACCCGTTTTCAGTTACTTCACATCCACCTGATAGAAAATGTGCTTACCAAACGGATCGACTTCATAGCCGGTCACTTCTTTGCGAACCGGCTCAAAAATCGTCGAGTGAGCAATCATCACCGCAGGCATTTGGTCATGCATCATCTGCTGTGCTTCTTTGTACAGTGCCACGCGTTTTTCGTGATCGCTTGAAGTACGCGCTTCAAGAATCAACTTATCAAATGGCTGATAACACCATTTTGCCGAGTTAGAGCCGCCATCCGCTGAACGACAGGTAAACAGTGGGCCGAAGAAATTGTCCGGATCCCCTGTGGCCGTGGTCCACCCCATCAACGCCGCCTGATGCTCACCACTTTTCACACGTTTTAAATACTCGCCCCACTCAAAGGTGACAACTTTTGCCGTGACGCCAATTTTCGCCCAGTCGGCCTGAATCATCTCCGCCATCCGCTTAGCGTTAGGGTTATACGGACGCTGTACCGGCATCGCCCACAGATCGATGGTCAGGCCATTAGCAAAGCCCGCCTCTGTGAGTAACGCTTTGGCTTTTTCCGGGTCGTATTCGTAATCTTTGAGCGAATCATCAGCACTCCACACGCCTGGTGGCAGCAGATTTTTCGCAGCCGTTCCGGTGCCACGGAATACCGCGTCAATAATCGCCGGCTTGTTAATAGCCATTGCCAGCGCCTGGCGTACTTTCACATTATCCGTCGGTGCTTTTTGGGTATTGAATGCGAGGAAACCGGTATTTAGCCCCGCTTTTTGCATCAGGTTGATGTCAGCATTTTCCTTCATGCGCGGCAAATCGGCAGGATTTGGGAATGGCATCACCTGGCACTCATTTTTCTCAAGCTTAGCTAAACGCACTGAGGCGTCGGGGGTAATGGAAAATACCAGCTTGTCGATTTTTGCCTTGCCCTGCCAGTATTCAGGGAATGCGGTGAACAGAATGCGTGAGTCTTTTTGGTACTGCGCCAGACGGAAAGGCCCGGTGCCGATAGGGTCCATATCCACACGTTCTGGAGTGCCTGCTTTTAGCATCGAATCAGCATACTCAGCGGAAAGTATCGAGGCGAAATACCAGCCAAGGTCAGCAATAAATGGCGCTTCTGGGTGAGTCAACGTGAATCGAACGGTATTATCGTCAACTTTATCAATCGAGGTAATTAATTTGCCAAACTCGAGACTTTCAAAATTGGAATAGTTTCCATTAGAAACGTTGTGATAAGGATGTTTTGGATCTTTCTGGCGCATAAACGAGAAAATGACATCGTCAGCGTTAAAATCACGGCTTGGTTTGAAGTATTTATTACTCTGGAATTTCACCCCTTTACGCAGATTGAAAGTATAAACTTTGCCATCTTCGCTGACATCCCAGCTTTCTGCGAGGCTCGGCTGTAACTCGGTAGTACCAACTTTAAAATCTACTAAGCGGTTATAAACCGGTACAGCGCTCGCATCAACACTGGTTCCCGATGTATATAACTGCGGGTTAAAGTTTTCCGGTGAGCCTTCGGAGCAATAAACTAATGTTTTAGCTGTAACAGTAGAACTGACTGTCAGCGCGGCTATTATCAATGCAAGTTTTGTGGTTGTTGTTGTGATGGAAGTTTTCATGCCTGCCCTATTATTTATAATTTTCACCCAGGATAGTGCTTGTACAAAGCGGCTTAATAAATAACATTAAAAGTCGATTTCAAACAAATGAATATATCCAGTAAAGAGGAAGTCATGGCATCACAACTCTCAGAACAATTAACACAACGTTTCTTCCGTTATCTGGCGATCACCAGCCAAAGCCAGGCCGGTGCCAGCACCCTACCAAGCACTCCAGGCCAACATGAAATGGCACAATTGCTGGCAAGTGAACTCCGCGAACTCGGTCTTGACGATGTAGTTATCGACGAACATGCCACTGTCACTGCGGTCAAAAAAGGCAATGTTCCCGGCGCACCACGCGTTGGGTTTATCACACACATCGATACTGTCGATGTTGGGCTTTCACCGGATATTCACCCGCAAGTGCTGCGCTTTAACGGCGAGGATCTTTGCCTTAACCCGCAACAAGATATCTGGCTGCGCACCGCTGAACACCCGGAAATTCTCGCGTACCCGAACGAAGAGATAATTTTTAGCGATGGCACCAGTGTGCTCGGCGCAGATAATAAATCTGCCGTAACCGTGGTGATGACGCTACTGGAAAACCTGACACCAGAGATGAAGCACGGCGATATTGTCGTCGCCTTTGTACCTGATGAAGAAATTGGTTTATGTGGTGCTAAAGCGCTGGATTTGGCGCGTTTTGACGTTGATTTCGCCTGGACTATCGATTGCTGTGAATTAGGTGAAGTGGTGTATGAAAACTTTAATGCCGCACACGCAGAAATTCGTTTTACTGGTGTGACCGCACACCCAATGTCAGCAAAAGGCGTCTTAGTGAACCCACTGTTAATGGCGCATGATTTCATCAGCCATTTCGATCGTCAGCAAACGCCGGAAAATACCGAAGGCCGCGAAGGGTATATTTGGTTTAACGGCATGAACACCACGCAAAATGACGCCATACTGAAAGCCAATATTCGTGATTTTGATACGCTGAGTTTTGAAGCGCGTAAACAGCAATTGCGCGACGTGGCGCAAATAATTTCAGCGCAGCACCCTACCGCGAAAGTGGATATTTCAATCAGCGACACTTACAGCAATATTAGCAATGCGATTAAAGACGATCGTCGCGCCATTGATCTTATTTTCGAAGCGATGAAGGCGTTAGATATCGAGCCTAAGGTCATTCCTATGCGCGGTGGCACCGATGGTGCAGCACTTTCGGCAAAAGGGTTATTAACGCCAAACTTCTTCACGGGCGCGCATAATTTCCATTCTAAGTTCGAGTTTTTACCGCTGAGAGCATTTGAAGCATCTTATAACGTGGCATTAAAGCTTTGCCTGTTAGCCGTTAAATAAAAAATCTTACGGGCGAATGTTTGGGCATTTGCCCGCCCCTGACTTAAATGTAGAAATATTGTTGCCATATATTTATTCACATTGATTAACATTAATTCAATAAGCTTAACATGTATTTCAATCGATGCTGGCTTGCGTGTGACCCGATTCAATTTTTTACTGGAGCTTTTAAGATATATTTTCAATGTCTGTCAATAAATAAATTGGTCGGAACTTGAAATGAATAATAAGTATAAATTACACGAATTTCTTGATGTCAAACGGCTTCAGACGTTGCAGGATAATTTTAGCAAGTCGATGATGATTGCCCTCGTGGTGGTCGACAACGATGGCATTCCGGTGACAACCCCAAGTGGTTTTTCCGATTTTTGTGCTCGCTCCCGTCTTAACGCAACGCTTGCCAAACATTGCCATGAAAGCGACAACGCCGGGGGCCGCGCCGCGATGGAAACCCTCAAACCGGTGGTTTATCGCTGTTACTGCGGGTTTGTCGAGTTTGCCGTACCGATCACCATTAACGACCATTATCTGGGTGCTTTTATTTCCGGACAGGTAAAAGTTGAAGAAGAAAAAGAGCAAACCATTCCTTATATTCTAAATAATAATGAAGTCTGGCAGGAAAACCCGTGGTTAATTAATTTACATGACAACACTAAAAGAATGCCGTATGAACGTTTTGAGTCAACGGCTTCCACTCTGTTGCATGTTTCATCTTATTTAGTCGAGCAGGCGCACGCTAATAATATTCAACGCGAGCTACGTAAAAAAGATCTGGAACTTACTGATGAACTGAGAAAACGAGTTGAAATTGAACGTTCATTACATGAAGCTGAATTTAAAGCGTTGTCTTATCAGATTAACCCTCATTTTTTGTTTAATGTATTAAATACCATCGGGCGCCTGGCGTATCTGGAAGATGCCGAACGGACCGAAACAATGGTGCATGACTTCTCTGATATGATGCGTTATTTATTACGCAAGAGTAACCATGGTTTAATCACCATGAACCATGAAATAAACTATGTTAAGAGTTATATGTCGATCCAAAAGGTAAGAATGAGCGACCGCTTTGATTACCAGTGTGACATCCCGGCAAAATACCTTGATATTGTCTGCCCGTTTTTAATTCTGCAACCGCTGGTCGAAAATTTCTTCAATTACGTGGTAGAACCTCGTGATACCAGCAGCTTCCTCTTGATACGTGCGATCGACGATGGCCGAGATGTTATTCTCGAAGTCACCGATAACGGCGATGGCATTTCACAAGAAGATATTTCCAGTATTTTATCAGGTAATCAGAATCGCCAGAAAGGCAGCATCGGTATTAATAATATTCAAAATCGTCTGCGTTTGTTATTTGGTGAAAGTTATGGACTGGATATTATCAGTGCTCATCAACCCACAATGGGCACCACCATCAAACTGCGATTCCCTATGCTGCAAGCCTGAAAACACGGAGAGTTAGCATGTATAACATTGTTATTGTGGAAGATGAACCGATTGAGTCTGAGTCATTACGGCGCATTATTTCCCGTTGTGTGGATAACGCGGTTATCCATGAAGCTTCCACCGGGAAAAAAGCCATTCATCTTATTGATACGCTAGAACAGATCGACATGATGTTTGTCGATATAAATATCCCGTTGCCTAACGGCAATCAGGTTATTGAATATTTAAAGAGCAAAAACAATGACACCAAAGTGATCGTCACAACGGCCAATGACGATTTTGATCTGGTGCGCAGTATGTTGAACCTGAAAGTTGACGACTACCTGCTTAAACCGGTGAAACAAAGTATTCTCACCGAAACTATTAAAAAGACTTTGGATGTTAATGAAGCCGATATTGCCGCGCTCAAAGAGCTAAAACAGACCATGATTAAGCTGATCGAAACTTGCGATTACGCCCAATGGCACAGTTTTATCTTTAAGAAACTCGACGATGCCTGTACCCGCAAATCGCTGACTGCCGACCAGCGGAAAGTCGTAACCGACATGCTGGAAATACTGCATCAATATATTGTGAACCAGGGCGAAAAAATGGCACCGACCGGGAAAAAAGTCGCTGCATTGATTCAGGATATTACGCAGCATGGTTTAAGCAGCACGGCCTATTACCGAATCATGGTAGCGCTGATGACTATCAGCGAAGAAGTGTTCGACCACGCGCTCAAGTATTTCAACGGCAATATGGATTTCACCGAGCGGGCAAAATTCCACATCGAAAAGAATGTGCTCAACAATCTTACACTTGATGATATCGCCACCAAATCTTTCGTCAGCACCTGCTATTTAAGCCGTGCGTTTAAGAAAAATATTGGCACTGGGTTTTCAAATTATATTGCCAGCCGGAAAATGAGTATTGCGAAATCGCTGCTGCAATTCAGTAACCTCAAGGTTAATACCATTGCGCTGGAGTTATCTTACCAGGATGCGAATTATTTCTGCCGCATCTTTAAAAAAGAGACCAGTCTGGCCCCCTCTGATTACCGTAAAATTGTCTCTCCTGAAAGTGATTAATCGCCGCACTGCTCGCTCTGGAAATATTGCGCAGAATGACGTAGGGAAGGCAAAAAAGTCCAACATGCCAACAAGATAGTTTCCTGCTGTAGCTGGGTTTGCCGCCTAAGATGGGGAATCCTGTTTATCAGAGTGCCTCCCCTTTGGACGATTATCTGTTTACCTCCGAATCCGTGGCCGAAGGGCATCCGGACAAAATGGCAGACCAAATAGCCGATGCCATTCTGGACGCTTATCTGCTTCAAGACCCGTGGTCAAAAGTCGCCTGTGAATGCATGGTGAAAACCGGGGTTGCTATCATTGCTGGCGAAATCGCCTCCTCTGCAGTGGTGGATATTGAGTCCATCGTTCGCAGTACTATTAAAGCGATTGGTTATGATCACTCTGATCTTGGCTTTGATGGCAACACCTGTGCGGTGCTGAATATCCTCGGCAAACAATCGAGAGATATTGCCCATGGTATAGCGAATGCATCCCCTCACTTACTCGGCGCAGGTGACCAGGGTATAACCTTTGGCTATGCCTGCGATGAAACAGCAGAGGCAATGCCAGCAACTCTCATTTACGCCCATCGTTTAATGGCGCGGCAAGCGCTGCTGCGCAAATCCCAACGGCTTCCTTTCCTGCGCCCTGACGCCAAAAGCCAGGTGACCCTGCGTTATAGCAACGGTCAGATACAGTCGGCAGATACGATTGTGGTTTCCACGCAACACAGCGCGGAAATTCCACTTGAGCAACTGCGTGAAGCCGTTATCGAGGAGATCGTCAAGCCGGTCATTCCTGCTCACTGGATAACACCAGAAACCCGATTTCTGATTAACCCTGCCGGGCAATTTGTTATTGGTGGTCCTGTTGGGGATTGCGGGCTGACGGGTCGTAAAATTATTGTCGATGCCTATGGAGGCGCAGCTTGCCATGGTGGCGGTGCGTTTTCGGGTAAAGATCCCTCAAAAGTTGACCGCTCCGCCGCTTATGCTGCGCGTTACATCGCAAAAAACATTGTGGTTGCGGGTCTCGCTACCCGTTGTGAAGTCCAACTGGCATGGGCTATTGGCGTTCCACGGCCGGTGTCGATTCGAATTAATACTTTTGGCAGCGAAAAAATTGCCGCCAAAACCCTTCAGGAACTGGTCACTCATCATTTTGATCTCAGCGTTTACGGCATTATCCAAATGCTGGATTTGCTGGTTCCACGTTATCGTCAAACCGCCTGCTACGGCCACTTTGGCCGGGACATTTTTCCATGGGAAAAAACAGATAAAGCAGCGGTTCTGCGTGCTGATGCCCGCAATACCTAGCGGTGCGTAAACGCGCTATATCATAAATTTTTAACAGGAGAAGGTTATGTCCGGGCAGAGTTTAGGTTTGATTGAAACCGTCGGGTTGGCAGCGGCAATTGAAGCCGCTGACGCTGCGATGAAATCCGCCAACGTCCAACTGGTGGGTTATGAACTGACGAAAGGCGGCGGCATGATTACCGTCAAATTTGAAGGTGAAGTGGGCGCAATTAATGCGGCAGTTGCCGCAGGTGTAGCGGCTGCCAGCAAAGTGAGCACGGTTTATGCACACCGTGTTATCGCACGTACTGCAGACTATATTGATAAAATTATTCATTCCGCAGATACCGTTGGGCTTGAACCCGTGAAAGAGGAAGAAACGCCACCAGTTGCGAGTCTTGAGATCCCAGTGGTCGTTCTGGAGGAAAGTGATTCAGGTTTATATTGTGGGGACATTCTGGAAGTACCTGTAATTACCCAACCTGAAACGCCTGTATCCGCCCCCCAACCTGCCGAGACTGAGGAAGTGAAACCAGCCGCTGGCGCATCTGAAAGCAAAAAAGCCTCACGTTCCGGAAGCCATAAAAAACGCTAACAACTGGGTGTTCCAATTAAAAAGCCGCGATATTACGCGGCTTTTTCGTTAAGCAATGCTGGTTCTTTGTTTACTAAAGCTTATTTTCTTCCAGCTTACAGGTATTACACGGTAGATTTCTGGCGATACCAAAGCGATAGATTGCTGCGCCCAGGCAAGCACCGATAATCGGCGCGATGATAGGGACAATGAAGTAAGGAATATCGCGACCGCCGGTCATGGAAACTTCGCCCCATCCCGCAAAGAAAGTAAATAATTTAGGACCAAAATCACGGGCAGGATTCATGGCAAATCCGGTTAATGGTGCGGTAGATGCACCGATTACTGCAACCAGAAGGCCAATCAACAATGGGCCTAATGGGCCACGTGGCACACCGTTACCATCGTCGGTTAGCGCCATAATTAACCCCATAAGCATAGAGGTAATAATTATCTCAACAAACGCAGCCTGCCACACACTAATTGCAGGTGATGGAAACGTACTGAATATACTGGCCAGTTGCAGGCTATCCATACTGCCACGCACCATATTGTGCGCAGTTTCATATTCAACGAACAGGTTGTGATACAGCATATAGGCAAGCATTGCCCCACCGAAAGCACCTGAAATTTGTGCAATGCTGTAAGGAAGTACTTTGCGCCCTGGGAAACAGGCAAATAACCATAATGCAATAGTAATTGCCGGGTTAAGATGCGCACCGGAGATCCCGGCAGTAAGATAAACCGCCAGCGAGATTGCCAATCCCCATACAATACAAATTTCCCACAAACCAAAACTTGCGCCTGCAACTTTTACTGCTGCCAGACAACTGATACCAAAAAACATAAACAATCCTGTACCGAGAAATTCCGCGGTACATTGAGCTCTGAGTGAATCGTTCATAGGGTTACCCTGCTTGTGATTATTGTGATTGATAAGGTGCATATCTAATAAAAAATATTAACCACCGATGTGGCAATTAAAACCTAATGACTCAATTTCATTTTTCAGAAGCGCCATTTTATTGGCACTAATTTCTTGGGCATCATCCATCGGGTAAATACGGCCTAAAAGGCTATATTTATTTTCACCATAAGAGTGATACGGCAATAAATGAATGGTGTCGACATTCTGCATTAATCGTGAAAACTCTCCGATGCTACGGATCTCTTCTGGGTTATCGTTAACTCCCTGGACCACCGGAATACGCACAATAACTTTGGTGATGAAAGAAATTCGGATCAGGTTTTCCAGAATGCGGCGGTTGTCCACACCGGTATTGCTCAGATGTACTGCGGGATTGATCGCTTTAATATCAGTGAGCGCGAGGTCCACATACGGGAAAACCTCATCAATCACTTCCGGGTTACTGAAGCCGGTGGTTTCCATTGCGGTATGCCAGCCCTTTTCCTTACAGGCTTTCAGTAATTCACGAGCAAACTCCGGCTGTGCCAGCGGCTCCCCACCGGAAAGCGTAATGCCCCCACCCGAACGCCGGTAGAGGTTTTCCTCTTTTTGTAACTCCCGCATGACACTGGCAACCGTCATGCGTTTACCTTTCATTTCCAGCGCTTGTGTCGGGCAAACTTCGGTGCATTTCCCGCACTGAATGCAAGCAGAACGATCGATAAAATTAGGATGAGTAACCGATAACGCGCGCTGCGGGCAGACATCCACACATTTGCCACAACGAATACAATCATTCTTTTTAAAAATCAGCTCGGGTTGCGGGCGTTGTGATTCTGGATTACTGCACCATTTACAAGATAATGGGCACCCTTTTAAAAAAGGAATTGTGCGAATACCGGGACCGTCATGCAAAGAATAGCGCTGAATATTAAATAACACGCCTTCCACTTCGTAATCGACTTTATTCATAGCTTCGCTCGCAATTAACGCAGCAAGTTATTTATGCGGCGTAAAGACGTTATCCGTAGAGAACGGGTAAATAAAATTCACTCTCAGGATAAACAGATAATTTTCCGGAAGTTTATGCAGGGCCATGAGAAATAACATGGCCCATTAAGTGACGCTATTAATTACAACGTCTGTTCGGTACGGCTAATAATGTCATCCTGGACTTCTTTCGCCAACACGACCCACTGTGCGCTATATCCCGCAACACGGACGACTAAATCCTGGTACTGTTGTGGGTTTTTCTGCGCTTCAATCAAGATGTTGCGGTCGATGACGTTAAACTGAACGTGCATGCCTTTCTTGTCGAAGTAGTTTCTTACCAGCCCACTAAAGTGACGCAAACCATTTTCCCCGGCCAAAGATGACGGCAGGAATTTTTGGTTATAGAGCGTACCGTTGGAAGCAATAAAGTGGTCGAGTTTTGCTACCGAGTTTGCCGCAGCTGTTGGGCCGAGTGTATCTTTGCCCTGACGTGGAGAGACCCCATCTGCCAACGGTTCTTTCGCCAGACGACCATCAGGTAATGCACTTACATCCTTACCAAACAGTACGTTAGCAGATACCGGGTAAATACCAGCCTGGAACTGACCGCCACGAGGGTTAGTATATTTCTCAACTTCCTGGCAGTAGATCAGCGCGCAGCGACGGGCCACAAAATCAACATCGTCGATGTCGTTACCAAAGCACGGCGTATTTTCCAGAATATGGCGGATTTCTTCATAACGTGAACTGTTACCCGTTGCAGCAGGTGCCGCAGCCACGCTGGAAAGCTGGCGGTAAACTTCGTTTTTAATTGCCGCAGGGTCAAGTGAACCGTGGCTATCAATAATGCGTTTTACCACTTCATAAACATCTTGCTCACCCAAAGATGATTTGGTCGCAACACTACCTACTTGATGACCAAAGTTGGCATCCAGCGCCCCTTTCAGCTCATTGAGGGTTAGTTTACGATCTTCAAACACCTGTTTCTGGATGGCATACACTGAGTCACCGGTATCAGCGATACCAAATGCTTGTGGGCCGGTGAAGTTGTAGATTGCGCCCCCTTCCTGCAACGATTTCCCGCGCCCGATGCAGTCATCTACCAACGCAGAAAGGAACGGCAGTGGGCAACGTTCGCCATGGGCAATATCAACGCTATTACAAGCTTCAACCAACTGATGAACAAAGTGCGCCATCTGTTTTGTGAATGCGCTATAGAAATCGTCCATGCTGGTGTACTGGGTCATTTCCCCGGTTACTGGACCCAGTTGTTTGCTGCCGGAACGACCGTTATTGAGGGTGATTTCCAGGACTTTTGCCACGTTAAAGAACGCAGCATCGTGCCAACCCTCAGTACGATGTGGTGCCTGTGGTTCTACGCAACCGATAATGCAGTAGTCGCGTGCATCACGCAGTGACACTCCACGGTTTTGCAGCGCCGGAATAATGACTTCATCGTTGTACATCGCCGGAACACCCAGTCCCAGACGTACAAGTTCACAAGCACGATACAAAAACGTATCAGGTGAACCTTGCCAGACACGAATGGAGAACGAAGGTTGCGGTAAGCGCACATGTGCGGTCGCTTCCATACACATGTAGCTCAGGTCGTTAGTTGCATCTAACCCGTCTTCTGTCTGGCCGCCAACGCATAAGTTCTGGAACACCGCATAACCCGCAAAGGCCTGCGCCGAGACTTCATCACGTGTTTTGTTGATGTCGTTGAGCTTGATCCAACAGCAGTCCACCAGTTCCTGTGCAAATTCTTTGGAAATGGCTTTATCTGCTACCAGGTATGGGTACATGTACTGGTCGAAACGCCCAGGGGAGATAGAGTGACCGCTGGACTCAATCTGCAACATGCTCTGGATGAACCAGAAAGTCTGGCAAGCTTCCCAGAAGGTAGTTGCGCCAAATTCAGGCACTCGCGTACAGTTCTGCGCGATCTGCTCTAATTCGCGTTTACGCGTTGGGTTGCCTTCCTGTTGTGCCAGGCGAGTCGCCTCTTGCGCGTAGCGATGCGCAAATTTAATCGCGGCGTTATAGCTGATAATTACCGCGCGATAGAACTGTTCTTTCTTAATGTATCCAGGCTGGCTACGGTCGAGAGATTCCAGGGCACGAGTCACTTCATTAATGATGCCGCGGAAACCGATTTTCAGTACCTTGCCGTAATCGACGCTCACGTGGCCAACGCCACCATAGAAGTAGTTACCTACTGTGAAAACGCCACCCGCCATGCTCTCTTTGGTACTTTCAGACATATAAGATGCGGCAAGTGAGCTGGTTGTTTTCCCCGGCCAGTATTTAAAGGCTTCGTGCAGGTCTTGCGCGGTTTTTTTCGGAATAATAAAAGGATCGGCAACACGGTGTTCCATGGTGTCGAATTCTTTTTCTACCCAGTCGTAAGAAAATTCAGGGCAGATTTCAGTTGAACGCGGATTAATAGTTACCGCACCCACAATAAGTTCGTCAGGACGTATCGTTACCGGTAATTCGTTAAATATTTTTTCAACCACTTTTGCCCGACGCATAATAGCCGGCAATTGCTCACTGTCTTTATAAGCTTCGGTAGCCAGCACTGCACGTTCAGATTCCACATAAGGGGTAGCATGCAAAATCATATTCTTGAGTCTGACAACACGGTCGGTTGGATTAGAAAAACCTTTCTCTAACATAAAATACTCCCGGAATTAATTATTTAACCTTGCGGCAGTGCAGGGTACGCTTAATGGATAATACTGATGCCAATCAGATTGATAAAATGGCGCAATATTGCCGGATGACCCAGCCAGGTTGGCGCGGTAACAATATTGCCATCAACTACCGCCTCGTCGTCAGCGGCGGCCACCCACTCACCCCCCGCTAATTCAACCTCAGGTCTGACCGTGAAATATCCCGTCAGTTTTTTTCCCTTTAATACTCCTGCCGCGACCAATATTTGCGGGCCGTGACAGATAGCAGCTACCGGTAATGAAAAATTAATTGCATAGTGGATAATATTCAGAACAGATTTGTTCAAGCGTAAATATTCAGATGAACGCCCTCCTGAAATATAAAACCCACAATAGTCCTGTAGCCTGACCTCATCGAATGAAGCCGTTAACCGAAATAAATGCCCTGGTTTTTCAGTGTAGGTTTGGTCGCCTTCAAAATCATGAATAGCGGTTTTAATAAACTCCCCACTGCGTTTTCCAGGACAAACGACATCTACTCTGAAACCTAACATGCTTAATGCCTGCCATGGCACCATGACTTCATAGTCTTCAGAGAAATCGCCTGCGAGCAATAATATCTTTTTCATCGCGAACTCTCAGAATATATAACGTCGTCCTCTATTAATCGCATGGCTTCATTGACTGCTGATATTTCACCGAAAATAGCGAGAGTTGTCACGTGTTGCGGGCAACTGCCATGAATTTCCGATACCACTACATGCGCACTTTTACTGGCGACGTCGGCATAGAAGTAGAGATCAGGCACCGGCATCATCGCCAGCCCAATTGCATCGATGCGAATAGAGTCCAGCCGTGTACGAAACTCTCCGGGCATCCGGCGTTTTAACATGGCCAACGTTTCCGGCGTCGGTGCATTTATGATGCGTTTCTTCATCCCCGATCCCCTAAGACTAATCAGCGCACATTCAGTGCTTCAACAATGACACAACGGCGATTTCTTGCGAACGAACGCGCTGATGTCAAACCTTCACCGGTAGGCCCGGCAATGGTGAAGGTGGCGTACCCTTCTCCACCGACGCCCAATCCAGCATAAGACGGCCCATTTTTGACAAAAATGGTGGTCTGGATCTGACGTGCCATTTTGGTGAGTTTGTCGACATTGGTTGAGTGCATGATGGCGGTATGTCGATTGCCATGTTCAACCTGAACGGCCAACTCAATTGCTTCATCAACGTTGTCGACCCGCACAACAGGCAGGACCGGCATCATCAACTCATGCACCACGAACGGATGGTTTTTCTCGGTTTCGATTAAGATAACCTTTGTTTCATCCGGCGCGTTGACGCCCAGTTGTTGCAGAATGTAGCGCGCATCCTTCCCGACGTAAGCCGTGTTTGGACCCGTACCTTTTTCGTTTAACACCAGTGTCTGCAATTGCTGAATTAACTTCGGATCGCACAGCAGATAAGCGCCACTTTTCTTCATGCAATGAATCAGATAATCCGCAACCTGGTTCACCACAATCACTTCTTTCTCAGCAATGCACGGCAAGTTGTTATCGAAGCTGCATCCTTTCACGATATCGCGAGCTGCTTTTTCAATATTTGCCGTTTCATCTACAACAACAGGAGGGTTACCCGCCCCTGCACCAATGGCCTTTTTACCCGACGACATCACTGTTTTCACAATTGCCGGGCCACCCGTCGCCACTAACATATTGATGCGCGAGTCGTTAATTAATGCATTGGTGTTAT
Source organism: Buttiauxella massiliensis (assembly GCF_902500225.1). GTDB lineage: Bacteria > Pseudomonadota > Gammaproteobacteria > Enterobacterales > Enterobacteriaceae > Buttiauxella > Buttiauxella massiliensis. The sequence continues at coordinate 205,989 of NZ_LR722650.1, read as the reverse complement.
CAATTGAAGGCTGAGTGACTGTCACCACCATATTGGCGGGAGCGCCGAGACTGGCCAGTTTATTATTAATTAATTCAACTACGTACAATGAAACCTTACGCGAACGGGGATGTGGACTGAATACCACTGTATTTCCCGCAGCCAGCATCCCGATACTGTTGTTGATGATGGTCTCTGTTGGGTTGGTGGTTGGCGTAATGGAACCAATCACTCCGTATGCAGAAAACTCCATCAACGTCAGACCGTTATCCCCGCTTAACGCACCAGTGGTGAGATCTTCCACACCTGGAGTTTTAATCGCAGCAAGGCGGTTTTTGGTGAACTTATCTTCATAGTTCCCCATTCCCGTCTCTTCTACCGCCATGTGTGAGATTGCCTGCAACACATCGTCTTGCAGGAAAACATCGCGGATACCCTGAATGAAGTTTCCGCGATCTTGCATGGAGCAATGCCTATACTGCACCTGTGCAATCACAGCCGCGGCAATGGCTTCATCCATCGTAGCGAATGCACCGCTGTCCGCCGTAGAAGGTGCGGCCGACACCGCTACTCCAGATTGCTGCGCCAGGGCTTTGGCGATAATCGCATCTAACGAGTCGCTTTCCTGTCCGCTTGCGGCGGCAGGTTTTGCCTGTGGAGCGACATCCGGCGTGGTTTTGGTGTACTTACTCAGCACGTTCGAAACCGCCTGAGCAATGTCAATATCATTCATGCTGTTGATTTCCTTGCTTCACATCGCTTCACAAGCATTTACGCCCTGGGCTAGATATAAGGCTTAGTGGCTGAATGGATCAGAGCTGGATCCAGCGTAGCAAGCAGCTGCAGACCGACTTCACGCGCCGCAATGACCGCCTGGCGAACCGCACCAGAATCACCAGCAAAGGTGAAGATCACTTCGTTACTGAAGCTAGTGCCGTTAGCTGGGCTTGCGTAGCCAATTGGCTCAATGATGGCTGATTTCGCCGCTGCATCTGCAATCAATACACCAATTGCCGCTGGGCAAGCACAGGTCATGCCGAATGACTTACCAACTGGTGCACCAAATGCTTTATTCAAAGCGTGGCTTGCACGAGCGGTATACTGAAATTCAAGGTGGCCTGCTGGAGAACCGTACACATCGCCCATGGTACGGTCGATTTCCGACAACGCCACCTCAATGGCACGGCGCACATCAGAAACATCGGTTGCACCGAAAATAATCAAGCAACCGTGTCCACCACCACCTTCTGTATCACGAGCCAGTTCAATGGATAATATTTCGCTGTTGGTCGCTTTAATGGCTTCATCAGCAGCAAAAATATGTGGTCCCGCCCCCGTACGTGCGCCAAGAATACCGATAGAGCGATATTTCTTATCGATATTCATGACTTCATGTAATTGATTATCGACATTGGCAATGACCAAACCAATTGTATGACCCATTGCGGTTCCAACAAATTCTGTTAAACCACATGCGGCAATACTGGTGGCATTTTTACCCGTTGCACTGACATCAGTCTGTTTATTCATTACTTCAGATATAATCTGCTCAACAAGATTATCTCTCATGGTCAGTATCCTCTGGCATTATTAACCGACGGCTTTTGGAAGGATTTTTTCTACTTCCATATGCGGACGAGGAATAACGTGTACAGAAACCAGTTCACCTACTTTAATTGCAGCAGCAGAACCTGCATCAGTTGCGGCTTTCACAGCACCCACGTCACCGCGCACAATCACAGTCACCAACCCGGAACCAATTTTTTCGTAACCCACTAAAGTAACGTTAGCCGATTTAACCATGGTGTCTGCCGCTTCAATTGCAGAAACCAAACCTTTCGTTTCAACCATACCTAGCGCTTCTTGTTGCATAATGACCTCATGTATTTCATTGGTAACCAAATAAACGCAGAGGAATAACCGATGCGACTCTTCCCCTGCGCGTAATATATTTACGTAATATGATACTAGGGATATCAGGACAAAATGTTTTGCCCGTTAGCTTGATTATCTTGTTATCTCGAAAACCCCTGGACAATAAAATCCACATTTATTACAAAGCAGAAGTAATAGCGGCTGCATCCATCGCAATCATTTTTTCTTCATTGGTCGATAATACGGCCACCAGCGGACTGTTTGCTTTCGAAATAACACAGCTGCGCCCACCAAAAGCCTGTTGATTCTTCTCTTCATCAAGTTGCAGACCGAACACGCCGAGCCGTTTGACTGTCAACTCCCTGACCAATGACGAGTTCTCACCGATTCCACCTGTAAAAATCAGAGCATCAAGACGATGAAGTGAAGTTAAATGCCCGCCTAAATGGCGTGTCAGACGATGAACCATGACATCAATCGCCAGCGTTGCACGCGCATGACCCTGGCTACGAGCCTCCTGCAAAGTGCGACAGTCACTGGACAACCCCGACAGCCCATACAATCCGGATTGGTTGTTCACCATTTTGTAGAGTGATTCGATCGATTGCCCGGTAGATGAGGCTATATAAGCCGCGGCGCCAAAATCCAGATCACCACAACGCGTTCCCATCACCAGCCCTTCCAGCGGTGTCATTCCCATAGATGTATCCACGCTTTTGCCGTTTTTCACAGCACATACCGATGAGCCATTTCCCAAATGGGCAATCAGAATGCCGTGGTCGGCCGGGTTGAGATCAAATGCGGTGAGTGCCTCAGCAGCAATGTAACGATGAGATGTACCGTGAAAACCGTAACGCCGTACCTGATAACGTTCCTGATATTCCAGCGGGATAGCGTAGGTATAGGCTTCCGGGGCTAAAGTCTGGTGAAACGCCGTATCAAATACCGCAACTTGCGCAACGTCTGGCAGGAGTACCATCGTCGCTTCAATGCCAACAAGATTGGCGGGATTGTGTAACGGTGCCAGTACCGAAAGCGCGCGGATCTTTTCAATCACATCGCTGTTGATTGCCACGGACTGTTTAAACTCGCTCCCGCCGTGGGCAACCCGGTGCCCTATCGCTTTAACCGCTGGCAGCAGTTGGCGTTGGTTCAGTTCGTTAAAAAGGATTTTCAACGCACTAAGATGGCTGGACTCCGGTAATGTCTGGCTGTATTTGTTACCCGCCTGGTCTTTAAACGTAATACTGGCTTCATCAAGCCCGAGCTTTTCAGCCAGCCCTGAAAGCACTGGCTCACCATCAGTAAAAGAGATCAGCGAAAATTTCAGCGAGGACGACCCGCAGTTAATCACTAAAACCAGTGAAGCAATGGACATATTGATAATCCCAAAATCAACGTATATTTACGTAGGCCGGATAAGCGCAACCCCCCTCCGATTACATTGACGCAAAGGGTGGATGGCGCTGACGCTTATCTCCCTACAACTCTGATATATCTGGTTGTTTTCTACTCGTCAGAATAAAATGTTCACTGCTGAAACGGCGTAGTGTGTTGCGGGCAATAGCCAGATCCTGTTCAACACTTCCGCCGCTAATCCCGATGGCACCAACCAACGCACCACGCGACCAGCACGGCACACCGCCACCAAAACAACAGATTCCTTTTTCGTGCTGGAGGCCATAAAGTTCAGCGCCTGGCTGCACAAGAGGCGTTAATTCGTGAGTTGCCATTTTGAGCGCTACGGCCGTCCAGGCTTTCTGAAAAGCAAGGCTATGGCTGACCAACAGCGCATTATCCTGACTGAAAAAGTAACGTTGATGGCCGCAGGCATCGACAAGACTGAACACTATCGGGATGTCGAACGCCTGGGCTTCGAGACAGGCATACCCCCCTAATGCAACTGCATCTTCCAGACTCAGTGAAAGCCGCCGTTCAGGTAATTGGCGCGTGATCGCGGAAGTTATCCAGTTGTCGAGTGATGTTGATTGTTCTGACATATCTGTTCCTCGCTAAGCGTTCGAAACTAGTGCATCAACAATGCCGACAACCGCCGCATCAATGACCGAATGTTCTTTGCTATTACTCATGCGAGCGGAACTCCCGGTCGTGACGATGACAATTTCACCGTTCCCTGCCCCCACACAATCTACTGCCACCTGTGCGGTACCTGTCGGTTGATGGTTTTCATCCAGACGTGCAACGACTAACAATTTGCAGCCATTTAGTGAGGCATGCTTGGTTGTTGAAACCAGCGCACATGTGACTTTTGCCAGATACATAAATCCTCCTACGATCCCTGAATAACAGTGATGTTCTGACGGCGGATTTCATCCTGCGCGGCAGGTGTAATCAGCGAATGACTTTCGATATGTAAGTTTTCCGTTCTGGATAAAGTGCGGATGTCGCTAAGCGTAATCAGGTGTTTTTGTAAGCTGACTGATTTGCCGGCTTTACCGATGTGGCGATGATGGGAGCTGGATGCTTTTTTACCTGCAATCACAATTCCGTATTGCTCCAGTGTGGTGACGTACTCTGAGAGGCGTGAAAGTAGCGGAAGCGTAAACCCGTTTTTTTCGCAGCTCACGCATTCCGGATTCAATGTGGCAATCACCTTTGTGCGCCGACTCAGCGCATGAAACACCCATGAGCTCGCGAGGTTGTCTCTGATACCCAGTGCAATTTTACTCAGGCTGTTGGTGGAAAGTGCAGGTAAAAACATGCTGCTGTAATCATCTTCACCCGCTACGGGTTCTTGTTCGGAATAAAGCGCCCCGGCACAAATCGAATCGACCTCGTTGATGTAAGCCGCTTTCAACCCGGATACGCTGGCGCTATGGGAAAATGTCACCAGTAATTGATATCCCGCGCGATCCAGAGCCGCGAGGCTGAGCAATGTCGCAGGCAGTGTGCTGAAGTTATCGCCCGTTACCACCACGCGGACTTTTTTACGTCCGGCGTTTAACTCACGACGTTTTTGTTCTAGCAACCCCGCAATCAGCAAGTCCAACCGTTGGGATAAAGTCTGATGTTCCATAGCATCCCTCACATCAATTGGCTTGATTGATTCGATAAACCAGATCGCCGTTGCGCAGCCCTAATCCGTTGGCCTCTTCCACATCAACATGGAGTTCAAGCACCGCATCAGCACTGACTCGTACCACAACGTGGCCTAGCACCCCTGCCCGCAAACCATCAGCCTGAATATCAATTTCCATCCCATCTCGCAGACCGTGCAGTTCAGCTTCCTGCGGGGAAATATGAATGTGGCGCCAGGCAACAATGGTTCCGTGTGGTTTCACGACGCGCCCTTTGGGGCCGATAATTTCAATGCCCGGCGAATCATCCAGATCGCCAGACATGCGTACTGGCGCTTTCACCCCAAGCACGAAACTATCTGCCACAGAGATTTCAATCTGCGTTGAACTGCGTAACGGCCCTAAAACCCTGACATTCGGGATATCGCCTTTTGGGGTGTGCAATGTCACCGTTTCTTCTGCGGCAAACTGCCCAGGCTGCTTCACCGCTTTCATGCGAGTTAACGTGGAGCAGTAACCGAACAACACGTCCATATCTTCGCGGCACAGGTGAATATGGCGGTTAGAAACGCCCACCGGAATCATTAACGGTGCGGGATTTTTACCGGCAGCTAATTCCTGCATAATTTGCCGGGTGAGCCATTCGGCTTGGTGCTGAATATCATTCATAACTAAGCGGCCTGATAAATAAGTGAAAGTAACCGGTCAATATCCTGCACCGTGGGCTGACGTGGATTGGTTATTGTGCAACCATCGGCAAGCGCCGCATCAATTAGCGGCTGGCGCAACGACTCAAATAACGCCTTCTCGGTACCCAACTCTTTTAAAGTGGCCGGAATACCAAACTGGCGATTAATAAGGCGGATATTTTTGACCAGATGGGAAATAGCAATCTGCGGATTTTCATGATCAACACCGATAATACGAGCACATTTGATATAACGTTCGAGTGTGAGCGGCGTCGACCCAGCGGCATTAAATTCAATAATCAGCGGCAACAGCATGGCATTAATTTTGCCGTGGGGAATATGCAGCATGCCACCAATAGCGTGCGCCATGCCGTGAACCAGTCCAAGACCGGAAGAATTAAAGGACATGCCAGCCATGCAGGAAGCATTATGGATATGCGAACGAAACGCCAGGTTGCTCTCATCGTGACAGACCTGTGGTAAATACTGCCAGACTATCGCTATCGCCTTTTCCGCCAGCGCGTCGCTGAAATCATTCGCCCCAGTCGAAACCAGCGCTTCAATCGCATGCGTCAGCACATCCATTCCGGTGTCGACGGTAATATGCCGCGGGATGCTCAGCACCAGATAGGGGTCAAGAATGGCAATATCGGGGACCAGCTCTTGCGCCACTAAGGGATATTTACGGCCATTTTGTGGGTCAGAAATTATCGCGTACGAAGTGACTTCAGAGCCTGAACCACTGGTGGTTGGAATCGCAATCAGCTCAATCGAATGGGAGCGATAATGTTCTTCAAGTGTGACTTTAATGCCTTTTGCCGCATCCAGCGCTGAGCCACCACCCAAAGCGATAATCACGTTTGGTTTGAACGCTTTAAATTTTTCAGCACCTGCTTTTAAAATATCGATATTCGGGTCTGGTTTCACCTCACTAAATATGGATATTGCGGCATGGGGCATAACATCTATCAGATAACGTGTCTTACCGGATGACACCATAAAATCATCCGTGACGATGGCGACTCTTTTATTATTTAACGTACTTAGTGAGTTTATCGCCTCTTCACCAAAATAAATTTTTGGACAGGAGAAAAAATGATTCGCCATCGCTTAAATACCTATGAACACCAAACGCAAAAGAGGGTTTTAAGCTAGCATGGGGAGATTTAAAACAGGCTACGAATGCTTGTGCAGGAGAAGGATTATTTTGCCCGGTTGTTTTGCAAGGCAGCAAAAAAATACCCCCGAACGACAAACTCAATGCTGTGTTTCGGAGGTATCACTAAACTTAAACGCCGTTAATTGATGCCCCGCCATCCACCAGTGAAGCGGTACCCGTCACAAACGAAGATTCATCAGACGCGAGCCAAAGTACCGCTCGCGCGATTTCTTCCGGTTTACCTACCCGTTTGAGCGCATGCAACCCCGTGATGAATGCCTGCGATTCCGCCGTATCATTCATATCGCGATACATATCGGTATCCACTGCGCCCGGTAAAACTGAATTCACGCGAATATTCTGCGGGCCAAATTCCGTTGCTAACGCCTGCGTTAGCCCAATTAACCCGGCTTTGCTGGCGGCATATGAGGCGACTTGTGGGAATGCGAAGGAATAGCCGACGAACGTAGACGTAAAGATCACTGAGCCACCGCCGTGTTTGAGCATTTCGGCAATCTGGTGTTTAGCTCCGAGGAAAGATCCGGTTAGGTTGATGGCCACCGCATTGGCAAACCCTTCCGCTGAGACTTCAGTACTCGGGCCATTTTCACCCAACGTTCCGGCATTATTAAAGGCGATATCCAGACGCCCCCATGTTTGCACCGCTTTTTCCACCAGCGCTTTAGCGTAGGCTTCTTCGCGCACATCGCCCGTTACGGCGACGGCCTCGCCTCCCGCAGCTATGATTTCATCAACCAGTTGAGCAAGTTCGGCTTCACGTCTGGCACCAACGACCACTTTTGCGCCTTCAGCGGCGAACAGTTTGGCGGTGACATATCCGATGCCAGAACTGGCTCCGGTAACAATGGCAACTTTATCGGCTAATCGTTTCATGAGAGGACCCCAGTGGAGCGGTCAGAATTTGACCGCTCATGGAGTATAGAAGTGGAGTCGGGCTTACGCCGTAATCTGTTCCATCGCCTGTAAAATACGCTTATCAGAAATCGGATAAGGCGTACCCAATTGCTGCGCAAAGAAGCTCACACGCAGCTCTTCGATCATCCAGCGGATCTCCTGCACGTCTTCGTCAACCCGGCGTGCTGGCGGCAGTTTGTTCAGCCACTGCTGCCAGGTTTGCTGCACGTGTTCCACTTTCAGCATTTGCACGCGGTCACGATGCGGATCGACGGCCATTTTCTCGAGGCGTTTCTCAATGGCATTCAGGTAACGCAGCGTATCGCCCAAACGTTTGTAGCCGTTTCCGGTGACAAAACCGCGATAAACCAGCCCGCTCATTTGGGCTTTTACATCCGACAGACCCAGCGCCATGGTCATATCCACGCGCCCTTTCAGCCGTTTGTTAATGTTGAAAACGGCAGTGAGGATTTGCTCGACCTGCTTCGCAATTTCCACCACGGTTTCGTTGAGTTCTGCACGCACTTGCTCATGCAAAGCTGCAAAGCCCTCTTCACTCCACACCGGGCCGCCCGCCTGCGCGATCAGCTTGTCCACGCCGCAAGAAATACAGTCGTCGATCAAATCCATGACTTTGCCGTACGGGTTGAAGTACAGGCCGAGTTTGGCTTTGTTCGGCAGCTTTTCATGCAGGTATTTAATCGGCGATGGGATGTTAAGCAGCAGCAAACGGCGCAAACCACGCCACATTGCCTGTTGCTGCTCAAGCGGGTTATCAAATAGCTTGATTGCCACGCTCTCTTTTTCATCCACCAGCGCCGGGAAGGCCTTCATGCGATAGTTACCGCGTTTCTGCTCGTAGCTTTCCGGAAGCGAGCCAAAACTCCAGATATGCAAACCGCTTTGTTCAATACCGTCATCGGCTACAGCCGAGAGCGTTTGCTGGACTTTCTCTTTCAGCCCACCTTTCAACTCGGTGAGGTCTTTACCCTCTTTGAGTTTCTTATTGTTTTCATCGACGATACGGAAAGTCATTTTCAGGTGATCGGGCACCTGATCCCAATGCCAGTCTTCGCGGTCGATAGTAATGCCCGACATACGACGGAATTCACGCTCTAAACTTTCCAGCAGCGGCAGTTCCAGCGGCGTGGCACGGCCTAAAAACGCTTCGGCGTAGTTTGGCGCAGGCACAAAGTTACGGCGTACTGGCTTAGGCAATGACTTAATCAGCGCAATAACCAGTTCACGGCGCACGCCCGGAATTTGCCACTCAAACCCGGCCTCTTCGACCTGGTTTAATAGCGGCAGCGGAATATGCACCGTCACACCATCGGCATCCGCGCCCGGTTCAAACTGATAAGTCAGGCGCAGCTTGAGATTGCCCTGATGCCAGAAGTTCGGGTAATCCAGTTTGCTGACTTGTTCCGCGCCTTCTTTGATCAACATGCTCTTTTCGAAATTGAGCAGATCCGGCGTCTCTTTGCTGGCCTGTTTCCACCAGTTATCAAAGTGACGTGCAGAAATCACATCGTGAGCAATGCGCTGGTCGTAAAACTCAAACAGCGTGTCGTCGTCCACCAGAATGTCGCGACGACGGGATTTGTGTTCAAGTTCTTCAATTTCATTACGCAGCTTGAGGTTGTCGCGGAAGAACGCATGGCGCGTCTGCCAGTCACCTTCCACCAACGCGTGGCGAATAAACAGCTCACGGCAAAGTGCCGGGTCAATCTGGCTGTAATTCACGTTGCGGGCAGCAACAATCGGCAAGCCGTACAGCGTGACTTTTTCAGTTGCCATCACCGCGCCCTGCGATTTCTCCCAGTGCGGTTCGCTGTAAGAGCGTTTTAACAAATGCTGCGCCAGCGGCTCTACCCATTCCGGGTCGATACGGGCCGCGATGCGCCCCCACAAGCGGCTGGTTTCTACCAGTTCGGCAACGATCGTCCATTTTGGCGGTTTCTTAAATAAACCGGAGCCTGGAAAGATAGAGAAACGGGCGTTACGCGCGCCGGTGTATTCCTGTTTATCGGCATCTTTCTGGCCGATATGGGAAAGCAAACCGGTCAGCAAGGCACAGTGAACGGAGCGGAAATCCGCCGGTTCGCTGTTAATCGGCAAGCCCAGCTCTTTCACCACCTGGCGCAATTGGGTGTAAATATCCTGCCATTCACGCACACGCAGGTAGTTCAGGTAATCGAGTTTGCACTGGCGGCGGAACTGGTTAGACGAAAGCTCTTTTTGCTGCTCGCCGAGGTAGTTCCACAGGTTCACGTAGGCCAGGAAATCAGATTCTTTGTCGTGGAAACGACGATGTTTTTCATCTGACGCCTGCTGTTTGTCCATCGGGCGTTCACGCGGGTCCTGAATCGACAGGCCAGCGGTGATGATCATCACTTCACGCACGCAGCCAAATTTCTGCGCTTCCAGCACCATTCGCGCCAGACGCGGATCGACAGGTAACTGCGCCAGCTGGCGGCCCGATGCGGTGAGTTTATAAACGCTAAGATCTTCTTCGCTGGTGATAGCGCCAAGCTCTTCAAGCAGGCGCACACCGTCCTGAATATTGCGTTTATCTGGCGCTTCCACAAACGGGAACGCGGCAATATCGCCAAGGCCAAGCGAAGTCATCTGCAAGATAACGGATGCCAGGTTAGTACGCAGAATTTCCGGATCGGTAAAATCCGGGCGCGACAGGAAATCGTCCTCGGAATACAGACGAATACAGATCCCGTCAGACACGCGCCCGCAGCGGCCTTTACGCTGGTTGGCGGAAGCCTGGGAAACTGGCTCAATCGGCAAACGCTGCACTTTGGTGCGGTAGCTGTAACGGCTGATACGCGCCGTACCCGGGTCGATAACGTATTTAATGCCCGGAACGGTGAGCGAGGTTTCCGCGACGTTGGTTGCCAGCACAATTCGACGCCCCACATGCGACTGGAAGACGCGGTTTTGCTCGCTATTCGATAAGCGCGCATACAGCGGCAGCACTTCGGTGTGCGGCAGATTCAGCTTGTTTAGCGCATCAGCGGTGTCGCGAATTTCACGCTCGCCGCTCATGAAAATCAGAATGTCTCCGGCACTTTCATGACCGAGTTCATCCACCGCATCAAAAATCGCCTGTAGCTGGTCGCGATCGGTATCGTCAGCATCTTCAACAATCGGGCGATAACGCACTTCCACCGGGTAAGTACGGCCAGAAACTTCGATAATCGGCGCATTATTGAAATGACGTGAGAAGCGTTGCGGATCGATGGTCGCAGAAGTGATGATGATTTTCAGATCCGGGCGACGCGGCAATAACTCACGCAAATAGCCCAGCAGGAAATCGATGTTCAGACTACGTTCGTGCGCTTCATCGATAATGATGGTGTCGTACTGCATTAGCAGACGGTCTTGCTGAATTTCCGCCAACAGGATGCCGTCGGTCATCAGTTTGACCATGGTGTTTTCACTGACGTGATCGGTGAAACGCACCTTGTACCCGACGCACCCGCCCGGTTCGGTTTGCAGCTCTTCGGCAATACGGTTGGCAACGGTTCGTGCCGCCAGACGGCGCGGCTGCGTGTGACCAATCAGCCCAGTTAACCCGCGCCCCAGTTCCATGCAGATTTTTGGCAACTGCGTGGTTTTACCTGAGCCAGTTTCCCCCGCCACGATAACCACCTGATGGTCACGAATGGCATCGTAAATGTCCTGTTTCTTCTGGCTGACAGGCAAGTTTTCTGGGTAGGTGATTTTCGGTCGCGAAGCTGCACGCAGCAGAACCTTACCGGCTGCCGCTTCGATTTCCTGGGCCAGTGCCTCTAACACCGCCTGCTGCGATTCAGGATTTTTCACCTTCTTCGCGCCATGTATCCGGCGGGAGAAGCGTTGCCTGTCGCGTAGCATTAAGCCGTCGAGGCGAGAGAATAATGAGGACAGTGAGGGTTTTATGTTTTCCATTGCGTAGTCGTCATGGCAGCGCTCTGCCAGATAATCCAGATATTTATGTATACCCTAAATAGTTCGAGTTGCATCGCGGCGGCAAAAGAACGAGTCCCGATGAGCTTACATAAGTAAGTGATTCGGGTGAGCGAGTGCAGCCAACAAAGAGACAACTTGAAATATGACGGGTATATCGTCAATTGGCGCTAGATTAGCACATCACACCTTTCAACGCCTTGTTCAATAAAATCGAACATTGAGTTCGATATATTGCGCTATCACTGCAAGCGGATTGTGAATAATCTACACCACAGCAACGGGCAATCAGTCCCGAATGAACACAACAAAGGAATCACCCATGAGCAAAGTATTAGTCCTGAAGTCCAGCATCCTGGCAGGTTACTCTCAGTCAAATCAGCTGTCCGACTATTTTGTTGAACAATGGCGTGAAGAGCATAGCGCAGATGAGATTACCGTGCGTGATCTGGCTGCGAACCCAATCCCAGTATTGGATGGCGAGTTGGTTGGCGCACTGCGTCCAAGCGATGCCCCACTGTCACCACGTCAGCAAGAAGCTCTGGCGCTGTCTGATGAGCTGATCGCCGAGCTGAAAGCTCACGACGTTATTGTCATCAACGCACCAATGTACAACTTCAACATTCCAACACAGTTGAAGAACTATTTCGACCTGGTAGCCCGTGCTGGCGTGACTTTCCGTTACACCGAAAAAGGCCCAGAAGGTTTGGTAACCGGCAAACGTGCTGTGGTTCTGACCAGCCGTGGTGGTATTCATAAAGATACCCCTACCGATCTGCTGGTGCCGTATCTGAACATTTTCTTAGGCTTTATCGGTATTACCGATGTGAACTACGTGTTCGCTGAAGGTATTGCATACGGCCCTGAAGTAGCGACTAAAGCGCAAACTGACGCGAAAGCGGCGATTGATAGCATCGTTACTGCGTAATTTTTAGATAGTGATTTTTGAAAACGGCAAACTTTATGTTTGCCGTTTTTTATTGTATTGATTCGCAAGGATTCACAGCATCAATCGCGTCCACACCCGCAGCGGCTTTCAACACTATGCAAATTTGCGTGAGCCCACTACGCAAGCAATGACTCCAAGTGTGACGATTAGCATCAACACACTGACCGTTTCATGAAGCAGTGTTGCCGAAAGCGCAAGACCAAAGAAAGGTTGCAGTAGTTGTAGTTGGCCCACGGCTGCAATGCCCCCCACTGCGAGCCCTTTGTACCAGAATATGAAACCGATAAGCATGCTAAAAAATGAGACGTAACCAAGCGCAAGCCATGCTTGAGTGCTGATGCTGGAAAATGTTGCTGGCATCGTCGCCCATGAGGCTATCAGCATAAAGGGAAGTGAGATAAGCAGTGCCCAACTGATAACCTGCCACCCTCCCAGCTCTCTCGAAAGTTTCGCCCCCTCGGCATAACCAAGACCACACACCGCAATAGATGCCAGCATCAGTAAATCACCCGTTTGCGAAATCGAAACGTTCTGGGAAAGAGCAAAACCCACCACCAGTAAACTACCAATGATTGAAAACACCCAAAATGCCTGGTGAGGACGTTCACCACCACGAATAACGCCAAAGATGGCGGTAGCTAACGGTAATAGTCCAAGAAAAACAATCGAATGGGCTGAGGTGACATATTGTAAGGCCATCGCTGTCAGTAATGGGAAACCAATAACCACGCCCAATGCGACAATCACCAATGAGCCAATTTGAGACGTCTTCGGACGTTGTTCCCTGAAACTCAGCACCAATATCAGCGCTAACACACCCGCAATAGATGCGCGGATAAACGTAAGGAATAAAGGATCGATTTCGTGTACTGCCAAACCCAAACGTGTTGCCGGGAGCGAACCACTAAAAATAACCACGCCAATCAATCCGTTTAGCCATCCTGATAATGAACCTGCACTCTTTTTATAAACCACATTCACCTCAATCTCAGCAGCACGTGAAGAGAGCTCCACGGCATCTCTTACATAGACAGGTTGCATGATAGGCGGCACAATCCATGACAATCAAAATATTGTCATGGATACATTCAGTGAAAGCGCGATATAAAGCGATTGTTGATGACTATGCTGCTGCCATCCGTTTAGGTCATCTGGCAGCAGGAACCCAGTTACCTACTCACCGGGCATTATCTGCTGAAAAACATATTTCACTCGCTACGGCGACTCGCGTATACGCTGAACTTGAATCCATGGGATTGGTGAGCGGGGAAACCGGACGCGGCACTTTTGTCAGGGAAATATCTCTTCCCGCCGGATTAGGGATCGATCAGCAAATTGTGGCGGCCGATGTACTGGATTTGAACTTTAACTACCCCGCACTTCCTGAGCAAACTGAACTGTTGAGAGATGCTTTACGACAACTCACTACCATCGGCGACCTGGAAGCACTGTTGCGCTATCAACCTCATGCTGGCCGTTGCAGCGAACGTGAAACCATAGCATCCCATCTAGCCCTCGCAGGGATACGCGCTTGCCCGGACGATGTTCTTATTGTTAGCGGTGCCCAGCATGGCTTGGCCATTACCGTTTTGGGGCTTTTTAAACCTGGAGATGTGATAGCTGTCGACGCGCTGACCTATTCAGGCTTTAAGACGCTGGCGGTAGCATCGAGCCTCGAACTGGTAGCAATTCCTGTATCTGCCACAGGCCCGGACCTGAATGCTTTGCGCAAATTATGCCTGCACAGGCGAGTACGTGCCATCTACACGATGCCCACTCTACATAATCCGCTGGGGTGGGTACTCAGTTCCGATCAACGTAAAGAAATCGCAGCTATCTCCAGAGAACATGATCTGCTGGTGATTGAGGATGCGGCATATGCTTTTCTGGTCAGTAACCCGCCCCCGCCGGTGGCTACTTTTGCACCAGAACGGACTATTTATGTCACTGGTTTTTCGAAGAATATCGCGACCGGCTTGCGCGTCGGGGCTGTTGTCTGCCCTGCTCCATACAGAGCGGCGCTGGAACGAGTGATTAGGGCAACCACCTGGAATACGCCTGCCCTTATGACATCCATAGTATGTGGCTGGATACGTGATGGAACGGTCAACAGACTTGAATCACTCAAGCGAGAAGATGCTCAAAGGCGTCAAAACATTGCGCGCGAAGTGTTTGGATCGCTGCCCTATATCAGTCATCCAGTATCTTATTTTTTATGGCTGCCGCTGGCTGAAGAAGTGCGAGCCGAAAGTGTGGTACGCAGCTTGCTGGAGAAACATATTTCTATCTCAACTGCGGAGCCTTTCAGTACTTCGCAAAATGTTCCCCACGCTATTCGTATAGCACTCGGGTCCGTCAGTGAAGATCTTCTTTATCAGGCGCTGATCACGGTGCGTGAAACAATTGAATATGAGCAGTATCGTTAATAATAAAAAGAAGTGCGAGACAGGAAACAAATGTATTGCGAGGGAAATATAAATGGGCGGTATTTACCGCCCATTTACTTTATTTAGCCAACCAGCAACGGTTGTGCTGTTTTCTCAACCAACGCCAGCAGGACTTTAATATCCTCAAGCGTAACGGTCGGATTCAGCAGAGTCAGCTTCAGGCAAGTGACGCCGTTATGCTCAGTCACACCTACGTTTGCGCGGCCAGAGTCCAGCAATGCATCACCAATTTTCTGGTTCAGCAATGCAATTTCTGCGTCGCTATCAGAAGCCATTTGCTCAGGACGGAAACGGAACAGAACGCTCGCCAGTTGTGGTTTCATCACCAGTTCCAGAGACTGCTCTTCAGTAACGTACTGCGCAACTTCTTGTGCAAGTGTCACACCATGATCGATGATCGCGGCATATTGCTTCTGACCTAATGCTTCCAGACCCATCCACAGTTTCAGTGCGTCGAAACGGCGAGTCGTCTGCAAAGATTTAGACACCAGGTTTGGCACGCCAGCTGCTTCATCGAACTCAGAGTTCAGATAAGCCGCCTGATAGCGCATCAACTCGTAGTGGCGCGCTTCTTTCAGCAAGAAAGCACCACAGCTGATGGTCTGGAAGTACTGTTTGTGGAAGTCCAGGGTGATGGAGTCCACTAACTCAATACCGTCCAGATAGTCGCGATATTTCTCGGACATCAACAACGCACCGCCCCACGCTGCATCAACATGCACCCAAATCTGGTGCTCTGCTGCCAGGGTGGCGATTTCACGCAACGGATCAATTGCGCCAGCATCGGTAGTACCCGCTGTTGCAACAATCGCCAGGATCTGTTCGTCGTTTGCCTGAGCCTGTGCCAGTTTCTCACGCAGGTCGTTAATATCCATACGCGCGAATTCATCGGTTTTCACCAACGTCACTGACTGGTAACCGAGGCCCATTAAAGCCATGTTCTTCTGCACTGAGAAGTGCGCGTTTTCAGAACACAGGACTTTAATCTTTTTCAGGTTGCCGACCAGGCCATCTTGCTGGATGGAGTGGCCCTGGCGCGCAAAGAACGCGTCACGAGCCAGCATAAGACCCATCAGGTTGCTCTGGGTGCCACCACTGGTGAACACGCCAGCATCGCCTGCCTGATAACCCACTTGAGCACGCAGCCATTCAATCAGCTTCATCTCAATGATGGTCGCAGACGGGCTTTGATCCCATGAGTCCATGCTCTGGTTTGTGGCGTTGATCAATACTTCTGCAGCCTGGCTGATAACCAGACTTGGGCAATGCAAGTGCGCGACACACTGCGGGTGATGCACCGACAGGCTGTCTTTTAAGAAGTATTCGATCGCACGCTCAATAGCGACCTGGTTGCCCAGGCCCTGAGGATTAAAATCCAGTTGAATGCGTTCACGCAGTTCAGCAACAGATTTACCCTGATACATCTCAGGTTGCTGCAACCACTGCACAACAGCCGCGCTGGTCTGTGCAATGGCCTGCTGGTAGGCTTCAGTGCTTTGCGCTGAGCCTGCCAGGATAGGATTTAATTCAGACATCGAGGTCATTAACTCCACTCAAACAGGCTTGATGCCAGCCGCTAACAGCGCCTGCTCAAACTTATCGAGGAAAATAGCCAGCTCATCATTAGTGATAAGCAAAGATGGTAGCAGACGCAGCACGACGCCATTACGGCCACCACGCTCCAGAATCAGCCCTGCTTTGAAGCAGTTCTTCTGCAGCAATGCGGACAACTCAGCATCAGCTGGGTAGCAACCCATATGATCTTTGGCTTCGTTTGGTTTAACGATTTCGATACCGATCATTAAGCCAAGACCACGAACCTGGCCAATGACCGGGTAACGTTTTTGCAGCTCAGCCAGTTTGCCTTTCAGCCACTCGCCCTGTGCTGCAACTTTGTCAGCAATCTTGTTTTCGGTCAGGTGCTTCAGAGTTGTCAGGCCGGTTGCCATCGCCAGTTGGTTACCACGGAAAGTACCGGTGTGGTGGCCAGGTGACCATGCATCAAACTCTTTTTTAATGCCCAGAACAGCCAGTGGCAAGCCACCACCAACCGCTTTAGACATAACAATGATGTCCGGCTCGATACCAGCATGTTCGAAGGCGAACAATTTACCGGTACGGCAGAAGCCAGCCTGAACTTCATCGATGATCAGCAGAATGCCGTGTTCTTTGGTGACTTTGCGAATGCGCTGCAGCCACTCAACAGGAGCTGGGTTCACGCCACCTTCACCCTGAACCGCTTCCAGAATGACGGCCGCAGGTTTGCGCACGCCACTCTCAACGTCGTTGATCAGGTTTTCGAAGTAGTAAGTTAATGCTTTCACGCCAGCCTCACCGCCAATACCCAGCGGGCAGCGGTACAGGTGCGGATAAGGCATAAACTGAACTTCAGGCATCATGCCATCAACCGCTTCTTTCGGTGACAGGTTACCTGTTACGGAAAGTGCGCCGTGAGTCATGCCGTGATAGCCGCCAGAGAAGCTGATGATGCCTGAACGACCGGTGACTTTCTTAGCCAGTTTCAGTGCAGCTTCAACTGCATCCGCACCGGATGGACCGGTGAATTGCAGGCAATATTCTTTACCCTGACCTGGCAATAAAGAGAGAAGATATTCCGAGAACTGATCTTTCAACGGTGTTGTAAGATCCAGTGTATGTAACGGCAAGCCGCTGGTAATGACATTTTGGATGCTTTGCAGCACGTCAGGATGGTTATGCCCAAGAGCAAGCGTACCCGCACCGGCCAGGCAATCAAGATATTGATTATTCTCAACATCAGTGATCCAAACACCGTTGGCCTGCGCAATTGCTAAAGGCAATTTACGTGGATAACTTCTGACATTCGATTCAAATTCAGCTTGACGCGCCAAATAGGTTTCATTGTTACCATTGAATGAATTAGCACCTAAACTATCAATACGGACTTTATCCGTCATCATATCTCTCCCACAGCTGCCGGTTCGTTAATTTGGCAGTTGAATTAATGAATGTAGAAAAACTGAGCACCATGTAAAAAACGCCGTCAATATAGGTTCTTTTTACTCCCTACTCAATATTTTATTTTGTGAATGTCTGTATGTTGTCCTAATGTTTTTATCTTGTACTTATTTTATGAAAATCAGTGCATTATCTACGCATCAGATACTTGCTCTGTGCATTCGCACTTGCGCAGTCATTAGCTTCACATATTTGCATTTTTACAGCTAAATAATTCGATACGCCCAATCTCAGTATGAGATGCAACGAGGTACTGTCACGTAAATCCTACCTAACGGATACTACCGTTCATGAGGAGGCTGTTTTCTTAATCGAGAATGTACTTAAAAAATATAAGGTGAATATTTTAAATAGAATAAAAACCAATCACTGGTTTTAAATTAAGCTGCTGAGAAAATAAGCTTTTTATTTCGGATGCTATATAAATATATGTTAATAGCACCTTAACGAGACCAGCATTAAGACCTCTGGTTGGTAACCGTTTGATGCTATACAACAACTGATCCACTTATTTCTTAATGACGGATTGAACCGGGTTGTCTGAGGTTGCCCGTATGCCCAAAAGCCGGCATTGGCGAGGATGAGGATGTAGGGTTGATAGTCTGCGAATCGCTCCCACTGAGACCAGCTACGGTATCGCTAGTCCCAAGGCCGGCAACCGTATCACTGCCTATCAAGTCGACGGTACCTGTTTGCTGGCTGCTGCTCGATGAACTGCCTGAGCCCGTATTACTTGTTCCAGAGTTCATCGTTAATTGCGCGAACGCCGCTGTGGTAACCAGAGATAGCACCACGGTCAAAACAATCTTTTTCATTAGTTGTTCCTCATCCAGTACTCATAGCTGTATCCATAGTACGGAAAAAAAGAGTGGCTTTTTGTCCCTATACTATTTCACGCATACAGGTAAATGAGCGGACTTCAGAACAACGGTATCGCTAATACATGCGTGTACAATCCGTGTCATCAAAGCAACTTCAGTGTAGCCCAGCGCCTTGTGTCACGAGTTATTTTTTCATCCATTGGCCGTTAATGCCGCGTACGAATTCGCCCGGTTGTGCGCGAGCCACCAGCTTCTGCCCGGCCAATTCTGCGACCTGGTTTGCTGAGATATTGTTGCTGTCTGCCAGTTTCTGATAATTTTCCGCACGCGCTTCGTTAATGCTTTTCACCAACGCCAGCGTCTCTTTATCTTGTTTAATTGGCGCAACATAACCGCTTAGTGTCTCCCCCACTCGCCCTTGCTGGCGTGCTTCCGACAGGGTTAATGCCAATGCCTGTTGGCTCAGTAATATGCTTGCCAGTAAAACACTCTTAACGATTTTGTTCATGAGCTTCACTCCTGACCAAACAAATCGCTGCGGTTTTTAAGCAACGTTTCAACGTCTTTATCGACTTTAATATGAATCTCATGCTCGATTTTCACGTTCATATTAATGGTGATAGGTTCTTTTGGCGCCGCGACTTCAATACGCGGCGTGCATCCCGTTAACCCGGCAATCCCTGTCACCAGGAGCATAGCGATGACGATTTTCATTGTGTTTCCTCACAAGCTTTATCGCGAGCCTGGCAACGCACATCCGGCAGTTCGGTATGTTGCTCAAGCCAGGTTTGCAAATTGTCCCCAAAACGCAGGCTGCGCCAAAGCGTAAAGAGGTTTTCCTGATGGCTGTAGTTCAGCCGCACCGCATTCCTTTTCCCTTCAACCTGGCTTGTGCCCTGCACATTCGCCCGCAAAGTTAACACGCCAAGGTTATCTAAATTAATATCTGTCCAGGAATGAGAAATCTCCATATAACGCAGCCAGTTAACCGCAACGCCTGCAGCAATATTGTTCTCAACAATGGCATCAGCCATATCTTTATCCAGCCGCAATGTCAGTGGGCCTGGATTTGTCAGCCAGCCACCTTTAATGATCCATTGTGGATGGTTAAGCCACAGCGGCAAGGCACCATTCACACGCCCGGACATAGTGAACTGTTTGGGATTGACCGCAGTAATCAATTCGCTCGACGAGATATTTTCTAAGCGTAGCAAGGCTGCATCACGTTGCGGCATGCGCAACTGCTGCATTCGTAATTTTCCACCCAGAAGATCCACATTAACGTTACTGAGCATCAGCGGCTGCTTTTCACTCCATGGATACCATCCTTCAAGATCGGCCGTCACATTTGTCGCGGCAATCTGATTTTTAACTTCGGCTATCCGCAAGGTGACCGGACCATCAGTCCCTAATCGCCAGGTGCTGTGGCTAAAGCGGAATGGCAGCACAAAATCAACACCATTAATTTGGTTATCCGGCAACCAGACGCTGCCATTTTTCACCACACCATGGCCGCCGGCCTCAAATCCCTGCCCTGCGGCTGCGGAAAAAGCCACCTGTGAATAGAGCGAGCCATCTTTTAAAGTCATTTTCCAGTCAGCGGGGATAAGCGACTGGAACACAGTTAAACCTTGCTGTGGCCACCACGCATTACCGCGCAGGCGCACACCATCCCAGCGGCCATTCACACGTACCGGGCCAATACTGCCTGCGTGGAGGTCACCTTTATACTGGAATGAAGAAGGGTCTTCGCCCGTTACGCTAAAGGTTAATGTTGACGGCGGTAACGTACTGCCACCGCTGAAAGTCGTTTCTCCCGCATTGAGGATAAATGCGCCGTCAAAAGTGGGAGCGGTTTGCGCACGCTGCCAGTGTAGAGGCCTCTCCAGTTTCAAGCGTGGTTCAGTGACCAGCATTGAGCCATACTCAAGCTTGTCAAAGCCGGTAGAAAGCGAGCTAAGTTCAATCACGCTATCGCGCCACTCTCCTTGTCCGCGCACATCCCACTTAGCCTGCATCGGGGTAAACTCACCCTTGCCCCAATACTTCCACCGCCATAACCCAGCATCTGGCAAAAAGTCATCCGCTTTGCCATCCAGATGCAGCACGAAATTACCCCTTTGGTTTTCGTGTGCGCGAACAATTGCCTGCAACCGCCCATCGACACCGCGCTGCGTGACGCTGACACCGGCAAGCGGCCAACGGATTTCATCGACGTCAATGGAGTCGATGACACGCCCACGTGATCGCAGTAGAGCGCCTGGACGGAACAACAATTTTGGATCGGCAATCGCTCCGCTAATTTCACCCGGCAGCACTGCGTAAAACACCATGCCATCTTGTTTTGCTTCACCGGTTAATTGCACCGGTAAGGAGCTGTTGATCATGCTGAGCTTCCCGGGACCAATATTTAGCACCGCGTTGGCTTTCCCGGCACTACCCTGCGTGACGACGTTCATACGCCCGCTGATTAAGGCCTTTTCCAGCCCCTGCTTCCAGTCATCAATCCGTAAAGCAATGCCACCTCGCAGCGGGAACCCGGCATAGGGCCAGAACCACTGCCCACCATTGACTTCAAAAATGTTCTCACTGATGGTCCATGGCAGCGTCAACAATGCCTCAGCCGCAGCAGGCTTCTTCAGTGAAAATGAACCCTGTTCATCATTCCAGTTCAGAACGACATCGACCAGTTCAGGCTCTTGTGGAATGCGTAATTTAGTTGCGAGATGACCCTGTTCAGGCAGTTTATCGGTAAGCGGAGGTAAGGTAATGGTGCCGACAAGTTCCAACGGGTCCATACCAGCAAAAGCCTGAATCTTTAACTTTTGCAGATTGAGCATTTGACCGTTTAGCTGCGCATCAACGCTGAGCGATGGGCCTTGGTAGTGAACCGTTTGCTGCTGCGGTGTTAACGTTAAACGTAAACCGCCGGAGAACTGTTGAAAGGGGGTTACATTGACCCTATCTATAGTGAGCAGGCTTTCAGGCAGCAGTGATTGCCACTCGGCCAAAGTACGCGGTGCGGCTGGGCCAGATTCGTCGAGAGGAATTTTACTCAGGCAATCAACGTTAAGATTGAGCGTATCAAGATGAATGCGCCAGCGTTTGGGGTGGCTAAGAGTGGCATCTTTTATCATCGCCAGCCCGCAATCTCCGGCAAGATAACGTAAATCAGGAACGATTATCGCACCACGCGTAAATCGCGGGCTGGCTTCCATAGCAATGCGTGTCCCTTGCGGCAGCCAGATACCGGCAAGTGTTGGCAGCCAATGGGCTATAGTCATCAGAAGCGTTAACGGTAGTAGAATGAGTATCAATGCCAACGCAATAATGGCTTTATATTTACCCTTCATGGGTGATTAATATCCTGATTCTGCGACAATTATGTGCCCATTTAAACAACATATGCGATCATTCTTGCATTATTTGGACCGGGCGTGAAGGTCGTACCTGGTATAAGCGTAGCCAACCTTGGGTTAGCAGTAGAATTTCATGCTTGAAAATAAATTTTAATATTTGTATGAATATTTTAAGCGTGATAATTTTACATCAATATTATTCTGGAGATAAGTCTCATGAAACTGGCAGTGTATAGCACAAAACAGTACGACAAAAAGTATCTGGAGCAGGTTAACAATGAATACGGCTTTGAACTTGAATTTTTCGACTTTCTGCTAACCGAAAAAACAGCCAAAACTGCTCATGGTTGCGATGGTGTTTGTATCTTCGTGAATGACGACGGTAGCCGCCCTGTTCTCGAAGAGCTCAAAAGGCATGGTGTGAAGTTCATCGCATTGCGCTGCGCGGGCTTTAACAACGTCGATCTCGACGCTGCTAAAGAGTTAGGCCTGCCGGTGGTGCGAGTTCCAGCTTATTCACCAGAAGCCGTAGCAGAACATGCACTCGGCATGATGATGTGCCTGAACCGTCGTATTCACCGCGCTTATCAGCGTACCCGCGATGCGAACTTCTCTCTGGAAGGGCTGACTGGCTTCACCATGTACGGCAAAACCGCCGGTGTGATTGGCACCGGTAAGATTGGTATTGCCGCGCTGAGAATTTTGAAAGGCTTCGGGATGCGCTTGCTGGCGTTCGATCCGTACCCAAGTGCAGCCGCACTTGAACTGGGTGTGGAATATGTCGATTTGCCAACGCTGTTCGCACAGTCAGATGTTATTTCACTGCACTGCCCTCTGACGCCTGAGAACTATCATTTACTTGACCAGGCTGCATTTGCACAGATGAAAGATGGCGTGATGATTATCAACACCAGTCGTGGCGCTTTGATTGATTCCCAAGCCGCTATTGATGCACTGAAAAATCAAAAAATCGGTGCGTTAGGTATGGATGTGTATGAGAACGAACGCGACCTGTTCTTTGAAGATAAATCTAACGATGTGATTCAGGATGACGTGTTCCGCCGCCTGTCGGCCTGCCACAACGTGCTGTTTACCGGCCACCAGGCGTTCCTGACAGCGGAAGCGTTAACCAGCATTTCCGAAACGACGCTGGAAAATTTGCGTCAGTTAGAGAACGGCGAGCCTTGTGTTAATCAGGTGAGCTAATCAATGGCGGATGGCGCAACGTCATCCGCCATTTTTAAGATTATACCCAATGGATGAATCCATAAATTTGCTACAATCCCCAGCAACTCATTGATGAACTGAATAACTTAGGGAAAAGAAATGAAAAAATTAGCTTCTTTAGCGCTGGCTGCAATGGTACTGGCTGGCTGCGCGCAATCTGGCGATAAATCCGCAGTCACCGCGCAAGATCTGCAACACCACCGTTATGTTCTGCAAACCGTAGACGGCAAACCGTTGGACGGCATTAAACGCACGCCGGAGCTGAGCTTCGGTGAAAACATGCATATTTCCGGTGCGATGTGTAACCGCTTTATGGGCCAGGCAACGCTTGAAGACAGCACGCTGAAAGCGAAAGGTCTGGGAATGACCATGATGTTATGCGCGGAGCCGCAGCTTAACGAGTTGGATCACATGATTAACGATATGCTGACTACGGGCGCAAAAGTTGACTTAGCTCCGCAACAACTGACGCTCAAAACCAGCCAGCATACTTTAGTTTATAAACTGGCCGATCTGGTCAACTGATTAGGTTAGTACGCCCCACAAGTCCCGGCGGCAAGCGCATTTTCACTACAGCGTTTGCCGTTCGGCATCGCGCACATACCGATTGCTGAACCATCAAGCTGACGAGCAACACTCAACGTCCCACCAATCATTGCACAACTCGCCTGCCCCTGATTTGACATTGCTGCGCGCATACCAGGCGGTACGTGAGCTGCAGTGGCTTGTTGAGGTGGTTCACTACTACATGCCGACAATAACAGTACGGCAAATCCCGCTAAAAACGCAGCTCGCATTACTCTTCTCCCCCTGAACGTTGCAAAACCTAAGAATCATAAGCGCAGGCGTTGCGTTACGTCGAGGCCGTAAAGCCATAAAATGTGTGTGATTTTGCAATAGGGATCACTTAATTGCGCAAAACTCACCCACACGCCCTTTTCCACGACCTCAATCAAAGCGCAACGCAGGACACAAAAGCGAAAATCACCTTTTGTGGGCTTTGCTAGAATTAAATAATTATTCTTCGGCTCGTGCAGGCATACGGGTCTTTTCGATTTCTTATTGTTGCGCAATGTAAGGGTGTCCCATGATCACAATCGACGGCAATGGTGCGGTTGCGTCTGTCGCGTTTCGTGCCAGCGAAGTAATTGCCATCTACCCAATCACGCCCAGCTCAACCATGGCTGAACTTGCTGATGCCTGGTCCGGGGACGGGCGACAAAACGTGTGGGGCGATACGCCTCGCGTGGTAGAAATGCAGTCCGAAGCCGGAGCTATAGCTGCGGTTCACGGCGCACTGCAAACCGGCGCACTCTCCACCTCATTTACTTCATCGCAGGGTTTACTGCTGATGATCCCGACGCTCTACAAACTGGCCGGGCAACTGACGCCGTTTGTGCTACATGTCGCGGCGCGTACTGTTGCCACCCATGCGCTCTCTATTTTTGGTGATCACTCGGACGTGATGGCGATTCGCCAGACCGGCTGCGCTATGCTGTGCGCCAGCAGCGTTCAGGAAGCACAAGACTTTGCGCTGATTTCGCATATCGCCACCCTAAAGAGTCGCGTGCCATTTATTCATTTCTTCGATGGTTTCCGCACATCACATGAAATCAATAAAATTGTCCCGATGGCCGACAGCACCATTCTGGAACTGCTGCCGCAAAAAGAGATTGATGAGCACCGCGCCCGTGCGCTAAATCCTGAGCATCCGGTTATCCGGGGCACCTCCGCTAATCCGGATACCTATTTTCAGTCACGGGAAGCCAGCAACCTGTGGTACGACGCGGTGTACGAGCACGTTGAGCAGGCGATGAACAGCTTCGCCACCACCACAGGCCGCCAGTATCGCCCGTTTGAATACTACGGCCACCCGCAAGCCGAACGCGTGATTATCCTGATGGGCTCTGCCATCGGGACATGTGAAGAAGTCGTCGACGAATTACTGACGCGCGGCGAGAAAGTCGGCGTGCTGAAAGTTCGCCTGTTCCGCCCTTTCTCCGCCGACCATCTATTAGAAGTGCTGCCAGAAAGCGCACGCCAGATTGCCGTGCTCGACCGCACCAAAGAACCCGGTGCGCTGGCAGAGCCGTTGTATCTCGACGTGATGACTTCACTTGCCGAAGCATTTAACCGTGGCGAGCGTGAAACGTTGCCGCGCGTGATTGGCGGGCGTTACGGCCTCTCTTCAAAAGAGTTTGGTCCAGATTGTGTGCTGGCGGTATTTAACGAACTGAAAGAAGCTAAACCGCGCCCACGCTTTACGGTCGGGATTTACGACGACGTCACTAATTTATCCCTGCCATTGCCAGAAAACACTCTGCCGAACCGCGCCAAACTTGAAGCGCTGTTTTACGGCCTGGGCAGCGACGGCAGCGTGTCAGCCACCAAAAACAACATCAAAATCATCGGTAACTCGACGCCGTTCTTCACCCAGGGTTATTTCGTCTATGACTCGAAAAAAGCCGGTGGCCTGACTGTCTCTCACCTGCGCGTCAGCGAGCAGCCGATTAACTCGACCTACCTGATTGATAAAGCAGACTTTGTTGGCTGCCACCAGTTGCAGTTTATCGACAAGTATCAGATGACCGAGCGCCTGAAACCGGGCGGTATTTTCCTGCTTAACACGCCTTATAGCGCGGACGAAGTGTGGCACCGCCTGCCGCAAGAAGTTCAGGCGGTTCTGAATCAGAAGAAAGCCCGTTTCTTTGTAGTGAACGCGGCGAAAATCGCCCGTGAATGCCAACTTGGCGCGCGTATCAACACCGTTATGCAGATGGCGTTCTTCCACCTCACCAACATTCTGCCGGGTGATAGCGCACTGGCAGAGCTGCAAGGTGCGATTGCTAAAAGCTACAGCAGCAAAGGCCAGGAACTGGTCGAGCGTAACTGGCAGGCACTGGCGTTAGCACGTGAGTCGCTGGCCGAAGTGACTTTGCAGGAAGTGAACGAAACAAGCCCAATGCGCCCGCCGGTTGTTTCCGATGCAGCACCGGATTTCGTCAAAACCGTTACTGCCGCGATGCTCGCAGGCCTTGGCGACGCGTTGCCTGTTTCCGCACTGCCGCCAGACGGCACCTGGCCGATGGGCACCACGCAGTGGGAAAAACGCAACATCGCCGAAGAAATCCCTATCTGGAAACCGGACATTTGTACCCAGTGTAACCATTGCGTTGCCGCCTGCCCGCACTCGGCGATTCGCGCCAAAGTCGTGCAGCCAGAAGCGATGGAAAACGCCCCTTCCGCCTTGCAGTCTCTGGATGTGAAATCCCGCGATATGCGTGGGCAAAAATATGTGCTGCAAGTGGCACCGGAAGATTGCACCGGCTGTAATTTGTGTGTCGAAGTTTGCCCGGCGAAAGACCGCCAGAACCCTGAAATCAAGGCCATCAATATGATGTCGCGCCTTGAGCACGTCGAAGAAGAAAAGGAAAATTACGACTTCTTCCTTCAGTTGCCGGAAATGGAGCGCACCAGCCTCGAGCGTATCGACATTCGTACTTCGCAACTGCTGCAACCGTTGTTTGAATATTCCGGCGCATGTTCCGGCTGCGGTGAAACGCCGTACATTAAATTGCTGACCCAGCTGTATGGCGACCGCATGTTAATTGCCAACGCCACGGGTTGCTCGTCAATTTATGGCGGTAACTTGCCGTCAACGCCATACACCACCGATGCCAACGGGCGCGGTCCGGCCTGGGCGAACTCGCTGTTTGAAGACAACGCCGAATTTGGTTTAGGTTTCCGTCTGACCGTCGATCAACATCGCGCCCGCGTGATGCGTCTGATCGGTAAGTTTGCCGACAAACTGCCTGCTGAACTGAACGAACAGCTTCATGCTGAGGCAACACCAGAAGTGCGCCGCGAGCAGGTTATCGAACTGCGCAAACATCTGGCAGATATCGACGACCCGGACGCGCGCCAGCTCATCACCGATGCCGATGCAATGGTAGATAAATCTATCTGGCTGATTGGCGGCGACGGCTGGGCTTATGACATCGGCTTTGGCGGCTTGGATCACGTGCTTAGCCTGACCGAAAACGTCAATATTCTGGTGCTTGATACGCAGTGTTACTCAAATACCGGCGGCCAGGCGTCGAAAGCCACGCCACTTGGCGCGGTGACCAAATTTGGCGAACACGGCAAGCGTAAAGCACGTAAAGATCTCGGCGTCAGCATGATGATGTACGGGCATGTTTATGTGGCGCAGATTTCCCTCGGAGCACAGCTAAACCAGACCGTGAAAGCGATTCAGGAAGCGGAGGCGTATCCGGGGCCGTCGCTGATTATTGCTTACAGCCCTTGCGAAGAACACGGTTACGACCTGGCGTTGAGTCACGATCAGATGCGCCAGTTGACGGCGACCGGCTTCTGGCCGCTGTATCGCTTCGACCCGCGTCGTGCCGACGAAGGCAAACTGCCGCTGGCACTGGACTCTCGCCCGCCGTCTGATGCACTGGCTGATACGCTCATGAAAGAACAGCGCTTCCGCCGACTGAATGCACAGCAGCCAGAAGTTGCCGAGCAGTTATGGAAAGATGCTGCCGTCGATTTGCAAAAACGCTACGACTTCCTGGCTCAAATGGCAGGTAAAGCGGAGAAAGCTGACAGCGAGTAACCGCTCTGTTTCGCGCTTATCTTCCACTCAATAATGGAGTGAAGGTAAGCGCGAACATCATTTCAAAACGAGATTTCAATTTAATCAGCCTCTTGATTCATAAATGAGCACCACCTCGCCTTTTTCATATTAACGGTATGTTATATCTCACTTAATCATTCGAAAAAGGAAAGGTTATGTTAGGTCGCTCTCTGCTTGCTACTTCGATATTACTGTCCATGAGTGGTGCCGCGCAGGCACTAGCTGAATTTCCCGTCTGGCCCCAGGGTGAAGCACCGGGTGCAAAAAACAGTCAGGTTAAACAAGAAACGGTCGACAGACGCAAGGACGGCGGGCTGGCTGACCGCGCGGTAACAGGTATTCGTACCCCAACCATCACCGCTTATTTGCCTACAAAACCCAACGGTGTGGCGTTATTAGTCACGCCTGGCGGTTCCTACCAACGCGTGGTTCTGGACAAAGAAGGCAGCGATCTGGCCCCCATTTTCAATGCCCACGGCTACACCCTGTTTGTGATGACTTACCGTATGCCGGCTGATGGACATGCGGAAGGTTCAGATGCGCCGCTGGTCGACGCTCAGCGAGCCATTCGCACCCTGCGTGCCGATGCTGAAAAGTGGAAAATCGATCCACATCGCATTGGCGTGCTGGGGTTCTCGGCAGGCGGCCATGTCGCAGCAAGCTTGGGGACGCGTTACAACGAGTCCGTTTACCCGGTAACGGATGAAACAGACAAACTCAGTGCGCGCCCTGACTTTATGGCGCTGCTATATCCGGTGATCACCATGCAAGAAAGCCTCGCTCATCCGGGATCGCGTAAAGCCCTGATTGGTGAGAAACCCACGCCTGAGCAGATAAAGAAATATTCACCGGAGCAAAATGTGACGGCCCAGACGCCACCAACGTTTATCGTTCATGCGGTGGATGACCCTTCCGTGCCGGTTGATAACAGCCTGGTGATGTTCTCGGCCTTACGTGCCCAGCACGTTCCGGTGGAAATGCATCTTTTCCAGGAAGGTAAACATGGGTTTGGGATTCGCGGTGCAGTCGGTTTACCTGCCGCCAACTGGCCGGAATTATTGATGAACTGGATTAAGGCGTTGCCCGCTTCTGAATAATTCGAGTTGCAGCCAGGCGACAAGGGAACATAGTCAACGCGGCTGCAACTCGATGTAAGACGGGTATTACTTAAAGCTAATACGCACGATATCGTCCGGGCTAGTTGGCTCTTTCTCACGGCTGCCCGGTTGTTTTACGCTGACAAACAGCTGCTGCCCATCTGGTGACAACGCCAGGCTATTTGGCAATGCAGGCGTGTCGATGGTTTCCAGCACTTTGTAGCTTTTCGCATCAATCACGCTGACTTTGCCTGCTTTGCGATGCGTCACGTAGACTTCGTTGCGCGTAGGGTTAAACAGCACATCCAGACCCAGCGGCACATCCACTTTATTCAGCACTTTGCTGGTTTGGGTATCCACAACCAGCAACTGCGGTGTCTTAGAATCGCTGACAAACGCACGGTTATTGGCGGTATCCAGCGCAATATTCAGATAAAAATGCTCGCCTTCGGTATCCAGTTTTGTGCGCGAGATAACCTTGTTGGTTTTGCTGTCGATAACAATAAATTCGTTGTCGGCATTGGTCATATAAATACGCGAGGATTTCTCGTCGATAGCCAGGCCCGTCGCCATTTTGCCGAGACCTTTAATCGTATCGCGCAGCGTTAACGTATCGCCGTTAATGACCCACAGTACGCTGGACTCACCCAACCCACCCATATACAGCGTGTTGGTGGCTTCGTTAACCACTAACTGGCGCGGCATTAGCGGGCGCACGGTTTCGGTACGTTTGGTTTCATCCACCACAAGCGTTTTAATCACATCACCGGTTTTGCTGTTAATCGCCGTCACCGCACTGCTGGTGGTGTTACCGAGGAACAATGTACCGGTGGTTTTGTTGAGCGCCAAGCCGAACGGCTTCAGGTTGTTATGAATGGCCTGAGTCACTTCGAGTGTTGCCGGGTCAAGGCGGTAAACCACCCCGCCTTTATCCAGTTTGCGGCTTTGGGAAGTGGCAACGTACAGCGCGGATTGGTCTGCGCTATAGGCCATTTCGTACGCACCTTTGCCAACGGGTTTTCTTTCAACCGTGAATGAGGTGTCGGCAAATAATGAAGTGGAAAACAGCAGGCTGGATAGCATTAAAGCAGGCAATGCACGCAGGCGGGTTTGTGGTAAAGCAGACATAAATATCCTTATCAATAGCACGGACAAACCCTTTGCTAACAGAACGTTAGCAAAGGGTGAAAAAATACCATTGATAATTATTATCATTTATAAATGAGAAAGTAAATCATTACACCTGCAAATAGACCACCTGGGTTTGCAGATACTCATTCAAACCGTGGCGACCATCGGCACCACCAATACCCGATTTACGCCAACCGGCATGGAAGCCCTGCATCGCTTCAAAGTTTTCACGGTTGATGTAGGTTTCGCCGAATTTCAGCCCCTTAATCGCTTTCATCGCGGTATTTAAATCACGAGTGTAGACCGAAGAAGTTAGCCCGTAGTCGCTGTCATTCGCCATTTCCAGCGCTTGTTCCAGCGTGTCAAAAGTGGTGACAGGCAGCACCGGGCCGAAGGTTTCGTCGTGCATAATCGTCATTTCCTGGCGCACATCCACCAGCAGCGTTGGCGGGTAGAAATACCCTTTCCCTTCCGGCGTTTTGCCGCCAATCAAGACTCGTGCGCCTTCGCTAACCGCGTGAGCCACTTTTTGCTCTACGCGCTCAAGGGCGGCGGCGTTAATCAACGGCCCCATCGACACATCGTTACGCTCGCCGGTATCACCAAAACTCACCTGCTTGAAGGCTTCGCTCAGGCGAGTAATAAATTCGTCGTAAATGCCTTTTTGCACATACACGCGTTCAGCGCAGTTACACACCTGCCCGGTGTTGATCATGCGTGAATCGACAATCGCTTTCACCGCGATATCCAGATCCGCATCATCCATCACAATCGCTGGCGCTTTGCCACCCAGCTCAAGGCACACTTTGGTGATGTTTTTAGACGCCGCCGCCATGATTTTTTCACCCGCGCCTACGCTCCCGGTCATGCTAACCATCGCGACTTTCGGGTTACCCGCCAGTTCTTGCCCTACCGTTTCACCGCGGCCAAGCACCAGGTTAAACACCCCTTTCGGCAGCCCAATATCATGGACAATTTCAGCAAAGGCGATAGCGTTATTCGGGGTGAATTCGCTCGGTTTGATAACGATGGTGTTGCCGGTAATCAGCGCTGGCGCGAGTTTGCGAGCAATCAGGAAGAACGGGAAGTTCCACGGCAAAATCCCGGTCGTCACGCCAAGCGCACGTTTGAACACCAGAATGTTTTCACCCGGGCGGTCACTTTGCAGAATTTCACCTTCGTATCGGCGCGCCCATTCGGACATGTAATCAAGATAATCGGCGGTGAACGCCACTTCGACTTCAGCTAACTGTTGGGTTTTCCCGCCTTCGGCAACAATCAATGCGCTGATGGTTTTTGCACGTTCACGAATCCCGGCAGAAATTTTACGCAACCATCCAGCACGCTCAATCGCAGGCAACGCTTCCCAACCGGCCTGTGCTTTATGCGCCGCATCAATCGCATCACGGGCGTGCTTTGCGTCACCATCGGGAATGCGGGAAATCAGTTCTTCTGTTGCAGGGTTAATCACATCAATCCACTGATCGCCCTGCCACTGAACAAATTGACCATCAATATACATCGGGTGTTGTACAGGTGCTGTCATGACCGGCTCCTTTGTGTTCGCTGTTTTATTGTTTCAAGTATGTAAAATACATGTAAACACTTTAGGGTTGTAAAACAGCTAACCGGGCAATATGGTCATGAACTGTGATGGTTCTCAATAAAAATGGCTGAAAAGAACGCTTTTTGGGGAATGGCTGGAAACTGAAAATGACCGTTTTAAGCGTGCTGGTACGAAAACGGTCATCAAAGGGGAATTACAATAGTTCGCGAGCAGTCGGGTAATCGGTGATCAGCACGTCAATATAACCGCCGCGCAGCGCACCACGAATGGCATTGGTTTTGTCATTCCCACCGGCAAGTGCCACCACATGCGGGCAGTCGCGAACCTGGCTCAGTTCCATGCCGATAACTGGATCTTCTTCTTTGCTCAACACCGGCTCGCCCTGCGCATTGAAATAATGCAGGCAGATATCCCCCACCGCACCACGCTCAGCCAGCGTTTTCAGCATCGCTTCGCCATAATAGTTGCCCGAATTTTTCAGCAGCTGGGACGGCTCAAGCTCACCGATACCGAGAATAGCCACGTCCACTTCGGCAAATTTATTCACCACTTCGGCGACATCATCGCTGGCGACCAGTTTTGCTCGCTCTTCAACGGAATGCTCAATACTTTGCGATGGCAGCAGCCAGGCCGGGCAATCCAGTTGCGCCGCCAGGTTTTGCGTCAGAATGGTTGCCTGCACGTTACCGTTCGGCCCCACGCCACCCAACAACTGAATCACGCCGCGCGCTTTAATGCTCTGCGGGTGCAGCTCGTCGACCATTGCACGAATGGTGGAACTCCAGGAGGAAATCCCCACCAGATCGTTTGGCCGCAAACGTGTTTCCACATAATGCGCCGCCGCACTGCCTATCGCATGTTTGACTTGCGAGGCTGGAGCTGATTCGTCGACATCCACCACAATCGCCTGGCGAATACCGTACTTTTTCTCCAGCGCCTGTTCGAGCGAGAGAAAAATATTGGCGGGCTGGATAACACTGATTTTTACCACGCCCTCTTTCTGGCAGCGTGTGATGGCGCGTGAGACAAATGACTGCGACAGGTGCAATAACCCGGCGATTTCTGACTGCTTCATCCCTTCTACAAAGTAGAGCGTCGCAATCTTGACCAACAAACGTTG
Organism: Buttiauxella massiliensis; assembly: GCF_902500225.1. Taxonomy (GTDB): domain Bacteria; phylum Pseudomonadota; class Gammaproteobacteria; order Enterobacterales; family Enterobacteriaceae; genus Buttiauxella; species Buttiauxella massiliensis. The sequence continues at coordinate 173,020 of NZ_LR722650.1, read as the reverse complement.
TTCATCCTGCTTTGACATGTGCGCCTCCTGATTCTCTACCCTGTATTTTTATTCAACACTGCATAAATAACAAGACAGCATTCCTTTTGACGTTAATTTGTACGATTTGTGATCACATTCGCCTTTTTATCATTTTGATCAATTCCACATGGACAGAATCATGAGTGGGGCATATCGTTACATTGAATAATAAATCATGTTTGAATATATATTCAATGTGGAGATAAAAATGAAATTTACCCTACTGAAGACCTCACTCGTTGCCGCTCTGCTTGCTTCATCTGCCAATCTCTATGCTGCCGATAATGGGCTGATTGCCATTATTACCCCATCGCATGACAACCCATTCTTTAAAGCTGAAGCCGATGGCGCGATGGCGAAGGCAAAAGAGCTGGGCTACACCACGCTGGTTGCCTCTCATGATGATGATGTAAACAAACAAAACCAGCTGATTGAAACCGCCATCGCCCGTAAAGCGAAAGCCATCATCCTTGATAACGCGGGTGCCGATGCCACCGTCGGGCCACTGGAAAAGGCGAAAGCCGCCGGGGTGCCGACCTTCCTTATCGATCGTGAAATCAACAAAACCGGCGTCGCCGTGGCGCAGATTGTTTCCAATAACTACCAGGGTGCACAACTGGGAGCAGAGAAGTTTGCCAAGTTGCTCAACGGCAAAGGTAAATACGTTGAGTTGCTGGGCCGCCAGTCAGACACCAATGCCCACGTACGTTCGCAGGGCTATCACGACATTCTCGACGACTACCCGGATATGAAAATGGTGGCGCAGCAAACCGCTAACTGGAGTCAGACCGAAGCCTTCACCCGCATGGAGTCCATTTTGCAGACTCAGCCCGACATCGTAGGCGTGATCTCCGGTAACGACACCATGGCGCTGGGTGCCGAAGCCGCCTTAAAAGCCGCCGGGAAAACCAATGTCATCGTGGTGGGTTTTGACGGTAGCGACTACGTGCGCGACTCGATTATTGCCAAGAGCAATATCAAAGCCACCGTGCTGCAACCCGGTTGGGAACAAGCACAAATGGCCGTGGTGCAAGCCGATTTCTACCTGAAAAACGGCAAACCGCAATTGCAGGAAAAACAGCTGATGGACTGCGTGTTAATTGACGACAGCAATGCCAATCAGCTCAAAACCTTCAAGCTGGCTAAGTAATCCGGGAGGCTGTATGTCGCTCAAACAATGGGGTATTGGCTTGTTATGTTGCAGTACCCTGTTGCTCACTGCCTGCCGGGTGGTGGATCTGGATGAAAACGGGCAACCGATTATTCCTGCAGATCCCAATGCGAAAGCGAGTTTCGCCAACCAGACACCCGCGCAGATAGCGCAACAAACCTGGAACAACAAAGTGATGACGCCTGCGCAGACCCATGCGCTGGATAGCAGCGCGCTGAAAACTCGTGCCGCCAGCGCCAATAACGAAAGCGTATTCGTGAAGGTTCAGGGCAAAGTCGACAGCGTTTCTCTGGATAACGAACGTGAACGCACATTGACCGTCACTGTTAATGATCAGCCACTGCAAGTGCAGGTCGGGCCGATGATTCGCGGTAACGCCATTCGCGACGCCACCGGCTACAAGTTCGAAGATTTCACCAACCAGGTGCAGTTTGCGCAGCTTTCGAAAGCCTATAACCGTGAAGCCGCAAAACACCTGCCGAAAGTTGATGAAAGCTGGCAGCAACAGCCCGTCACCGTGGTGATGGCCGTCACCATGCGCAACGGCACACTGAGTGACGCAGCAGCCATTTCACTGGAACGGGGGCAACCATAATGTCGCAAGATCCTATCATTCTGCGCACCCGTGGTATTTCGATGCTGTTCCCCGGCACCGTGGCGCTGGACAACATTGATTACAACGTCTGGCGCGGCAAAGTGAACGTCATCATCGGTGAGAATGGCGCGGGTAAATCAACGCTGATGAAGATTCTGGCGGGCGTTCAACAGCCGAGCCTCGGTGAAATGCGCCTGAACGGTGAAGTTGTGCAGTTTAACAGCACCCGCCAGGCCGCCGCGCATGGCATCGGCATGGTTCACCAGGAGTTAAACCTGTTCGAAAACCTGACGGTTGCCGAGAACATCTTCCTCGGGCGTGAACTTCAGCACGGTTTGTCGCCAATTGATGAAACTACGCAGCAGGCACGCAGCGCGGAATTGCTTAAACGCCTGGATCAGCCGATTTCCCCGAAAGAGATAGTCGCAAACCTGAAAGTGGGCCAACAACAACTGGTCGAAATCGCCAAAGCGCTGGCCGAAGACGCCGACATCTTAATTCTTGATGAACCGACCTCGGCGTTAAGCAAAACCGAAGTGGATATTCTTTTCCGGGTGATTCGCGAACTCACCCGCCAGGGCGTCACCATTATTTATATCTCCCACCGCCTCGAAGAGTTAATGGCGATTGGCGATGTGATTACCATTCTGCGCGACGGTAAATTCCAGGCCGAAGCACAGGTGTGTGATATCGACGTGCCGTGGATTGTGCGCGAAATGTTAGGCAGCGAGCCGGTGTCCAGTTTCCTGAAACCCGGGCGTGATTTTGGTGCCGCGATTCTGGAAGCCGAACACATCACCTGCGTCAATTCCGCAGGAAACACTGTGGTGAACGACGTCAGTTTTCAGGTACGCGCGGGCGAAATCGTCGGCATCTATGGGTTGATGGGCGCCGGGCGCACGGAGTTGTTTGAATGCCTGTTGGGCACGCAGCGTAACTATCTGGGCAAATTATGGCTCGACAGCAAACCGGTGCCGCCGCGCCTTGCCACCGCCGAGCGCATTCGCATGGGCATGAGCCTGGTGCCGGAAGACCGTAAACGTACCGGGATTTTCCCGATATCCTCGGTCGCCAGCAACCTGACGATTGCCAGTTTATGGCGGCGCTTACAGCGTGGTTTTGCGATTTCGCAGGCCGATGAAACGGCGGTGGTTGCCAGCACCATTGGCAACCTCTCGATTAAAGTTTCATCACCGGAAGTGGAAATTCAGGCGCTGAGCGGTGGGAACCAGCAAAAAGTGGTGATTGGCCGCTCGCTGCTGACCAACCCGAAACTGCTGCTGCTCGATGAACCGACACGGGGAATTGACGTGGGTGCGAAAGCCGACGTGTTCCGCATGATGGTTCAGCTTTCCGAACAAGGGATAGCCGTGGTGTTTTCCACCTCCGATCTCAAAGAGATTATGGCGGTTTCCGACCGCATTTTGGTGATGTCAGGCGGGAAAATTACCGCGGATATTCCCCGCGAACACGCCGAAGAGTCGGCATTGGTTTCCGCTAGTGCACAAGGGTTCTGATATGAAAACGAATGATACTGTCGCGCTCAACGCCAGACCAGGCTCGCCGTTTAGCTCGCGGGAAAATCTGCTGCTGTTACTGCTTAAACTGCGCACCTTTATCGCGCTGTTTTTGATTGTCGGCTTCTTCGCCATCATGGTGCCGGATTTCCTCGCCATGGGCAGCCTGGTGATCATGATTAAACACATTGCCATCAACGCCTTTCTGGCACTCGGCATCACCTTTGTCATCATCACAGCGGGCATTGATTTGTCGATTGGCGCCACGCTTGGGCTATGCGGCATGATTGCCGGTTGGCTGATAACCAAAGGTATTGTGCTGCCGATGTTCGGCATCGCTATCTTCCCTAGCGTGTGGGTGATTGTGCCGCTGGTGTTGCTGGTTGGCGGGCTGATTGGCGCGGGTAATGGTTGGATTATCACCCGCTACAACGTCGCGCCGTTTATCTGCACCCTCGGCACCATGTACATCTTGCGCGGGGCCGCGATGTTGACCTCGGGCGGTGAAACCTTCCCCGGACTTTCCGGCAACCCGCAACTTGGCAATACCGGTTTTGACCTGATTGGCTCCGGCAATTTGTTCGGTATTCCGTGGGCTATCTGGATGATGATTGTGCTGGCCATCGCCATTGCCTATGTCGCCCGCCGCCTGCCGTTTGGCCGCCATGTTTACGCCATTGGCGATAACGAACGCGCCGCTGAACTTTCAGGCGTCAAAGTCCGCCAGGTGAAAATTTGGGTCTACACGCTGTCCGGTTTTTGCGCCGCCATTGCCGGGATCGTGGTTTCCGCTCAACTGGTTGCCAGCCATCCGGCAAACGGCACGGCATTTGAAATGAACGCCATCGCCGCTGTGGTGCTCGGCGGAACATCGCTGGCAGGCGGGCGCGGCACCATTCTTGGCACACTCGTAGGCGCATTCGTGATTGGCTTCCTGGCTGACGGCCTGGTGATGATGGGCGTGAGTGAATTCTGGCAAATGGTCATCAAAGGCATCGTGATTATTGTGGCGGTCATCATCGACCAGATGCAAAACCGCATGCAGCAAAAAGCGGCTGTCGTGGCCCAGAAAGCGATCATGGAAAGTAGCGGGAAGGTGTAGCGCGTCACAGATCCTGAATGGCGGGTATTTTTTTACCCGCACGGAATAATTATTCATCTATGATTTTTAATGCAAGAGGTAACACTATGAATCCGTTCGCACTGTCAGTTACGGATCTTGAAAAGAGAGCACGCGCCGTCCGTCGCCGCATCGTCCTGCTCAATGCCAACAGCCCGGCTGGCGGCCATACCGGGGCTGATTTATCGCAGGTGGAAATCTTAACCGCCCTGTACTTCCGGATACTGAATTGTTCGCCACAGCTTATCAACAGCGACGAACGTGACATCTACATTCAGTCCAAAGGCCATGCGGTTGGCGGTTATTACTGCGTGCTGGCCGAAGCCGGATTTATTCCCGTGGAGTGGCTGCCGACTTATCAGCATGCCGACTCTCACCTGCCCGGCCACCCGGTGAAACACAAAACGCCGGGTGTGGAACTTAACACCGGCGCGCTCGGGCACGGTCTGCCGGTCGCCGTTGGCATTGCGCTGGCCGCCAAACGCAACAACAGCAAACGTCGCGTCTTTGTGGTGACCGGCGATGGCGAGCTGGCAGAAGGCAGCAACTGGGAAGCGGCGTTAGTCGCGGCGCATTACCAGCTCGATAACCTGATCATTATTAACGACAAAAACAATCTGCAACTCGCAGGCTCGACCAAAGACATTCTCAATACCGACCCGCTGGATGAGAAATGGCGTGCGTTCGGCATGGAAGTCACCGAGTGCCGTGGCAACGATATGGCTGATGTGGTCGCCACACTTGAAGGGTTACACCCGCACGGCAAACCACACGTCGTGATTGCCAACACCACCAAAGGTGCGGGCATCTCCTTTATTCAGGGGCGCGCGGAATGGCACCACCGGATACCGAAAGGTGACGAAATCGAACTGGCGCTGGAGGAACTGAAAGATGAGTAATAGCGAACACCTGGCAACCGTAATGGTGAATGCCTTTATTGACGCCGTGGAGCGCGGCGTAGACCTGGTACCGGTGGTTGCAGACTCAACTTCCACGGCAAAAATATCCCCGTTTATGAAACAGTTTCCCGACCGACTGGTGAACGTCGGGATTGCCGAGCAGACTCTGGTGGGCACGGCGGTCGGCTTGTCGATGGGCGGCAAAATCGCCGTGACCTGCAACGCGGCGCCGTTTTTAATCTCGCGTGCCAATGAACAGATCAAAGTCGACGTCTGCTACAACAACAGCAACGTAAAACTGTTTGGCCTCAATGCCGGGGCCAGTTATGGACCGCTCGCCAGCACCCACCACAGCATTGACGACATCGCCGTGCTGCGTGGTTTTGGCAATATCGAAATCTATGCGCCATCGTGCCCGATTGAATGCCGCCAGATTATTGACTACGCGCTGGAACACGTCGGCCCGGTTTATATCCGCCTCGACGGTAAAGCCCTGCCGGAACTGCACGATGCCGATTATCAGTTTAAACCCGGTGCCATCGATCAACTGCGCGAAGGCGACGATGTGGCGTTAGTGGCGATGGGCTCAACGGTGCATGAAATCGTAACGGCTGCGGCACAACTTGCAGATTTGGGTATTAATGCGGCGGTGATCAACGTTCCGTCTATCCGCCCTTGCGATACCACGCAACTTCTCACCATGCTTAAAAATTCACGCCACGTGATAACCGTTGAAGAGCACAACGTGAATGGCGGTGTCGGCAGTCTGGTCGCTGAAGTGTTAGCGGAAGCCGGATGTGGCATCCCTTTGTTGCGGCTCGGAATTGCAGACGGTAGCTATGCTATTGCGGCGGATCGCAAGGAGATGCGTGCACATCATGGAATTGATGCCGCAGGAGTAACACGTTCCGCCACGGCGCTTTGCAAAGGAGCATAGCCATGTCCAGCCCGGTAATTCTGGCTATTGATGAGGGCACCACTAACGCCAAAGTGGTGGCGGTGAATAGTAACGGGGAAATCTGCGCCCGTTACAGTGTCGGCGTGGCAATGACGCACCCGGCACCAGGGCTTGCAGAACAAGACCCCATTGCGCTGTGGCATGCCGTGTGTGAAGCATTGAGCGGCTGCCTGCAACAACTCGGCTCGGTCACCGTCGCAGGCGTTGCGATAAGCAACCAGCGTGAGTCGGTGTTGGTGTGGCAGCGCCATGATGGTAAACCGCTAACACCAGTTGTGAGCTGGCAAGATCGCCGTTCAGAACAAACTTGCGAGCAACTGTTAACGCAGGGCCATGGCGAGCTGATCACTCGTCTGACTGGCCTGCCAGTCGACCCACTATTCCCGGCGGCGAAAATTCGCGCCCTGCTCGATGCCATTCCCGAAGGCATGAAACGTGCCGAAGCGGGCGAGCTGTGTATCGGGACCATCGATTCCTGGTTGAACTGGCAACTGACCGCCGGGCATTCGTTCACTACCGACTACTCCAATGCCGCCCGCACGCAGCTGTTTAATATTTACCGGGGCGAATGGGACGACGAATTACTCAAATTATTCGGCATTCCGCGTGCAGTACTTGCTGAAGTGCGACCTTCTGCCGGGCATCACGGCGAAGTGCAAATTGACACAATTGCAGGTTTGCCCATTGGCACACCGGTGCTGGCGCTTATCGGAGATTCACACGCAGCACTCTACGCGCAGCGCAGCGTCTGTGGTCACGTGGTGAAAGCCACTTATGGCACCGGATCTTCTTTGATGCTTTCGCTCCCGGAACCGGTTAACCGTAGCAATCGTCTGAGCACTACGCTGGCCTGGCACGACGGCGAGCTGAACTACGCGCTGGAAGGCAATATTACTCACACTGGCTCAGGCGCTGCCTGGCTGGGGAAAATGTTAGGTATCAACGACCCCGCAAAACTCACCGAGCTTGCGCAATCTACAGACAGCAATCAGGGCGTCTATTACGTACCGGCACTTTCCGGGCTTGGTGCACCGTGGTGGGATCTCCACGCCCGCGGCATGATTTGCGGCCTGACGGATGCCGCCACCCCTGCGGTACTGGCGCGAGCCGCGCTGGAGTCGCTGGTCTATCAAATTGCCGATGTCTTTTTCGCTATGGAACAGGCGACCGGTGAGCGTCTTGAATCATTGTGTGTGGATGGCACCGCGACACAAAACCGCTGGCTGATGCAGTTACAGGCAGATGTGCTGCAACGCCCGTTAATTATTCAGCCCGCGGCTGAAATCTCCGCACTTGGCGCAACACTGTTAGCCGGAAAAACCCTCGGCTGGTGGCAAGACGGCACACCGTTTGCGGCACTGGCCAACTGTGGCGAGCGTTTGCAACCACAGGCAGAACAACAAAAAACAATGCAACAAAACTATAAGCAATGGCTTGAAGCAGTGGCGCGCTGCCGCTTTATGCCGAATTAAATCTATTTTGAGCGGAGTGAAGCTATGTCCAGAATCCCTAAACAACTGACCTTCGGTGTGATCATCGGTAACCGCGGGTTCTTCCCAAGCTATTTAGTAGCGCAGGCGCATGAACAGGCCGAAGCCCTGTTTGGCAAACTGGGTATCAAAACCGTGATGTTAAAAGATGGGCAAACACATCTCGGCGGTGTGGAAACCCGTCAGGATGCCAAAGTCTGTGCCGAACTCTTTCGCCAGCATCGTGACGACATTCACGGTGTGGTGGTGTTATTGCCAAATTTTGGCGATGAAAAAGCGGTGGCAGAAGCGATTCGCCTTTCCGGTTTGAAAGTCCCGGTGTTAATCCAGGCAGAAGAAGACAACCTCGACAAAATGGGCCTCGCGACACGCCGCGATAGCTTCTGCGGGAAAATTTCCCTGTGTAATAACCTGCGTCAGTACAACATCCCCTTCACGCTCACCACGCAGCATGTCTGCGCGTTAAGTAGTGAAGTGTTCGAACAAGATTTACAGCGTTTCGCGCAAATCTGCCGGGTCGTGAAATCAATGCAGGGCGTGCGTATCGGGGCGATTGGTGCGCGTCCGGCCAGCTTTAATACCGTGCGTTACAGCGAAAAATTGCTCGAAAAAATGGGCGTGGCGGTTGAAACCCTCGACCTGTCTGAAATTTTCACCCGCATCAAACATATCAGCGATGACGATCTGCGTGTCCATGAGAAGCGCGGCATATTAATTGAAAACGCCGATGCCAGCGGCATTCCCGCCGAGAAGTTAACCCAAATGGCAAAACTGTTTGTGGTGATCAGCGAATGGGTAGTGGCAAACGACATCGACACCACGGCGATCCAATGTTGGACGTCGCTTCAGGAAAACCTCGGCATTAACGTCTGCTCCATTATGAGCGTTATGTCCGGGCAACTGATGCCAAGCGCCTGCGAAGTCGACGTGATGGGCGCATTGTCGATGTATGCCCTCGCAAGTGCGTCGCTTAACCCAGCCTCGATTGCCGACTGGAATAACAACTTCGGTGACGATCGCAACAAATGCGTGTTGTTCCACTGCGGGAACTTCGCCAGCAGCAGCCTGGAATCCCCGTCGATGGGCACCGCCGATATCATCGGCACGACGGTCGGCAAAGAAAACACCTGCGGCGCGGTGCATGGTCGCCTGAAAAGCGGTCCGCTGACTTACTTCCGTCTGTCGTCTGATGATTTTACCGGCGAAGTTAAAGCCTATGTTGGCGAAGGGCAATCTGTTGATGATGCGTTAGATACCGTTGGCTGCCGCGCGGTAATTGAAGTGCCACATCTGGAGAATTTACTGGCGTGGATTTGTAATAACGGCTTTGAACACCACGTCGCCATGAACCACTCGGCGACGGGTGTGGTATTGCAGGAAGCATTCAGCAAGTATTTAGGGGTTAACTGTTACCTGCATCGTTAATGACTTATAAGCCGCGCTCGTGCATTAATTGCGCCAGCGCGGCGTCATTGGCGAGAATTTCCCAGGCATTCATTACCGTAAGCGGAATATCAACATGGCTAATAAAGTCACGCCCATTCGGCCCGTAGCCCTGCGCATCATCTCTGATACGCGGGATTTCCCCCAGCGCCAGAGAAATAAATCGCTCAACCGGCCATAAGCCCTTTTCATGCAGGCTAAATGCGGTATGGGTTTCGTCACTGACTAAGTGCGGCACAAAACCCGGCCAACTTTTCCACTGCGGCTGATGCGCATCACTTTGCCAGACGCGTTCAAAGGTCGCGACGGTACGTCGCTGCATGGTCGGGTCCTGAATAATAATCGCGCGAGCGGGCGTTATTTCCCGCGTTTGCATCAAATCATAAGTAAAGCGTGCGTTCTCGCCACAGTTGGTGGACTTCTCTTCGGTCAGCACTTTTTCTGCCGGGACTTTCCAGAACTCGGTCGCGATGTCTTTGAGAATGGCGGCTTCTGCTCGGCCAGTGGTGGGGATGGTGTTGTAGCGCGGGTGCTTCGCAATCGCCGCGTACAAAAAAGTGGTCGAATGGCCAATCCCGCCGGTAATCAGCAGCGGCAATTCACTATTGGCAGCAAGCTCACAGGCTGCATTAATGGTAGGGATAACGGCATTACCCGCGAGGATAATCAATTCACCATCGCAAACCGCAGGTGGCGCGGCAAACTCATTGTGAGAAAGCCACTCGCCAAGCGTATTAATGGCATTGATGGTCGTCGGCTGCAAAGCTGGAAATGTTGTCATCAACATAACCCCTCCTTGTTAAAAACCAGCGCACATCATACCGCAGGCAATGCCGTTACTACATCAGGTTGCTCTGAGACTTGTGTTTACGCTAGCTTGTAAATTCGCGCCTCCCACGGGTGCAGCCGATAAAGCTCATCCACCTGCGGGTAATTCCCCAACACACATTCGGCCCATTCGAGCGGCAACTCATCGCTCGTCCAGCGGGCCGATTTCGAGGACATATTGCATAGCACCACGAACTCCGCGCCGTCGAGCACGCGTCGGTAAGCGTAAATTTGCGGGTTGTCTACCAATTCCAGTTCATAACGCCCGTAAATCAGCGCGCGCTCCTTTTTGCGTAGCTGAATTAACGCGCGGTAGAAATTCAGCACGGAATCCGGGTCTTGCTGCTGGCTGGCAACGTTAATCATTTCAAAGTTGGCATTCACTTTAAACCACGACTCGCCATCGCTAAAACCGGCGTTCGGCCAGGCGTTCCATTGCATTGGCGTACGGGAATTGTCGCGCCCGGTGTTGGTGAGAAACGCGATAATCTCCTCTTCGCTTTTGCCCTGCGCTTCCATTTCACGCCACATATTTTTCGCTGACACGTCATCAAAATCGTCGTAGCTGTTGAATCGGGTATTCGTCATACCGATTTCCTGGCCCTGGTAGATAAACGGCGTGCCCTGCATCAGAAAATAGAGCGCGGCGATGCAGGTCGCACTTTCACGCCAGTGGTGTTCGGTGTCGCCCCAACGCGAGGTAATACGCGTCAGGTCGTGGTTTTCCACATACAGCGCGTTCCAGCCTTTTCCTTCCAGCGCCTCCTGCCAGGCGGTGAAAATTTTCTTTAATACCGCAGGTTCCGGGCGCAAACCGGCTTCTGGTTCCCACAGCCGCACATGTTCAAACTGGAATACCATGCTCAGGCGGTTGCGGTGCTCACCCACCCACTCTTCGGCGTGATCGGCAAACAGGCCGTTCATTTCGCCCACGGTGACAATATCGTAGTGCTGCAAAACGTTACAGCTCATGTCATCGACATAATCCAGCAGCCCGTCGTAGTTCAGATGGCTTTTCATCGACGGCGCATAGCGCAGTTTATCGGGGTTAGGTACATCAGCCAGCAGCGGCTCTTTTTTCAGATGCGCGATGGCGTCTATACGGAACCCATCGATACCTTTATCCAGCCACCAGCGCATCATGTCGTACACGGCGCGGCGCACATCGTGGTTTTCCCAGTTCAGATCCGGCTGGCGGCGGGTAAACAGATGCAGAAAATATTGCTCCGTTACCGGGTCAAATTCCCAGGTTGAGCCTTTAAAAATCCCTTCCCAATTGTTGGGTTCTGCGCCATTTTTACCGTCGCGCCAGGTGTACCAGTCGCGTTTCGGGTTATCGCGTGAGGAGCGGGATTCAAGGAACCACGGGTGTTCATCGGACGTATGGTTGACTACCAAGTCGATAATCAACCGCATTCCGCGAGCGTGAACTTCACTCAGCAGGCGGTCAAAATCAGCCATCGTGCCAAATTCCGCCATGATCTCCTGATAATCGCTGATGTCATAGCCGTTATCATCATTTGGCGATTTGTACATCGGGCAGATCCAAATCAGATCAATTCCGAGGTCTTTGAGATAATCGAGTTTTTCGGTGATTCCGTTCAGATCGCCAATGCCGTCGCCGTTGCTGTCCTTAAAACTGCGCGGATAAATCTGGTAGGCCACCGCCTCTTTCCACCAGCTCGCCATCGTTTACCTCCCGATTAATAAAGCAAAAGATTCATAAGGTTGTAGCTCGAGACTCACCGCCAACTGGTCGCGCGGTGCATAGTTGCTGATCAAACATTCCCCGTGCCAGTTCTGCATTTCAGGCGGAATATCGAGCGTCAGGGGCTCGGCGGTAAAGTTGTTGATCACCAGCAAACGATCGTCACCCAACGTTCTGAGCCAGGCGAAAACCTGCGGATGGTCGCGCAAAACAGGCTGGAAATCGCCGTAAACTAAAACCGGGTATTGTTTACGCAGCGCCACCATTTTCTGGTAATGCCATAAGATTGAATCCGGTTCGGCGAGAGCCGCGGCCACATTTATCTGGCGATAATTCGGGTTCAGCGCAATCCATGGACTGCCGGTGGTAAAGCCTGCATTCGGACCGCTGTCCCACTGCATTGGCGTGCGGGCGTTATCGCGGCCATTAGCATGGATGCCGAGCATCATTTCTTCATGGCTCACACCTGCGGCCAGTCGCTCCTGGTACAGATTCAAACTCTCGATATCGCGGTAGTCGTCAATGGTCTCAAAGCGCACGTTGGTCATGCCGATCTCTTCGCCCTGATAGATATACGGCGTGCCTTTCAGGCAGTGCAGCGCGGTGGCGAGCATTTTGGCGGACGGTTCGCGGAACTCGCCTTCATCGCCAAATTTCGATACCGCGCGCGGTAAATCGTGATTACTCCAGAACAGCGAATTCCAGCCCTGATGCGCCAGCGCGGTTTGCCATTTCTCAATCACCGCTTTGAAACTCGCCAGCTCAAACGGTTTGCTGCGCCATTTCCCGGCGTGCTCATCCCAGAACTGTTTGATGTGGTCGAACTGGAAAACCATGGAGAGTTCTTCGCGTTCTTCCCCGCTGTACAGCAACGCATCTTCGGTTGAGGCACTCCACGCTTCGCCCACCGTTACGTAATCCCCTTTGCCAAACGTGGCGCGGTTCATCTGGCGGATCAACATGTGCAGATTTTTACCGTTCGCCATAATCTGCGCATCGACTTCTTTACCGATCAGGTCGATAACGTCCATGCGGAAACCGCCGATGCCTTTAGCCAGCCAGCGGTTCATCATGGCGTGGACTTCATCATGAACGCGCGGGTTATCCCAGTTGAGATCCGGCTGGCGTTTTGAGAACTGGTGCAAATAATATTCGCCGCTGGCCTCGTCTAACGCCCAGCCGCTACCGCCAAAGTACGAGCGGAAATCGTTCGGCGGGCCGCCATCTGCCGCAGGTTTGCGCCAGATATAAAAATCACGGAACGGGTTATCTTTCGATTTCAGCGCTTCGATAAACCAGGGGTGTTCATCAGAGGTGTGGTTGACGACGAGATCCATCAGGATATGAATATCGCGCTGTTTCGCCTGCGCAATCAGGGTTTCCATTTCCGCCATGGTGCCAAATTCGGCGGCGATGTCTTCGTAGTCGGAAATGTCGTAGCCGTTGTCGTCCATCGGCGAGCGGTAAACGGGCGAGAGCCAAATCAGGTTGATGCCAAGCTGTTGCAGGTAGTCGAGTTTGCTGATGATGCCGTTGATGTCGCCGATACCATCACCGTTGCTGTCCATAAAACTGCGCGGATAGATTTGGTACACCACCGCATTGTGCCACCATTTTTTTTCCACTTATTGCTCCTTTTTCTGTCGTTCCATTCACCTTAAATTCGCACAAACGCCCGCCCGTCGCTGTTAAACAAGTAGCAATTCTCAGGCGGCAGCCGAAGGCCGATGCGTCTGTCTGCTTTAACCTCAAGTCTGAAAGTATGGCGCATCACCAGCGGTTCGCTACCGTAACCACTATTTACGTAGAGCAACGTCTCGTTGCCCATCTGCTCAACGAATAAAACTTCCCCTTCGATATCTGCCTGTGCCAGTTCCGTTATCTGGATATGTTCCGGGCGGATCCCCAACTGCACTTTCTGCCCCTCAGGCACACCCGCGCCGTTGACCGGCAGCGAAATAAGCTGGCGGTTTTCCAGCATTACATCGGTGCGCTGGGCGTTGCCAGAAACCAAAACGCCGGGGATCAGGTTCATTTTTGGTGAACCGATAAACTGCGCGACAAACACATTTGCCGGGCGGTCGTACAATTCAAGCGGCGTGCCCACCTGCTCGATTTGTCCCTGGTTAAGCACCACGATGCGGTCGGCAAGCGTCATCGCTTCGACCTGGTCGTGAGTGACGTACAAAATAGTGGCGTTGATGCGTTTATGCAGTGCGGCAATTTCCATGCGCATCTGCACGCGCAATGAAGCATCAAGGTTTGAGAGCGGTTCATCGAACAAAAATAGGCTCGGTTCGCGCACAATCGCTCGCCCGATCGCCACTCGCTGGCGCTGGCCGCCGGAGAGATCTTTGGGGCGACGGTCGAGCAAATGCTCGAGTTGCAAAATACGCGCGCTTTCTCGCACTTTTTCATCAATCACTTTCACCGGCAGCTTCGCCATTTCCAGCGCAAATGCCATATTCTGGTACACCGTCATATGCGGATAGAGCGCGTAAGACTGGAACACCATGCCGATACCGCGCTCTGACGGGGAATCGTCGTTTACACATACCCCGTCGATGCGCATCTCACCGCCGCTTATCTCCTCAAGGCCCGCAACCATGCGTAGCAGCGTAGATTTCCCGCAGCCGGACGGCCCAACCACCACCACAAATTCCCCGCTGTTGATTTCCAGATCGAGCGGTTTAATCACCTCAGATGCCGCGCCGTAGCGTTTTTGAATTTTATCGAGTACGAGTTGCGCCATGGTTATCCCTTAATCGCTCCACTGGTAAGCCCGCTGACGATGCGTTTCTGGAAGATAAGTACCAACACAATAATCGGCAGCGTCACCACCACCGACGCCGCCATAATGCTGCCCCACGGCAGCTCAAAGGTAGACGCGCCGCTGAACATACTGATGGCGACCGGCACCGTGCGTTTGTCGCCAGAAATAATAAACGTCAGCGCAAACATGAACTCATTCCACGCGCCGATAAACGCCAACAGCCCGGTGGTAACCAGCGCGGGGGCGAGAATTGGCGCAAACACCCGGCGAATAATGGTCCAGGTTTTGGCACCATCAACAATCGCCGCCTCTTCCAGCTCAACGGGAATCGACTTCATAAAGGTAGTTAAAACCCAAACGGTGAACGGCAGCGAAAAGGTGGTGTAAGAGAGCACCAGCGCGCCGAGCGAGTCATAAAGTCCGAGAAAACGCACCAGCTCAAACATGCCCGTCAACACTGCCACTTGCGGGAACATCGAGACACACAGAATGGTGAACAGCAGGAATTTACGCCCACGGAACGGCACACGTGCCAGCGCAAAAGAGGCGGTAATCGACACCAGCAGGCAGATGCCGACGGTAATCGTCGCCACCAGCACCGAGTTAAGCAGGCTGCGAGCGATGCCGTTATCTACCAACGCGGTGACGTAGTTGCTCCAGTGGTAGCCGCTGGGTAAATAGGCGGGTAAAAATAGCTCCTGCCCGGTGCGCAGTGACGTGATAATTGCGTAATAAAACGGGAAAACGCAGAACAGCACGGCACAGGTCGCGCCAAAAAAAATCACCATGCTATGGCCAAATTTGCGCTGCCGACGGGTTATTTTCATCACCGCTTCTCCTTCTCGTTTAAACGTGAGACGCGGATAAAACAGGCCGCTATGCCTGCCACCATCATAAACACCAGCACCGATGCCGCCGAGCCCATCCCCATATCCTGATAGGAGATGATTTGCTCCCGGGCGTAGCCGGAAACGGACATGGTGGCCTCGCTGTTGGAGGTCAACACGAAGATCAAATCGAAAATGCGCATCGCATCCATCACACGGAAAATCAGTGCCACAATCATCGCGGGCATAATCAGCGGCAGCGTAATGCGCTTGAACCTTTGCCACGGGCTGGCACCATCTACACGAGCGGCTTCGTAAAGATCATTGGGGATCAGCTGTAGTGCGGCCAGTAACATCAGCGCCATAAACGGCGTGGTTTTCCAGACGTCGGCAATCACCACCGCCCACATCGACAGCGAAGGCTCAGCAATCCACGCCAGATGTGCCTGATAGCCAAAGATTTTCGCCAGCAGATCGTTCACCACACCGTATTGGTCGTGGAACATCCAGCCCCACATTTTGGCGCTCACAATCGTCGGAATTGCCCACGGCACCAGAATCGCGGTGCGAACTAAGCCCTGACCGCGAAATTTCTGGTTCATTAACAGCGCCAGCAACATCCCGAGAAACAGCTCGATGCCAACCGACACCACGGTAAACCACAGCGTGTTGCCGACAGCCTGCCACCACAGCGGGTCAACCAACACGCCGCTGCTGTCGCCGTCATGCGTGGCGTAATAGTTTGCCAGCCCGACCATTTGGTACTCGGACGGGTTGTCGAGCATCGCGTTGGTGAAGCTGAAAAAGAAGGTACGCACCAGCGGCCATCCCGCCGCAAGTGCCAGAAGTAACAGCGCTGGCGCCACCAGTATCCATGCGATACGGCGACGCCGTTGTTGATAGCCTGTATGTGCCAATTAATGCCAGTCCTTACCTTTGACACGCTCAAGGCGTTTTTGCAGATCGGCGACCGCAGTTTTGCCATCGCTGCTACCGTTGAGCACTTTAAAGGTCACGTTAAAGATGGCGTTAGAGACACGCGGATACTGGCTTTTGGTGGCCGTTGCCGGGCGCGGAACTGCGTTGGCGAAGATATCCTTAAACATCGTCAGATGCGGTGCGGTTTCCAGTACCGCTTTGTCTTCATACAGGGCCGTTCGCGTCGGTGCGAAGCCGAGATATTTCAGCTGCATTTTCTGCGAATCAGCATCGGTGAGGATTTTCAGCAACGCAATCGCTGCATCTTTGTTTTTGGTATTGGCATTGACGGACCACTGCCAACCACCCAGGGCGTTGGCTGATTTGCCATCTGGCCCGGCCGGAAGCGGTGCTACGCCGACTTTGCCTTTGAGCGGACTATCCGCGCCTTGCGAGAGCAGATACGCATATGGCCAGTTGCGCATAAACAGCGCATCACCATTCTGGAACACCGCTCGCGATTCTTCTTCTTTGTAACCCAGCGCCCCTTTCGGCGTGATTTTACCAATCCAGCCAGCGACCATATCCAGTGCAGCCGCAGCCTTCGGATTATTTACGGTCACGTTCCCTTTTTCGTCGATAAAGGTGCCGCCGCCGTAAGAGTCAATCCACTCCAGCGCGTTACAAGTCAGCCCTTCATACGATTTGCCCTGGAAGATCATCCCCCAGAAGTTTTTGTGCCCCGCTTTGCGCTCTTCTTCCTGAATTTTGGTGGCGATGCGCGTCAGATCTTCCCAGGTTTTCGGCGGCTGCTCGTTGTACTTTTCCAGCAGGTCTTTGCGGTAATAGAGCACACCGGTATCCAGATACGCCGGCACCGCTTTCACTTTACCGTTCACCGTGTCATTCGCCCAAGGGCCGGGGAAGAAATCGCCTTTCATATCGCCCACTGCGTCGGTTAAATCGAGAGTTTGCTTATCGAGCAGCCCTACCCAGATGGTGTCCGACTGGAACAAGTCCACCGCCTTTTCATCTTTGGCGGCAAACAGTTGTTGCAGCAGCGCCAGCTTTTCATCAGACGCCGCCGGGAACTCGATGAACTCCAGCTTGTTGCTGGTCTGTTTTTCAAAACGGTCTTTGACGTATTTGCAGTATTCCTTACCGCCAGGCGAGATCGGGCATTCCATACGCAGGGTATCGGCAAGCGCGGCGTTAGAAACGCCCGCGAGCGCTAAGGTAATAAGACTTAACGTCAGCTTTTTCATTGTTTCCTCTTTTGTTCAGACCAAACCGGAGGGAGTGAGTTTTAAACGCACCAATAAAAAAGCTAGTTAACAATCGAACCAGACGGCAACTTAGCCGGCTAACCTTTGCGCGATTTTTCGACGCGGTGCACGTAACGTTATTTTTTATTTCACTTTTGCGTGAGACGGGCTACCACTCCAGCCATTCCCCGCCTCGTTGGCTACTCTCTCGCACAGTCTCGATAAATTTCATACCTGCAAGGCCTTCGGCAATGCCCGGTAGCCACGGTGCTTCGCCACCGCGAATTTTCACCGCCGCTTCGCGGTAGATTTGTGCGAAACCTTCCAGATAACCTTCCGGGTGCCCGGCAGGTGTGCGGCACTGGTGGCGTACGGAATCATGATTATTGACACCGTTTCGCGTGACAACGTAACTGTTTCCGTGATGCGGATGGATTTCCAGAATTTCTGGCTGTTGCTGGCGGAAACTGATTGTCGCCCTGCTTCCCACGATACGCAGGCGCAGATCGTTTTCAAAACCGGGAGCAACCTGGCTTGCCCACAAACGCCCGCGCGCACCGTTGGCGTAACGCATTTCAGCGTACACTTCGTCGTCCAGTACACGGCCTGGAATACGTGTCAGCAATTCGCCACGCACGGTTTCTGGCTCCATACCGCTGACAAACGCCGCCAGTTGCCAGGCATGAGTGCCGATATCACCAATCGCACCGGCACCCGCCATAGCCGGGTTTCCGCGCCAGCTCGCCTGTTTGTTGTCGGTGAGTTCCAATCTGTCATTAAGCCAGTCCTGCAAATACTCAACTTCGATGGCGCGAATATCACCGATTTCACTGTTGGCGATACGAGCGCGGGCTTCGCGCACCATCGGCAGTGCGCTGTAGTTATGGGTAAGAATAAATTGCAGACCAGTTGCGTCGATAATCTGCGCAAGCTCCTGAGCCTCGGCAAGCGTGACCCCGAGCGGTTTGTCGCAGATGACATGAATGCCGTGTTGCAGAAAGACTTTTGCTACCGGAACGTGCAGATGGTTGGGGGTGACAATCGAGACAATTTCAATACCGTCCGGGCGCGATGCCTCGCTTTGCGCCATTTCCTGCCAACTGGCATAACAGCGAGAGTCTTCGATAAACAACGCCTCACCGCTGCGTTTTGCCACTTCCGGCGAGGATGAAAACGCCCCAGCAACCAGCTCAAACTGGTCATCGAGCCGTGCCGCGATACGGTGCACGCCGCCGATAAACGAGCCTTCACCGCCGCCGACCATACCCAAACGAATACGTTTCATGGTTACTCCTCCAGCCCGAGCATACGACACACCGCTGATTTGTCGCTGTCACGAAGCGCAAAGTCGTCAAAGGCATATTCGGCAACCGGAATAATGTGTTCCGCGATAAATTTTGCCCCTTCCCGCGCGCCCGCATCGCCTGCTTTCAGACAACACTCCCATTCAAGCGTAGCCCATCCGCTGTAGTCATATTGCGCAAGTTTGCTGAAGATCCCATTGAAATTAACCTGCCCGTCGCCAAGGGAACGAAAACGCCCAGGGCGCTCAATCCATGGCTGATAACCGGCATAAACACCGCTTTTTGCCGAAATCTGAAACTCGGCATCTTTGACGTGAAAAGCTTTGATTCGTGCATGGTAGTGGTCGATAAAACCTAGGTAATCCATGTGTTGCAGCAACATATGGCTTGGGTCATAGAGGATATTGCAGCGCGGGTGGTTATCAACTAATGCCAGAAAACGCTCGAACGTGACGCCATCATGCAAATCTTCGCCGGGATGTAGCTCAAAGCAGACATCAACGCCCACGTCGTCGAAGCAGTCCAGAATCGGCTTCCAACGGGCAGCAAGTTCTTGAAACGCTTCATCAAGCAACTGCTCATTGCGCGGCGGCCACGGGTAAAAATACGGCCAGGCCAGTGCGCCAGAAAACGTGGCGTGAGCCTTTAGCCCAAGATTTTGCGAGGCTCGAGCGGCTTGTTTCAGGCTGTTTACCGCCCATTGCTGACGCGCAGTGGCATCGTGCGCCAGTTCCGGTGGAGCGAATCCGGCAAATGCCGCGTCATATGCCGGATGCACGGCGACCAGTTGCCCCTGCAAATGGGTTGAAAGCTCGCTGATTTCCAGTCCTACATTCCCCAAAATGCCACGAATTTCCGTGCAGTACTCCTGGCTTTCAGCGGCTTTGGCGAGGTCGAATATATGTGGCAGATGCGTGGGGATTTGCACCGCTTTATAGCCCAGACCCGCAGCCCAGGCCGCTAAGGTGTCGAGTGAGTTAAACGGCGGCTGGTCGGATATAAACTGTGAGAGAAATATGGACGGCCCTTTCAGGGTTTTCATTACAACATCTCCTTAATTAAAACCGTGCGTTGCTCACGAACGGCAAGGTCTGCCGCCAGCACTACGGCCAGGCTTTCAACCGCCTGCTGCAAGTGCTGCGAAAGATCGCTATCGTCGAAAATGGCGCGGGCAAAAAACTGTTGTTCGAGTTGGCACAAGGCAAAGTGATCGGGCTCATCGCTTGCCGTCACCCATTCATCCTGGTGAACAAACTCGCCCTGTGCGTTTAATTGAGAGTGATGAACGCGCAGTGATTCAGTGCGCGTGTGCGCTTCAACATTGGCTGACTGCCCTTCGCCAGCGGCTTCCCGGGCGATAATCGAAACAGATCCTTGTGGGCCAATCACATCTTTAATAAAGAATGCTGTCTGGCTCATCATCGGCCCCCATCCCGCCTCGTACCAGCCGACGGAGCCGTCTTCAAAACGTACCTGAAGCTGGCCGTAGTTGAACTGCTCGGATGGAATTTCATCGCTTAAGCGCACGCCGATAGCACTCACCGACTGTGGGGTGGATTGCGCCATTTGGCACATCACATCCAGATAATGCACACCGCAATCGACAATCGGCGAAAGCGACTGCATCAGCATTTTGTGAGTGTGCCAGGCGCTGCCGCTGCTTTGCTGGTTGAGGTTCAAGCGCATCACCAGCGGTTTGCCAAGCCCATGCGACAGCTGAATAAATTGCTGCCACACCGGGTGGTGACGCAGGATGTAGCCGACCACCAGTTTTTTACCTGCCAGCCGCGCGGTGGCAATAACGCGTTTCGCCCCGCTCACCGTGGTGGCGAGCGGCTTTTCGAGAAATACATGACAGCCTGCAGCAAGTGCCGTTAATGCCAGCACTTCGTGGGTATCGGGCCAGGTGGCGATGCATACTGCATCAGCCTGGGTTTCGGCAATCGCCCGTTTTAAATCATCAAATAGTGGGATATCCGCTGCGAGTTGTGCTTTCAACCGGGCTTTAGAATCCCCGCGGGCCACCAGCCCGCAGAGAGTAAATTCGTCCAGGTGCTGATACGCAAGGCTGTGGGCACTCCCCATATTCCCGCAGCCCACAACCAACACGCGCAGCGGCTTATTTGCCATGCTGCTCGCCCTCTTTATAGTTGAAACTAAAGAAGAAGATCGCCGCAATCACCACGGCTGCTATCGCTGGCATCCACCAGAATTGTTGCCATTGCAGCAAGCCTTCAGCCCCTTGTGCGGTGACCGAGCGGTTAAATACCGCGCCGCTAATTTGCGAACCGATCAACATCCCCAGTCCGTAAGTGAACAGTACCAGCAGGCTTTGCGCCTGGCCTTTCACTTTGTTGCCCGCCACTTTATCGGTATAGATAAAGCCGATCACAAAGAAGAAGTCGTAACATACCCCATGCAAAATGATGCCGATGTAGATCATCCAGCGTGTCTCTTCGGTGATGCCCAGAGCAAACATCGCGTAACGTGCAAACCATGCCAGCATACCGATAAGCAGCATCATTTTGATGCCCAGACGGCGGAAGAAGAACGGAATCAGCAGCATAAACAGCAGCTCAGACATCTGCCCTAATGCCATCACTCCACTGACGTTCTCGAACCCAACCGCGGAAATAAACGGTGCGGCGTAAGCGTAATAAGCCGCCAGAGGAATAGAGATAAGCGTGGCGCAGATGATAAACACCATAAAGTGGCGCTGTTTAAGCAGTGCGAAAGCATCTGCACAAACCAGGTCGCGCATCGACAGTGGCTTACCACGATCTGGCGCGGGCGTATTGGGCAGTGTAAAGCTGTAAATCCCCAATACCACGGAAGCGACTGCCGCCAGAGTGAAGATGCCAGTGCTGTCTGAAAGGCCGCTGGTGCCGACAATCAGCCCCGCCACAATCCAACCGATGGTGCCGAACGCACGCACAATCGGGAACCCTTTTTCGCTGTTTGCCAGGCTGTGGAACGCTACGTTGTTGCTCAGCGCAATGGTTGGCATGTAGCAAAGCATGTAGCCGAAGATTATCCACAACAGGCCGCTTTGCCCGCTTTCAAACGCGCCCGGCAACCACCACAGCAATGCCGCGCCAATCAGGTGCAACACGCCGAGGACTTTTTGCGAGGCAAAGAAACGGTCCACCAGCATGCCGAGAACAAATGGCGACAAAATGGAAGCAATCGGCCCGGTGGAATACGCATCGCCAATCAACGCGCTCAGACCGTATTTACCCATCACCACGCCGAGGGTCACATACCAGGCCCCCCAGACGAAAAACTCAAGAAACATCATTAACGACAGGCGTGGGATCACCCATTTATGAGTGACCACTTGTGCCCCAACGGCCGAGTGAGAAGACATAAATCCTCCGGTACAGAGTTTGCATTTGTTATTGTTGTTTACCCTAAATAATTCTTGACGCACGAAGGCGGCAATCGAAGGCATCCCGATGAGCTTACTCAAGTAAGTGATTCGGGTAACTGAGTGCGGCCAACGAACCTGCAACGCGAAGTATGACGGGTAAATTATGTAATCGATTACATTCGCACATCAATAAAAATGTAATCGATTTCATTGAGACTTCCATCATGCGGGTGAATTATTTGGTAGTATTGATTCGAATCTGGAATGTGGTTCACAAATCAACCGATCGTGCAAAGGATCAACATGTCGATAGATAAAGTGGCGCGAATTGCTGGTGTTTCTACCGCGACTGTTTCCCGGGTATTAAACGGCAACCCTGCCGTTAAACCGGACACGCGCGACAAAGTGCTGGCGGCGATCGAGGCGTGTGAATACCAACCTAACCTGCTGGCACGCCAGTTGCGCACCTCGCGTAGTCGCATGCTGCTGGTGCTGGTGTCGAACATCACTAACCCCTTCTGCGCCCGTGTGGTGCGTGGCATTGAAGAGGAAGCGGAGAAGCACGGCTACCACATTCTGCTGTGCAATTCAGAATCGCGCCTGACGCGTGAATCGGCCTATTTGCGCCTGTTAAGCGGCAAAGTGGTCGACGGTGTTATCACTATGGATGCCATCAGTTGCTTGCCAGGGTTAACCACGCTGATTGGCGATTCGCCGTGGGTGCAATGCGGCGAAGGCGATCCAGGTTATAACGCATCATCTGTGACCATTGATAACTTCAAAGCGGCTTCCGCCGCGGTCGATCACCTGATGACATCTGGCTATAAGCGCATTGCGCTGATTAACGGCGATTTGCGTTATCTCTATTCGCAACAGCGTGAAGCCGGTTATCGCGCAGCCTGCGGCAAAAACTGGCAAGCGGTAGTCTATGCCGACAGCCTCGAATACCAGGCTGGCATACAGGCGATGGCCGAACTGTTTACCCTGCCGGAACCGCCAGATGCGGTATTCGCCATTTCTGACGCACTGGCAGGTGGTGCGCTGCATTACGCCCACGAACAAGGGCTGCGCGTGCCTGAAGATGTGGCAATTATGGGCTTTGACGGCGTGCCGTTTGGCTCCGTCACCTACCCGCCGCTCACCACCATCGAACAGCCGATGCACCAACTCGGTGTTCGCAGCGTGCAGTTGCTGCTCGAGCGCATTGATAACCCGGAAGTTGAAACCGTGAATGAGATTCTGGACTGGAAGTTATTGGTACGGGGATCGGTGTAGGTTTTTTGTAAAAAAATAAACGCTGAATCTGCATTCAGCGCTTTACTTATATTCCGTTATTGATAGTCAATAATACCAACCTGCTTCGCCATGAATAATTCATTTCTCTCGACAATCTCTTCGACTACTTTCCCTTCGGCATTAAAGCGGAAATAAGTCAGTGCGGTCCACGTCACATCTTTGCCATGGACATCAAATCCATGCCAGGTATTAGAACCACGCGCCACATGTTTCAGATGAACCACGACGACATCTTCAGTGATGACTTCTTTGCTGAATGTCGTGACAATGGATTCATAGCGATTAATTACATGTTCAAGCAGTGCATTTTTGAAGTTTTCAACGCCATGAATAGGTGCATCACAATCAGGGCGATGAATAATAACGTCCTTGTCAAAATACTCTTTAACGCGATCTGCATCTTTTCCATCAACGCAATATTTAAAGTATTTTTTCACTGTCTCAAGATTATTTAAACTCATCGTAATAACTCCGGGGCGATTAATTAAAATCGAGTATATGGATGTTTGTGGTATTCGTAAATAACATATATATTGCATGTGGTATGCAAATAATGGATATCATATGAAACTCGATAGACTTGAACGCTGGGCAACAGTCAGGCACTTTCGCCTGGCAATCGCCCTTTTCGAATACGGCAGTGTTCTTCACGCTTCCCGATCGCTGAATGTCTCGCAACCTACAGCCAGTAAGCTACTTTTCGATCTTGAAGATGCGGTCGGGGCAAAACTATTCCTAAGAAATCGCCGTGGGGTTACCCCCACAGAACTGGGGCGCGCATTTGTTGACCGCAGCAAAATGGTGCTGGCACAGCTCGACCATGTCTCGCAGGCCATCAGTGCGTTGGGAACGGGTCATGCCGGAAGAGTCGCTATTGGCAGTTTATTAACCGGATCGAGTTATCTGGTTCCCGCAGCTATTGCTAAGCTGAGTATTTCACGGCCCGAAATACGCATAAAAATTATTGAAGGTGTCAGCGGAGAGTTATTACCGCGACTGGTTTCTGGTGAACTGGATTTTTTAATTGGTCGATTATCGGATATTAGTTCCAGTGCTGTAGTTTCTCAGGAAGCCTTATTTAGTGAAAACGCGATAGTTGTCGCCCGTAAAGGCCATCCACTGGAAAAAAAACCACACATATTCCTTGAAGAATTAAAAAAGGAAGCATGGATATTACCGCCAATTGAAACCACTCTACGTAAACAATTTGATAATACATTTTACAATGAAAATATCGATCCGCCCCATGCCACAATCGAGACTGTTTCATTCTTTAATATATTATGGCTTTTAAAAAAGACTGACTTATTAGGTATTCTGCCGCATTCCATCGTTACGGATATTACTTATAGTAATGATCTTGTACGCTTGCCGTCATTTGAACCGCTGGTTCTTGAGCAGATAGGTATTTCCAGGTTGATGGGAAGTGAACTCTCACCTGCTGCAACGGCGTTGGTGGAGTCCATTCGGAATGTGATGGCAAGTTCATCGGCGGAATAACTTAGGGGCAACGTAGTCGTTGCCCCTATAAAAACTACTTCAACGCTTCCGGCAACTTAATCACCCAAAGCTCATTTTGTGACTCAGGTTTTTCCAGCGGTTTTAAGGATATTTTTGTCGCGACTTCTTTGCCGTCACGGGTCAAATGCCCTTTGCCATCCACTTCATAATCGTCGGCTTTTTTTGCATCGGCATCAGGGTTTTCCAGCACCGGCTGTAAACCGAAATCATTGTCGTTAATCACCGCAATAGTTTGGTTATCAATCAATGTCATCCCTTCGGCTTTTTCCTGCTGCCAGCCGAGTTTGCGCAAGTCGACGACTTCTTTTTTGCTCGCCAGTTTAATACCGCGCGCTTGCAGTTGTGCCACGTCGTCAAATTCTGGTGCTTTGTCTTTATCAAACGAACTCAGATCGCTGGCCTTGCTAAGATCAACCACATAAACCAGGTTGCGCATGACTTTGTTTTTGTCGCCGCCCTGCTCGATAGCTTCGAGTTTGAACTCCGGGGAAAATGTGCGTTTAGTCCGACGAGTTTTGATCATGGATTACCTCATGTTCACTGTTTTAACATTAACAGGATTTCGAGGTGTACTGAATTACTGATCCATATATGGACGCCCCGGGTATTACAAGTACTGGTTCGATACGGTTTGCGACCATATATCCGGCGTCATTAGTAGGTTAAGTTACCCGCGCCATGATGTTATCCGAACCCTGTTTCCTTATCACTACACCGGTATAAAATTACCCCGGATCACTTCAGGCTGTTACAGGGACGGTAGCCGTTTTCTCATCAGTGCCTGCAAACTCAGAGAGACATGTTTCCTTTAACACTGTATTAGTTAACTCACAGCGAAAGCCTTGTTCATATTAAAATCAACACCATCGGTCAGTATGCGCCAGATGATCCGGGTCAGTTTGTTCGCTAAAGCTACGGTGGTTTTCAGAAAACCTCGTCGGGCCTCCAGCCTTTTCAGCCAATGACCCATGTTGTCATCACGTTTTTTCACGCATCGCATCACTGAGCGTGCACCATGGATGACCAGTGTTCTCAGGCTGCGATTGCCATTTTTTGTTACAGAGGACAATTTTTGTTTTCCTCCCGAACTGTGCTGGCGGGGAACCAGACCGCACCAGGCGGATAATTCTCTGCCACTGGAAAACTGCACTGCATCCACTTCACTGATAAAAGCTGCAGCGATAAGCGGGCCGACACCCGGGATCGTTAATAAATGACGATAGGCTGTCTGTTGTGAAGATAATGCCGCAATTTCTTTATCCAGACAGGTGACTCGTTCATTCAGTACCTGCATATCTTCCCGTAATGAAGAAAGTAAACGGCGAAGAGTGAAAGTTAAGTCATTAGATGCATCTTCAATAAGTTCAGGTAGCTGCTGCTGGAGGCACTGAATTCCAACAGGAATAATGAGACCATATTCAGCGAGCAGAGAACGAAGCTGGTTAGCCAGCGCGGTTCTCTGCTCAACCATAAGCTGACGGGTATTTCGAAGTGCTTTGATATCCTGCTGTTCAGTGGTTTTGACCGGAACAAAGTGGATGCCCGGGCGGCATGCTGTTTCACAAATTGCCAGTGCATCGTTGGCATCGTTCTTCTGGCTCCTGACAAATGCTTTCACGTGCTGGGCGGGGATAAGTCTTACGCTATATCCCATGGAAACGAGGGTTCGCCCCCAGAAATGAGAAGTTGAACAGGCTTCCATCGCAATTAAAGTACCGGGTTCAAACTGGCGAAGCGTATCCAGCAATTTCTGACGCGATATTTTTCTATTCCAGGCCACGGAACCATCAACCATCCAGACACATACCTGAAAAACTGATTTAGCAATATCGATACCAACAACTTTGATCGTGTTCATGTGATGTTACTCCCGGATCAATGCAGTCAGTAAAAGTATGGCACTGGCTACTTCAGGAAGGGGCGTCCATCACATCACTACACATTTGTTTACAAGCCGGAGCTACTCAACCATAAAATTCATGTGATGCACACGAAGGTTATATTTCTCAACAATAATCTTAGTTGCATTCATACTGGCAATGCGTTGCTGTGAGTTTAGCGCTTGTTCCATCGCACTTTTATCTTCATAACTGTGCTGCATCATCAAAATAACACTCTGATGACGGTCAGACTCTATAAATTCTGGCTTATTCAATACGACACCTTTATTACCCGGGAAAGTTCGTATAATCGATGCAACTTCTTTTTCCATATAATTATAAAAATCTATTTTTTCTTCATTATCTAAATCCGCTTCAAAAAAAGCAGCTCTTATGATAGTCATATATTTATCCTACTGAGGAAATAATTTTTCAGTGAAAGAATCTGGAATAGTTAGTTATCTGAATAAATTAAAGACAAAAGCCTGCTTTATTGGCGGTTTCCTGCAATGTCTTCTTGGCATCTTTAATGTTTTCAAACCATTTATCATCTTGCGCCCACATTTCAATAACAAAAGGTGAGCAATAATCCATGGCAGCCAGAGTTTTAAAAATGGAGAAGAAATCAACCTCCCCTTCACCGATCACTAAATCACGGAACTGGCCTTTAGAAGTACTAGAAACACGACGTGTATCTTTTAAATGCACTTGAATAATATGGTCTTTTGACAACATTAACTCAGTACACACATCATAATTCCAGCCAGTTATATTACCCACATCAGGATAGGCCATAAAGTAAGGTGATGGTATTTCACGTTTCAGAACTTCAAATTTACTTAACGAGTTTAAATATGGGGTATCCATAATTTCCACGCCAAGCATCACACCGGCTTTTTCTGCCATTTTAGCAGCTTGTTTCATACCCTCAATAAAACGTAAGTGAGTACTCTCAGACTGAGGTTCATAATAAACATCGTAGCCGGCCATCTGAATGCAACGAATACCAAGTTTATAAGCTAATGTGATCGCCTTTTCCATAATAGAAAGCGCTTCCTGGCGAATAGTTTCGTCCATAGAACCAAATGGAAATTTTCTATGAGCGCTTAAGCACATGGACTGCAAAGGCATACCATGCTTTACACACAGATTACGTAACTCAGAGATTTCTTCATCAGACCAGTCTAATCGGGCTCTGCGCTCATCGGTTTCATCAACTGAAATTTCAACAAAATCAAAACCTGCATCTTTGGCGTAGAGTAATCTATCTTCCCAACTTAATGTTGCCGGCATGGCTTTCTCATAAATCCCTAACCTGTATTTTTCATTAAAATTAATCACTTGATCCTCCATAATTTAAGTATTGCTGAATTCTATCAGTGAATATTTTTACTTTTTTAGCGATTGCGGAATAACCAATCTGCCGCATTTTAGGTGTCAATGTAGACACACTCACCGCATAAACAGGGGTACCATTTTTATCCAAAATAGGAACGGCTATACAGGATATTCCAGCTTCATTTTCTTCATCATCAATGGCATAACCCCGAACTTTAATCTGCCCAAGAGTTTCGAAAAAAGGTTCTTTATCTAAAATGGTATTTTCTGTTAATTGCTGCATAACATTGGAATTTCGTTGCCAATATGACTCTTTCACAGCATCAGTGCTAAATGCTAAATAACACTTGCCTGCTGCAGAACAATACATAGGTGAGTGCAATCCAACATAGGTACGAGTTCTAAATGAAGCATCCCGTGGTTCGAGTTTATCCTGAAAAATTATATTGTCAGCGTCAAAAGAGAGAAAATTAACGGTTTCATTTATTTCAGAAAGCAATTCAGATAAATAGGGTTTAACAACCCCCGTAACATCTGAATTCAATGCAGCATGGCCTAATTGCATCAACTTCATCGTCAAACGATATTCTTTTCCAGAAAACATCTGGGCGACATACCCCGAAGACTCAAAGGTAGAAAGAACTCTATGAATAGATGACTTATTAAAGCCCGTTCCCTCAGAGATATCCTGTAAAGAAACGCCGTTAGGATATTGCCCCAGATACTCCAGGATAGTTAAGGCTTTAGATAGTGATTTAATTTGTTCACTCATAAATGTCTACCAATGTCTTTTAATTTCACGATGAAAATGTTGGGCAATATCTGGACCATCTGAATCAGCTAAAGCTCTACCAGCAATAAATGCTTTAACATTGATGTCCTTGAATAAATGAATATCTTCTGGAACAATGCCACCCGTGACAGAAAGCTCCAATCCTAATTCGGATAGTTGTTTAAGTTTTACCAGATCATCTTCTGTCCAATTTACTCCCGCTAATTCAGCATCACGAGATCTATGGTAAATAGCTTGTCTGACCCCCATTGCCACCCAATCTCTGGCATTTTCATAGGTCCAGTTACCATATAGTTCTATTTGAACCTCACCCTTAAACTCATCGGTTATCCTTTTAGCTGCGCGAATCGTTTCTATATGTGCAGCAGCACTGACCGTAACCCAGTTCGCCCCTGCCTGCATGGCTAAACGCGTTAAAATGGCGCTGGCATCAGTAATTTTCATATCACAAACAATGATATGGTTTGGATACTTTTCACGCAAAACTGCGACGCTATCAATACCATACGAAAAGGCTAGAATTGTACCAACTTCAATAACATCTAAATTTTTTGAAACCAATTCAACAGATTTTAATGCAGATTCAATCGTTGTGGCATCCAGAGCCATTTGCAGTAAAGGTTTGCTCATTTTCAAGATTCCTCAAATTCTTTGAACATTTTCACAAGCTTCTGATATTTATTATATTTATTCTGGAATTTGATAAAATTATCAGAATCTGGTTTAAATTGCACTGTTTGTGTTTGAATATTTTTAACACAATCACTGACAGTTGGATATTCATCGGCGCCAACCATAGCAACAATAGCCGCACCTAACGCACCGGTTTCATCTATATTTAAGACTTCAACCGTCATACCGCTCAAATCTGCTAGCATTTGCATCCATGTTCTACAAGAAACAGGGCCTCCTGTTACTTTCAGAACTTTAGCCTCTGGAAATCTAATACGCATTCGTTCTAAATGGACATTATGACAAAATAAAATACCTTCCCATATTGCCTGGATTATATGTCCTTTGGTGTGGTGCGCTTGTAAACCATAGAAACCAGATTTGAGACCTAGTCCCTGATTAGAACCATACAAAAAAGGAACAAAAAATACACTGCTAGATGCAACCTCTAGATCTGAAACCAAGGCCTCATTATCTTTATGATTAAAGCTACCATTTTCCCCAAGATAGTTTGAAAACCACTCATAATTACCTGCCGAGGTAGGGCTCGCTTCATGTATAACATATTCATCAGTGATTGCATGATGTCCATATACGAAATTATATTTTTCTTGAGTAATTGATTTTGTAATCCCGGAGGTTACTGCCCATGTCCCCATTACATAATTAAGTGAATTTTCACCGGAGTTAATACCTGAGCATAATGCCGTTGATACTACATCAAATAGGCCACCGAAGACAGGCGTTCCAGCAGACAACCCTGTTTCTTTTGCAACCTCATCAGTAATATAACCACCGATATCATTAGAGTTAATTATTGGTGGTAATGCACTCCATACTTCTTCAATGCCAAATAAATGTAATAAATCTAAATCATACTTTCCTGTATGGGCATTAAAAAAATTACTTTCAGACATATTAGTAATTTCAGCGGCAATGACATCTGTAAAACGATAACGAAGATAGTCATGAGCCATCAAAATTGAACCAATATTGCAGTAAGTATCAGGCTGGTTATCTTTAAGCCAGCGAACAATCGATACAGGATGTCCAGTCCATAATGTCTGTAATGTTTTTTGATAAATAATATTTGGCAACTCTTCGCTCATCCATTTTTTCACTATTGGCAATGAACGTGAGTCTGAAGACATAATTCCTCGTTCTAAACCATGCCCTCTTTTATCAAGTAAGTAAACACCTTTCCCTTGTGCCGAAATGCCCAATCCTTTAATATTTTTTGGGTCCATTGCCGTTACGGTTAATAATTCTTTAATTGCAATGACTGCATCATTCCATAATGCATTCAGATCACGTTCTACCCACCCTTGCTTTTCATTAATAACACTCGCTGACTTTCTTACTAACCCATGCTGATTGCCATGCGCATCAAACAGGGCTGCTTTCATAAACGTCCCACCGGAATCTAAACCAATATAATAATTCATAGCCCCCCCACCAATAAATCATTATGTATTTTCACTACTAACTTCCTAACAAATTCAGACTCTTTATTACTTATATTTGTTATATGGATTACATTTGGTGTAAACAAATAAAACTCACCTGACATTGCATTTATAATGTTTAAATCAATATGATCAGACTCATAGAACAAAATGTCTCTTTTATCATTATAATCACCGAACTGCGGATGATTTCCTGTGTCGATTGACCATGCCATCAGCTCAGTTCCTGACAACATAATTTGCAAGTCTGAGTGATACTTATGAACTTCCGGATGAAAATCAGAAAACGGACTCGTATGATATTCCAAAATCACAAACCAGAGTTTCTCTGCATCATACCCATCAAGTTCATATCGACCTGGAGGCAAAGCACTTAAATCGATTTTAGTTAATTTTGATAGTACATCTTTCACAACAAAAGGATAACTTTCAGATATTGAATTTTGTTTAATATTTCCAATTAACATATAATTATCCATTTATAATTAATGTGAATATTCTTGATGGCTACTTTTGTCCATAATATGAGTTTTTACCATGCTTACGATTGTAATGCTTATCTAACAAAGCAGGATTGATCATTATGCTTTCATTAATCACCCTGGTAGAAATAGCCATTGCCGCGACTTCCTCCAAAACAACTGCATTATGCACAGCATCAAAAGAATCTTTTCCCCAAGAGAATGGAGCATGGCCAGAGATAATGACACCAGGTATAGCATGAGGATCTAAATTATTTTTGTTAAATGTTTCAACAATGACTAACCCTGTGTTTTTTTCATACTCAATATTGATTTCATCATTCGACAACTGTCTGGTGCAGGGTACATCACCATAAAAATAATCTGCATGTGTAGTTCCCAACGCAGGGATATCTAATCCCGCTTGTGCCCACACAGTTGCATTACGTGAATGAGTATGAACAATACCACCAACACCCTTAAATGCTTTATATAACTCCAGATGTGTAGCCGTATCACTGGAAGGATTTAGACCCCCTTCAATACGATTGCCGTCTAAATCAACAATAACAATGTCATTGACATTCATAGCATCATATTCAACACCAGATGGTTTTATAGCAATAACACCTCTATCTCTATCAATTTCAGAAACATTTCCCCACGTGAACGTTACCAGTCCATATTTAGGTAACTGGAGATTAGCTCTTAACACACGTTCTTTTAGATCATTAAACATTTAACACCATCCGTTTAGTTAAATTAAAGAAAATAAATAGTCTAACTTTTCACCAACAGGAAGACTATTTATTTAATACCGTTGCAGATTATTGAACTGCAGCTTGGATTTCCTTAATCATGGCATCACCATTTGTTTTGATGTAAGAGTTCCATGCTGGTTTTGCGGCGACCTGGAATGCAGCACCATCTACGTCTCTATTCACTTTCATTCCGTTTGATTCAAGCTCGCTGATCATTGTATTTTCTTTTTCAATACTCAATTTGCGCTGCAAATCTACGGCCTCTTTAGCAACTTCAGTAATGATTTTTTGATCTTTTGGACTCAGCGTATTAAATTTTTTATAGTTCATTGTTACAACTAAAGGTGAATATGCATGCTGTGTCAGGCTTAGGTATTTTTGAACCTCATAAAATTTAAATGACAGGGTCACACCTAGAGGATGGTCTTGCGCATCTACAACACCGGTTTCCAATGCGCTATACAATTCAGCTACAGGAAGTTGCTGCGGATTGGCTTTAAGCTCGTTAAACATATCATTAAGTGCTTTAGAATCATTCACTCGCATCCGCAAACCAGATAGATCTGTTGGGTTTTTAATTGGTCCACGATTGTTAGTTATATTACGATAACCATTTTCTGGATACCCCAACCCTTTCAGGTTCAGCGCTTCCATTTTTGAAAATACTTCACTTCCTGGTTTTCCATCAAGTGCTTTATATGCTTCCACTCGGGTTGGGAAGATAAATGGTAATTCAAAGGCAGCCGCTTCTGGAATTATGCCTGAGTAGTTATTCAGCCCAACCATGGAAATATCCACAATGCCAGAACGTGTTCCATCAATCATTTGCTTATCATTACCTAACTGACCTTGAGGGAAGACATTCACTTTAATCTCCCCATTAGTCCGTAATTCTACTTCTTTTTTAAAGAATAATGACATATTTTGCTGAAGATCTGATTCAGGCGCTGCATGAGCTAATTTTAATGTAGTTTGTGCAATGGCTGATGAACAAAATGCCAGAGTTGATATAATTCCAACTATTCTATATAAATTTTTCATACTCTCTCCTTAGTGTAATTAACCAATTACAAGTTGCATTGGTACTGTAATGATTTCCGGAAACAGAACGAACATCGTTAAAAGCATTAAGTATGCAGCAATAAATGGTATGACCCCTTTAACCGCTGTAGACATTTGAACTTTAGCAACACCACATACTACATTTAATACCGTACCAACTGGTGGTGTAAGTAGGCCTATCGAACAATTAATAACAAACATCAAGCCAAAGTAAGTTGGGTCAATCCCCGCCAATTTTACGATTGGCATTAATAATGGGACCAGTATCAAAATTGTTGGACTTAGATCCATTACCATGCCGACACAAAGTACTAGCAACATAATGACGGCCATTAATAATCTTGGACTATCCACCAACGGCCCTAACATTTCGGCTAATTGTTGTGGCAACTGAGCAACAGTTATCAACCATGCTGCAACCATCGCACAGCCGACCAAGAACATCACCATAGCTGTAGACCTGCCAGCCGCCAATAAAATGTGGAAGAATTTTTTAAAGGTCAACTCACGATAAATAACTGTCGATACAAATACCGCATATGCAGCTGCAACAACAGCGGCCTCGGTTGGTGTAAAGATACCAAAGCGAATACCAACAATAATAATGATTGGTAGGCATAATGCCCAAATACCATCCTTCAATGCTGCTCTTCTTTCTTCTTTACTTGCGCGTTCTACAACATCTAATTTTTCTTTTTTTGCTATGTGTCCCCAAACAAGCATCAGGGTTAATCCCATTAGCAAACCAGGAATAATACCGCCCAGGAATAAGTTTTTAATAGAGATACCACCTGCAACACCAACGAGGATTAATGGTATCGATGGTGGAATAACCGGGGCGATAATACCGCCAGATGCCAACAATCCCATTGACGAGCCTTCAGGATATTTTCCAGCCTTCATCATTGGGTAAAGGATACTGACCAATGCTGCGGCATCCGCCACCGCGGACCCAGATAAACCAGCCAGTAACACAGAGGTCAATATTGCGACATAACCAAGACCACCTTTCCTATGCCCGACATACGTAGTTGCCAAACGAACAATTCGTGTAGACAAACCACCCGTTGACATGACCTCCCCTGCCACTAAGAAAAATGGAATAGCTAGTAAGGTGAAACTATCAACCCCATTCAGCAACCCTTGAGCAAGAATATCTGCACTAAACATATCCATATGGAACATCAATGCGATGGATGATAATAACAGGGCAAATGCAACTGGCAAACCGAGCAGTATTGATATAATTAGTACTGATAAAAATATCGCCAAAGTCATTGTTTACTCTCCATCTCATCTAAATCCAGTAACCAATCAGG
Source organism: Buttiauxella massiliensis (assembly GCF_902500225.1). Classification (GTDB taxonomy): domain Bacteria; phylum Pseudomonadota; class Gammaproteobacteria; order Enterobacterales; family Enterobacteriaceae; genus Buttiauxella; species Buttiauxella massiliensis. The sequence continues at coordinate 138,244 of NZ_LR722650.1, read as the reverse complement.
GCTAATAATTCGGACAAGTGCAATAATTGTCATTAATGCGCCGGATACTACACCTGCTAATGCGAATAGTGCCGTTGGTAATCCAGTCAGTTGTGATACATCTTGCCAGGTTGACATCATCTGTTGATGTGAGCCGATTAATAACATTCCCACTGATACTAAAATCACCACTGAACAAATACGTCTTAATAATGGTACGCATTTAGGCATTAATTTTTCTGTAAATTCAGCAACAGCAAGATGCTCGCCTCGACGTAATACAACGGCAGCACCGAGCATTACAACCCACACAAGACCTAAGCGAGATAATTCTACGGATGGACGTAAACCTGAAGAAAATCCATAACGCAAAGCGACATTGGTAAAAACTAGTACGATCATGCAAGCTAAAATGGCAGCCATAAATATATCGATGCAACTCCAGACCCACTTAAATACTTTTCGCATAGCCCCCCCCCGGTTTCGATATTTTTACAATGATTTAATTTGCTCCCAAATTTCATCATGAATTTCGATACCACCGGATTTTTCGTGTTTATCAATAAAGTTTTTTATTTCAGAACCAGCAATCATCACAGAGCCACTTTCCGCTGGTTCAGAAGCTAATACATAATCACGAATGCGCTTCATTTCATTTGCGAATTGGTCTTGATCAATAGTTCTGGAGAGGTCAATTGCAATTAAAAATTGAGATACACCAAATTCCCCACCCATATCTTCGGTCAATGCTGGCACAGAATTACCGCCAGAAATGGCTGTAAGCATCATATCCAGCACTATTGCCATTGAAGATCCTTTCCAGAATCCCATTGGCAATAATCGTTTATTCTTCCATAAAATATGAGGGTCTGTAGTCAGTTCACCGTTATCATCAAAACCACCCACAACCGGCAACTGTTTATCGGCAAGAACATAATTTTGAAGCTGCCCGTAGGAATACTGACTCATTGAGCAGTCAACTAAAACGGGTGGATCCCCTGCAATTGCCATAATAAGAGGGTTTGATCCTACTCGGTGGTCTTTCCCGCCCCATGCAGGCATCACTGCAATAGAGTTTGTTGAAGCAATACCTGCAAAACCTTCACGGGCCATTTTCAAAACATACGTTCCACCGCGCATCCAGTGATTAGAGTTGCGCATCCCGACCATGCCAATACCAAACTCGCGAGCCAGTTCCATTGCACGCTCGGAACAAATCAAACCATTCAATACACCAGGACCAAATTTACAATCCCATTGCTCAAGTGCGCCCATGCTGTTTACACATTCAGGGGTGTTGTTTAACTGTATTTGTCCCTTATCTACTTGATCAATAAACACAGGGAAGCGATTTATACCGTGTGAATAAGTCCCTTCATTTGCCATTTCGACAAAACCTGCAGCAAGTTTTGTCGCCATTTCAGGCTTCATATCCCTTGCCAGCAAAACGCGCTCATATTCTTCCTGCAGTTTCTTAGTTGTCACTAATGCCATTTTATTATCCTGTAGATTCCATAATGCGGAATCAGCACTATCAAGAATTCCGTTTTCCTTGTCATCATTTCCATTTGGGTTTCATGACAACATGCACAAAAAAACATCTTTTGTGATGAGTATCACCCGGCATTTGTTATGAAAATGTTGAAATTCCGCTTGTAATAAGCTCACTAAAAATACACATCATTTACAAAAGATCATAAAACCGAAACATGATGATGAAAGAGAGGAGATAAATTAGTAACAAATGGGATTGCATTGCGGGATTTTGCATTGCCCTAAACTGGATTTACCCGTTCGGACTATGCCTGAAGTACTGCACAACAAGTCATTCACCAAACCCGTAAAGAAAAAGATAACAGCCGGGTCCACCCGTATCAGGCATTTGACTTACTCTGCCATGATGGTCGGCTCAGACATATTGAGGATGAACGTAGGAGAAGTGTCTTTGAGGTGTGTTAGCAAAAGGAACACTTTGCTTGTTAGTGTGGGATTTACTGCAAAATTGGTGGGCGTTGCGTGCTCTAATCTTCCCTACAAATCTACACAACAACACCGGTTTTTGTAGGTCGGGTTAGCGTTAGCGACACCCGACACATTTCGAATAATTATTTCAAGGCTTTCGGCAGCTTAATCACCCACAGCTCGTTTTGCGATTCGGGTTTCTCCAGCGGTTTTATGGAGACTTTCGTGGCATCGGACTTGTCTACAACCGATTGCAGGCCGAAATCATTGTCGTTAATCACCGCAATAGTTTGGTTATCAATCAATGTCATCCCTTCGGCTTTTTCCTGCTGCCAGCCGAGTTTGCGCAAGTCGACGACTTCTTTTTTGCTCGCCAGTTTAATACCACGCGCCTGCAATTGTGCCGCGTCATCAAATTCTGGTGCTTTGTCTTTATCAAACGAACTCAGATCGCTGGCCTGGCTAAGATCAACCACATAAACCAGGTTGCGCATGACTTTGTTTTTGTCGCCGCCCTGCTCGATTAGCAGCAGGCGGTTGTTATCCAGTGCGACGATGTCACCAATTTTAGCGTCTTTGGCTTTCTTATAGACATCTACGTCAATAGGATAACCGTACATTTTCGTTTTGCCGGTTTCCGGGTTAAAGCTCACCAGACGGGTAAACTGCGCGCTGTTTTTGCTTTTCCCTTCGATATCCAACGTACTTTGCACGGCGGCGATAATACGCCCGTCGGGCATGCGTGTAATCCCTTCAAAACCACGGTTAGCCTGACGCCATTTGATAATATTTGGCAAGCCACCCGCCACACCCTGCTCACCTTGTTCTGCTTGCGGGCCATATTTTTTGAGGATTTTGCCATTAGCGTCGATATTGATGATGAACGGGCCATATTCGTCACACAACCAGTAACCGCCCTTGCCATCCGGGGTGATCCCTTCGGTATCCAGGCCACGTTTATCACTCGATAACTGCTGCAAAGTATCGCTCAAAGCGATTTCGTTGGTTGCACCAATCAAGCCTTCCGGCAGCGGTAAACCGCTGATAGGACCATTCTCATCATGTAACGCATGTGCATCGATCGCCTGTGCTTTGCCATCAGCCACGCGGATGGTCATCAGTAATGGGGTAAATTTCGGGTTGGCAAAAATCTTCGAGTCTTTTTTACCCGCTTTCGGGGAGTCGGCATTCGGACCGCGATCCGTCACCGTAGCAAACACCAGCGCATCACCATCTTTACGAATAAATTGCAGCCCCGAACCCACGCCAACCGGTAAACCGTCCGGGAAGTTGCTGGCATAAACCCCTTTGTATTCAACATGGTCACCTTGCGGGAATGTGACAACGTAACGGTCAACCTGCGGTTGTGCTGCCTGAGTTGCCAGAGGAAATAAAGTGGTCAATAACAGCGCAAATGGTTTTAATTTCATGATGTTCGCATCCCTTATTTTGGTCATCGATTTATAAAGCAGCCTTATGACAGAAATATGACGAAAATAAGTCCGCTAAATTTCTCGCCCCGAATGCCGATAACCCACAAGCACTGGCTGAAACGAGTCAGGTTTATTTCTAACGATAAGGGTATTTCATGTCCGTAAGGCGTTTTTCTATTTTAGTTTTCAGCACATTGCTGCTTATTTTCTTAGTCAGCACAGCCTCCAACATCTGGTCACTCACCCGTAGCAACCAGTCTCTGGATAACGTCAACCGGGAAATCCGTGTGGTGTTATCGGTAATCGATCCAATCAACCACAGCCGCACCATGCGCGTTCGTGCAATGGAAGCGTTAGAAGAGCGTGAGCAAGGGTTAAACGATCAGGGGCAACAGGCACTCAACGGCGCACAATCGGTACTTGAGAAGGCAAACGCCGCATTTCAGGCTTATCTTGAGGAACCTAAACAACCAGGTGAACAGGTGTTGACTGATTCCTACCAGAGCGCGTTTGTGAATTATCGTGAGCAAGGCTTACAGCCCCTGCTGGATGCTGTCCGCGCCAATGACATTCCGCGTGCTCGTGCGCTGGTGACATCCACCCTGCCACAACTGGATAAGCAATTTGAAGTCGCACTGGATAAATTACTGGCATTCCGCCAGCAGTATGCGCAGCAGCTCAACAAAGATGCTCAATCTGGTTTCAAACAGAGCCTGGTGAGTATCGCGATTTTTGCACTGATCTTCGCCGTTATTCTCGGTGCCGTGTACTGGCTGCTGAAAAAACGAGTACTCAACGAACTGGATAAAGCCAAAGAGCATTGCACTGAAATCGCCAGCGGTATGTTGCATACGCCGATTGTGGCCAGTGCCAATGACGAGATTGGTGCGATGATGCGCGAGCTTGAGCAAATGCGTGTGTCACTGGCAAGCATTATTGGCCAGGTGCGTGAGTCCAGCCAAACCGTGGCATACGCCTCCGAAGAAATTGCCGCCGGTAACACCGACCTTTCTGCACGCACCGAAGAGCAAGCGTCATCGCTGGGTGAAACTGCGGCCAGCATGGAACAGTTAACCGTGACGGTGAAATCTACTTCCGACAATTCTCACCAGGCAAATAAGCTGGCAAATGGCATGTTGATTGCCGCCAATGACGGCAACGAGATTGTTAGCGAGGTGATTGATTCAATGCGTAATATTGAGTCCAGTTCCAGCAAGATCGACAACATAATTAGCATTATCGAAGACATTGCTTTCCAGACCAATATTCTGGCGCTGAATGCCGCAGTTGAAGCCGCACGTGCGGGCGAGCAAGGCCGTGGGTTTGCCGTTGTGGCAACAGAGGTACGCAACCTGGCCCAGCGTTCATCGGTGGCCGCAAAAGAGATCAAAGAGCTTATTGAGCTTTCTGGCGAGCAGGTCAATATCGGTAGCAATCTGGTGAACCGCGCGGGTGAAAGCATGCAACGCATTTCCAACGCTATCAAAGAAGTCACCGGGCTGATGGAAGAGATTGCGGTGTCTACAGGCGAGCAAAGCCGCGGTATCGAGCAGATTAACCAGGCTGTGGTGCAAATGGATGTGGTGACGCAGCAGAATGCCGCGTTGGTGGAACAGGCTTCAGCGGCGGCTATGTCGCTAAAAGAGCAGTCGCAAGCGTTAAATGAAACGGTAGCAGTATTTAAGCTCGCGTGATGTGTATTAGCTCAGACCTTACCTGACATTGTCATACCATCGAGCTTGACCTTATGTGACAGTCCGCTCTGTGCCTGGAGCGGACGGTGCTGTCAGTTCAGTATATTAATCAATATAGGGATTATTGGTCATTACCGACCCAAACCAATGCCATGCCTTCGCTTACCGGCCGAACATTTTTAAAACCGAATTTTTCATATAGTTCGAGAACGTCGGCCATGAGGGTAATATAGGCACCCGGTGACACATGCTTTTCAAACCAAGACATTAAATTCTGCATAATCTTTCGCCCGAGACCGTTTCCTTGATGATCCGGGTCAACAGCAATATCGACAATCTCAAAATTCAGGGCACCATCACCGATGATGCGCCCCATCCCGACAATTAGCCCATCATACTCAATATGAACCCCGTAACAACTTCCAGGAAGTGCACGTTCCGCGGCATTTATAGGACGAGGTGTTAAGCCAGATATGACGTGTAAACGACAGAAATCTTCTGCAGATGGAACTGTGTTAACAAAAACGTATTTCTGATGCATTTTCCACTTCCAGGGTAGATGGCCACCTTTCAAATTTAACAATACACTAACATAAATGAGATCTAACTAGTGTATCGCTATGACTTCGCTAGTCAACTTTGTGCCTGGAGGGGACATTACTAACATCGCGTTGCATTAAAAATTAGGGAGCACGTCAAAGTGAATTACATTAAGTTTTGGACTAACAGAAAATTGTAATGGACCTTCTAATCAGTAAGGAAAAAAGCGCATGCTGATACCCACGCTAAAAACAGATCGTTTGCTATTAAAACCATTAGTTTCCAAAGATGCACTCCAGATTCAGAAGCTCTATCCGCGCTGGGAAATTGTGCGTTATATGGTGTCATCAGTTCCCTGGCCCTTTCCTGACAATGGTGCAGCTCATTACGTGAACAACATCGCGCTGCCCGCTATGGCAAAAGGCCATGCCTGGGTTTGGACCATACGGCACCGGGATAATCCAGACAATTTGATAGGGCTTATTTGCTTAGACGAAGCGGAAGATAATAATCGTGGTTTCTGGCTAGTACCTGAATATCAGGGACAGGGATTGATGCGTGAAGCTAGTATCGCGGCGACAGATTACTGGTTTAATGCTTTGAACAAGCCTGTTTTGCGAGCCCCAAAAGCGGCCGAAAATATACGTTCTCAGCACATTTCAGCCAGTAGCGGCATGCGACTAATCAAAACGGAAAAGAAACAGTTTGTCAGCGGGCTTCTGGACTCAGAATTGTGGGAGATTACTCGTGATGAATGGAATGCCCATCACTCAAGCTAACAGGATATAACGTCCGGATCTCACTCATAGCTGACTGTAAGATGTGATTGTGTCGAATCTCGCGTCAGCAACATCCGACACAATCACCGTTTTACCAAACCTTATCGGCAAGTTCCGTCACCAGGCGGACTTTTTCCCACTGCTGTTCTGGTGTCAGGCTGTTACCCTCTTCTGTTGAGGCAAAGCCGCACTGTGGGCTGAGGCAGATTTGGCTGATATCGACATATTGCGCCGCTTCGTTAATTCGCGCCTGAATCAACTCCGGGTTTTCCAACTCACCATTTTTGGTGGTGATCAAACCTAAAACGACCTGCTGATGACCCGGACGCACAAAGCGCAGCGGTGCAAAATCACCGGAACGGTCGTTATCGTATTCAAGGAAGAATGCATCCACATTGACGCTGCCGAATAACACTTCCGCAACTGGCTCGTAGCCACCCTCTGAAATCCACGTGGAACGGAAGTTTCCGCGACAAACATGCAGGCCGATAACCAAATCGTCCGGCTTTCCCTCCAGCGCTTTATTCAGTACCTGAGCATAGATTTGCGCCAGTTGGTCTGGGTCATCTCCACGCTCGCGGATTTCTTTACGTTGTGCATCGGAACACAGATAAGCCCAAACGGTGTCATCAAGTTGCAGATAGCGGCAACCTGCAGCGTAAAACGCCTGAATCGCATCGCGCCATGTCGTCGCCAGATCGTCAAAATACTCTTTTAAATCAGGGTATACATTACTGTCGATAGCATTACGGCCACCACGGAAATGCAACACGCTTGGGCTTGGAATGGTCATTTTTGGCACCGCGTCGCCGCTGATGCTTTTCAGATAGAGGAAATCTTCCAGCATTGGGTGCGAACCAAATCCGAGTTTACCCACCACACGCACACTGTGCGCCTTGGTCTGTACCCCATTAAACTGGATACCCTGCTCTGATTCATAACGTTCCACACCTTGCAGGCCGTCGAAGAAATCAAAATGCCACCACGCCCGACGGAACTCGCCATCAGTCACCACATGCAGACCGCATGCACACTGCTGCTCGACCGAAGCACGAATCGCATCATCTTCAACTTTGCGCAACTGGCTGGCATCGATTTCACCTGCAGCAAACGCGAGGCGAGCATTTTTGATAGTGGCTGGACGTAAGAAGCTACCGACGATGTCGGCACGGAATGGAGCGCGATGTAGTGTTGACTGTGGCATGTGTTTTCTCCGCTAACCCGGCTAATTAATTTAGTCAGGTGATAATTCATTATTTGAATATTTAGCCGTCTGGACGGCTATTTGTGTGATTGAGAATGGCAGATGCTGAACATGAGGGCAAACGAAGATCTTTCATGGTTATTGAAAATAATTCATGTTGTTAAGGCGATGTGAATTGCAAGTTGATCTACATCACACTTTGCCGTTAAATATGACGTCCTGTTTTTGAGCCTCCCAATTATGATTGTTCGCCCGCAGCAACACTGGTTTATCCGCTTATTCGTCTGGCATGGTTCGGTTCTACAAAAAATCTACTCCCGCCTGTTGTTGAATGTTGCGCTCTCGATAAGCGTTATCTTCTTCCTGCCATGGTATGAGACGCTTGGTTTAAAACTCACCATCGCCCCCTTTAGTATTCTTGGTGTGGCGATAGCGATTTTTCTCGGGTTCAGAAACAGCGTCTGTTACGCACGCTTTAACGAGGCTCGCACGCTGTGGGGGCAACTGGCGATTACTCAGCGTTCGTTTTTGCGCGAGACTAAAAGTCTGCTGGGAGAAAACCAGAGTCAGATTACGTCATTTGTGAATTTGCAGATTGCCTTTTGCCATGCGCTCAGGCTCACATTGCGTAAGCGCCCGGTCGAGGAGACGCTGAAAAAGTTCTTAACTGCCGATGAGTTACAGTGGGTGATGAAAAGCCACGCGCCCTGTAACCGTATACTATTGCTGATGGGTGACTGGCTTGCCGATAAGCGCAAACAGGGCCAGATTTCCGATGTGGTGTGGAGCAGCCTGAACCATCATCTGAACGATCTTTCAGCGGTTGCCGGAGGCTGTGAGCGTATTGCCAACACTCCGTTGCCGTTTGCCTATACGCTGATTTTGCATCGTACGGTCTACCTGTTCTGCATCATGCTGCCGTTCGCTTTGGTCACCGACCTACACTACATGACACCGTTCTTGTCGGTATTTGTTTCATATACCTTTATTTCGCTTGATACGCTGGCTGAAGAGCTGGAAGAGCCGTTTGGCACCGAAGACAACGACCTGCCGCTGGATGCAATTTGCAACACTATTGAGCGGGATTTGCAGGATATGGATGAGAGTGAAGAACTGCCTGAGAAGTTGCGGCCGAATCGCTATTATCGATTAAGTTAATCGATACTCTAAATAATTCGAGTTACGGAAAGGCGACCAGGCCGTAAGTCCCCAGGAACATAGATAACTATGTGACTGGGGCGCACGGGTGCAGTCAACGCATCAGTAGCTCGAAGTATGACGAGTATTAGAAGATTGGGCCGACAAAATCACGCTTGCCTAACGGCACCCCCGCCTGGCGCAGGATGTCGTAAGCGGTAGTAAAGTGGAAATAGAAGTTCGGTGTAGCGAATTTGTACACGTAGTTGCGAGCGGTGAAACGCAATTCGTGTTCACGAGCCATCACAACAATTGGGCGCTCGTCGTCACCAGCGAGTTGCTCATCACTAATGCCTTTCATGAACTCAACCGTTGCTTTGATACGGGTCTGAAGCTGTTCAATAGTGGTTTCGTTATCTTCCATCACCGGAGCATCAACACCCGCCAGGCGAGCAACGGCACGTTTAGCCATATCGGTGGTAATTTGCACCTGACGCACCAACGGATACATATCTTCCGCCAGTGATGCAGTCAGCAGGCTCTCTTCCGTTTTGCCGTTCTCTTTCGCCCAGTTAGCCGCTTTCTCAAGGATTGCAGACAGGTTGCTTAGACCCAGGATGAACTGCGCATTGGTTTCACTGTAAATCGACATTGTGGCTTCCTTTAGATATGACAAATTTGAGGCAAAGACTACACCCTGTTAGCGCCCTGCGGATAGCAAATTCACGGCTCAGGCAAAGCTAAATCCTTCATCTGCCCAACCGGTGATTCCACCAATCATAATTTTCACCGGACGGCCCAGACGCGCCAGTTTTAACGCTGCGCGATCCGCACCGTTGCAATGTGGCCCGGCGCAATAAACCACGAATAAAGTATCGGCGGGCCATTCGGCCATGCGTTCAGCCGACATATCGCGATGGCGCAAATGCAACGCGCCCGGAATATGGCGACGGGTGAATGCTTCAGGGGAGCCGACAACATGCAGCAGAACAAAATCCATATCTTCATCTTTCATCGCGCTATGGACATCATCGCAGTCTGTTTCGAGACACAAACGCTGGAGAAAATGAGCAGCGGCGATTTCTGGGGCGGCGGCTGGATAGTCAGTAACGTAACTCATAAATACTCCTCATGACGGTGAGATCTCACTATAGAGTGCAGCGTGTAGCTTGACGTATGGCAGAAATGACAGATAACGTGAAGATCATGACAATCGTTCGGGATTCCCCCTTTGCAAAACCCTCTAGTTGTTGCGCTGGCATATGACGGTCTGTGTACCTTTGAATTTGGTGTCGTTGTTGAAGTGTTTGGCCTGCCGCGTCCGGAAATGGGTGATAACTGGTATCGGTTTGCGGTCGCAAGAATCGAACCAGGCGAGCTTAGAGCGACCGGCGGTATCCGACTGGCGGTCGATGGTGGTCTTTCTTTGTTGGAAGACGCCGGAACAATTATTGTGCCCGGCTGGCGAGGCGTCGATGAGCCGGTTCCACCACAGTTGTGCGAAGCGTTACGCACGGCACATTCACGCGGTGCGCGGATTATGTCGATATGCTCAGGCGTATTCGTGCTGGCAGCCAGCGGCCTGCTCGATGGGTTACAAGCCTCAACCCACTGGCGTTATACCGAAAAACTTCAGCAACGCTATCCTGCCATTCAGGTGATGCCAGATGTGTTGTATATCGATAACGGATCGGTGCTGACCTCTGCCGGAAGCGCCGCCGGTATCGATTTGAGTTTGCATCTGGTACGGCGTGATTATGGCCAGGCTGCCGCAAACAGCGTGGCGCGTCGCCTGGTCGTACCCCCGCATCGCGTTGGCGGGCAGGCTCAGTTTATCGAACAACCTATTCCAGTTGCCTATGAGAGCAAGCGTCTAAGCCCACTGTTCGATTATCTGCAAATCCATCTGGCTGATGAACACTCTGTAGAGTCGCTGGCGGTGTTTACCGGCATGAGTCCGAGAACATTTTTACGCCGTTTTGCCGCAACAACCGGCACCACGCCCGCACGCTGGCTGCTGAATATGCGCCTGGCGCGCTGTCGGGATTTACTGGAAATCAGCACACTCTCCATTGATGAAATTGCCGAGCGTGTCGGATTTGGCAGTGCGGCAACCCTGCGCCACCATTTCCGCGCTAAGTTCTCCACCACACCCGCCGCATACCGCAAGTCATTTACTTCAAGTAACGAAAAATTGATTATCACCAGTGAAACAACGTGATAGAGATAACGGCATTATTTGAAAGTTAGCAGATGAATGTATCTGGAGAAGATATGCGTAAATTGAATGTGTTTGTTTTTTCTGTGGCCCTGATGGCCGGTTCTTTGCCATTGGCGATGACTGCTCAAGCAGCTGATGCGCCTACTGTCGCACCTGTGCCAGCCGCTCCACAGCCAGCTTCCTCGTTTGAAATTCAAGAATTTCATGCCGATTACAAGCCATTTAAAATTGGCGACATCGTGCCTGATTTATACCGCACGAAGCCTTACCAGATTGATGCCTGGCAAATCAGGCACCTTCCAGCACCAGAAGCGGGAAGCCACTGGACGTACATGGGCGGGAATTATGTGTTGATTACCGACGCGGAAGGGAAGATTTTACGCGCCATGAAAGGCGAAATTTTTTACGGTCACTAATAGCACAAACCCCGGTCATAGCACCGGGGTTTGGGTTTCTAACAAGCGTTAATTAAGCGCGCAGCATGGCTTTAATCTTCGAGTAAGCGTGCTCAAAAATCATATCCGTCGTACACATAAAGACAATCACATCACCTGACTCGCACTCGTCGAGCGCTTCGTTTAATTCCGCATCGAAATCTTTAGATAACTGCGGCATCAACATCTGCATATCGCCCGGGTAATCCTCATCTTCATCGGGTGGCATATCGTCAATTTTCGAGCCACGCACCACATAAATCAGCAGATTTTTATCGTTGGACGTGATTGGGACGCGCAAATATTTACCCGTTGGATGCTTAGCCATATCGTTACCTTTTGTTGATAGCTGTAAATTCCGCGCTATCCTCGCAAAAGATGACGCGAAAAGACAGCCTGAGCGTAATGACAAGATTCAGTTAACCACTAAACTCAGGTGAATTAAAAATCTGGACTGAGGTGGCTATGCAACAAAAAGTTTCTGCTCAATGTCATTGTGGTGCTGTCGCTTTTACCGTCGAACTTAGCGATGGTTTTAACACTATCCGCCGCTGTAACTGTTCATTTTGCCGTATGCGCGGCGCAGTTGCTGTCTCTGCTCCGCTGTCGGGGATTAAGATTACTAAAGGACAGGATAAACTCACCGAATATCGTTTTAACACCGGAGCGGCGGTGCATTTCTTCTGTTCCGTGTGCGGGATTTATACTTTTCACCAGCGCCGCTCAAACCCTGAGCAATATGGCGTGAATGTCGCCTGCATTGAAGGCGTTTCGCCTTTCGACTTCCCGAAAGTCACGGTGATGGATGGCGTCCATCACCCGAAAGATGGTGGCGGTGGCGTGGCCGGGTATCTGACTTTTACATCTGAGTGATTTTTGCCATTCGCGGGCGGGTAATGTTGTGCTTACCCGCCCGGCGACTGTCACTTCTCCCCTGGCTGCCAAATCTTCTCGGCATAGCGCCCGACAAGGGCCAGCGAGATGGCGAGCAGTAAGAAGAAAATCACTTTATTAGTGTCGTCCCAGAACATTTCGAAATAGCGGGTGTAGAGGTTAATACCGAGGAACGTTAGGCCAAATCCGCGCAGCATTCCATCGTCTGTTTTCAGGCTAATCCAGATACATGTCCCTGCTGCCAGGGCGAATAGCAATGACCAGTGCAGCAGTTCAATCTGGCGCACACTTTGCCATATATCCAAATCGTAATTGCCAAAGATCGACAAAATCCACAAAGCGATAAACAGATACAGCAGCCCCATCGCTTTGCTGACTGCAAACACGTTACGTTGCAGCAAAGGTTTTTTAAGCAGGTAACATGCCGCGAGTAACACCCCGCCGAATAATACAAAACGAATTGGGTAGTTCATACCGAGCCAATAAGCGCCCCAACCGGAAGAATAGCCTGTGGATGCCCCGAAATAGCTGCCTAATGCCAGCAGGAAAAATAGCCAGATAAGACCCGAGCGGCTCAGGTAGCCAATGACGCCGTAAATCGCGCAGCCGAGTAAAAATAGCGGTGCTACATTTCCGCTGCCGTTATCAAACGCCATGCCGAGCTGCCATAAAAATAGCGCGGTGAATAATACGCCCAGGAACAGAATGGCCTCATTGCTGTAGCGTTTATCCGGCGTCTGTCTCTGGCGGTAGAATCCCCAGCAATAAAAGGCGACAGCGATAAGCAGCAAAATGACCGCGCGCGTGAGGTAGCCAAAATTAAATAGCAACGCCATCAAATATTCATCAGCAACCAGGCTGCCCATCGCGATAATAAAGCAGGCCAACGCTATCCAGAATGCATAGCGGCTCATTCGTTGCCAGTCGAACAGTTGAACCGAGAGATTTTGTTGCAAACGCTGCTGTTCAGAGGCATCAATCACCCCCTCCTGACGCCAGCCCTCCAGTGTGCGCTTGACGATCTTTTCCTGTTTGCGAGTCACTTTCATAGCGGTTTTCCTTACCTGAGTTTAGTCACTACGTTACAGTAATTAATCAGATTCTAAACCATGCACAATTTCTTAATTCATCACTACGCTTAATGCAATTAAGTCACAGGAGAAAGCTATGCAGGACTGGAACCCCGCGCTTTACTTGCAGTTTGCAGCTGAACGTACGCGCCCGGCAGCAGAACTCGCCGCGCGCATTCAACACCCCGACGCAAAACATATTGCCGATTTAGGCTGCGGCCCAGGCAACAGTACCGCTTTACTGCATCAGGCCTTTCCGGATGCAACTGTGACCGGCATCGATAGCTCTCCGGCGATGTTGGAAAAAGCTCGCGCCGCCCTGCCCAATTGCCAGTTTGAACAGGCTGATGTGACATCCTGGACGCCGGCGGTAAAGCAAGATGTTATCTATGCTAATGCGTCATTGCAGTGGGTAAGCAACCATCCAGAACTGTTTCCCCACCTGGCGGCTCAGCTTGCCGAAAATGGAGTTTTAGCGGTGCAAATGCCGGATAATTGGCAGGAGCCAACGCATACATTAATGCGCCAGGTCGCTGCTGAATTGGGGAACCCTGACTCCGGGCGAGAAGCGTTGTTACCTGCACAACAGTATTACGATTTGCTGGCACAATCGGGTTGTGCGGTGGATATCTGGCGTACAACCTATTTCCACGTAATGCCATCAGCACAGGCGATTATTGAATGGTTGAGTTCTACCGGTTTACGGCCTTATCTGGCAAACCTCGATGCCATCGAACAGGAGTCGTTTCTTGAACGCTACCATCAGCGATTAAAACAGGCTTACCCTCCGCAGAAGGATGGCAGCATACTGCTGTTATTTCCGAGACTGTTTATCGTTGCCCGGAAATCTTGATTGACTTCAATCGCAGCGGCGGTAGCTAGTCGAATACCGACCGTAGGTCACTCCCTCACACACTGTGAATTTTGCTGAAATAATCGTAATGAAAACATCCCTTATGGCGGTATTGGGCGCTGACCTATGGCTTTATTTCGCTTAAAACCGAATAACCAACCTTTCATTATTTATAATCAAAGGTGACTTCCGTACTGGCCGTGATGAGCCCACCGTGTACATCCATTAAATCCTTACCGTTGTAGTAGTAATAGGCGTTGTAATTGAGTGATTCGTGCTCCTGAGAACTTTCAATCACCTCGTTAGTGACGCCCAGCTTAACGGGCGTGCTGCCAGAGACTATCTGTATGCCTATATTTTCATTACCGGGCGTCGTGTTGGCTAAAACATCATCTTTATCAGGCATTTTAGTGCCGTTAAAGGTTACCGATACCCCAGTCATGGACACACAATTTAAATCCATGCGGAAACTTTTAGTCACCTTATCAACTCGCCCATCCCCTTTGTGACGTAAATCCTCACGGTCAATACTCGGCAGGGTAACGTCATTATCAAACCTTTCAATCTGACAGGTATATCGAGGTACAACCACGGGGGCACCCAGTTTAAAGACCCAGGTCACTCGCCAGCTAGGCTGCCATACCCCACTACCCCGCATTTCTCCATATATTCTGGCAATTTCAGTGCCCGCTGGTATATCTGCCACATTATTCCAGTCACCGGGAGCGACTCGCTTAAGACCAATTTTCGCGTCTATAGGCAGTGTAACTTCTGCATCAGAACCTCTAATGGTGCATTTGTTATCGGGCCAGAAACAGGTACTTTGCAAAAAGCTAAACTCCTCGCCACCACTCACAAAATAGCCTTCATAGCCAAGTCTGGCAAAGGTGGGGGCAATATCAGCAGGTATGCCCTTTAAACCGTCCTTAAACCTCGGCCCCGGTGAACCTTTGCATGATGCGTACTTACTCATGTCGGAGATAATAACTTCATCAACTGTTTTACTCAAAACTATCGGATCGACAATTACCACAAAAGTCGCCGATCCATTATAGACAGACTGACCATTACTATAACAGGTAAAAGCCAGCGCGCTTTTAGGGATAAACAGCATTGTTGTGGCTAACAATGGTAAGCAAAATAGCAAAAGCAGTCTTTTTATCATCATGTGTATTTCACTATTGTTACAAGTATATTAACTAAACAGATCAATATAATTTAAATGGGAGGGAGAGAATAAATCAGGCTACAGATGAAAATATAATACTGGATTTCTAAATGATTTCAAGTAGTGAGATTCTTAAAATATTCGTTGTGGGCAAGTCAGATATCTTGCGCACTTACTTATTACCGGCTCAAAGCATTAAACACTAAAAACTTCAACGTAGTTATTTTTATGTTTATAATACAGAAAACTGACATCATTCAAACAATTACACACCCCTCCACGAAATCAATAATATATTGATCCAATTTTGGATTTTAAGAAAAGAATTAATCATCAACCTCTTATTAACAGGTGGGGTATTTATATTTGCACATTGCCTACCATTTTTAACAACCCGGCACTGTCATTAAATATCTGGCTCTCAAGATTGTAAATTAATGCCAACATTAACAAACTATTATATTTAACATTTCACAAGTAAACACCCGGGCGCAGTTATCCATTAACTCTTTCACCTGCCACTCAAGAAGGAAGTTCGCAGTTAAAGCTCATTCATTGGCAGGCAACGCCCTCACATGCTGCTAATTTCGCTGAAAACCGAATACGTTATTTATAATCAAAGATCACTTCCGTACTGGCCGTGATGAGCCCACCGTGTACATCCATTAAATCCTTACCGTTGTAGTAATAATAGGCGTTGTAATTGAGTGATTCGTGCTCCTGGGAACTTTCAATCACCTCGTTAGTGACGCCCAGCTTAACGGGTGTGCTGCCAGAGACTATCTGTATGCCTATATTTTCATTACCGGGCGTCGTGTTGGCTAAAACATCATCTTTATCAGGCATTTTAGTGCCGTTAAAGGTTACCGATACCCCAGTCCCGGACGCGCAGCTTAAATCCATGCGGAAACTTTTAGTCACCTTATCAATTCGCCCATCCCCTTTGTGACGTAAATCCTCACGGTCAATACTCGGCAGGGTAACGTCATTATCAAACCTTTCAATCTGACAGGTATATCGAGGTATAACCACGGGGGCACCCAGTTTAAAGACCCAGGTCAATCGCCAGCTAGGTTGCCATGCCCCCATACCCCGCATTTCCCCATAAATTCTGGCGATTTCAGTACCCGCAGGCAGATCTTCCGCATTATTCCAGTCACCGGGAGCGACTCGCTTAAGACCAATTCTCGCGTCAATGGGCAGTGTAATTTCTTTATCAGTACTAGAAATGGTGCATTTGTTATCGGGCCAGAAACAGGTACTTTGCAAAAATGAATTATCCTCACCACCACTCTCAAAATAACCTTCATAACCAAGTTTGGCAAAGGTTGGTGAGATGTCTGCAGGTATGCCAGTTAAAGCGTCCTTAAAGGTCGGCCCCGTTGAGCCTTTGCATGATGCGTACTTGCTCATGTCACTGATAATGATCTTATCAACTGTTTTATCCAAAACAACCGGATCAACATACACGACAAAAGTCGCCGCTCCATTATAGACAGACTGGCCATTACTATAACACGTAAAAGCCAGCGCGCTTTTAGGGATAAAAAGCATTATTGTGACTGACAGCGGCAAGAAAAATAGTCGAAACAGTCTTTTTATCATCATATGAGTTCACTAGTTTCGTTACAATTACATTAACCCAGTATAGGGAAATACGATTTAAAAGGAAGGAGTAGGTAATGCATGACTTAGCGATATTAAGTCACTTCTGAACAGTTTCAAGTGGTAAGATTCTTAAAAAATGTTTACGGCAACGGGTCAGCCGTCATGTGCGAATATTCCCCACCCGTACAACGCATTGAAAATTGGTTAATCTTATATTTATCACAAAGATACCTGGCACCACGTAAATAATGATAATTACCTCGTGAATTTATTAATCCAATTTTGGATTATAAGAAAAAAAATTATCTTACGACCTTTATTCACAAGACACATTAAATTTCCCTCATCATATTTTACTATTTTTTAACCACCTGGTTTCGTTGTCAAATAGTAATGCCTCAAGAACCCTGCGGCTTGGAAAAAGTGTTAGCTATTGAAGAGGGATTAATGGCAGCATACTACTGTTATTTCCGAGGCTGTTTATCATTGCCCGGAAAATATAATGCAGTAAGCCCTGCATCAGATTAAACAGCCGATACAGGGCTTACAGAAAAGTGAAGTGAACGGTAGCGGAACTTAACACACCACCCGAAACACTTTATTTATAATTAAAAGTAAAGACTGCGGAAGCTGTCACCAGCCCGCCGCGCACACCGCCATTGTTATCCTTGTAATAATAATATGCGTCATAAGCTAAGGTTTGGCTCGCCAAAGCGCTGCTCATGATTTGTGTTTCTGGTCCATTGAATGTCAGCGCGTTAGATCCAGAAAAGACCTGAATTCCCACATTGTCATTGCCCGGAGTGGTATTAACGAGAACATCATCCGTTCCTGACATCGTGCTTCCAGTATAGGCAACGGAAACAATGGTTTCGGGGGTGCAATCTAAAAGGATGTTAAAGGTTTTTTTTGCCCCCAAATACCTGCCGCCACCGCCGTTACGAAGGGTCCAGGCATCAACCGGCGGCAATGTTACAGTAGTTACCGAATCTGGCATGGTCGCATTGCAGGTATAACTTGGTATGACCAGAGGGCTGGCTAAAACAAATTTCCAGATTTTATTCCAGCCCCAGGTGCTAAAAGATCGTTGTTGCACGCTGATACTGGCAATTTCCGCCCCCTGGGGGATGGTAATTCCCTGCGTCACTAAAGAGGTACTTCGCATGCCAATTTTAATTTTCAGCGGTGAGGTAATATTTCCAAGGTTACCGCACTGCGTATTTGGCCAAACGCAGGAAATTCCTACTGGAGCGTTGATTTGAGTGCTATCGGCATTTATGACAAACCCCGAGTAGCCTTTTGCCATCAACAGTGGCGAAATACTCATATCATAGATACGCAGTGCGTCATATGTAGATGCACCTGTCGCCCCACCACAGGTGGTGTACTGGGCAAGATCGGTAATGATAAAACCATCCCCCGACCTTGTTAGCGTGACGTTAACCGGAATATTGAAAGTCCCCGCTCCGCCGGCTGAGACTCCAGCAGAGGTACAGTAAAAAGCCTGTGCTGGTTTAGGGATAAACAGTATTATTGTGGCTAATAACAATAAGTAAAATAGTAAAAACAGCCTTTTTATCATCATATGTACTTCACTATTGTTTAAATAATGACTGCGCAAATCAGTATTATTTGAGGGTAAGAAAAAATATTATTCAACAATAAGTCAACCACGATACGTGATTTCTAAATGGTTTCAAGTAGTGAGATTCTTAAAATATCCCTTATGGCGACAAATCAAAGGGCATCTATAGATATTCATTACCGGTTCGACGTATTAAAAACGACAACCCAAATGATGGATAACCTTTTGTTCATCATAAAAATACTTCGCACCACTGATGGTTATAATATTAAATCCATACAATCCAGGATTTATTAATCCAATTTTGGATTAAAAGAAAAACATTTATCTTCCGATCTTTATTTACAAGACACATTAAATCCCCCTCATCATATTTTACTATTTTTTAACCACCTGGTTTCGTTATCAAATAGTAATACCTCAAGAACCCTGCGGCTTGGAAAAAGTGTTAGCTATTGAAGAGGGATTAATGGCAGCATACTACTGTTAGTTCCGAGACTGTTTATCATTGCCCGGAAAATATAATGCAGTAAGCCCTGTATCAGATTAAACAGCCGATACAGGGCTTAGAGAAAAGTGAAGTGAACGGTAGCGGAACTTAACACACCACCCGAAACACTTTATTTATAATTAAAAGTGAAGACTGCGGAAGCTGTCACCAGCCCGCCGCGCACACCGCCATCCCTGTAATAATAATACGCGTCATAAGCGAGGGTTTGGGTAGACAACGCGCTAGCTATGAATGGTGTGTCGGGTCCGTTAAAAGTGAGTACGTTAGATCCATAAAAGACCTGAATTCCCACGTTGTTATTACCCGGCGTGGTATTCAGGAGAACATCGTTCCTTCCTGACATCGTGCTTGCGCTATAGGTGACGGAAACGAGTGTTTCAGGTTCGCATTCCAAAGTGATGTAAAATGTTTTTTTTGCCCCCGAGTACCTGCCACCCCCGCCGTAGCGAAGGGCCGCAGCATCAACCGGCGGCAATGTCACCGTAGTTACCGAGTCAGGCATGGTCGCATTGCAGGTATAACTGGGTATGACCAGAGGGCTGGCTAAAACAAATTTCCAGATTTTATTCCAGCCCCAGGTGCTAAAAGATCGTTGTTGCACACTGATACTGGCAATTTCCGTACCCTGGGGGATGGTAATTCCTTGCGTCACTAAAGAGGTACTTCGCATGCCAATTTTAATTTTCAGCGGTGAGGTAATATATCCAAGATTACCGCACTTCGTATTTGGCCAAACGCAGGAAATGCCTATTGGGGCGTTCATCTGGATGGTATCGGCTATGACAAAACCCGAGTAGCCTTTTGCTGTAAACAGTGGCGAAATACTCATATCGTAGATGCGCAGTGCATCATAATAAGACGCACCAGTGTATCCATTACAGGTGGTGTACTGGGCAAGATCGGTAATGATAAAACCATCCCCCGACCTTGTTAGCGTTACGTTAACCGGAATGTTGAAAGTCCCAGCCCCCCCGACGTTGACTCCAGCAGAGGTGCAGCTAAAAGCTTGCGCTGGCTTAGGAATAGACAATATTATTGTGGCTAACAACAGTAGAAAACATAGTAAAAAAAACCTTTTTATCGTCATATGGGTTTCACTATTGTTTAAATAATAACTCAGCAAATCAATATTGTTTGAGGGCGAAAAAAAATATTTACTACTAAGTAAAACACGATACGTGATTTCTAAATGGTTTCAAGTAGTGAGATTCTTAAAATACCTCTTATGGCGACAAATCAGAGGCATATGCACATACTTATTACCTGTTCGTCGCATTGATGATGATAAATCCAGCACTAGATAAACTTCTGTTTATTATAAAGATACTTCGCATTGCTGAAGTAACAACATTCAAACCCATACAATTAGTAATTTATTAATCTAATTTAAGGATTTAAGAGAGCAATTAATTAATCGTTTTTTAATCGGCAAAAAACACCACAACCTTTAATTATATTTTACTATTTTTAACCACTTAATTTCGTTATTAATTAATAATACTTTAAAATCCCTGCGGCTCATAAAGTGTGTTCGCTGATCCTAATTCCATTGTTTCTACCTATCGTCCTTCGCGAGCTGCCTCTTTGTTGGTCACGCTCAATCACCCAACAAATCTGCCGAGCACAGATTTGAACGCAGCGTCCAGAAGGGTTGGGTCTAAGGAAGGCCACTACTGATGGAAGCTCATAGGGATTGATGAGAGACTCCTGCCTCTCACCGCACACCACCCGCCGGTTGCACTATTTTGTCGAGGAAGCCGGGCACTGTATCCAGCGAGCACGCAGGGTGTCGTACACCCAGTTATAAATTACGGTATACGGCAGGAAGAATAGGAAGAACCCGATCTCGACCATAAACGCCTGCAATAGAGAAATATCCAGCATCCAGGCCGCCAGCGGCAGGCCAATCAGGATAAAGCCCCCTTCAAAGCCCAGCGCGTGAGCGACGCGCAGTGGCAAGCGGCGTTTTTGCCCTATCGGGAAAATTTTATCGAACCCGGCGTTATAAATGATGTTCCACACCATGGCTACGGTTGAAAGCATTACTGCCAGCGCACCCATCTGAAACAGAGGTTTATCCATAATCCACGCTGCTAACGGCGCACAAATCGCAATCGCGATAACTTCAAAACCCACCGCATGCAGGATGCGTTCGGCAAATGTTCTCTTTTGAGACTGCATAACTAACTCCAGACGAAATAAAAGCAATATGGCTCTGCGTATTATTATCGCTATTAGTGATAGTATTAAGTTAATAGCCATCGAGAAAAGCGATAGACGATGAAATATTCCCCCGAATCCCTCGAAGCCTTCTTACATGCGGTTGAAACCGGTTCGTTTTCTGCGGCGGCTCGTAAGCTAAAGAAAAGCCAGTCGACGATAAGCAGTGCGATTGCAAATCTCGAGGCCGACCTGGGCGTGATCTTATTTGATCGCCAGAGTCGTCAACCCGTATTGACTGACCAGGGAAAACACGTTTTGCCCTATATACAGTCAATACTTGCGGCAAGCGAAAGGCTCAATGAAGTCTCGGTACGCCTTGCAGGCAACGTTGAGCCGCGTCTGAGTTTTGTGCTCTCTGATGTCTGGCAAACTTCACACCACGAATCGATTCTCCAGCGTTTTTCACAGCGCTTTCCCGATATCGAATTCGAGTGTCTGATGGCTGAGGATGAAGACGTTATCGACCTGATACAAATTGGCCGTGCGCATGTCGGCGTCTTGCGGGTACAACCGCGCTACCCGGTGGATGTAACGGTGGCTCGTTTGCAGGTCGGTGCGGAGATGGCGATTTTTATTCACCGCCAGCATGAGTTGGCCCGTCAGCCTGCGGTTGAAATGGACATGCTACAGACTGAACGCCAGCTCTGTTTGAGCACCTTTACCGATCCGACTCGCAATAAAAGCGGTGGCCCGATGTGGTCATCACCATCGTTATTGATGCTATTGGAAATGGCAGAGCAAGGGTTTGGCTGGGGAATTTTGCCGCGCTGGCTGGTGGAGCAATTTGGTCATGGGATCTTGCAGGAGTTACCTATTGCGGGTTGGCCCCAGCGCATTGATGTGGATGTTTTGTGGTCAAATAAAACGCCGCCAGGCCCTGCGGGGAGATGGATGATTGATCAGTTGCGGGCACAGAATTAAAAAGAGAGGGCATTGGATGCCCTCTCTTTATGGCTTACTTGTTGCGCTTCGGCATCGTCTTTAGCAATTCATCCGGGCTGATGGACGCCACAACATCGCTGCCTGGTAATGGCATCTTGAGAATGTGGTTCTTCATCTTGCCGATCACGTGCATCTCGCACGGTTTGCAGTCAAATTTCAGCGTCAGCACTTCATCCTGATGCACCAACTGCATTGGCGTGGCTTTCCAGCTTTTTACTGAACCTTTCGCCTGTTTCGGGCACAAGTTAAACGCAAAGCGCAGACAGTGTTTAGTTATCATTACCGGCACTTCACCCTTTTCTTCGTGGGCTTCATAAGCGGCATCAATCAGTTTTACGCCATAACGCTGATAAAACTCACGCGCTTTATGGTTGTAAACGTTGGCGAGGAACGTCAAATGCTCATCTGGATAGACCGGTGGCGGAACGCTAACCGGTTTACGGGTGCCGCGCTGATACTGTTGCAGGCGCGCATCGGTCAGCTCGTCAATAGCTTCACGGCGCAGTTGATTCAACTGGCTGTTTGGTACGAACAATGCCGCGGGAAGATTTAACTCTACTTTTCGCGCCTGGTACATGGTTTGACCCAGTTTAGTCAGGCCGTCACGTAGGTTCGAGTACGCTTTTTCCGGGTTATTCGCCACTTCGAACTGCCCTTCCAGCGTTTTAGTTACACTGACTCCATCTTCACTGGTGAGGGTTAAAATCAGCTGTTCTTCCCAACCGCCTAGCTCCAAATCCACCGCAATACGGCGTTCGCTGGAGGTCTTCGTCAACGCCTGCTGCCAGTTATGGTCAAGGTTACGGTTGAGTGGATGGTTCGGGCGCACATTTTTCAGTGTTTCCGGCATCTCATTTGGCCAGACGCGATACTGATTTTTACCGGTTTTCTCCACCGTATTAGCACGGAAGCCAACAATATCGCGCTTGATCAGCACGTTCAGACCATCACCATTGGTCAAAGTGTCGGTCACGCTAACATCCAGGAAGTCTTTACCCACCTTCAGGACCTCACCTATCGGTAAGCCGATATATTTTGGTGAATCAAAAGCGCCGATATCTATTTTGCGCTCATTCACGAAGTAGTCTGTGCTGCCACGGTGGAAGGTTTTATCCGGTGACGGGATAAAGAAATGCGAAGTCTTGCCAGCGGAAGCACGAACCAAATCGGTGCGCTGCTCCATTAATTCATCCAGCAACTGGCGATAATAAGCGGTGATATTTTTCACATAGCTCATATCTTTGTAGCGCCCTTCAATTTTGAAGGAACGCACGCCAGCATCTACCAATGCAGCAAGGTTGGCGCTTTGGTCGTTATCTTTCATCGACAACAGATGTTTTTCATAGGCCACTACGCGGCCCTGATCGTCTTTCAGTGTGTACGGCAAACGGCAAGCCTGGGAGCAATCACCTCGGTTTGCGCTGCGCCCGGTCTGGGCGTGGGAAATATTACATTGCCCTGAATAGGCCACACATAGCGCGCCATGAATAAAGAACTCAATAGTCGCATCAACGTTTTCGTGAATAGCGCGGATTTGGTTGAGGTTCAACTCGCGCGCCAGAACGATTTGCGAGAAGCCCGCATCAGACAGGAATTTTGCTTTTTCTACGCTGCGAATGTCGCACTGAGTGCTGGCATGAATTTCAATCGGCGGCAGATCCATTTCCAGCACGCCCATATCTTGCACAATCAGCGCATCAACGCCCACCTGATACAGGTCGTGGATCATACGACGTGCAGGTTCCAGTTCGTTGTCATGCAGGATGGTGTTGAGCGTAACAAAAATCTTCGCCCCATAACGGTGAGCAAACGGCACCAGTTCAGCAAGATCTTGCAGACTGTTGCCGGCATTATGGCGAGCGCCAAAGCCAGGCCCACCGATGTAGACCGCATCCGCGCCATGCAGAATGGCTTCGCGGGCGATGGAGGTGTCACGGGCTGGGC
Organism: Buttiauxella massiliensis; assembly: GCF_902500225.1. Taxonomy (GTDB): domain Bacteria; phylum Pseudomonadota; class Gammaproteobacteria; order Enterobacterales; family Enterobacteriaceae; genus Buttiauxella; species Buttiauxella massiliensis. The sequence goes on along the minus strand of NZ_LR722650.1, from coordinate 114,063 downwards.
TGAGTAATTCAAGATGATTGGCGTGCAGGCGCATAGTGGGTCTATTTCTATGTTATGGGCGAAAGGCGGGTATTGTAGTCAGATTAGCCGCGTAAGCATATACCCGTCATACTTCGAGTATCCAGCAACCTTCAATTTGTTAGTTTCCAACATATATGAAACGGCGCAACAACATAGACGGGTAATAATGCTGACGGCTGCTAAAGACGGTGTATTACAAAATGTTTTCACCTATACTTCCACAAGGAATAATTACAAAGAGTGATCATATTAGACCCATTAAAGTGGGCGCTAGTTAAATGACTCAGTTAAGATGATTAGAAATGAACATAAACACAGAACATTCAAGGCTTTATAAGTCAGAAAGCGTTAAGTTGTTATACAACAACTCATTACCAGGCATTCTGATTACTTTTATTGCATCTACCGCCCTTGCCTTCACTTTTATCGACAATAATAATTTCTACGCCAAAATCACCTGGTGGCTGATCATGGCCCTGGTGCTGGCCATTCGCGTCATTGATACCCATATGTGGATAAAAAGTGACGTTGAATGTAAGGGCCGGAAGGACTGGGTGGTGCGCTTTTCAATAGGTTGCTTAATAACGGCTATGTTATGGAGCGCCTACGCGGTCACTTTCTACCCGCAATTTACCATTGAAGAACTTAGCTCTACGAATGTAATACTTGCCGCAATGGCTGGCGGAGCCACAAGTATCCTCTCAGCAAGCTTTCTGCTATCCGCGCTCTATAACATTATTATTTTAATGCCGATGTCCGTATTGCTGATGCTGCAGCCAGAACAATATAAAATTAACCTCGGCGGGCTGGGTGTCTGTTTTACTTTAATCATGATTATCTCTTCTGCACGCTCAGCCAATTATATTAAAGAAGCTATCTTGTTGCGTTACCGAAACAAAAAACTTGTTTCCAGCATGGAAGAGACCATCCGAGAAAGAACGCAGGAAGTGTATGTAATATCCAATATAGACTCCCTCACGGGTCTGTATAACCGCACTGCTTTTTTGTCGGCAGTAGAAGGCATAGAGCGCGAATTTGAGCAGAACCATATTGCGGGCTTCTCCATTTTCTTTATCGACCTCGATGGTTTTAAAAATATTAATGACACCCTCGGGCACAATGTCGGCGACAAGGTACTGATTGCATTAAGTACCAGACTTAAAAGCTTTATCGGTGACGGTAATTTTATGTGCCGTTGGGGTGGTGATGAATTTATTCTTTTGGTTAAGGAAAGTTCTCATGACATTACCAGTGAGCTTGCTGAGAATATCATCGCCAGCCTCTCCCTACCGATCCGTCTTGATGACCAAACCATTGCCCTGAATGCAACAATCGGTATTTCAGTTTGTCCTGAGCATGAGTCTTCCATCACGCGACTGATTCAGCTTGCGGATATCGCCATGTATTCGCAAAAAGGCAAATATCCTGAACGCTTTGCTTTCTATAATCTCGAACTAGAACACAACTTGCGCCGCAAGATGACTCTCAACGAAGCACTAAAAGGTGCACTTGAGCGTGATGAGTTCCGTCTTGTGTATCAACCGATTGTCGACGCAACCGGCCAAATAGTCAGCTTTGAAGCCTTGATGCGCTGGCGTTATCAGGAGCAGGAGATCTCACCAGTTGAATTTATCCCATTAATGGAACAAAGCGGCCGCATTGTTCAGGTGGGAAGCTGGGTACTGGAAGAAGCCTGTAAAACACTGGCGAAAATGCATAAAAAAAATGCGGAAATCTGCATGTGCGTGAATATCTCGCTGATTCAGTTTTACGGCAAAGGGTTCGTCAATAACGTCAACCGGGTTATCGAACGCTATGCAATACCAGGGCATTTACTGCATCTGGAAGTCACTGAATCACTCTTCCAGTCTGAACAGATGATGATTAATGAGAAGGTCAGTCAGTTACAACAATGTGGCGTGAAATTCTCAGTAGATGATTTTGGGACGGGCTACTCAAGTTTGTCAGTCATCCAGAATATGAATATTGATTACATCAAAATTGACCGCTCGTTTATTCAGCATATTGAACACAAAGGCCTATCTATTGTTCAGGCGATGATGAATATGTCCAAAAGCCTCAACTTCAGTGTTATCGCAGAAGGCGTGGAGACGGAAAAGCAGCGCCAATTACTTGAGCAATGTGGCATCCCTTATATGCAGGGTTACTATTTCTCACGACCTCTGGAGCGCCCAAATGCGTTGGCTTATATCAACGTAGCCGTAGAACAAGAATCCTGTAACGAATACGCATAAGACTTTTAATTGCTCTCCCCCAGGAGAGCAATCCTCCCCTATTCTTGCCCTCACCAAACATTTCACATAAGAATGAACTTGCAGAGTTTTCAACATCATCACGTCTGTTGTTAATGAGTTGTGATGTTATAGTTCGACGACGCTATAAACTATGAAGGGAAAAAATGCGCACAATATCTATCCCATTGCCGACGATCCTGGCAGGGTTTGTTGCTGTTTTAGTTGGTTACGCCAGTTCGGCGGCAATTATCTGGCAGGCGGCGGAAGCTGCTGGTGCTAACACGCTGCAAATCGCGGGTTGGTTGACGATGCTTGGGATTGGCATGGGGGTGAGTACTCTCGTGCTAACGATTTGGTATCGCACCCCCATTCTCACCGCCTGGTCCACTCCAGGTGCGGCTCTGCTCGCGACCAGTTTGCCAGGTCATTCGCTCAATGAAGCTATCGGCGTGTTTATTTTCGCCTCATTTTTAATTCTGCTGTGCGGTGTGACCGGCCTCTTCGCCCGTTTGATGCGCCTGATTCCCTCAACACTTTCCGCAGCGATGCTGGCAGGCATTCTGCTGCGCTTCGGCCTGGATGCATTTACTTCTTTGCAGGGTAATTTCTTACTCTGTGCCAGTATGTTGCTCGGCTGGCTATTGGCAAAAACCTGGGCTCCACGTTATGCCGTTGTGGTAGCAATGGTAGTCGGCCTGCTGGTTTGTATCATCAGCGGAAGCCTGCAAAGCGGCAGCGTGCCGGTCGCAATGGTTATGCCAGAATTTACCGCACCACATTTTTCTCTATCGAGCCTGTTGGGCATCGGTATCCCTTTCTTCCTGGTGACCATGGCGTCGCAAAACGCGCCAGGCATTGCCACACTCAAAGCCTCCGGCTATGAGATTCCGGTATCGCCACTGATTGTGGTTACCGCAGCAATTGCTCTGATACTGGCACCTTTTGGCGTGTTTTCTATTTGCATTGCTGCGATCACTGCCGCAATTTGCCAGGGTTCTGAAGCGCATCCCGATCCGTCGAAGCGCTGGCTTGCTGCCGCTGCGGCTGGCGTGTTTTATTTGCTTGCCGGTATTTTTGGCGGCTCTATAACCACATTACTCACCGCACTGCCTGTCGCCTATATTCATACACTGGCAGGTCTGGCGTTGTTGAGTACCATTGCAGGAAGTTTGTATCAGGCGTTAAACCACGAGCGTGAGCGCGATGCGGCAATCGTCACGTTTCTGGTCACCGCATCTGGCGTCAGTTTGCTGGGGATTGGTTCTGCTTTTTGGGGGCTGGTGGCTGGCGGGATATGTTACGCGTTGTTCTCATTTACCCGCCGCGCGTAGCTGCGACGGTGTCACGCCTATCGTCGCTTTAAAACGATTACTGAAATGGCTTGCCGAGCTAAACCCGCATGCCATCGCAATATCTGTGAGCGATAACGGGCTGTTTTTCACTAATGCTTCGGCGCGTAACATGCGTCTTTGCATTACAAATTGATGTGGTGCGAGCTGGGTTGATTGCTTAAACATGCGCGCAAAGTGAAACTCGCTGAGCCCTGCTTCTTGAGCCAGTTCAGCCAGTGTTAATGGCTCACTAAGGTGCTGTTCAATATATGCCTGGATATTTCGCAGCACCGCAGGTGCCAGGCCTCCACGCACATTAGGCAACCGCCACTGCACGTTGCTGTACGTCTGAACCAGGTGGGTCAACAGCAGTGTTGATGCCGTACTCAACATCAAATGGTTCGCCTGCTGTTGCCAATCACTGCTGAGTAGAAAGTGGCGATACAACTGTGTAATACGCGGATCCTCGCTGAAGATTTTTTCATCGAGCTGAAGAGCCGCCGGGCTGCGATCCCAGATTTGCTCCGCAATATGACGCAGATGTTCATCCGTACAATACAGATGTACAAATGAAAAATGGTTGCGAATATCCCAGGTAGTTTCCCCGTCTTTTGGCATCAGACAGAATCGGTCTGGCCCGCCGCCATTTTTCCAACCTGAGTTGGTTTTTTGGTAGGTTTCATAACCTTCATTCACATACATGCTTAACGTATGGTGATCGCTGCATTGCGTCACACGGTCGAGACTGTTTGACCAGGCCGACAGTTGAATCCCGGAACCCAGCTGCACGTTATCTTCCAGCACGGCGTTGTGCTGGCGAAGATTTTCAAATGCGTGATACGGCTGGGTCATAACTTATTACCATTAAGGTTCGGGACTGACAGTGTATGTAGTGCCAGCACTCGTTACCAGCCATTAACAATCCGCCCGGCAAAAAAACCGCAAGAATATGCAAGCCACGCAAGCTGGTGAAAGCAACGAGCGGCATATTTCCGGATACTCCCCTTAACCGTTTGGGGAGATAACAAAATGAATGCATTGCTTTATATTTCGGTGGTGGTGATTTGGGGTACAACCTGGCTTGCAATTTACATGCAGCAAGGTGTGGTGTCGGTACCCGTTTCTATTTTCTGGCGTTTTGCCGTAGCGGCCGTCGTGATGTTGGTGGTATTACTGGCGCTTGGACGCTTGCGCCGTATCAGCTTACGTGACCATCTATTCTGCATGCTGCAAGGTGGCTGTGTTTTTGGTTTTAACTTCTTCTGTTTTTATCATGCTGCGGCATATATCAGTTCGGGACTGGAGTCAGTAATATTCTCCATGGCCGTGTTGTTTAATGCGGTTAACAGCATGATTTTCTTCCGTCAGCGTCCACACAAAAATTTGCTACCCGCCGCAGTTCTCGGCATTGCCGGGGTTGTTGCGCTGTTCTGGCATGATTTGGTCGCGACACAACTTGCCCCTTCTCTACTGTTGGGGATCGGTTTGAGTGCACTGGGCACTTACGGGTTTTCACTCGGCAATATGATTAGCACTCGTCACCAGCGCCGTGGCCTGGAGACGCTTTCCACCAACACTTATGCCATGTTTTACGGCACCGTCATTATGGGTGTGCTGGCACTGGTACGCGGTGATTCGTTTATCCCGGAATTTACGCTGCGCTATCTCGGCTCGCTGTTCTATCTGGCAATTTTCGGTTCGGTTATCGCCTTTGGTGCCTATTTCACGCTGGTTGGGCGTATCGGTGCAAGCCAGGCCGCTTATAGCACGCTGTTATTCCCTCTGGTGGCATTGAGTCTATCTACGGTTTACGAAGGGTATGTCTGGCATAGCAATGCCATTATCGGGCTTATCATGATCTTGCTGGGCAATCTGGTGATGTTTTCAAAACCGGGGATGTTTAGTGCATTGCCATGGCGCAAGCGGGCAGCATAAGAGGTAAAAAAAGGGAGCTTAGCTCCCTTTTCGTGTAATAGCGCGTTATTTAACTTCGAACATGGACGCGTCTGTCGCCATGTCATCAATCACTGTTTTCAGCGAGTCTACGGTAATCGGTGCACTTTCATTGTTTACCGTCTTACCTTCGCCTTTACGTACCACTTTCATCACGACTTTGTTGGTTGAGGAGTCAATAAGCTCCCCTTCAAAATAGAGGTTTGTTTCCATCGTCCGGTGGCCTGTTGCTGCTTGAGTCCCTGCAACAATCATTGCCACTGGAATCACTTCATAGAACTGCAAACCCTGTTTGCTGCTGTCTACGCCCGTAATTGCACCATGGAAAATCAAAGTACGCGGACCTGGCTTGCTGACCAATTGGATGCGCTTCTCAGCACTCGCTTTCAACTGTTGATTGGCGTAAGCAAGGATTTTATCCAGTGTCTGAGCACCCAGTTGGGTGGTTGGTTTCGGCACTGGGTAGTACGTCAACGGATTGAAGATAAGTTTGTCGTAGTTGCTGCTTTTAAAGCTCGGATCAGCCCAACGTAAAATGGTTTTTCCAGATGCAGATTTTGTTTCCTGAAGACCGGAATAATCTTTTAAAAAACCAGAATACTTCTCAGGAGCGGTAACAGACGAGGAACAGCCGGCCAAGGCTAACAGACCTGTCAGGCAGGCGGCTTTAATACATAAAGAAGTGCGCATATTTTATCCCTGTAAATTGCATGTAAGCCTTTCAGTTATAGCAAAAAATTGGGATTGCGCATGAAGTTATAAATGCTATTTTTCCAAACTAAGATAACAATCGCTAAATTTCTTTTTAACATGCTCATTATTTAGCTCGAATTACATATTTTTTCGTATATAAGATAGCCTTGCATACAATAAATAAATATGGAGTAACCATGATTCCACATCTGCGTATTGCTCGTCCGGTGACCGATCTTACTCAAAGCAAAGAGATGTACTGTCTGGGATTGGGTTTGCAAGAACTCGGGGATTTTAGCGAGCACGACGGTTTTAGCGGCGTGATGCTGGGGCGGGATGATTTAAGCTGGCATCTTGAATTTACTGTTTGCCACCGCCATCCGGTTGAACCCGCCGCAACAGTTGATGACCTCTTAGTGCTGTATTATCCGGATAACGCTCAATGGCAAAAAACCTGCCAGCAAATGCTGAATGCAGGTTTTGTAACCATTAACAGTTTTAATCCGTACTGGGATATCGCCGGGCGCACCTTTGTTGATAACGATGGTTATCGCATCGTGCTGCAAAACCGTGCCTGGCCTACAGCTTAGACTTTTCGTGCCAGCATAGTGGCGAATCGCAGTTTAATGCGGTTACCTTCCGCGTCGGTTTTATGTAATTCACCGACATCTTCGTTGTATTTCAGCAATTCCCAACCCGCGTAATAATGACTCAACTCACCTTCAGTAAAAGCAAACGGGAAGCCGACGGTGCAAGGGAAATCTTCGGTATCCATCGCAGCAACAATCAGGTTGTAACCACCAACTTTGGTGCAGCGCTGCATGTTGCTGATAAGCCCTGGTATGGTATTGCGCTCTAAAAACATCATCACCACGGTTGAAAGAATGAAATCGTATTCACCGTCAAAATGTAATGTGTTGAGATCGACCACATCTGCAGTGATGTTTTTCAGCTCCTCCGCTTCTATAATTTTATTCAGGTTGCTGATACTCATCGGGTTTTTATCCCACGCAGTTACATCAAACCCTTTTTGATTCAGATAAAGGCTGTTACGTCCACTGCCGCAACCGAGATCCAACGTTTTCCCAGGCCTGACAACCGTTACCGCATTCACCACATCAGAATGGGTACGAGTTAAGCTATATTTCTCGGTGAAATAATTCTCAGAAAGCATCTTAGTTTGTCCTTTTTGCAGGCCGTTCGACACGCAGTAGTAATTTACCCTGATAAAGCAGGATTACCGTGCGCACCAGTAGCAGGCCAATAATGAAATTAGTGAAGATAAATAGCGGCACAGCGAGTGCGGTAAAAAGCCCGTCGTTACTCCCCATGCCCAGATGAAGGGCCGTGGCAGCAAGTGCTGAAATACCGAACGAGAAGCTCCAGAACGAGGCATTAAAGGGCTGCATCAAATACCACGGCATCAGGCGCAACATAAACAGTAATTGCAGCAACCCGTAGCCAAACAGCATTTTGGCAAAGAAATCAGGTTGCCCACCGTTAACACTCAAATAAGCGTTGCAAGCAACCAGCGCAGGTGCGAGTTGAATGCCAAGTGAAGTTCGCGTCGATTCAGGGAGCTCACCAGCGCTACGTAAACGATGCAAAATCGCCGGTTCCAGGCTTAGCCAGGAAAATACCCCCGCACCAAAAAACAAAATACCGAGGTCGTGGAAGCCAAGCGCACCGCAGGCCATCGCACTGATAAAATTGTTGGCAACAGTCGGCAAATAGAGTCCCGGAGTGGTATCAGTATGCGGATGGCTGCCACGCCACAACCCGGCACTTTGCCATGCGGCGTATACCAATTGCACTGTCGCCCCAAAAGCAAACATACCCACGGCTAACGGGCGAATAAATGGCACTATGGCGATGGACACTAACATCGTTGTCGCAGGAAAGAGACTCACAAAACTGCCCTTTAACGGGTGGCGAACCTCATCGATTACCGTGTGCGGATATTTCACCAGTCGCACTATAAAAGCCACCGCCAGAGCGAGCCAGATAGCAATCGCCAGGCTCTCAAACGCTTCACCAATTACCGGGGATACTGGCCAGATCGTAGCAGCGTAGCGCCAGGCAAAACCCATTCCGATGGTCCCAAGAACCATACCAAAATACCCGGCCGGGAGATTAAGCATGGTTCGCGTTACTGATTTATTCATTTCGTTTAAAACTTAAAATGTATTTTAGATGCATTTTATGTGATTGCACCGAAGAACGCCATCTGAGGATTTACCTGCTAAGTTTTAAACAGAAAGAAAACTAAGGCGAAGATGATGAACAAGTATCAGTTAACGGGTGATTCGCAGCTACATGATTATCTGGTCGATGGCAAAAAACAGCAGGTCAAACTCTGGCAAGTCATGGCCCTGTGTGATTTCAGCGACATCAAAGCCGGGCAACTGGGCGGCTGGATTGAAAACGAAGACAACCTTAGCCAACAAGGAAATTGCTGGATTTATGGCGGCGATTGCATGGTATACGGCGGCTCAAGTGTTAACGATGATGCGCAAGTTCATGGCAGTTCCACCCTTTGCCACCAGGCGCGTATCAGCGGGAAAAGCATCATTAAAGAATCATTGATTAGCGGTGAATGCCGTATTTACGATGCCGCGCGCATTGTTAACGGCAGCCAGGTGATTGCGGTTCGTGGACTGACTGCCGACAACGATAAAGTGCTGCAAATTTATGGCAACGCTACGGTAAACGCATCGCGCGTGGTTCATCAGGCACAGATCTTTGGTAACGCGGTGGTGAACAATGCCTTTATTGAACACCGCGCTGAAGTGTTCGGACAGGCAATTCTTGAAGGTAATGACGAGAACAATATCTGGGTTTGCGACTGTGCTCGGGTTTTTGATAATGCACGGATTATTGCAGGGCATGGTGATGATCAGATCCCAACCATCCGCTACTCCTCGCAGGTCTACGGCAATGCGCTTATTGAAGGCGACTGCGTGCTAAAACACCATGTGCATATCTTCGATGATGCCACACTCATTGGTGGCCCTATCCAATTAGATAACCAGGTGCAGATTTACGGCCAGGCGCGGGTCACCGGCAATGTTCTAATAGAGAATAATGTGCAGATCTACGATAAAGCGGCGGTTGATGGTCTGGACGGTGAGCTCATTCACATACGTGGGATTAAGGATATTAACGGCGAGCAGCGTGTTACTCGCTCACCGTTTTATGGCGTGTTTTAAGAACCGTCGCGTTAACCAATAATCCGCGCGTAGATGTTCTGGTCATGGAACTCGCCATTTAAAAACTCAGCTTGTTTCAGGCGCCCTTCAAGCAGGAAACCATTACGCAACGCCACCTGATTACTGGCGACATTACTGACAATGCATTTGATCACAAAACGGCGGGCCAACCCTTCTTTGGAGTACTTACGAATGACCGCGTCTAAGGCTCGCGAAATAATTCCCAATCCCAGGACATCTTTATCCAGCCAATAACCGATATAGGCGGTTTTATTGGTCGGCTCTATCTGGTTAAACGAGAATACTCCTACCATTTTTTTATCCTGGAAAATTAGAAACATTTTCGCGTAGCCGCGATGATGGAGGATATAGTTGCCTTGTGCCATTTTGCGCGAGTCCTCAACCGACAACACGAACCTTGGCCAGTCCATCGCTGTTTGTAGCCAGGCTTTGTTCTTTTGTACCAAAGCAAAAATCTCATCCACATAACGTTCATTGATTGAATGAAGTGTTATGTGGTCATCAATATTAATCACGTCGTCTTGCCAGTTATCAGAATCGCGCACGCACCCTCTCCTTCTTTTTATCTGTGGAAAATAATGGTGCAGAAAAATAGATTGCACCACAGACGATCCCCACCAATGCACAAATCAGTTTAACGCACGCCTCGCGCCGCTGCTGGGCTGCTTCACATGCTGGTATAGATATTGCTTAACATCTTTGTAACCCAAAGGAGACTTAGATGAAAGCGATCATAATTGGCGGCGGCATTGGTGGACTCTCGGCGGCAATTGCCCTGAAAAGATGTGGCATTACAACGGAAGTCTATGAAGCGGTCAAAGAAATCAAACCGGTTGGTGCGGCGATTTCGATTTGGCCAAATGGCGTGAAGTGCCTCAACTGGCTCGGCATGAAAGAGCAGCTCCAGCAATTGGGTGGGCCGATGGAATTTATGGCCTATAAAGAATTTGTCCACGGCCAAACCCTGACACGTTTTAGTCTCGATCCTTTAATTCAAAGTGTTGGCGAGCGCCCTTATCCGGTGGCCCGCGCTGAACTGCAAGATATGCTGATTGATACTTATGTGCGTGCGGATATTCAGTTTGGCAAGCGCGTGGCGCGTATCGAAGAGTTTGACGGTGGCGTGCGGGCATATTTTGAAGATGGTCATGTTGCAGTGGGTGATGTGTTAATCGCCGCCGATGGTACCCATTCGGTGATCCGCCCCTATGTGCTCGGCCACCAGACAGAGCGCCGTTATGCCGGTTACGTTAACTGGAATGGTCTGGTCGATATTGATGAATCTATTGCACCTGCTAACCAGTGGACGACATTTGTCGGCGAAGGCAAACGTGTGTCGCTGATGCCTGTTGCGGGCAATCGTTTTTACTTCTTCTTTGATGTGCCATTAGAAAAAGGGCTGCCGGAAGATCGCAGCACGGTAAAAGCCGATTTAACCCGTTATTTTTCTGGTTGGGCAGAGCCGGTGCAAAAATTGATTTCCATAATTAACCCCGACACTACCAATCGCATAGAAATTCATGATATTGAGCCATTTATGCAATTAGTTCGCGGGCGAGTTGCACTACTTGGCGACTCAGGCCACAGCACCACGCCGGACATCGGCCAGGGCGGATGCGCTGCCATGGAAGACGCCGTTGTACTTGCCGTCGCGCTGCAAACCAACTCTCTAGGCATAGAAGATGCACTGCTACGCTATCAGGAGAAGCGCGCATATCGCGTAAAAGACCTGGTGCTCAAGGCGCGCAAACGCTGCGATGTGACCCATGGTAAAGATATGAACATCACTCATAGCTGGTATGAAGAACTAAAAAGCGAAACCGGCGAGCGTGTGCTTTCGGGTATGCGCGAAACCATTCTTGGCGGGCCGCTGGAGTAACGTTGCACAATCTTTCATTCAAATCCTGAAGGCTGTTCCAGAAATGACGTCAGAAATTGACGTCATTTTTTTATATGCTAGCATGACTTCATAAATTGACTTCACGGAAGGGTTCATGGGCTATGGCAAGGATTACCTCAGAAATAAACATCAAGGCACGTTAAAGCAGATTTTCAGCAAACCCACGTCAACGAGCGTCAAATGGCAAGATGTGGAGATGTTGATACTCGCGCTGGGTGGCGAAGTCAGTAACGGAAATGGTTCGAGAGTGCGCTTCCTGCTAAAAGGCAGCATTGCACGTTTTCACCGCCCCCACCCATCGCCTGAAACTGACAAAGGTGCCATCGTCAATTTACGAGAATGGTTTGAAAGTATTGGAGTAACACCATGACGGATTCACATTCAATTCCAAATACAATGGTGATTTGCGGCCAACCGGCGTTAATCACCTGGGTTCCTGAAATCAGCCTGTTTCGCGGCAAATTTCTCGGGCTTTCAGGCTACTGCGATTTTGTGGCAGATAGCGCTAAGGGCTTGATGCAGGAAGGTGAGATTTCGCTGAAAGCGTATCTTGCGGATTGCAAAGAAAGCGGCATTGAGCCGTATGAGCGCGAAGAGAAGATCAAAACCTTTACTCTGCGCTACCCCGAGTCATTTGGCGAACGCCTGGCTATTGCCGCCGCCGAACAGCGCATGTCGGTAAATAGCTATATTGTTGAAATGCTCAGCAAGCAGATGAAACTAAAATGAATCTGTCGGATGACGCTGCACTTATCCGACCTACAAAAGATAAAGCCCCGTATTTGTTACGGGGCTTAAGCTGTTATTTCATAATACGGTCATCAACGTATTTACGTTTATCCGGTGCTGGCGGGAAGTAATGATACAGCCAGGTTTCACTGATGGCATCGCCCTGACAACGCAGGAACATGCGCATATCTACCGGGTCGGTAGAGTCGTCTGTCGGATACCAGTCAAACAGAATACGATAGCCGTCGAATGGCTCAACATACAAAATCTCAATCTGTCTGGCTTCACCGTTCGATAGCGTAATCACCGGCTCGATACCTTTCGGTGCCGCGGCTTTCAGATCACCACCGATAAAATCAATGGCGAAACGGCGTGACCATTTTTCAGGGAAATGCTCGCCAGGTGCCCAACCTTCCGGGAAACTGCCCATACCGGTGCGGGTCGCGTAAACCCGCGCCAGCGGCGACTGAATCGGCGGCAAACCGCTCCAGTACAGACGGTATTTGAATTCCAGCTCATCACCAGCTTTCACCGGTTTTTCCGGCTGCCAGAAGCAGACGATATTATCGAGCGTTTCCCCCGTAGTCGGGATCTCCATCAGCCCAATCGCGCCTTTACCCCACTTATTCAGCGGCTCAACCCACAGACTTGGGCGCTTGTTATACCAGCCCATGATGTCCTGGTAATTGGCAAACTCGTGGTCGAGTTGCAGCAAACCGAAGCCTTTCGGGTTGTTATCGAGATAAGCGTTGAACTGTAATTTCTGCGGGTTATTCAGCGGGCGTGTCACCCACTCGCCGTTGCCACGCCACATTGCCAGACGGTCAGAGTCGTGAATTTGCGGGTGAATGGTGTCGCACATACGGCGTTCGTTAGTGCCGCAGGCAAACATACTGGTCATCGGTGCGATGCCCAATTGCTTAATATCTTCACGAGCATACAGGTGATTATCGACATCCATCACCACGCGCGCAGCTTCACAGCTGATAGTGAATTTGTACGCTCCGGTGACGCTTGCGCTATCTAACAATGCATAGACCACAAACTTCGTGTCACCCGCTTTTGCAGTTTCAAACCAGAAAGAGGTAAAGTCCGGGAACTCTTCCAACTGATCGGTATAGGTATTTACCGCAAGGCCACGCGCTGAAAGCCCATATTGGTATGTATTATCGACCGCACGGAAATAGCTGGCACCGAGGAAGGAAACCACATCACGGCGCGCCAGTTCTGGTGTTTTAAATGCTTTAAAACCGGCAAAGCCAAGATCAATCTGGCCTTCGAGTTGTTTGGTATCAACACCTGCATCGTTGTAGTTAAACAGCTCAGGGCGGAAGTGAATTTCACGTGCCTGATGGCTGGCTGAATCTACGGAGAACATCCGTACACGGCGGCGGAAGCCCATACCAACGTGGAAGAACTGCACGTCAAGTTGGCGGTTTTCGATGTTGTTCCACAGCGAGTGTTCAGCATCATACTGAATCGCGTTGTAAGCCTGTGGAGTTAAGTTTGCCAGTGTGTCCGGCAACGGACGCGGTTTGCCAACCCAAGGTTTCTTCGACAAATCATGAGCCATTGACTGGAGCACGGAGAAATCGAATTCGGTGGTGCGACCATCGGCAATTTCAGACTCTGCCGCGTAAGCTGCACGCGAGAAGAGCGTGGCAATTGAAGTTGTGCCGCTGACAGCGGCGAGAGCCATTGAGGCTTTGATAAAACGTCTGCGGTTCATGCCTGAAAAATTGTCCTTCATTGTCGATGTGTTTCGCCCCCACAAGAGGCAGAACAGCGGCAAAATCTAGACCGCACACTCTAGACAAAAATCACTGAAAAACCAATCGGAGACACAGACCTTTACGCAAAATTTGCGGGGTGGGGTTTGTAGGGTGGATAAGCAAATGCGCCATCCACCATTTACACAGGCAGTGTCGGATGTCGCTACGCTAATCCGACCTGGAGAACACTTATTTGACGGCTACATCGATACCAGGGAAATACTTCTTGGCAAGTTCGGTAATCGTGCCATCAGCACGTACTTTATCGATAGCGGCATCAAGCTGTTTTTTGGTCGCTTCATCGCCTTTACGCAACCCGTAGCCAATACCACTGCCCAGAATCGTATCGTCGCTCACCGGCTTGCCGATAAAGCCAAAACCTTTGCCCTGCGGCTTGCTTAAGAAGCCTGCCTGACCTGCTGCTGACATCACCAAAGACGCATCGATACGGCCATTGAGCAAATCGCCCCACGCCATATTTTGGTCTTTATAAGAAACCACTGTTACGCCTTCTTTTTCCCAGTGTTCTTTCGCATAAGTTTCTTGAATGGAACCTTGCAGAACGCCGATAGTTTTACCTTTCAGTCCGGCAGGCGTTGCTTCCATACCGCTGTCGGCTTTGCCCACCAACTGTGATGGAATGCGGTAAATTGGCTGGGTAAAGTCGATACTTTTACGGCGCTGGTCGGTGATATTCATTGCGGAGTTAATCGCATCGAATTTCTTCGCCATTAGCCCTGGAATCAGCGCATCAAACGACGTTTCAACCCATGAACATTTCAGGCTCGCCGCTTTACAGATCGCATTGCCTAAATCGATATCAAACCCTTCCAGTTCCCCCGCTGAGTTACGACTTTCAAACGGTGGATACTCCGCTTCCACGCCGTAGCGCAGTTCGGTTGCTGCGAATGCCGAGAATGACGCACACATCCCAACCAACAAACTTAACGCATAAACTTTTTTCATTATGACCTCGTATCAGCGTGGCTTAACCTGGCAAAGTGCATGTGCACCCGCACGTAACGTAGCTTCATCTTTTGCAAATGACAAACGAATCAACTTGTTGTCTGTTCCGTCGGTATAAAACGCGGAGAGCGGAATGGTCGCCACGCCGTATTGAGTAATTAAACGTTTTACTAATTCGCTGTCTGATTCATCAGTGAAATGATCGAATTTCGCCAACAAGAAGAAAGACCCGGCACTTGGCAGCAATTTAAACGGAGACTCAGCCAGCAGTGTCTGCATTAAATCGCGTTTGCGTTGGTAAAACGCCGCCAGCGACAGGTAGGTATCTGGGTTCGCCATATATTCAGCAAAGGCATATTGCATAGGAGTATCGGCAGAGAACATCAAAAACTGATGCACTTTGCAGATTTCAGTCATTAATTCTGCCGGAGCCAGGCAATAGCCCACACGCCAACCGGTCACGTGGAAGGTTTTGCCGAATGACGAAACGATAACGCTGCGTTCAGCCAGTGCCGGATGTGTTGCCATGCCGTGATGGCGCTCACCATCAAACACGATGTGTTCGTAGACTTCATCGGACAAAATAATGATGTCGGTATTACGCGTCAGCTCCACCAACATTTCCAGATCATGTGCGCTAAACACCTGCCCGCTTGGGTTGTGCGGTGTATTTACGATGATCATACGGGTACGAGGCGTAATAGCCGCGCGTACTTCATCCCAGTTGACGGTGAAATCTGGCAACGTCAGTTTCAGCGCTACGGGTGTTGCACCTTGTAGGCGAACAATGGGCGCGTAGCTATCAAAAGAAGGTTCGAAGTAAATGACTTCATCACCAGGATGCACTAACCCGCTGATGGCGGAATAAAGCCCTTCGCTGGCACTGGCAGTCACTAAGATTTCATCGTCGACGTCATACGTTGAACCGTAGATCGTAGCGACCTTTTCTGCGATCAGGGTTTTTAACGGCCTGAAACCGGTCATGGATGCGTATTGGTTATGGTTATCCTGCATCGCTTTGGTAACACCGGCTATCAGCTTTGGGTCAGGCGAAAAGTTTGGAGCACCCTGAGAAAGGTTAATGGCGTTGTGTTGCGCCGAGAGTTGGCCAATAACAGTAAAAATGGTGGTTCCAACATCCGGTAATTTTGAACGAAATTGCACCGGGGTTTGCATAGTCATGGCCTCTCCTGTTAAAACGCGATTTGCATAACTATTCAATATGCAACAGGTTGCTACCACAACCGAATTGTTGTCATAATAGCCATGCAAAAAACTCATAGCTCAGCGGAGAGCAATCGAATGCGGCGCAACTTCCCTCTTAATACTGTTGATGCTTTCCTGGTGACAGCCAAACATCTGAATCTGACTCGCGCGGCAAAAGAACTCTGTCTGACACAAGGTGCCGTCAGCCGCAAAATCTCCACGCTTGAGGAATGGCTCGGCTATGCCCTCTTCGATCGTCATGCTCGCGGGCTGCATCTCACACCACAAGGCTCTGCGCTGTTGCCGGAATTGCAGCAATCTTTTGAGCACTTGCTGAATGTCGCCAGTAATGCCTGCCACAAATCCAGTGTTATCCGCCTGAAAGCCCCGACCTGCGCCATGCGCTGGCTGGTGCCCAAACTGGTGCAGCTCGAAAGCGTGTCACCGGATATCCAGGTCGCACTCACCACCACCGTTGAACACGGCGTGAATTTCAAAAATGAACCTTTTGATGCAGCGATTATTTTTGGTAAGCCTTCCACAACGGGTGCATTGCTGTTTGAAGAACGCCTTACGCCCGTGATCAGCCAGCATTTATTGCCTGAAAACGCTTTAACACCTGAAGATTTAAGTCGTTATACATTTCTTCATCCGACGCGCGATCGCACCGACTGGTCACTGTGGTTTGGGCAAAACGTCCCTAACCCTCCCGCTATGAATAAAAATCAACACTTCGATACTATGGATCTGGCGATCAGTGCCGCGATTCAGGGTTTTGGCATTGCCATTGCCGATGCCACGTTAGTGGCGGAAGATTTGCACCGTGGGCGGTTAGTGCAGCCTTTCACGGGGATTGTGAAGACCGGAGCGTGTTATTGCCTGGCGTTGCGGCCGGGGGAGGAAAGCCACGCGGGGCTTGAGGCGTTCAGGCAAGGGTTGCTGGCAGTAAGCTAAATCTACCAGTCCTGCTTTTTTCCGTTCACCGTTCGCAGATTTATGAAGGATCGAATAACCTTCAGGTGAACGGAACACCACCGTTCTCGGCATAGACATGCCCCCCTTTTCTGTTACCCCCGTAACATAATCCCAACATCCCCATTGCGCAGAATTGATTCACCCGCATGATGTCGCCAGACTCCCCTTATTGAGCAGAACGATGATTGCCGTTGCTTTAGTTGATGACCACGTTGTAGTGCGCTCGGGTTTTGCACAGTTGCTGAGCCTCGAAACCGATATCGAAATCGTCGGGCAATACAGTTCTGCCGCCGAAGCGTTCCCTGCATTAATAAAAAATCAGCCCGATGTCGCGGTATTAGACGTCGCCATGCCGGACGAAAATGGGCTGAGTTTGCTTAAGCGTCTGCGCCAGCAGCGCCCCGGTTTTCGCGCCATTATTCTGAGCATTTACGACACCACAGCGTTTGTGCAAAGTGCGCTGGATGCCGGTGCCAGCGGCTATCTCACTAAACGCTGCGGCCCGGAGGAGTTAGTACAGGCGGTTCGTTCCGTTGGTATGGGCGGTCATTATTTATGTGCGGATGCATTACGAGCGTTACGCCACGCAGGGCAACCGGCCAAAGTGCTGGAGGTTCTCACTCCACGCGAGCACGAAGTTTTCGACTTGCTGATCAAAGGCGAAAGCGTGAAGCACATTGCCGAACAGCTCAACCTTAGCCACAAAACAGTGCATGTGCATCGAGCAAACATCCTCGGCAAACTGCAATGTGAAAGCACCATCGAACTGGTACATTTTGCCCTTGAACACCAACTGTTAACCGGGCACTAAATGTCTCGTGCGTGGCGTCATCTGCTGTTATCGCTGTTTATCGTCTTTGCCTGGGGGCTGACCTGGCTTGCCCTGTGGACGATAAGTTTTTACCTCACCGATAACGGCCAGCAGGCCACCTTACTGCTTCCGCAGGGCGTCCATCTCGCATTATTGATTTTGCTACATCGCCGCTATTGGCCAGCCCTTTTTATTCCGGTGATCGGGCTACTTATTTGGCTTTGGCTGCAACAGTTAATGACAGAACCCGTCATGTTGCTTTCCCCACTACTTAGCGCCATTCCTGCGCTATTAGTTCAACACTACTGGCACCGTTTTACGCTTTACTGGCAGCGGCTTTCGCTGCTGATGGCAGCAATTACTGGCGATGCGCTACTACACACCCTGGTGCTGACGCCATTTCTGGCGAGTTCCGCTTCACAAACACTGCTGGCGGCGTTTACCGGCGGTGTGGTGCTGACGCCGTTCGTCTATTTGATTTATGAATATCTGCGCCAACAGCATCTGGAAAGCCTGCTGGCACAAGAAACACCCAATCCCCCGCTACGCACTTCGTTGCTTATCTGGTGCAGCCTGTTTTTCATCATCGGTGTAGGCGCACAAATGGTGGTGTCGCCGGAAATCGAGCGTTTGTTGCTGATTGTGGTTTTCCTGCCAAACGTAGTCATGGCCTACAAATTTGGCTGGCAAGGCGGTGTACTCGCGGCACTGTTGGGCAGCATGATGATTACCATCGCCCGCCAGATAGGTAGCGGCTTTAATGGACTGATGGAGATGGAACTTTTTCTCTCAACCCAGGCGTTGTTGGGCATTGGTCTTGGGATTGCCATCAGTCGCCAGCAGCATCTGGCAAATAATCTTCATCGTTACCGCCAACGGCTGGAAGTTGAGTTACAGGCACGCCGCGAACTGATGGAACAACTGGTGCACACCGAAGAAGACACGCGCAAAGATCTGGCGCGTGAGCTGCACGACGAAATTGGTCAGAATATTACTGCGATTCAAATCCAGTCGATGCTGGTTAAGCGTACTGCCAGCGGTGATGCAACGGTACTCGCCGCCGAGCAAATCAACCAGCTTGCCCAACGTATTCACCACTCGACCCGCCACTTATTGCGCCAGCTCCGCCCACCCGTGCTGGACGAAATTTCCCTCGATAAAGCGCTGCACCATCTGATTCAGGAGTTCGCCTTTGACGAACGCGGTATCACCTGCCGTTTCCATTACGATTTACCCGGCCAACCCGCCAGCGACCCTGTGGTGTTTACGCTCTATCGCCTGGTGCAGGAGTTGCTCAATAACATTTGCAAACACGCTGACGCACACAAGGTTGAGATCGCGTTAACTCGGCAACCCCACGGCGTGCGCCTTGAAGTCAAAGACGATGGTATCGGCTTTAGCGGCAGCACTCACACTGGCCATGGATTACAAGGGATTGCCGAACGAATCCGCGCTTTAGGCGGAGATTTGCAACTCGAAAGCCAGTCTGGCACACGCGTAATTGTTAACCTGCCCACACTTTTCCAACAAACTCAGGGATAACCAGGAATTATTCCTGGTTGGCTAAAACCTTGTCTCATCCCCTTTGCATCCGCGTTTTCTATAGTCATTTCAACCGGGAGGAATCAGATGATTTCCGAGCAAACAATCGGCCGTGATTATCGTTACTGGCGTCCACGTTTGCTGCTGTCGATGGTCGTGGGATACGCCGCATTCTACCTGACACGCAAAAGCGTCAGTTTTGTCCTTCCGGCGATGCAGCTCGATCTGGATTTAAGCAAAAGTGATATCGGCCTGCTGGGCACGCTTTTTTACCTCTCCTACGGCTTGTCGAAATTTGTCGCAGGATTATGGCACGACCGCCGGGGCGCACGCTGGTTTATGGGAGCCGGCCTGCTGGCCACGGGGATACTAAATATCCTATTTGCGTTTGGCAGCAATTTACCGATGTTGCTGGTTATCTGGACGTTAAACGGTTTCTTCCAGGGCTGGGGATGGCCGCCGTGCGCAAGATTGCTAACGCACTGGTATTCGCGCAACGAGCGCGGTTTTTGGTGGGGGTGTTGGAACACGTCCATCAACCTCGGAGGTGCGGCGGTGCCGCTGATTTCCGCGCTGATGGCGCTGTGGTACGGCTGGCAGGCATCGTTATTCGTCTCAGGAACTATCGGCATCATCATTGGTATTTGGCTGTGCCGCAGTCTAAGCGGCACACCGCAAGAGATGGGGTTACCGTCTGTTGGCGTATGGCGACATGACCCGTTGGAAATGCGCCAGGAACAGCTCAGTCCTCCAATGACGCAGTGGCAGATGTTTCGCAGCACGGTGCTGCAAAACCCGATGGTCTGGCTTCTCGGTGTGAGTTATGTGCTGGTGTACCTGATTCGTATCGCATTGAACGACTGGGGCAATATCTGGCTTTCCGAGAGCCACGGCGTGAATTTACTCAGCGCCAACGCCACGGTGATGTTGTTTGAAATGGGCGGGTTATTGGGCGCACTGTTTGCCGGATGGGGTTCAGATTTACTGTTTCGCGGCCAGCGTGGGCCGATGATTTTACTCTTTGCGTTGGGGCTGTTTGTTTCGGTCGCCGCACTTTGGTTATCGCCAGTGCACCACTACGCATTATTAGCAGTCTGCTTTTTTGCCATCGGCTTTTTTGTTTTTGGCCCGCAGATGCTGATTGGCCTCGCAGCCGTGGAGTGCAGCCATAAACAGGCGGCAGGCAGCGTTACCGGGTTTCTGGGTTTGTTCGCCTATTTGGGTGCGGCACTGGCGGGATGGCCGCTGTCGCAGGTGATTGAGCGTTATGGCTGGTCCGGGATGTTCGCGCTGCTCACCGTTGCCGCCGCACTGATTGGATTTTTGCTGATGCCCCTGTTAATGGCGGGCATCAGCGCGCAGGACAGGAGTGTTGGTGCCATGGACCCGGCAGTTACCTTACCTCAGGACACTTAGGATAATAATATGAAACTGACCGTGCTCTCTTCTCTGGTTGCTGCTGGTGTTGCGTTGGCTACCCTGTCAGGTGCCGCGCAAGCCAAAGGCCGTCTGGTGGTGTATTGCAGCGCTACCAACGAAATGTGTGAAACCGAAACCAAAGCGTTCGGTGAAAAATACGATGTGAAAACCTCGTTTATCCGCAACGGCTCGGGCAGCACGCTTGCGAAAGTGGATGCCGAGAAGAAAAACCCACAGGCTGATGTTTGGTATGGCGGTACGCTAGACCCGCAATCACAGGCAGGGGAAATGGATTTGTTGGAGCCGTACAAATCAGCAAATCTCGCGCAAATCATGCCAAAATTCCAGGACCCTGCTAAACGCAAAGGCAACTATTCCTCGGCGGTGTATATCGGCATTCTCGGTTTTGGCGTTAACACCCAGCGCCTGAAAGAGAAGAACCTCCCGGTGCCGAAATGCTGGAAAGATTTGACCAACCCAATTTATAAAGGCGAAATCCAGGTTGCTGACCCGCAAAGCTCGGGCACCGCTTATACCGCGCTGGCAACGTTCGCCCAGCTGTGGGGCGAAGATCAGGCATTTGATTACCTGAAAAAACTCAACGGCAATATTTCCCAGTACACCAAATCTGGTATTGCTCCGGCGCGTAACGCCGCGCGTGGTGAAACCGCCATCGGCATTGGCTTCCTGCACGATTACTCCCTCGAAAAAGAGAACGGTGCTCCGCTGGAGCTGATTTCGCCATGCGAAGGCACTGGCTATGAAATCGGCGGCGTCAGCATCCTGAAAGGTGCACGCAATATGGACAACGCCAAACTGTTTGTTGATTGGGTGCTGTCAAAAGAAGCGCAGGAACTCTCCTGGAAAAAAGGCAAGTCTTATCAAATTCTGACCAACACCACCGCCGAAAGCTCACCGTTGTCACTCAAGCTTGATGACCTGAAGCTCATCAACTATGACATGGACAAATACGGTGCGACTGACATGCGCAAAGCATTGATCAACAAATGGGTTAGCGAAGTAAAAATGGGTAACTAACCCGTTAGCAGGTGACAGCGTCACGTCACCTGCTCCCCTCCTTTTCTTTTGGCCGATGAGGCACTTATGTCTGAAACTTTACTTTTGCGACCTACGCGAAAGCGGGACGCTATTCTCTGGTGGGTGGCGCTGTGCTGGCTGGCGTTTGCCCTGCTGCCTAGCTGGAGCCTCGATTACGGCCTGTTTGAATCGACCAGCGATGAACTGCTCGACGCTTATAGCTGGTCGGGCATCAATATCAGCCTGTTGTGGTACGTTTTGCCGTCGCTGTTACTGCTGCGCCCGTTCAACGAACTCGGGCCAGAAAAGCGCCAGCGTCACTATTTCGACGCAGGCTGGGCACTCTTTTGCATGGCCTTCGTGGTAGTCAGTGCAACCCTTACCGAGCGTGGAATGGGTTACGCTACTATTGTGCTGTTTATCGCCCTCGGCATGGTGATTACTCTCGCCCTGACCCGCCTCGAATGGCTCGGTGGCGACAGCTTTGTGATTGGTTCGCTGGTCACAATTATCGCACTGATTGGTGTGTTTATTGTCTGGCCGAGCATCGCGATTTTTATTCCGATGTTTACCAATGATGCCGGGGAGTTTGCACCGCTGGCGTTTATGGCGGTTCTCAGCCAGGCGCATATCATCCAGGTAATTATCAACTCAATCGCGCTATCGATTGCGGTGGGAATTGGCTGTACCTTCTTTGGCCTGGTGCTGGCGATTTACACCACGCGCATCGCCAAACGTAGCGCTATTATTGGCCGCATTTTCTCGATTCTGCCGATTGTCACGCCGCCGTTTGTGGTTGGCCTTGGCGTCACCCTGATGATGGGCCGTTCGGGGTATATCACCGAGTTGATGGTCGACTGGTTCGGACTGACCAACACCAACTGGCTGTACGGTTTTACCGGTATCTGGCTGGCGCAAGTTTTAGCATTTACGCCGATGGCATTTATGATCCTCGATGGCGCGATTAAAACCATTCACCCGTCGCTGGAAGAAGCCTCTTATACTCTACGTGCTACGCGCTGGAAGACCTTTAAAGGGGTGTTTTTACCGCTGCTGAAACCAGCGCTGGCTAACGCCTTCTTGATTGTGATTGTGCAATCGCTGGCGGACTTCAGTAACCCGCTGGTACTTGGCGGTAACTTCGACGTGCTCGCCACACAAATCTATTTCTACATCACCGGTTCGCAGCTTGATTACCAGGCCGCCAGCACACTCGGCGCATTCTTGCTGGTCTTCTCACTGCTTGTGTTCTGCATTCAGTATATGTGGATTGGAAAACGCTCCTACGTCACCGTTTCCGGTAAATCGAACCGAGGCGACGTACAGCCGCTACCAGTGACGCTGGTGTGGGCTGTTGTTGCGTTATTAGCGGTGTGGATTGCCTTTAACGCCCTGCTTTACGGCAGCATTTTCTACGGTAGTTTCACCGTCAACTGGGGCGTGGATTACACGCTGACGTTCGATAACTTCATCAAGCTCTTCGGCCAGGGAATGAGCGATGGCGCGTGGCCTTCACTGCTCGACACACTGCTGTACGCCGGAATTGCCGCACCGATCACCGCCTTCTTCGGCTTACTGATTGCCTGGGTTGTGGTGCGCCAGCAGTTCCGTGGCAAAAAGACCATCGAGTTCACCACCATGCTGTGCTTTGCAGTACCTGGCACCGTAGCGGGCGTGTCCTACATCCTGGCGTTTAACAGTGCGCCGGTTTACCTGACGGGCACCGCCGCGATTGTGATTATGTCGATGGTGATGCGTAACGTGCCGGTGGGTATTCGTGCCGGTATTGCCGGGCTTGGGCAAATCGACAAATCGCTCGACGAGGCCTCGCTTAGCCTGCGTGCCGGTTCGATGCGCACCATTATCAACATCCTGCTGCCATTGCTACGCCCGGCGATTCTATCCGCGCTGATTTACAGCTTTGTGCGTGCCATTACGACCGTCAGCGCGATTGTCTTCCTCGTCACACCGGATACCCGTGTGGCAACCGCCTACATTCTTAACCGCGTGGAAGATGGCGAATACGGGGTGGCGATAGCCTACGGCTCGATACTTATCGTCGTAATGCTGACCATCATTTTCATTTTTGACTGGCTGATTGGTGAAGCGCGCATTTCGCGTTCAAAAGCCAAAACCAACGCGTGATTATGGAGTAACACATGACACAACCTCATTTTGTAGAACTGCGCAATGTCACGAAGCGGTTTGGTAATAACACCGTCATTGCAGGCATTAATCTGGCAATCCCTAAAGGGGAAATGGTAACCCTGCTTGGGCCATCCGGCTGCGGGAAAACCACGGTTCTGCGCCTGGTTGCCGGGCTTGAAAAACCCACTGAAGGGCAGATTTTTATTGATGGCGAAGATGTGACACACCGTTCCATTCAACAGCGTGACATCTGCATGGTGTTCCAGTCCTACGCCCTGTTCCCACATATGTCGCTGGGCGATAACGTCGGTTACGGACTGAAAATGCTCGGCACCTCGCGTGGGGAAATTAAAACACGCGTGAAAGAAGCGCTGGCGATGGTCGATTTAGAGGGTTTCGAAGACCGTTTTGTTGACCAGATCTCCGGCGGCCAGCAGCAACGTGTGGCGCTGGCGCGTGCACTGATCCTGAAACCGAAAGTGCTGCTGTTTGATGAGCCGCTCAGTAACCTTGATGCCAACCTGCGCCGCAGCATGCGTGACAAAATCCGCGAGCTACAAAAGCAGTTCAACATCACGTCGCTGTACGTTACTCACGATCAGAGTGAAGCGTTTGCCGTGTCGGATACGGTACTGGTGATGAACAAAGGTGAAATCATGCAGATTGGCAGCCCGCAAACGCTGTATCGCCAGCCCGCCTCTCGCTTTATGGCGAGCTTTATGGGTGATGCAAACGTCTTCCCGGCGCGTTTTGGCAGCGATTTCGTTGAGATCCATGGCTATCGTTTACCACGCCCGCCGCAGTTGATCATCACGCAGGCGGAAGGCACGGTTGGCGTGCGTCCGGAAGCGATAACGCTGAGTGAACACGGCGACGAAAGCCAGCGTTGCGTGGTACGCCACGTGGCGTATAT
Source organism: Buttiauxella massiliensis (assembly GCF_902500225.1). Lineage (GTDB taxonomy): Bacteria > Pseudomonadota > Gammaproteobacteria > Enterobacterales > Enterobacteriaceae > Buttiauxella > Buttiauxella massiliensis. Next base: position 89,161 of record NZ_LR722650.1, on the reverse strand, counting down.
GGGGCCGCAATATGAAGTGACCGTGGAGTGGCATGGGCAGTCGCTGTTATTGCAGGTGAATGCAACACGCTTACAGCCTGACGTTGGTGACAATTATTATCTGGAGATCCATCCGTACGGCATGTTTATGCTGGCTGATGCGGCGTAAACATAAGGGCCGCACAATGCGGCCCTGCGACTGATGACAAGCTGTTCTGAAATGGCCACCGTGACGGGAGGCCATTTTCGATATCACCCGATCAACGCTTTTGCTTTCGCCCGGATATCAGCCAGTTCTGTGGCGTTAACTTTACTTTTCTTCTCGACTTTTCGCGCTCTCCAGTCCACGCAGGTGACTTGATCTGCTAGTGCGACGCCTTCCCGGCTCTCGGTTATTTCGACCTCAAAAGGATATCCCTTTGCTTTTGTGGTGCAAGGCACACACAGCAACAGCCCCGTTTTGTTGTTATAAGCAAACGGGCTAAGTACAACCGCCGGACGATGCCCCCCTTGTTCATGCCCTTCAACAGGGTCAAAATTAATCCAGATTAAATCGCCTGCATCTGGTACATAGCGAGAAACCATCAGAGCATTTCCTTGCCAACCGGTGCGCCAAACTCCGCTTTCTCATGCTGATTTTCCGGGGTAATTCCGGCTAACAACGCATCCAGCGAATAGGCTTTCGCTCTCACCGGAACAATAATGATACGACCATCTTCTACGGCAATATCCACCGTATCATCAACATTCAAACTAGCGGCCTGCATGATAGCGGCGGGAATGCGAACTGAAGGGCTATTACCCCATTTTTTGACGACAGATTGTGCCATGCGAGAATTCCTTTGTTGATACGTTTGTAGCAACAGTAATTCAGCCAACCTAATGTGTCAACAATGTATCTACACTGTTGATTGGCAGTCTAAATGGAAGATCTCTGACGGAGTGGTCGGCATTGCGCACAATACCGACCTTTCTCTAAAGTTTTGACGTCGCTACAGCAACCCGCAGCGCTTTTTACTGCGATCTGTAGCCTGTTGGTATAACTCAAACTCATTTGCAACCGGTGCACCGAGCGCTTGTTCAAACTCCTGGCGGCTGGAGTGACCGTGGCTGCGCGCCCCGCCTTCACTCCCCAGATTCGACTGGAAAATTCCCGCAGCACTAACCGGGAGGAAATCTTCATAAATAATCGGCTGCGCCACCAACCAACCCCGTTCAATCAGCGACTGCGGGTCATCACCTGGTTTGATCGCCTGGCGATGCATCTCGCCCACAGGGGTTAAACGGTAGCGGAAGTAAGCCAGATCCTGGCAGCGCATTAGTGTTTCACTATCGGGCAAGCGGCTGAATACTTCCTGCAAATGCTGCTGATGGCTGAAATTATCCTGCCCATTACCGGCTTCATTTAGCAACTCATCGTATAACGCACGCCCTTTTGGCGTTAACGCTACACCCCGCTGCTCAATTTCCCCGAAACGGGCAGTATGTGTGCCGTGATGCACACCGGCGAAAATAATAGGTTCTTCCAGCGCTTTAAAGCTGGTCTGGCGCAGCAAGATTGGGAATGTGCGGCGTGGTGGGCCTTCGATAATTGCTTTTGGCGCAATGCCATATTCAGGCATCAATGCCTGAACGCGGTCGATATCTAACGTGCGTGGAGTCAGATGATTAATATGGCAGCCACGGAAACAGACGACGTCGGCAATCAGGCGATGCTGCTGGTGGAATGCCTGGTAAGTTTGCGCATCGACCGTGGCATGACTGTGCCAACGGAAGGTTTCCAGCGCCTGACTCACAAACTCGTCGGCCTGCTCTTCGCTAAATACGCCCTGCTGGTCGTAAATATCCAGTAATGCCCGGCAACGAGAGGTGAAAATGTCACGTTCTGCGAGAATAGCAGCCGCAGTTTTACGCAGTTCAGCATCGTCAATCAGCTCAAGGCGTAGCAACGAGGTGAAAATACGAAACGGATTTCGCGCCAAAGCCGCATCATCAATTGGACGAAACGCAGTGGAATGCACCGGTACGCCCGCCTGCGAAAGGTCGTAATAGCCGACTGGATACATCCCCATTACCGCAAAAATACGCCGTAAGGTTGCCAGTTCTTCCGCTTTACCCACCCGTATTGCGCCGTGGCGCTCCACATTCAGGCGCGCCAGTTCATCGGCATTTTCTAATTGCTGTTGCAGATCGGGGTTATTTTCCAACACCGCCAGATTTACGTCAGCGACTAACTCTAACAAGGTTCCGTATTGAGGTACTTCTTGCTGGTACATCGCCGACATTGCGTGCGAAAATTTTTCCCGAATATCATCAGCCGTGATGTTGTTCGCCATAATGTCGTACTCCTGTGAATATTGCTCAAAGAGTAGAATGTCGCGCGGAGGTTTTGGGCTAAGAATTTTCGTTTTGTGATCGACTATACAGCCATAGATTATAAGTAATATTTATCGGGATTTTCATAGCTACAGGTTATGTAAATCAGCCTTTAAATTCACTTTAATTTAACAAACCATTAACTGAGACTGTCGGTGGCGATATTTAAAATTAGAATGCATCGCCTCCTGTATCCCACAACTGGAGCTGGCTATGTCACAGATTTGGCAACCTCGTGAGCTTGTACATCGCGACTACGATTCCCACCCTCCGGCTTTCGCGCCGGGGTATAAAACCAGCGTGTTACGCTCACCGCGCAATGCGCTGATCTCCTTGCAGAACTCGTTGTCTGAAATTACCGGGCCAATATTTGGCGCCAAAGATCTCGACCCGCATGATAACGACCTGATTATGAATTACGCCAAAGACGGTCTGCCAATTGGCGAACGCATTATTGTACATGGCTACGTTCGCGATGGATTCGGTCGCCCGATGAAAAACACCCTTGTGGAAGTGTGGCAAGCCAACGCAGGCGGGCGTTATCGCCACAAGAAAGACAAATATCTCGCGCCCATCGACCCGAATTTTGGCGGCTGCGGGCGCGTGCTAACGGACGAAAACGGCTATTACTTCTTCCGCACCATCAAACCCGGCCCGTATCCGTGGCGCAACCAGGCCAGCGACTGGCGTCCTTCGCACATTCACTTTTCGCTTTCCGGCGAGTCATTCGCCCAGCGGCTGATTACGCAGATGTATTTTGAAGGCGATCCGCTGATCAAACAGTGCCCGATTGTGAAAACCATTAATAACGACGACGCCATCCGCACACTGATTGCCGAACTCGATACTCACGCCGCGGTGCCGCTCGATTGCCTGGCGTATCGCTTTGATTTGGTGCTGCGCGGTCAACGCGCCACGCTGTTTGAAAATCGCACTCAAGGAGCCGTGTGATGAAAGATTACTTATCTGAAACTGCCTCGCAAACCGCTGGCCCGTATGTGCATATTGGCCTCGCGCCACAAGCCGCCGGGTTTAATATTTTCGAGAAGAACTTTAGTCATGTATTAACAAACTCCCACACTCAGGGCGAGCGCATTGCCGTTGAAGGCCGGGTGTTCGACGGCTCCGGCACGCCAGTGCGCGACGTATTACTGGAAGTGTGGCAAGCCAATGCCGCCGGGCGTTACAACCACCCTGCCGACCAGCAAACGGATAAAAAGCTGGATGACGACTTCCGTGGCTGGGGGCGCACCTGTTCAGATTTCGACAGCGGCGTGTGGCGTTTTGACACCATCAAACCCGGTGCGGTTGTCGGGCGCGACGGGCGGTTAATGGCTCCGCATCTCAACCTGTGGATTGTGGCGCGCGGGATTAACATTGGCCTGAATACGCGGATGTATTTTTCCGACGAGCAAGCGGCGAACGAAACTGACCCGGTGTTGAATCTTATTGAATGGGAAGTACGCCGCAATACCTTGATGGGTAAGCGCGAGCAGCGCGGCTCTGAGGTGGTTTATACCTTCGATATTTATCTTCAGGGTGAAAAGGAAACGGTGTTTTTTGACGTGTAAGCTCAGATGAAAAAGGGTGGATGACGCTTGCGGTTATCCACCTTACCGTTCATTACCCTCACCTGTTGTTATAAAATATCGAGCGATGTTAATGAAATTTTGCTAGCAAGTTATCAAAATCAAACAACTTATCTTGTCAGCGCTACAGGTCTGTTTTTAACATCAGGTTATGGAAAAAAACGGTTTGTTTAGTCAGCGCATTCGCTTGCGCCATCTTCATACTTTCGTGGCTGTCGCTCAACAGGGAACTCTGGGGCGCGCGGCTGAAACACTTAATCTTAGCCAGCCTGCATTATCGAAAACACTTAATGAATTAGAGCAGCTAACCGGCACGCGTTTATTTGAGCGTGGACGTCTTGGCGCACAAATGACGCTGATGGGTGAGCAGTTTCTGACACATGCGGTAAAGGTGCTTGATGCGCTCAACCACGCCGGGCAATCGTTTAATCAAAAAGATGGGCAAAGTACTACGGTTATCCGTGTTGGTGCGTTGCCAACAGCAGCTCTGGGCATATTACCAAAAGTTATCGGCCAGTTTCACAAGCAGCAAAGTGACGTTACGCTGCAAGTCGCCACCATGAATAACACCATGCTGCTGTCGGGTTTAAAATCGGGTGAGCTGGATTTAGGCATTGGCCGAATGTCAGATCCTGAATTGATGACCGGGCTGAACTATGAACTGTTATTTCTTGAATCGTTAAAACTGGTGGTTCGTCCTGGGCACCCGCTACTGCATGAAAACATCACACTTAGCCGCGTGATGGAGTGGCCGGTGGTGGTGTCGCCAAAAGGAACGATTCCACGCCAGAATGCTGAATCGCTGCTTTCCAGCCAGGGTTGTAAAATGCCTGCAGGCTGCGTCGAAACGCTTTCCGCATCTCTTTCTCGCCAGTTAACCGTGGATTATAACTACGTTTGGTTTGTGCCATCTGGCGCGGTGAAAGAAGATTTACGCCAGGGAACTTTGACCTCGTTGCCGGTGGCAACACAAGGTGCTGGTGAACCGATTGGTATTTTGACTCGCGTGGATAAACCGCTTTCAGCGGGCGCACAAATTCTGCTCTCTTCGATTCGGAAATCTATTCCGGGTTAAGTAACAAGGGTGGATGGCGCATGCGACTCATCCACTCTACAACACCGTTTTCGTAGGTCGGATAAGCGTTAGCGCCATCCGACATTAATTAACCAGCAGCATCCATCTCATCAAACACCTGTTGTGCAAGATGCATAGTAGCGTTGGCTGCGGGTAAACCACAGTACAGTGCTGAATGCATAATCAGTTCTTTGAGCTCATCACGCGTCACGCCGTTGTTAAACGCCGCTCGCAGGTGCATTTTCAACTCAGCCTCACGGTTAAGCGCAATTAACATCGCGATGGTTATCATGCTGCGTGTGTGGCGTTCAAGCCCCGGACGCGTCCAGATATCGCCCCAGGCATAACGAGTAATGAAGTCCTGAAACTCCTCATTTAGCGGCGTAAGCTGCGACAATGTACGATCGACGTGGCTATCACCCAGCACCGCACGGCGCACTTCCATGCCTCGTTGATAATGTTCTTCGTCCTTCATCTCAGTCGCCCTGTTGAATAAAGTTAAGCAACGCGATGTTGAAACCGTGCGCGTCTTCAATGCTGGAGAGGTGTGAAGCCTCGATAGTGACAAGATGCGAACCATGCACCTGCTGATGCATAAACTCACTGTCAGCCACGGTGCAAACCGGGTCGTTGGCTCCGGCGATAAACTGCATCGGTAATGTGATATTGCCAATTTCTGCTCGCAAATCCGCGGCTGCCAGTGCTTCACAACAGGCGGCATAACCTTCTGGATTGGTCTGGGCCAGGGTTGCGCATAACGCATCGACTTGCGCATGATGGTGGTGAACAAAATCATCAGTAAACCAGCGTGAAGGCGCACTTTTGGCAATCGCCGACATCCCTTCGTGGCGAACAGTTCGCGCGCGTTCCAGCCAGCCACTTTGCTCACCGATTTTCGCGGCACTGTTGGCGACGGTTATCGAAAGGAACCGCTCCGGCGCAAAACGCGCCAGCCAAAGACCAGTCAAACCACCCATTGAAATCCCGCAGAAATGCGCCTGCTTAACGCCCGCATCATCCATCACGCTGAGAACATCTTCTGCCAGTTGTGGCAGTGTAGTTTTCTCGTTTTTGGTAGTACGTCCGTGGCCATGCGTGTCGTAACGCAGCACGCGAAAGTTCTCAAGCAACGCCGTCATTTGCGGCTGCCACATTTCAAGCGTGGTGCCGAGCGAGTTCGACAACACTACGACCGGTGCACCGCTGCGCCCTTCCAGTTGATAATAAAGGCTCATTTTACCCTCCTGGTTTGTTGTGCCGCCCGCACCAGAACCTGGCTGATAAAGGTGTCGTTACTGCCAAGAGCTTGTTGCGGGTCGAGTAAATGTTCGATTTGTGTCGAGGAAAGATGGGTGCTGACATCAGGATGCTGTGCGAGCAATGTCGCGAGGGGCTGATTTTCGTCCAACGCGCGATGACAAAGTTGTTCCACAAGATGGTGTGCGGCCTGTTTTCCGATTGATTTCGCCAACGCCAGAGTCACAGATTCCGCCATAATCAGGCCGTGAGTGATATCCAGGTTAGTACGCATTTTCGCGGTGTTAATCTGCATTCCCCGCATCAAATCCAGCGAGGTTTGCATCACACCGCCTGTCAGCATAATCAGCTGTGGGAGCGTTTCCCATTCGGCTTGCCAGCCGCCAAGCGCCCTTTCATGTTGCTGATTCTGGCTGGCGTAGATCGTTGCCATCATTCCCGGAATGCGGGTGGTCGCCGTTAAAATTGCCGCACAGCTTACCGGGTTGCGTTTGTGCGGCATGGTCGAGGAACCGCCGCGCCCTTCGGCAATCGGCTCGCCCACTTCGGCAACTTCGGTTTGCATCAACAGCGCAAAGTCATTGGCGAATTTACCGAGCGTGCTCGCCATTCCGGCAAACCAGGCGGCGGCTTCCAGTAATCGGTCACGCTGGCTGTGCCACGGCGTGTCTGATTGATGAAGATCAAGCGCGTTTGCCAGCGCCTGCGCCACCGGAATGCCCTGCTCTTTAAGCGATGCCAGCGTGCCCGCCGCACCGCCAAATTGCAGAACTAAAACGCGCGGTTTGATTTCATTTAAGCGTTGCTGCCAGCGCAATAGCGCGTCGAGCGTTCCGGCCAGTTTCAGGCCGAAGGTGATCGGCAACGCGTGCTGCATCCAGGTGCGGCCCGCCATTACGCTGTGCTGATGCTGTTGAATTTGTTCGGTTAAAGCGCCGATCAGTGTTTCGAGAAGGTCTTCCGAGGCTGAGAATGCCTGGCGTAGTTGTAACACCAGGCCGGTATCAATCACGTCCTGGCTGGTTGCGCCCCAGTGAACGTAACGTGCGGCCTGTTCATCTTGTTGTTTTACGTTGGCAGTGAGCTGTTTCACCAGCGGGATCGCCAGGTTTCCAGCTGCTGCCGCCGCTTGCGCTAAGGCTTCACTATTAAGTTTTGTGGCCTGACACTGCCCGGAAATGACGTTAACCGCCGACTCCGGGATCTCGCCACATTGCGCACAAGCCCGCGCCAGTGCCGCTTCAAAATCCAGCATCCCTTGTAACGTGTTCTCATCGCTAAAAATTTCGCTTAACGGCGAGTTGCGTAACATCGGGGTAAACAGTGTCATGCCTGCTCCTTAAACACGTTCGATAATCAGTGCAATCCCCTGACCGACACCAATACACATGGTACATAGCGCGTAACGCCCGCCGCTACGCTTGAGTTGATACGCGGCGGTCATCGCCAGACGCCCACCCGATGCACCAAGAGGGTGCCCAAGCGCAATGGCCCCGCCATTCGGGTTTACATGTTCGGCATCATCAGGCAGACCCAGGTCGCGCATCACAGCCAGTGCCTGCGCGGCAAAGGCTTCATTTAATTCAATCACGTCCATTTGTGCCAACGTTAACCCGGTTTGCGCCAGCACTTTGCGCACTGCCGGAGCCGGGCCAAAACCCATAATCCGTGGCGCGACACCTGCGGTCGCCACACCAACGACTCGCGCCAGCGGCTGCAAACCATGAGTGTTGAGCGCCTGTTCGCTTGCGAGCAGCAAAGCACAAGCCCCATCATTAACACCTGATGCGTTTCCTGCGGTGACGGTGCCGTCGGCTCGTACCACACCTTTGAGTTTTGCCAGTGCTTCAATCGAGGTGGAACGAGGATGCTCATCCTGCTTAAACAGCAAGGCTTCACCTCTGCGTTGCGCGATAGAAACAGGAATTAACTCATCATCAAAAATACCCATTTCCTGAGCGCGAGCGGTGCGTAACTGGCTGCGTAAAGCAAAGGCGTCCTGATCCTCACGGTTAATATTAAAGTCGGTCGCGACGTTTTCTGCCGTTTCGGGCATCGCATCAACGCCGTATTGCGCCTTCATCAGCGGGTTGATAAACCGCCAGCCGATGGTGGTGTCTTCCATTTTCATGCTGCGACTAAATGCACTTTCGGCTTTACCCATCACAAACGGCGCGCGTGACATACTTTCCACTCCGCCGGCAATCATCAGCTGCGTTTCACCGCTTTTAATCGCCCTTGCCGCAACACCCAGCGCATCAAGGCTTGAACCACATAAACGGTTGATGGTGCTCCCCGGTACCGTCTCTGGTAGCCCCGCCAGCAACAAAGCCATACGCGCCACGTTGCGGTTATCTTCCCCCGCCTGGTTTGCACAGCCGTAAATCACATCATCAACCGCCGACCAGTCGAGATTTGGATGGCGCGCGATCAAGGCTTTCAGCGGTAATGCAGCTAAATCATCACTACGAACACTGGACAGTGTGCCACCAAAACGACCGAACGGAGTACGCACTCCATCACAGATAAATGCTTGATTCATCATAGTTCCTTACGCGCTTTCTGCCAGTTGTTCGAAACCTAATGTGACCGGGGTAATACGTTGTAATTCTTCAAAAGAGAGGCCATTGAAGATTTCGCGCACCACGGGCCCTTTGTCAGTGATATCAATCACTGCGAGGTCGGTATAAATACGGCTGACACAGCCGATTCCGGTGAGTGGGTAAGAGCAGCTATCCACCAGCTTGCACTCGCCGTCACGGGTGAGGTGATCCATCATCACAAAGACCTGGCGTGCGCCAATGGCTAAGTCCATCGCTCCACCTACTGCCGGGATAGAGTCCGGCGCACCGGTGCTCCAGTTTGCAAGGTCACCAGTGGCGGAAACCTGATACGCACCTAGTACGCAGATATCGAGGTGGCCGCCGCGCATCATGGCAAAAGAGTCGCCATGGTGGAAAAAACAGCCGCCGGTCAACAAAGTCACAAACTCTTTTCCGGCATTGATAAGCTCAGGGTCTTCTTCGCCCTCGGCCGGTTTTGGCCCCATGCCTAGCAAGCCGTTCTCGCTGTGCAAGAAGATCTCTTTATCCGCCGGAAGGTAGTTGGCAATGCGTGTTGGCAAACCAATGCCGAGATTGACGTAAGCGCCTTCGGGAATATCACGTGCGACACGTTGTGCCATTTCATCACGGGTTAGTTTTTTCACCTGTAGGCTCCTTATGCGCTTTGTGCCAGTGATTTTTCGGTAGCGACCAGACGTTGTACGAAAATGCCAGGCGTCACGATATTTTCAGGGTCAAGGTCACCTAGCTGCACCAGGCGGCTGACTTCAGCAATAGTCACGGTGGCGGCAGTTGCCATAATAGGCCCAAAGTTACGCGCCGCTTTGCGGTACACTAGGTTTCCCCAGCGGTCACCTTCATACGCTTTGATTAATGCAAAATCGGCTTTTAGCGGGTATTCCAGCACATATTGGCGACCATCGATTTCACGGGTCTCTTTACCATCGGCAAGCGGTGTGCCAAAACCGGTTGGCGTAAATACCGCCCCAAGCCCTGCTCCCGCCGCCTGGATGCGTGCCGCCAGATTGCCTTGTGGCACCAGTTCCAGTTCAACTTTGCCGCATCGATACAGGTCATCAAAAATTTGTGAATCCACCTGACGTGGGAATGAGCAGACCATTTTGCGCACTCGTCCTGCCTTCAAAAGTGCCGCCAACCCCACTTCCCCGTTCCCTGCGTTGTTATTGATTATGGTCAGGTCACAAGCGCCCTGATCAATCAGGGCATCAATAAGATGGGTGGGTTGTCCTGCGGTCCCGAAGCCACCAATCATGATGGTGGCTCCGTCGAAAATTCCGGCAACCGCTTCTTCAAGCGAAGCCACACTTTTGTTGATCATCACTCTGCTCCTTGGTGTGCGTCATTCGCACAAGTTTGCTTTGTTCGAACAAAATGTGACCCCGTTAACGAAGCTGGTCAAGGGCGATAATCGAAATATGGTGCGATTATCGAACATCATGTATCTTTGTTTTAAGAGTGTGATCAACGGCGAAATTTGAGGAGAACGGCATGGAAATTCAACGTGATGAACCGGTAGCAGGTGAAGTCGATCCCTTTAAGGGCGACCCGAATTTTATGGCATCCCTGGCTCGTGGCCTGGAAGTGATCCAGGCATTCACTCCACAGCGGCGACAAATGTCTATTTCGCAAATTAGCCAGAAGACCGGGATCCCTCGCGCTGCGGTGCGACGCTGTTTGTACACTCTGAGCAAGCTTGGTTTTGTCTACGCCGAAGACGGAAAATACTACCAATTACGCCCGCGAATTTTATCACTAGGCCACGCTTATCTGGCCTCGACACCACTTGCGAAATCCACGCAACCGGTGCTCAAACATCTGAGTGAAATGCTCAACGAGTCCTGTTCAATCGCCACGCTGGATGGCGACGATATTCTGTATATCGCCCGCGCTTCCAGCTCGCGCATCATGACCATTGATTTGGATATCGGCAGCCGCCTCCCCGCGTGGTCAACGTCCATGGGGCGCGTGTTGCTGAGTTATTTGCCGGAGGAACAGCTCAATGATTTCCTGGCGCGTATTACGATGATTCGCTACACGCCGCAGACGGTGGATTCGGTGAGTAAGCTTCGTGAGGAGTTAAAACGCGTGCGCCAGCAAGGCTACGCGCTAAACGATCAGGAACTGGAGATGGGATTGCGGTCAATTGCGGTGCCGTTGGTTAACCCGGAAGGCGCGGTGGTTGCGGCGTTAAACGTCGGGGTTCACGCCGGGCAAGTTTCCGCGCAGGAGTTGCGCAGCCGCGTGTTGCCTGAGCTAGTTAAAGCGGCTGAGGAATTGTCGTTGTTGTTGAAATCAGATTAGTTGAAAGCAGATCAACGGCTGCGTTTGGCGTGGCGTTCCCAGTTCTCGGCTTTCGCCTGTTCGGATTTTTTGAGCGCCACGTAACACGCCCCGCTGCCGCCGTGATGCGGCATGGCGCTGCAAAACGCCTGCACGTCTTCAAATTCCACCAGCCAGCGGGCAACGTAACTGCGCACGATATTGGCATGAGATTCGTCGTCGCGCCCTTTGCCATGAACGATCAGCAAATTACGCAAACCGTCTTTTTTGGCTTCCTGAATATAGGCAAAAAGCATCTGACGGCACTTTTCAACCGGCTGGCGAATCAGGTTCAGGCTTGCTTCTTGTTTGTATTTGCCATGTCGCAGTTTATCCAGCACACCGGTTTGTAGCCCTTCACGCTTAAATTCCAGCGGTGCGGCGAGCGGAATAATTTCCAGAAAACCGGTGGTGAGAAAGTTATCTAACTGGAGTGTGTCGGGCTTTTGCACCACTTTCTCTTTGACCGGTTTTAACCACTGGCTGCTGTTGCAATCTTTCAGCGGTTTCACGTCTTCCATCGCATCGAGAAACAGCGATTTTTCGTCAAGGTTCATGGGCAAAATCCTCCAGGCTTTATTCAGGAGTCACTATAGCCGCCGATGTGCCGTGGCTCAACGGCATTCGCGGCGAAATTGATTGATAAGCGCGGTGGTTAACGGAGCCTGGGTTACATCACGCCGCTGAATCAAATAGTAAGTGGCGTTCGGTAGCGTTTCGACGATTTTGATTTGTTTGAGTCGGTGCGCCAACAACGGATCGTGGCCGAGTTCTGCGGGCAAAATACTGAGGAAATCACTTTGTGCCACCAGGCTGATGCAGGCCGAAAAGGTTTCACAGAACACGCTAACATTGGGAATTTCTGAGCGCTTATGGAATAACTCTTCCAGTTGTTTGTAGTAACTGCCGCGTGGCGTTGGCAGCGTCCAGTTGTAGTGCAGGAGTTCTTTTATTGATGTGGCGTTAATTGCCGGATGATCTTCGCGGCCAAAGATGGCGAACGGTTTTTCAAACAGCCGTTCAAAGGTAAATTCCTGGTCGTATGGCCCCTGATAATAGGTGTTGATGGTGAAATCCAGCTCGCCCTGGCGCAGCGAGTTGATCATCGACACCAGTTGCCCTTCCATAATGCGCACTTTCACTTGCGGGTGTTTTTGATGAAAAGCGGTGATAACCGGCGGCATTAATGTGCGGGACACACTCGCCCCCAAACCGATATTGATTTGCCCGGCAAGTTGCCCCTGACGTTGCAAAATATCTTCCTGTGCGGCGCGTAACTCTTCGAGAATCAAACGGGCGTGGGAGTAAAAACTTTCACCGCATTCGGTTAACGCCACGCCCTGACTGCGCCGAATGAACAGACGCGCCGCCATCCCTTCTTCTAATTCTTTTATCGCTTTTGTGAGCGCGGGCTGCGAAATATTTAACGCCCGGCTGGCTCCGCGAATGCTGCCATTTTGCGTCACCGCCACGAACGCGCGGATTTGATGGAGCTTAACCTGGAAGGTCACATTGCCTCCTGATAACCATTAGCTATCAGCCGAAAGAATTTAGCATCTACTGTAATTCAAACTCTTGTGCCAGGGTAATCCCATGACGGCGAAAACTACCAAATATCGCTGAGCGATAAGTAAAAACTATCACAGCGTGAAGTTGATCACAGAAGATGCTTATACAGGATGGGTTATGTCGCAATTAGAACTGGCAGTACATGAACTGGCTCCGCGCATGCAGCACTGGCGGCGTGATTTTCACCATTTTGCCGAGTCCGGCTGGCTGGAGTTTCGCACCGCCACGCTGGTGGCTGAGACACTACATCAATTAGGTTATCAGCTGGCGTTAGGCCGTGATGTGGTTGACGACGCGGCGCGCATGGGGCTGCCAGCGGCAGAAGTGCTGGCGCGTGAAGAGCAACGTGCGCTGGCGCAAGGCGCATTACCGCAATGGCTACACCATTTTTCCGGTGGATTTACCGGAATTGTCGCCACCCTGGAAACGGGTCGCCCTGGCCCAACTCTCGCGTTTCGCGTGGATATGGACGCACTGGATTTAGGCGAGATGCTCAAGCCCGCGCACCGCCCGTTTGCCGAAGGTTTTGCTTCGTGTAATGCCGGAATGATGCACGCTTGCGGCCATGACGGACATACGGCGATTGGCCTCGGGTTAGCCTCGGTATTGCAACAGTTTTCCAGCCAGTTAAACGGCACCATCAAACTCATTTTCCAGCCCGCCGAAGAAGGCACACGCGGCGCTCGCGCCATGGTGGCAGCCGGTGCGCTCGATAATATTGATTACTTTACGGCGATTCACATCGGCACTGGCATCCCTTCCGGCACCGTGGTGTGCGGCAGCGATAACTTTATGGCAACCACCAAGTTTGATGTGGAATTTACCGGTGTCGCGGCACATGCGGGCGGTAAACCGGAAGAAGGCCGTAACGCCCTGCTCGCCGCCGCGCAAACCGCATTGGCTTTGCACAGCATCGCGCCGCACAGTGCGGGTGCATCACGCGTTAACGTCGGCGTTTTGCAGGCGGGCAGCGGACGAAACGTGGTGCCAGCACAGGCGTTATTGAAAGTAGAAACCCGCGGCGAAACCAGCGCAATCAATGACTATGTCTTTGACCGGGCACAGGAAATTATTCGCGGCACGGCAACGATGTATGGCATCGAAGCTGACGTGCAGTTAATGGGTGCGGCGACCAACAGCGTGCCATCGCCAGAATGGGTGGCGTTTATCCACCAGCAGGCGTTAGAAGTGAACGGTGTAAAAGAAGTGGTCGACACGGTAAAAGGCGCAGCCGGTTCCGAGGATGCGACGTTGATGATGGCGCGCGTGCAGGAACAAGGCGGCAAAGCATCTTATATGGTGTTTGGCACCGAATTGAGCGCCGGGCATCACAATGAGAAGTTTGATTTTGATGAAAAAGTGATGGAAGTTGCCGTCAGCACCATGGCACGCCTCGCACTTAATTTCCCGTGGCAGAGAGGTGTGTGATGAGTTCGATTTATCAGTTTGTCGATGATGCGATTGAAGCAAAGCGTGGCGAATTTACCGCGATTGCCGATGATATCTGGGATCATCCGGAAACTCGTTTTGAAGAGCACTGGTCTGCGGAACGCCTGGCCTGCGCGCTGGAAGCCGAAGGTTTTAGCGTCGAGCGCAATGCCGGGAATATCGAAACCGCGTTTGTGGCAAGTTTTGGTTCCGGTAAACCGGTTATCGCCCTGCTCGGCGAATACGATGCGCTTGCGGGATTAAGCCAGTGTTCGGGCGAAGCCTCGCCCAGTCCACTGGTTGAAGATGCGAACGGCCACGGCTGCGGCCACAATTTGCTGGGTACGGCGGCCTTTGCAGGCGCGGTGGCGGTGAAGAACTGGCTTGAACAATACGGCGCTGGCGGAACAGTACGATTTTACGGCTGCCCCGGCGAGGAAGGCGGTTCCGGCAAAACATTTATGGTGCGTGAAGGCTTGTTTGACGACGTGGACGCGGCCGTGACCTGGCACCCGGAAGCCTATGCCGGGATGTTCAGTACCAGTTCGCTGGCGAACATTCAGGTGGCGTATCGCTTCCACGGAATTGCGGCACATGCCGCAAATTCACCGCATCTCGGGCGTAGCGCGTTAGATGCCGTCACGCTGATGACCACCGGCACTAACTTCCTCAACGAGCACATCATCGAAAAAGCGCGCGTACATTACGCCATCACCAACACCGGCGGGATTTCGCCGAATGTGGTGCAAGCACAAGCCGAAGTGTTGTATTTGATTCGTGCCCCGGAAATGGCGCAGGCGCAGCATATTTATGAGCGCATCAATAAAATCGCCGAAGGTGCGGCGCTGATGACCGAAACCTCGGTGAAAGTGCGTTTTGATAAAGCCTGTTCCAATTATCTACCCAATCGCCAACTTGAAGGCGTGATGTACGAGGCTTTACAGGCACTTGGCTTGCCGCAATGGAGCGAAGAAGAACAGGCATTCGCCAAACGAATTCGCGCTACGTTGACCGAAAATGACCTGCAAAACAGCTTAAATAATATTGCTAATACCTCCAATGAAGAGGGAAAAGCCTTTGCCCGTCGCCATCGTGAAACGTTACTGATTAACGAAATTGCGCCATACGCCCCAAATGACAAAATTTTGCCGGGTTCTACGGATGTCGGTGATGTGAGTTGGAAGGTGCCCGTCGCACAATGCTTTAGCCCGTGCTTTACCGTCGGCACACCGCTGCACACCTGGCAATTAGTGAGTCAGGGACGCACGTCGATCGCTCATAAAGGGATGTTACATGCGGGCAAAGTGATGGCCGCGACGGCTCTGCAATTGTTTATCAACCCACAGACGCTGGAAGCCTGCCAAAGCGAGTTGCACGCACAACTCGCCGAGCGCCCTTATCAGTGTCCGATCCCAGATGACGTGACACCGTCACCTTTAAAATAATTATATAAAACACAATATCGCAACTTCACCCGAGGTAAGCCCATGAGTATGTCCTCCATACCCACGCACTCCGGCTCTGGCAAGCTGTATGGCCTTGTCGAGAAAATTGGCAATAAAGTGCCCCATCCTTTTTTGCTGTTTGTTTATTTGATTGTTGTTTTATCAGTCAGTACCGCCGTGCTTTCTGCGTTTAACGTCAGCGTTCGTAACCCCGCTGACGGCAGCCTGGTGCAGGTCAAAAACTTGTTGAGCGCCGAGTGTGTGCACTGGTTTTTGCCAAACGTGATTAAGAACTTCAGTGGGTTTGCGCCGTTAGGGGCAATTCTGGCGCTGGTTTTAGGGGCGGGCCTGGCGGAGCGCGTCGGGTTGTTACCGAGTTTGATGGTAAAAATGGCGTCACACGTGAGTGCACGTTACGCCAGTTATATGGTGCTGTTTATCGCCTTCTTCAGCCATATTTCTTCAGATGCCGCGCTGGTGATTATGCCACCGATGGGGGCGCTGATTTTCCTGGCCGTGGGTCGCCATCCGGTCGCCGGATTGCTGGCAGCGATTGCCGGCGTGGGCTGTGGATTTACCGCGAATTTACTGATTGTGACGACCGATGTGCTGCTTTCGGGTATCAGCACCGAAGCGGCGCATACCATCGATCCCGCGATGCACGTTAGCGTGATTGATAACTGGTATTTTATGGCGACCTCGGTGATTGTGCTGTCGATTGTCGGTGGCCTGATTACCGATAAAATCGTCGAGCCACGCCTGGGAACGTGGCAAGGCGAAAACAAAGAAAAGCTGCAACAACTGGATGATGTTCAACGCTTTGGATTGCGCGTTACCGGGATTGTGTCGCTGCTGTTTATTGCGGTTATCGCCCTGCTTTTAATCCCGGAAAACAGCCTGCTGCGCGACCCGGTGAAAGGCACGATTATCCCGTCGCCATTTATTAGCGGTATTGTGCCGCTGATTATTCTGTTCTTCTTCGTCATCTCTCTGGCCTATGGCATTGCGACCGGGAAAATCCGTAAACAGGCTGATTTGCCGCAGCTCATGATTGAGCCGATGAAAGAGATGGCCGGTTTTATCGTGATGGTGTTCCCGTTGGCGCAATTTGTGGCGATGTTCAACTGGAGCAATATGGGCAAGTTTATGGCGGTCGGGCTGACCGACGTGCTGGAAGGCTCTGGCCTAAACGGTATTCCGGCGTTTCTGGGCCTGGCGTTGCTCTCGTCATTCCTGTGCATGTTTATCGCCAGCGGTTCGGCAATCTGGTCGATTCTGGCACCGATTTTCGTGCCGATGTTTATGCTGTTGGGTTTCCATCCGGCGTTCGCGCAGATTTTGTTCCGCGTGGCGGATTCTTCGGTTATCCCGCTGGCACCGGTTTCGCCGTTTATTCCATTATTCTTAGGCTTCCTACAACGCTATAAACCCGATGCCAAATTAGGGACTTATTACTCTTTAGTATTACCTTACCCCCTCATCTTTTTGGGTGTCTGGTTGCTGCTATTGGTGGCGTGGTATCTTGTTGGCTTGCCTATTGGGCCGGGAGTTTACCCGCATCTCTAATTAACCGGAGCGAACAATCAATGCTGACATTGCTGGAAGACAAGATCGTTACACCATTAGGGCCGTTATGGGTCATTTGCGACGAGCAGTACCATTTGCGTGCGGTGGAATGGGAAGAACATAGCGACAGAATGGTGCAATTACTGGGTCTTCATTATGGCTCTGGCGGCTATCAACGTGTGGCTTGCACGAATCCAGATGGATTAAGCGGCAAGCTACGCGATTATTTTGAGGGTGATTTAGCGGTGATTGAAACGCTCCCTACCGCGACGGCGGGAACGGCATTTCAGCGCGAAGTGTGGCAAACGTTGCGCACCATCCCTTGCGGACAGGTTATGCATTACGGACAGTTAGCAGACCAACTTGGCAGGCCGGGTGCAGCGCGTGCAGTGGGTGCTGCAAATGGTTCAAACCCGGTCAGCGTGGTGGTTCCATGTCATCGCGTGATTGGCCGTAATGGCACAATGACGGGTTATGCGGGAGGCGTAAGCAGGAAAGAGTGGTTACTGCGGCATGAAGGATATTTGTTGCTGTAGCACCCTAAGCGCAGAGGAATGTTCTTTATTCACACAACAATAATGTGGATTAATATACAGTTCTATTAATTTCAATAGGATAGCTCTATAACCACAAGGGTATTAGCTGATATATTCTGAATGCGCTTTCATCATACTTACGTGCTCAAGAAAAAGATGTTAAAATTGACCAATATCAATAACGGCCCGAGCATATCTATGATCCCTGAAAAGCGAATTATTCGACGCATTCAGTCTGGCGGTTGTGCTATCCATTGCCAGGATTGCAGCATCAGCCAATTATGCATCCCCTTCACGCTCAATGAACATGAGCTTGATCAGCTTGATAATATCATCGAGCGTAAGAAGCCTATTCAGAAAGGACAAACCCTGTTTAAGGCTGGTGATGAGCTGAAGTCGCTGTACGCAATTCGTTCAGGGACCATCAAGAGCTACACCATTACTGAACAAGGTGACGAGCAAATTACCGGCTTCCATTTAGCAGGCGATCTTGTGGGCTTTGACGCTATTGGCACGGGTATGCACCCAAGCTTTGCGCAAGCACTTGAAACCTCAATGGTTTGCGAAATCCCATTTGAAACCCTTGATGATTTGTCCGGTAAAATGCCTAACTTGCGCCAGCAGATGATGCGTTTAATGAGCGGCGAAATTAAGGGTGACCAGGATATGATCCTGCTGCTTTCCAAAAAGAATGCAGAAGAGCGTCTGGCCGCATTTATTTATAATCTTTCACGTCGCTTTGCCCAGCGCGGTTTCTCCCCTCGGGAGTTCCGTCTGACCATGACGCGTGGTGATATCGGTAACTATTTGGGTCTGACGGTCGAGACTATCAGCCGTTTGCTGGGCCGTTTCCAGAAAAGTGGCATGCTGGCCGTGAAAGGAAAGTACATTACCATCGAAAATATCGATCTTCTTGCACAACTCGCTGGTCAATCGCGTAACGTTGCCTAGTATCTGCTTTCCTCTGTCGGATCATTAAATTTTCCTGATTTATTGATCCCACAGAGACTTATCACCTGTTTCATTCATCGCATATGGGTTAATCTTAATTTACAGACTGTGGTTAAGCAGTTGTAAGGAGACCTGTATGGCAAAGTATCAAAACATGCTAGTCGCTATAGATCCTAATCAGGACGATCAACCCGCCCTGCGGCGTGCTGTTTATTTGCATCAACGGATTGGTGGCAGGATCAAAGCATTTCTGCCTATCTATGATTTTTCCTACGAAATGACCACCCTTCTGTCACCAGATGAACGCACAGCTATGCGCAAAGGCGTGATCAGCCAGCGTGCGGCCTGGATAAAAGAACAAGCCCAGTACTACATCGATTCGGGTGTACCGATTGAGATTAAAGTGGTTTGGCATAATCGTCCCTTCGAGGCGATTATTCAGGAAGTGATCAGCGGTGGTCATGACCTGGTGCTCAAAATGACGCATCAGCACGATAAACTGGAAGCGGTAATTTTCACACCAACCGACTGGCATCTGCTGCGTAAGTGCCCAAGCCCGGTATGGATGGTTAATGAAAAACCGTGGCCTGAAGGCGGCCGAGCGGTCGTTGCGGTCAACCTTGCCAGTGAAGAGCAATACCACAACGCGCTCAATGAAAAGCTGGTTAAAGAGACCATTCGCCTGGCCGAGGATGTTAACCACACTGAAGTTCACCTCGTTGGTGCTTATCCAATTACTCCAATTAACATTGCCATCGAACTCCCTGATTTTGATCCAAGCGTTTATAACGATGCCATTCGCGGCCAGCATTTAGTTGCGATGAAAGCGTTACGCCAAAAATTTGGAATCGATGAGAAAATGACTCACGTCGAGAAAGGATTACCGGAAGAGGTTATTCCTGATCTCGCGGAACATTTGCAAGCGGGTATTGTGGTGCTCGGCACTGTAGGACGCACCGGTCTTTCTGCTGCATTCCTTGGCAATACTGCCGAACAAGTTATCGACCATTTGCGCTGCGATTTGCTGGTCATCAAACCTGATGATTACCAAACACCGGTAGAAATGGATGATGAAGAAGACGATTGATTTGTCGTTCAATCGGTAAAGAAAAGCCCGTTCATTAAACTGAATGGGCTTTTTGTTGGGTGGCGTGCTGAATCTCATACCAGATACCCATGTGTGGCGGGAAATGTTCATTCCCGCCACTGACCTCAAAACTTCACGATTGCGACTTGTGACAAGCTAAGAATGCCGCCATCTCAATGCCTCCTTTTCGATAGTGAAATTCACACAGTGAATCTTTCACCAGAAAAATAATCATGAGAATTGTCAAACAGATAACGATAACGGTGAACAACCTGTTCTTTGACGACATCTTCGCCTCCTGCGTTGCAAACACAAAGTGAAGAGGCTACTATCATGGTGTCTATGCATGAGAGGGCCTCGGGTTGGTTAAACTAACTCGGGGCTTTTTTCTGTCTGCTTTTCACCATTGGCATTGAAGCAAACAGCTTCAGCACCCGGTGATACTTTACTCCTCACACCTTCTCTCATCTAAATTATTTTTCTATAGATTCAGTCAGTTAAATGTAATATTGCATTCACTTGAGTGATAGGCACGCGGAAAAAAACCGCCCCGAAAGGCGGTTATGGTATGCGGCTCGCACTATTATAAAAAAACTAGAGCGCTTTAAGAATCGCTTCAACGCTGGCTTTGGCATCGCCAAACAGCATTTGAGTATTCTCTTTAAAGAACAGCGGGTTCTGCACACCTGCGTAACCTGTGTTCATTGAGCGTTTAAAGACGATTACGTTTTGCGCCTTCCACACTTCCAGCACTGGCATACCAGCGATTGGGCTGCGCGGATCTTCAAGCGCGGCCGGGTTAACGGTGTCATTCGCGCCGATAACCAGAACTGTGTCGGTATCGGTGAAATCATCGTTGATTTCATCCATTTCCAGAACCACATCGTACGGAACACGGGCTTCAGCCAACAGAACGTTCATATGGCCTGGCAAACGCCCAGCAACCGGGTGGATGCCGAAGCGAACTTTGATACCACGCGCACGCAGCTTCTCAGTAATCTCTGCCACCGGATATTGCGCCTGCGCAACAGCCATGCCGTACCCTGGAGTGATGATCACAGACGTTGAGTTTTTCAGCATGTCTGCTGTGTCTTCAGCTGTGATTTCACGATGCTCACCGACTTCGTCATCTTCACCAGTAGAAGAACCGTCAGTACCAAAACCACCGGCAATTACGCTGATGAAGGAACGGTTCATTGCCTTACACATGATGTAAGACAGAATCGCACCGGACGAACCAACCAATGCACCGGTTACAATCAGCAAGTCATTGCTGAGCATAAAGCCCGCTGCCGCTGCTGCCCAACCGGAGTAGGAGTTCAGCATTGAGACGACAACTGGCATATCTGCACCACCAATTGACGCAACCAGGTGCCAGCCAACAATCAGTGCGATGATAGTCATCACCAACAACGCTAATACTTGCAAGCCAACGCTTTCAGTACGCACGAAGATGATGAGCATAGCGAAGGAAACAACCAGCGCCGCGAGGTTCAGTTTATGACGATGTGGCAACATTAACGGTTTAGAGGAAATCTTACCGCGCAGCTTACCAAACGCCACGATGGAACCCGTGAAGGTCACCGCACCAATAAAGATACCGAGGAAGACTTCCGTTAAGTGGATGTTTTCCATAATCGGCTCAAGGCCAGGAGCATGATCCAGATAGCTGTTAAAGCCAACCAGAACCGCAGCCAGACCCACGAAGCTGTGCAAAATTGCTACCAACTCCGGCATCTCGGTCATTTCTACTTTCTTGGCAAGATGGATCCCGATGGCACCGCCAATCACCATGGCAACGATAATCCAGACCACGTTGCCAGTTTCTGGCCCGAAGATGGTCGCAACCAATGCGATACCCATACCGGCCATACCGAACAAGTTGCCTTGCTTAGATGTTTCGTGTTTTGACAGCCCCGCCAGGCTGAAAATAAACAGAATAGCGGCAACAATGTATGCTGCTGTAACTAATCCACCAGACATGTGTTACCCCTTAGTTCTTCCGGAACATTTTCAGCATGCGCTGAGTGACGGTGAAACCACCAAAAATATTGATACTGGCAATCAGTACGGCAACAAAGCTCAGGAAGCTAACCCAGCCGCCATGACCAATTTGCAGCAATGCCCCTACCACGATAATCCCTGAAATGGCGTTAGTGACCGACATCAGGGGCGTATGTAGAGCGTGTGAAACATTCCATACAACGTAGTAACCAACAACACACGCCAGCGCAAACACGGTGAAGTGGCCGAGGAACTCTTTAGGCGCAACGTCAGCAAGCCAGCCGAACAGAATGATCGCCAACGCCATAAACGCATATTTGCGCCATGGTGAAGCCGGTTTTTTATCTTCGACAGGAACAGCGGCTTTCTTCGCCGCAGCTTGAGGCTGTGCAGAAACCTGAATTGGCGGTGCCGGCCAGGTGACTTCTCCATCACGAATAACCGTCACACCACGAATGACAACATCTTCAAAATCAATCACGGTATTGCCATCTTTCTCTTTGCAGAGCAGTTTCAGCAAGTTAACCAGGTTGGTACCGTAAAGTTGAGAGGATTGCGTTGGTAGGCGTCCTGGCAGATCGGTGTAACCAATAACTTTCACACCGTTTGGCGTTACAGTCACCTGGTCGGCAACGGTATATTCACAGTTACCACCGTTTTGCGCAGCAAGATCGACAATCACGCTGCCCGCTTGCATGGAGTCAACCATTTCACGGGTGATCAGTTTTGGAGCCGGTTTGCCTGGGATCAACGCGGTAGTAACGATGATGTCGACTTCTTTCGCCTGGGCTGCAAACAACTCCATTTCGGCTTTAATGAAGGCTTCAGACATCACTTTGGCGTAGCCATCACCGCTGCCTGCTTCTTCTTTAAAGTCCAGTTCAAGGAACTCAGCGCCCATACTTTGCACTTGTTCTTTAACTTCTGGACGAGTATCGAAGGCGCGCACAATAGCACCAAGGCTGTTGGCTGCACCAATCGCCGCAAGGCCCGCAACACCAGCACCGATGACCATCACTTTCGCCGGTGGTACTTTGCCCGCAGCGGTAATTTGCCCGGTAAAGAAGCGGCCAAATTCATGAGCGGCTTCAACAATTGCGCGATAACCCGCAATGTTGGCCATTGAACTTAGGGCATCGAGCGACTGCGCACGTGAAATACGTGGCACGGAATCCATCGCCATTACGGTGACATTTTTAGCGGCAAGCTTTTCGAGCAACTCAGGATTCTGAGCAGGCCAGATGAAGCTCACCAGCGTGGAACCTTCACGCAATAGCTCAATTTCGCTATCTTGCGGTGCATTCACTTTCAGAACGATGTCAGATTGCCAGACGTCAGCGGTATCCGAAATGGTCGCGCCAACTTGTACAAATGCTTCGTCATCAAAGCTCGCCAGTTTACCCGCGCCGCTTTCGACTGTGACGGTGAAGCCCAGTTTCAGCAATTGCTCCACTGTTTTTGGCGTGGCTGCCACGCGGGATTCGCCCGCCCACCGCTCTTTTGGTACCCCAATACGCATAGTATTCCCTTCCATCTGATTTTTTGTTGATGGTTTGTCAGACATTGCCTTGGCAATCGTCAGTTCCGTTACCAGTTCAATTAAAAATACATCTGTAACAAACTATTTATAACCTACTGAAAATAACGCCTGTGATCTAGATCAGGATCTCAGTATTTGTATCATTATCGTAAAAATTTAGCTCCAGGGCCTTAAGACAGCTCTTTTCGACTAATTTTCATCTACAACACCTGATAATACGCTTCATCAGTGCGGCAATTCACGATTCTGCGCCGCTGCAAATTGCACATTTAACATTACATTAACCAATTAAGTTGTAAGCTTTACCACTTTTACTGGTCAAAGCACTCTTTTATGAAGCTATAAATTTTCGTTATGAAAAGTAGCTGGAATCAATAATTGCAGGGTGCGAGATACCGCAGGCAGTTACACGTTGCAACCTACAACCTTAAGCCTGCCAACTTACACAATTTTTTCCACTTTTCATGCCCCTTTCGTCATAGAACACCGAATTTTAAGCCCTTTATCTGAAGCCTCAGTCCGCGATAAAAGCAATGAAACAAACCAATCCTATGCGGAATTAACACACGCCATAAAGTTGCATGAATGATGAGAGAACATTACGATGAACTGATTAAAACACGCGCAATCTACAGACGTCTCAAGCAGCCGCCTTTGATCAACCCAACTTTCAAATAAATTAGCTAATAGAAGCATGACCCTACAGTACCAGTATCCAGAGCATCTTCGTCATACACTTAAAACTCTTCCATCAAGTCCTGGTGTATATATTTTCTACGGTTCGGATCAAAGCTTTCCTCTCTACATCGGGAAAAGCATCAACATTCGTAGTCGTGTTCAGTCGCATTTCAGAACACAATCTGAAGCGAAATTACTGCACATGACCACTCGTATTGAATTTCACCAAACCATTGGTGAAATTGGCGCCCTGTTACTTGAGTCCCAACTCATAAAGAATCACAGCCCACTCTTCAACAAAAGGTTACGAGTGACGAGAAAGCTTTGTTCTCTTCGTATTACTGACCAAACAACACAATTTGTATTCAGCAGCGAAACCGACTTCACAAATGTTAATGGCTTATTTGGGCTGTTTAAAACCAGGCATGCAGCTATAGACCAGTTAAGAGAGTTGGCAGACAAGGAACAACTTTGTTGTGGGGTATTAGGTCTTGAAAAGTTGACTGCTGGCAGGCCGTGTTTCCGTTTCTCGTTGAACAAATGTGCGGGTGCGTGTTGCGGGAAAGAGACTATTGAGCATCACCAGGAACGGCTTAGAAGTTCTCTTGAATC
The DNA here is from genome assembly GCF_902500225.1 of Buttiauxella massiliensis. Taxonomy (GTDB): domain Bacteria; phylum Pseudomonadota; class Gammaproteobacteria; order Enterobacterales; family Enterobacteriaceae; genus Buttiauxella; species Buttiauxella massiliensis. The sequence continues at coordinate 64,565 of NZ_LR722650.1, read as the reverse complement.
GATAAGAGTCCGGAGTTGGCCATACCCTGGACGCATTGCTATAAAAGAGAAATCAGGAGATCAAACTGAGTACCATATATTGAATAACTGGCTGTATTTGGGAACGGTAAACACTCTGGAGTCAGGTAAAGCAATGGTTACTCCCCCCTCACATTTTGACCGGGACAGTTACAAGATTCTTTGTCGATATGTTTTCCAGAGCGATGCCGTAAAAATCGTTGAGCTAGACTGACTGGCAAATTCTACTGCTCTTTGCTTCATATCTTTGTTGAGATAAACACCGTGCTAACCAAATACGGCATATATACCCTTACTGGGCGGTTTCAGCTGGTGCAAATCCTGCTTTTATCGCCGGACAGATGGGACACGAGAATGCGCAAATGGTATATACGGTCTACTCTGCGTGGATTTCAGGATTAGATGCTGATCATGTCAGTCTTTTGAATAGCAAGATTGGTAATGCATAAACGGCTGCCATGCCCCTATTATGCCATTTTATCAATAAGTTAACTTGATAACGCAAGCTAAATCAATCAGTTGTAGATTAGCCACTATTTCAATGCAATAATCGGCGGCTAACAGGTAACCCTCAGAGAATGCGGTATTTGTATTCATTTTGCGCAAGGCGAAGGACTATTTTTATGAAGCTCAAGAACACCCTTCTGGCATCAGCACTGATTTCCTTAATGACGCTGTCTGCTCAGGCGGCAACGGAACTGACACCGGATCAAGCTGCAGCTCTTAAACCATTTGATCGCATTACTATCACTGGTCGTTTCAATTCGATTGGTGACGCTGTCGATGCTGTTTCCCGTCGTGCGGATAAGATCGGCGCCGCATCTTTCTATGTTCAGGGTACAAGTGATGCCAGCAGTAGCGGTAACTGGCGCGTAGTCGCTGATGTGTATCATGCTGATGCCCCTAAAGCCGAAAAGACGTCCAACCGCGTTATTAATGGTGTGACGGAGTTACCGAAAGACCAGGCATATGCTCTTGAACCATTCGATACAGTGACAATTCAGGGCTTTTATCGCAGCCAACCTGAAGTTAATGATGCAATCACTCGTGTAGCTAAAGAAAAAGGTGCGGACTCCTTCTTTATTGTGCGCCAGATTGATGCAAACTCCGGTGGTAACCAACGTATTACCGCTTTCATCTATAAAAAAGATGCCAAGAAACGTGTTCTGCAAAGCGCTGACGTGATTCCTGCTGATTCAGAAGCAGGTAAAGCCGCGCTGGCTGCCGGTGGTGCTGCAGCGGCCAAAGTTGAGATCCCAGGGGTTGCAAGCTCCAGCACACCAAGCTCTGATGTTGGTCGCTTCTTTGAAACACAAACCACTCAAGGCGGGCGTTACACTGTAACGCTACCAGACGGCACTAAAATTCAGGAACTGAACAAAGTGACTGCCGCTCAAATGGTTCCATTTGATAGCGTGAAATTCACTGGCCACTATGGCAGCGGTACTGAAATTTCTTACCAGGTTGCAAAACGTGCGGCCAAGAAAGGTGCGAAGTTCTACCACATCACTCGTCAATGGGATGAACGTGGCGGTAATATGACAATTAGCGCTGATTTGTATAAATAAGCGCAGCTTTTGTAGCAAAAAGGGTGGCTCTGCCGCCCTTTTTTTATTTCCCGAGCATTTTATGGCTCATGTCATTGCAAGCAGCGTCTACACTCCGTAAAATTCCGCGCCTTAGTGTTACCCACCATTTTTATGCATAAAAACATGATAATTATTCTGGGTCTTATTTGAATATCACGGGACTGCTATGGAAAAGAAACTTGGCCTCGCCGCATTAACTGCATTGGTATTGAGTTCGATGCTCGGTGCTGGTGTATTTAGCCTGCCGCAAAACATGGCGAGTGTAGCCAGTCCCTCAGCATTACTGATTGGCTGGGCCATTACCGGTGCAGGTATTTTGTTGCTGGCGCTGGCAATGTTGGTGCTAACACGCCTGCGGCCCGATCTGGACGGCGGAATTTTTACTTACGCACGCGAAGGTTTTGGCGAACTGATCGGATTCTTCTCCGCATGGGGCTACTGGCTTTGTGCAGTGATCGCTAATGTCTCCTATCTGGTTATTGTTTTCTCCGCACTGAGTTTCTTCACCGATACGCCGGAACTGCGCTTGTTTGGTGATGGGAATACCTGGCAGTCGATTATTGGAGCATCGGTGCTACTGTGGATGGTTCACTTCCTGGTACTTCGCGGCGTGCAAACGGCGGCCAGTATCAATCTGGTTGCCACACTTGCGAAGTTATTGCCGTTAGGTCTGTTTATCGTTCTCGCCGCTTTGGCCTTTAAACTTCGTACCTTCACCCTAGATTTTAGCGGGATTGCGCTAGGTGTTCCCGTTTGGGAACAGGTCAAGAACACCATGCTGATTACCCTTTGGGTATTTATTGGTGTTGAGGGTGCAGTGGTGGTTTCTGCTCGTGCGCGTAATAAAAATGATGTCGGGCGAGCAACACTTCTTGCTGTGACTGCGGCATTAGGCGTGTATCTGCTCGTCACATTGCTTTCGTTGGGGGTAATTGCCCGTCCGGAACTCGCCGGAATGCGCAATCCTTCTATGGCCGGATTAATGGTCGAAATGATGGGCCCTTGGGGTGAAGTTATTATCGCTGCTGGACTTATTGTTTCAGTGTGTGGTGCCTATCTGAGCTGGACTATCATGGCCGCAGAGGTGCCATATCTTGCAGCCACACATAAGGCCTTCCCGAAGATTTTTGCTCGTCAGAACAAGAATAATGCCCCGTCTGCTTCGCTGTGGCTTACCAATATTAGTGTCCAGATTTGCCTGGTTTTGATTTGGTTGACGGGCTCAGATTACAACACGCTGCTGACAATCGCTTCAGAGATGATTCTGGTTCCCTACTTCCTGGTAGGTGCCTTTTTGCTAAAAGTGTCGACACGCCCGCTGCATAAAGCAATTGGCTTTGGGGCATGCATTTATGGCTTATGGCTGTTGTATGCATCAGGCCCCATGCATTTACTGCTTTCGGTGGTATTGTATGCGCCGGGATTATTAGTCTTTATGTATACGCGCAGCACACATACGCATGACATCAAACTTAACTTCAAGGAAAGATCTGTCATTTTCCTGATGCTGGTGGCTGCGTTTCCTGCAACATGGGTACTGGTGAAGTAAATCACCAGAAAACAACAGTAAGGAGTCGTCGATGGAGATAACATCATCCGCCCGTCCTATTTTGATTACTGGTGCCGGTAAACGAATTGGCCTGGCACTGGCGCGACACTTCCTGGCTCAAAAGCAACCCGTCATTATCAGCTACCGTACGCGTTATCCGGCGGTAGATGAGCTAGAACAGGCAGGAGCAACTTGCCTGTTCGCAGATTTCTCAACTAACCAGGGTATTGAGCAATTTGCCCTGAACGTCACACAGTGTTGCGATGGCCTGCGTGCCATTCTGCACAATGCCAGTGCCTGGCTTCCCGAGCCCTCTCACTCGTCACCCGCTCAGACCCTGGCTGAAATGCTACAAATTCACGTTAACACCCCCTATCTTCTCAATCATCTTCTTGAGCCACTATTGCGTGGATGTGGGCATTCCAGTGCCGATATCATTCATTTCACCGATTACGTTGTAGAACGTGGAAGCGATAAGCACATTGCCTATGCAGCCAGCAAAGCTGCTCTTGATAATATGACTCGCTCGTTTGCCCGCAAACTGGCACCTGAAGTCAAAGTGAATGCCATTGCGCCTGCAATGATCATGTTCAATGAGCATGACGACAGCGAGTACCGGAAAAAAGCATTGAATAAATCGTTGATGAAAATAGCGCCAGGTGAACAAGAAATAGTTGGGTTAGTGAATTATCTGTTGAACAGCAGTTACGTGACAGGCCGCACCCATTGCGTTGATGGCGGCCGCCCGCTTAGATAATTTTGTTTACCCTCGATTTATGGCATTAAAACCTTTTGCAGTGTATGTTTTCTTTTTGATCCAATGTATCGGGCTATGAGCAAAATCGTATACGTAGAAGACGATCCTGAAGTAGGAGCGTTAATCGCCGCTTATCTCGGCAAACATGACATTGACGTTATTGTTGAAAGCCGTGGTGATTGCGCTGAGGCAACAATTCAGCAGCAGCGCCCTGACCTTGTGTTGCTTGATGTCATGCTCCCCGGCAAAGATGGTATGACATTGTGCCGTGACTTGCGTCCTCAGTGGGATGGCCCGATTGTGCTGCTTACCTCTCTGGACAGCGATATGAACCACATATTGTCACTGGAGATGGGCGCTAACGACTATATCCTCAAAACCACGCCTCCAGCCGTTCTTCTTGCACGCTTACGCTTGCATTTACGCCAACGCGTTTCTGCGCAACATACTGTCGAAAGTAGCCCTACAGCGCTCAAACCTCACAAAGCTATGCGCTTTGGTGCGTTGTGTATTGACCCGGTCAATCGTCAAGTCACCCTTGGTTCAGAGAACATCACACTCTCCACTGCTGATTTCGATCTACTTTGGGAACTGGCGACTCACGCAGGGCAAATTATGGATCGTGATGCGCTGCTTAAAAACTTGCGTGGGGTGACCTACGATGGTCTGGACCGTAGCGTTGACGTCGCTATTTCACGTCTGAGAAAGAAACTTTACGACAGCGCGACTGAGCCATTTCGTATCAAGACAGTGCGTAATAAAGGCTATTTATTCGCCCCACATGCCTGGGAAAGCGAAGTTTAGGTGTTCAATATTTTATTTGCTTAACACTATAAGTAACCGTTCATTTAATGAGCTGTTACTTTGATTCAGCTACTTCCTTTCGAAATCCTTCCTCATATATTTCACAGACTCACCCGACGGGTTTTAATTGTGTAAACTTATGTATAGAAATACACCTAACTTATATGATAGATTTCTGTCTGTGATTTGCTTCAAAAAAAATCAGACTGATATTTCACAAAAAAACTATTTTATTATTACTTTGTGTTCTTTTTGTTATTTATCTGAATTAACAAAAAAACCTTTAAACTTCATTCACGGGCAAAAATCCGTGAATGTAGAAAAATAGCTAATTTCACCTTGTCGTAACACCGGATAACTCGCTCTGACAATCCAGTTATCTGTTTAAAAACACCATTATGAGCGTAATTGCTTCAGGTAATTTTGTGATAAAAGTGTGGCTACAAAACAATCTTTTGCATCGTTTGAATAACAGTCAAATCAAGTTATTAAACAATCGTTATGCCCATGCCATTATTGCCAGCACCATGGCTATTGTTCCCTTATCGATTGTTCGTGGTTTAGTCATCACTGCGTCGGTACTTTGTGATACTGCAGGATTTAACCAGGCAGCGCTGTGGTTTATGCAGCTACAGATTGGCTTCTTAGCACTAGCACCACTGGTGATGAATATCTATGTTGCGGTCCACTGGGCCGTTAGAAACCGCCTATCGCAAATATACTGTATCGCGTTAAGCATCAGTACGTTGATGATCTTCCGACGAATCATGGATGATAACGCACAATTTTTCCTGGATATCAGCATTCCTATGGCTTTGGCTTCCGGGATAATTGGTAATGTATTACAGGAAATCGTCAGTAAGAATCTGTTAAAACTTCGCCAATGGAAGGATAACAATAACGTCACAATTGTTTCGTTTTTTGTTACGTTAATGGTAATCGCCCTATTCAGCAGCATTATAAAATTAGCTGCTGAAGCTGGCTTACACCATACAATGAATTTATTCAGCCAACTGTCACTTTATTTTTACCCGACTAATTTTTTAAATGGCATTTCATACGTTCTGTTGCGCAGTGTTCCGTGGTTCTTTGGTCTACATGGCTATTATCTATTTATGGACATTGATGTTGCTTTTACTGCAGCTGCAAAATTAAATATTAATGATTGGTATTCAGGACGTGGCGCACTCAATATTCTCAGCCCTGTCTTCTACGACATGTGGTGTAATTCTGGTGGTACAGGAAATACACTGAGTTTGGTCATCTGCATTTTAATGCAGAAAAACAGTCCGCACCGCCGCCTGTTAACCATCGCCGGGCCAATGGCATTGTTTAACATCAACGAACCGCTGATTTTTGGTTTTCCGATTGTTCTCAACCCGGTAATGATTATTCCGTTCGTCCTGACCCCGTTAGTCTCTTACATCGTGGCGTACGGTGCGACTTACTATAGTTTCATCCCGCGGATTACCGCAATCGTTAGTTGGTCAACGCCAGGGCCTATCAAGGTGTGGTTAGCCAGCGGGCAATCCAGTGCTGCCGTCATGCTATATATTGCTCTTGTCGCTCTAGGTGTGGCTATTTATTACCCATTTGTCAAAAGTACATTAAAACAAAAAAGCGCTGTAAATAATGACATGGACTTACTTACCGGTGAGGTAAAAACCAGCCAACCCACTAACTTTGAGATGGTGCCTAACTACAATCATATTGTAGAAGAAAACAGTAACCTTGAAGCACAAAGACAGATAGAAAAACTGCAAACCAGTGGTCAATTCATCCTGTATTTCCAGCCGCAGTTACGTTTATCTGACAATAAAATCTTTGCCGTTGAGGTTTTAATCCGCCATCAGGATGACCACGGAAAGATAACGCCACCAACATTCCTGAAATATTATGAGCGGGCTGGTTTGATGCCGGAGATAGATTTCTGGGTGATGGAAAACGCACTGGATTATGTGCGAGCCAATATGCCTGAAACAGAGGGCATGACTCTATCGGTCAATATTTCCCCACAAACGTTGGTCGACTATCGACTTCTGCACATTGTGAATAAAGTGCTGACTAAACCATTACCTGCTGGCTGGAATCTTGAGTTTGAGATAACAGAATCACAAAAGGTTCACGAACCGGTGCGTGTCGCAGAAGTGTTGGAAAAGTTGCGCAGTCTAGGTATCAAAATCGCCCTTGATGATTTTGGTTCGGGATATTCGACGCTGCACTATTTGACCCGCTACCCACTAGACAAGATAAAGCTCGATAGATCGATGGTTCTCGGTCTGGCCAAGCCGGATGGCTTTAGCTTCCTGCAACAGGTAGTTAAATTATGCATGGTGGTTCAGTGTGAAATACTCATCGAAGGTGTTGAAACCGAGCAAGAATTAGAACTAGTGAAAATGGCGGGCATTGAATTGTGCCAAGGTTTCTTGTTCCACCGCCCATTACCAGGAGAAGTCGTGTGTCAACTTCTGGCGGAACAACACAAGATGAAAATGCAGCCAGGCCACTCTCTACCTGAGGTTGAAGCAATAGCTTAAGCCACCATTGTCATTAAACACCGCGTTTACACACACCAGATATTGTAAGCAGGGGCAAACCCTGCTTACATACCCTGCCAACTGGGGTAAGAAAATTCTAAAATGACATCGCCCATCCCCCCGTAGCGCTCCTGTAAAGCAGGAGCCAGTCTTCAGATACGTAATAACCCGGTGATTTTCATTGAAAAAGTTATTTATACAATTCTATCTTTTACTGTTCGTCTGCTTTTTGGTGATGACCATGCTGGTTGGACTGGTATACAAATTCACCGCCGAACGTGCAGGTCGCCAGTCGCTAGATGATTTGATGAAAAGCTCACTGTATTTAATGCGTAGCGAGTTGCGAGAAATTCCTCCTCGCGACTGGAACCGCACCATTAAAGATCTCGACCTTAATTTATCCTTTAAGCTGCACATTGAGCCAATGGATAAATTCAAGCTTGATGAGATGACAATGCATCACCTGCGCGCAGGCGAAATTGTCGCTCTCGACGATGAATATACATTTATCCAGCGCATCCCTCGCAGCCACTATGTACTGGCCGTAGGGCCAATACCGTATCTCTTTTTCTTACACCAAATGCGCTTACTGGACGTCGCACTGATGGCGTTTATTGCCATCTCCCTCGCCTTCCCCGTATTTATCTGGATGCGACCGCACTGGAAGGACATGCTCAAACTAGAAACGGCGGCGCAAAGATTGGGGCAAGGACATCTGGATGAGCGAATTCATTTCGATAGTGCCTCAAGTTTTGAGCGCCTGGGCGTCGCGTTTAACCAGATGGCCGATAGCATTAATGCGCAAATCGCCAGTAAGAAGCTCCTGATTGACGGGATTGCTCATGAACTTCGTACACCATTAGTCCGCTTACGTTATCGCCTGGAGATGAGTGATAATCTTACCGAAGCGGAATCACTGGCACTAAACCGCGACATTGGACAACTGGAAGCGTTAATTGAAGAATTGCTAACCTACGCACGTCTGGATCGCCCGCAAACTGAGTTACAACTGGCAAGTGTCAACGTTCCTCGCTGGCTTGATGAGCACATTGCCGACGTCAGAATTATTCATCCCCATCTCGATATCTTGCTGGATACCCCACCTAGCGGCAATTTTGGCATGATTGACCTACGCCTGATGGAACGAGTGACAGATAACCTGGTCAACAACGCATTGCGTTACAGCAATGAGAAATTACGTATTAGCCTGTGGCTTGACGGACAAACCGCAATTTTGCAGGTGGAAGACGATGGCCCAGGTATACCCGCAGAAGAACGCGAACGAGTATTTGAACCGTTTGTTCGCCTTGACCCAAGCCGTGACCGCGCTACCGGTGGCTGTGGCCTTGGGCTGGCAATTGTGCATTCTGTCGCAACCGCTATGGAGGGTTCTGTAGTCGTTGATAGCGGTGCCTTGGGTGGTGCGCGTTTTCGCTTTAGCTGGCCAATTAAGACTGAATCCGCAATGACACTGGCCTCTATCAAGCCAAGCCGCTAAAAATCACATTGTCTCCTGCCTGACCTTCGTAACACTGATGGTCAGGTTCATCTCCTTGTGTTATAAACAATGAATAGTATGTTGTAACTAACGCGGTGGCGAAATGACAAAATATGATTTGATTGAGCGCCTTAACAGTACATTTCGCGAGCTCGAGCGAGATCTCCGTCTGTTCAGTGAACAACTCGACAGCTACAGGTTGTTAGTTGGTCGTGTCTTTCAACTGCCTACGGTTGATAAAGGGAATGAACACGATGCGGTAAGCAAAATCGAGGTGACACAACGACTTGGTAGAGAAGCACATCAGGCCACCCTCGCCCATTTCACTCATTTGTTTATCCAGCAGCAGTCCGAGAAAACCAGCAGCAAAGCCGCTGTGCGCCTGCCTGGTGCCGTTTGCTATCAGGTTGACGAAATCTCCCGCCTTCAGACTCAAACCCTGGTAGTACGCATTAATCAGCTTAAACAGGAGCTTGAAAACATTATCAGCGTGGAGTCGGGACTGCCCAGCGTGCAGCGCTTTGAGTGGGTTCACCGCCAGCTTCCTGGGCTTATCACCCTTAATGCTTACCGCTCTATTACACTGCTGGAAAACCCTACTACGCTGAATTTCGGTTGGGCAAATAAACAAATCATCAAGAATTACTCACGCCGGGAAGTTATCGAAATACTCGAAAAGAGCCTCAAAGCGAATCGCGCTGTACCGCCCTACACCCGTGAGCAATGGGCGGAGCAAATTACCCGCGAGCTGAACTCCATTACCAGCCTTTCAGATAACGTACGCCTGAAGATTAAACGACCGGTAAAAGTACAGCCCGTCGCCCGCGCCTGGTACCAGGAGCGTAAAAAGCAGGTACAACATGCCTGCCCGTCACCTTTGGTAGTGCTGTGTAACCGTGATAATGGCGAAATGCCACCGGATATGGGGGAGTTATTGAATTATGATGCGGAGAATATTCGTCATCGCTATAAGCCGGATGCGCAACCACTACGGCTGGTAATCCCGCGCCTGCATTTGTACTGCGAGGAATAAATGCAGGCGCGTCGGCCTTACTGTTTCATGCTGCCAACCATCTCTTCTGGTCGCACCCAGGCATCAAACTCGTCTTCACTTAGATAGCCAAGTTTCAGCGCTGAAGCTTTCAAAGTTAGCCCTTCTTTATGGGCTTTCTTGGCAATTTCTGCTGCTTTGTCATAACCAATATGCGTATTGAGTGCAGTCACCAGCATCAGTGATTCGTTCAGTAATTGCGTAATGCGGTCACGATTCGGCTCAATACCCACCGCGCAATGTTCGTTAAAACTTTCCATACCATCTGCCAGTAAACGCACCGATTGCAAGAAGTTATGAATCACCATCGGGCGATAAACATTGAGCTCAAAGTTGCCTGACGCCCCACCCATATTTACCGCCACATCGTTACCCATCACCTGGCAGCAGAGCATCGTCACCGCCTCACACTGGGTAGGATTCACCTTACCAGGCATAATTGAGCTCCCCGGTTCATTCTCAGGAATAGCGATTTCACCAATTCCACAGCGCGGGCCAGAAGATAGCCAGCGCACATCGTTGGCAATTTTCATAAGCGACGCCGCCAGCCCTTTTAGCACACCATGCGAATGAACCAGCGCATCACAGGTCGCCAGTGCTTCGAATTTATTCGGCGCGGTGATAAACGGTTGCCCGGTAATTTCTGCGAGTTCTTTGGCGACGCGTACTGCGTATTCGGGATGGGTATTCAGCCCTGTTCCAACAGCCGTACCGCCTAATGCTAGTTCGGCAACGTGCGGCAGACTGTTTTCAACATGCCTGAGATTATGCTCAAGCATCGCCACCCAGCCGGAAATCTCCTGGCCCAGGGTAAGCGGGGTAGCATCTTGTAAATGGGTGCGGCCAATTTTAACGATGTCACGGAAGGTTTCCGCTTTACCCTGCAATGTCTCTCTCAATAGGGTTAGCTGCGGGATAAGTTGTTCGCGCACTGCAATGACAGCAGCAACATGCATCGCCGTTGGGAAAACGTCATTCGAACTTTGGCTCTTATTCACATCGTCGTTCGGGTGAACTTTTCGCTCCATGCCACGCAAGCCGCCAAGAATTTCGCTCGCCCGGTTTGCCAACACTTCGTTCATATTCATATTGCTCTGTGTACCCGAGCCGGTTTGCCAGATAGCCAGTGGGAATTCATCCGGGTGTTGGCCCGCCAAAACTTCGTCGGCCGCCTTAATAATGGCGTTGCCACGATCCTCCACCAGCAATCCAAGATCCATATTTACCTTCGCGGCAGCTCGCTTGGTTAATGCCAACGCGTGGATCAGCGCCGTGGGCATTTTTTCCGTGGAAATACGGAAGTGCTCAAGTGAGCGCTGAGTTTGCGCGCCCCACAGCTTATCTGCAGGGACGTCGATTGGGCCCATTGAGTCTTTTTCACTGCGACTTGATGCCATTTCATTCTCCTTAGACATAGAGCATCCCCCAAAATAATTCGAGGTGCGTCAAGGCGGCAAAGGAACTTATCCCGATGAGCTTACATAAGTAAGTGATTCGGGTAAGCGAGAGCAGCCAACACAGACGCACCACGAAGAATGAAGGGGGATAAAAAAACCGCCCTGATGGGCGGCTTGAGTGTCTTACTTCACGCACCGTGTGCATTGCGAGGCGTGTATTTTCTGGAAGAAGTCGTTGCCCTTATCATCCACCAGAATAAAGGCCGGGAAGTCTTCAACTTCAATCTTCCAGATGGCTTCCATACCTAATTCCGCATATTCCACGCAATCAAGGCTCTTAATGCTCTGCTGCGCCAGAACTGCCGCCGGGCCGCCGATACTACCAAGATAGAAACCGCCATGTTTATGGCAGGCATCCGTCACTTGCTGGCTACGGTTGCCTTTTGCCAACATCACCATGCTGCCGCCGTTGGCTTGCAATAAATCGACATAGGAATCCATACGCCCGGCTGTTGTTGGCCCAAGTGAACCTGATGCATAACCGTCTGGCGTTTTTGCAGGCCCCGCGTAATACACCGGGTGATCCTTGATGTATTGCGGCAAACCTTCGCCGTTGTCGATACGTTCTTTGAGTTTAGCGTGGGCGATGTCGCGTGCCACAATTATCGTGCCGCTTAGAGAAAGGCGAGTTGAAACAGGATACTGCGCCAGTTGTTTTAGGATCTCACTCATCGGGCGGTTCAGATCTACTTTAACTGCCTCCCCTTCACCCGCCCGACGCAATTCCTGCGGGATAAATTTTCCTGGGTTGTGTTCGAGTTTTTCGATCCAGATACCATCGCGGTTGATCTTCGCTTTAATGTTGCGATCGGCTGAGCACGAAACACCCATACCAATCGGGCATGACGCACCGTGACGCGGCAAGCGCACAACACGGATATCGTGGGCGAAGTATTTACCACCAAACTGCGCGCCAAGGCCAAGGTTCTGAGCTTCTTTTAATAACTCGTTTTCAAGTGCTACGTCGCGGAATGCCTGGCCGTGTTCGTTACCTTCGGTTGGCAGACCATCATAGTATTTGGTTGAGGCGAGTTTTACGGTTTTAAGCGTCGCTTCAGCCGATGTACCGCCAATCACAAACGCCACATGATACGGCGGGCACGCGGCAGTCCCGAGGCTACGCATTTTATCGACCAGGTAATCTTTAAGGCGGCCAGGACTCAGCAACGCCTTCGTTTCCTGATAGAGATAGGTTTTGTTTGCTGAACCGCCGCCTTTGGCGATACAGAGGAATTTGTATTCAGCGCCATCAACACTGTAAAGGTCGATTTGCGCAGGCAGGTTTGTGCCGGTATTCACCTCTTTGTACATATCCAGCGCCGCGTTTTGCGAGTAGCGCAGGTTATCTTCAATAAAGGTGTTATAGACGCCGCGGGACAGCGCTTCTTCATCACCACCGCCGGTCCAGACGCGTTGGCCTTTTTTACCCATGATAATTGCCGTACCGGTATCCTGGCAGGTTGGCAAAATACCTTTTGCAGCGATTTCGGAGTTACGCAGGAATTGCAGCGCGACATACTTATCATTTTCGCTGGCTTCAGGGTCATTGAGGATATCGGCTACTTGTTGCTGGTGGGCCGGGCGTAACATAAACGAGGCATCGTGGAAGGCGTGTTTGGCGAGTAACGTGAGGGCTTTAGGATCAACTTTCAGGACTTCTTGCCCTTCGAACTCTGACACGGAAACATAATCACTGCTGAGCAGGTAGTATTCTGTTTCATCTTTTTTTAACGGGAACGGTTCTTGATAATGAAAGGCTTTATTCGGCATTGTTCTCTCACTTACTACGTTAATTATTATCTTTTATACCCTTAAGATTTCAAGCCTGAGCCAACCCCGCTGTGGCTTGAAAGATAACGGGTCTAACATGCTACACAATTTTTTAACAAAAACTGAGACTAAACCGACTTTTTAATCCCCTGGTTACTTCACTGCGGATAATTGGTTTAATAGCAGTAACTTTGTTTAGATTACTATAGGGCTTGATAATGCAAAAACTCATTAACTCAGTGCAAAACTATGCCTGGGGAAGTAAAACTGCGTTAACGGAACTTTACGGCGTGGAAAACCCAGAAAACCTGCCTATGGCAGAATTATGGATGGGGGCTCACCCGAAAAGCAGCTCAAAAATTCTTGAGAACGGCAAAGCTCGTTCACTGCGTGACGTGATTGATGCCGACAAACCCGCACTGTTAGGCAAGGCCGTTGCAGAGCGTTTTGGTGAGCTACCGTTTCTCTTCAAAGTGCTGTGTGCCGATCAACCCCTTTCTATTCAGGTTCATCCTAACAAAAAAGCTTCTGAATTGGGCTTTGCCAAAGAGAATGCAGCAGGCATTCCATTAGATGCCGCCGAACGTAATTACAAAGATCCAAACCACAAACCAGAACTGGTGTTCGCGCTTACCCCATTCCTGGCAATGAATGCGTTCCGTGAGTTTAGCGATATCGTCTCTTTGCTGCAGCCCGTTTCTGGCGCACACCCTGCCATAGCTCATTTCTTACAAGAGCCAAATGCGGAACGTTTGTCACAGCTTTTCGCAAGCCTGCTGAATATGAAAGGCGATGAGAAATCCCTGGCACTCGGCGTGTTGAAGGCAGCATTGAATAATCAGCAAGGCGAGCCGTGGGAAACCATTCGCGTTATTTCTGAGTTTTACCCGGACGACAGTGGCTTATTCTCACCACTGCTGTTGAACGTGGTGAAATTACAGCCGGGCGAAGCAATGTTCCTGTTTGCAGAAACCCCGCACGCTTATCTGAAAGGTGTGGCTCTTGAGGTGATGGCAAACTCGGATAACGTCCTGCGCGCCGGGCTCACGCCAAAATACATCGACATTCCTGAGCTGGTCGCAAACGTTAAGTTTGAGCCAAAACCTGCCGCTGAATTGCTGACTCAGCCGGAGAAAAATGGCAGCGAACTGGACTTCCCTATCCCAGTTGATGACTTCGCCTTCTCCTTGCACGATCTCAGTTCTCAGCAAGTGCAGCTTGCCCAGCCAAGTGCGGCCATCGTGTTCTGCACTGAAGGTGAAGCAATTTTAAGCAAAGACCAGCAACAATTGACGCTCAAACCTGGTGAGTCTGCATTTATTTCTGCGCAAGAATCACCGGTATCTCTCAGCGGTGTAGGTCGTGTGGCTCGTGTGTTCTCTAAAATCTGAGTTTAAAGCAACTTACTGATCTTTTTGGGTAGGATTGCTAAGCTGTGTAGAATCAGTTTCTTCAATGCCCGCGGGCATTTCAATCATCTGCCGGAGGACTACCGGCAGATGCACTTAATATGGACTACGACAGAATGAAAAAATCACTGGTTGCAGTAGGTGTTATTGTGGCTTTGGGTGTGGTGTGGACTGGCACAGCCTGGTACACCGGTAAACAGCTCGAAGGCCGTATGGCGGAGATGATCAGCAACGCTAATACCGCATTGAATAAAGCCTCGCCCGAAGCTGGCTTGACGCTGGGCTACCAGGATTACCATCGTGGTCTGTTCAGCAGCACCATGCAGTTAGTCATCAAGCCAACCGCAGGAATGACAAGCGCGATCCTCAAGCCTGACCAAACTATCGTATTTAACGAAACCATTGATCATGGCCCGTTCCCGTTCGCACAACTGCAAAAATTCAATCTGTTGCCATCCATGGCGTCAGTTCATACCACATTGATGAACAACCCAACCACCAAGCCATTGTTTGATATTGCTAAAGGCCAGTCCTTTATTGATGCCCAAACGCGCATTGGCTATAGCGGTGACACCTCTTCTGATATCAATTTACTGCCACTGAATTATGAAAATGGCGAGCAAAAAGTTGCCTTTAGCGGTGGTGAGTTCAAGGCTGATGTGGATGCCCAGGGTGATAAAATTGCCGTGAGTGGTGAAGCGCAAAGCGGCCTGGTCAATACCGTCAATGAATACGGCCAGCACGTACAGATGACCTTTAACGGTATCAAAACCGAAGGCAATAGTGCGCGTAGCGAATTTATCGAGCGAATTGGTAGCCAGAAAGCCTCGATCGACAAATTATCCATTTCCATCGAAGGCAAAGAAATGGCGGTTGTGGAAGGCTTTAACATCAACGCCAAATCTGAACTTCAGGAAGATAAAAAGCATCTTTCCGGCCAAATCGAATACGCGATTAATTCTTTGAAGGTACAGAACAAAGATATTGGTAGCGGCAAGCTAACGCTCAAAATCGGCAATCTTGACGGAGCGGCGGTGCGAGAATTTAGCAAGAAATATAACGCTGAGTCGCAAAAATTACTGGCAGATCCTGCTGTTGCGCAGAATCCTGAAGCTTATCAGCAGCAAATTGTTGAGCTGTTTGCCGCCAACCTGCCGCTGTTGTTGAAAGGTGATCCGGTGATTACCGTTGCGCCATTAAGTTGGAAAAATGCTAAAGGTGAAAGCAGCTTCAATCTGTCTTTGTTCCTGAAAGACCCGGCGCAATCAAAGGGTGAACCAACAACTCCGGAAGAACAACTGAACCGTGTGGTTAAATCTCTCGACAGTAAGCTGGTTATACCAGTAGATATGGCGACCGAGTTGATGACGCAAGTTGCGCAGTTTGAAGGCTACCAGCCTGCCGAAGCAGCTAAACTTGCCGAGCAACAAATCAAAGGCCTGGCGGCAATGGGGCAAATGTTCCGAGTAACCACTATGGAAGACAATAATGTGGTTTCCAGCCTGCAGTACTCCAACGGTCAGGTCACACTGAACGGCCAGAAAATGGCACTGGGCGATCTGTTAGGAATGTTTGGTATGCCGACTATGGGTGAACCAGAAGCAGCCCCGGCACCAGAACTTGAAGCACCTGCCACACCAGAAGCGCCAGCTGTTCCTCAGCAATAATTATGAGCGATGCCTGGCTAAAAGCCTCCCTTTAGGGAGGCTTTTTAACTTTTCCTAATCACCAATCGTGCTGGCATAATCTGACTAAGCGCACTGGTATCACCTTGTTGTGTACGTTGCAGGATACGCTGCCCAGCCATACGGCCTATCTCACGTGCAGGTGTAGAAACCCAGGTTAATGGCAAGTCATCCAGTTCATCGTCCATCACTTCAGCGAAAGCTGCCAGTGCTACATGGCGGTCATAGTAACTGTCGATACTTCCCTCACCGCTTTGTCTTCCTGCACGCAGTAAACCAAACCATGCCCCCATCGCCACAGTGCTGTTGTGGCAGAGCACAGCAGTAATTGTCGGGTTGTGCTGTAGAAGTGTGGTGATCGCGTCCGCCCCTTTTTTCTGACTCGGCTCGCATTCAATTATCCACTCACTGTGGAATGGCAAGCCGTATTGCAGAAGCGTGGAACAATAACCACCCACGCGCTCGGCGCGAGTCAAAGAGGCACCATCACCACCGAGCCAGGCAATCCGTTGATGCCCACGCTTGATCAAGTGTTCGGTGACAAGCTGAGCGGCCTGCATATTGTCAGGCCTGATAATATCGGCCTCATCGAGGTAGCTGGCGCGAGAGGCAAATACCAGTGGTAAATTTTTCTGTTGCGCAATAGTACGCATATCCGCCCCCTGTCCTGCTGCTCCGGCGACAATAATGCCATCCACTCCTTGCGCAATTAACATGTCAAAGCAACGCTGCATATGCTGCCCCTGTGCGCCACTTTGGGTCAGGAAGAGTAGCTTGCCCTGCTTTTCTAGTTCATCCGTTAAACCTGCGGTGAGCTCGGCATAAAAAGGATTGCATAGATCACGCACGATCAACCCAATAACCCCGCTTTGGCCACCACGTAATGAAACAGCCTGGCGATTACGCACGAATCCTAACTTTTCTATGGCTTCATTCACGCGCAATCCGGTCGCTGGTGAAATGCGTCCTTTGCCACTGAGAACCAGAGAAACTGTCGTAACAGAAACTCCAGCCGCTTCAGCGACTTCGTTAATTGTTATTTTCTTATCCTGAGTCGTCATTAGGCCGACGGACCCTCCATGAAACAAAATTTAGTGATAAAACGTTTAACCTCATATGAGGTATTAAGCACTCTAGTGAGCTTTAGATCTGTGAACTATAGCGCAATAAAGGTTGGTAAAACGTTTTATCATCCGCTTCGTTCTTTACCACCACCCATCTATCAACCAGGGTTTAAGGAGTCGTTATGGCGGCTAATACACCACAAAAAATTACGCTTTGGGAGTTTTTTCAAAACCTTGGCAAAACCTTTATGTTGCCCGTGGCACTTTTGTCGTTCTGCGGCATCATGCTCGGTATCGGGAGTTCACTCAGTAGCCACGATGTAGTGACTCTGCTTCCAGCATTAGGTAATCCTGTTTTACAGCTAATTTTCACCTGGATGGGGAAAGTCGGCTCGTTTGCGTTTAGCTTCCTACCAATTATGTTCTGTATCGCAATCCCGCTTGGGCTCGCGCGTGAAAACAAAGGTGTAGCGGCGTTTTCCGGTTTTGTCGGTTACGCGGTAATGAACCTTGCAGTGAACTTCTGGCTGACGGCTAAAGGCATTTTGCCGACAACAGATACCGCCATCCTGAAAGCAAACAACATCCAAAATATTCTGGGTATTCAATCTATTGATACCGGCATTTTGGGTGCAGTTATTGTCGGTGTGATTGTATTCCTGCTGCATGAGCGTTTCCACAACGTGCGCTTGCCTGATGCGCTGGCCTTCTTTGGTGGTACCCGCTTTGTGCCAATCATCACCACCGTCGTGATGGGTCTGGTTGGTCTGGTTATCCCGTTAATCTGGCCGGTTTTTGCCGCTGGGATCAACGCACTGGGTAATATGATCAACAGCGCTGGCATGTTTGGGCCGATGATCTTCGGTACTGGTGAGCGCTTGTTGCTGCCGTTTGGTTTGCACCACATCCTTGTTGCGCTGATTCGCTTTACTGATGCAGGCGGAACGATGGATGTTTGTGGCCATAGCGTCAGCGGCGCACTGACTATCTTCCAGGCGCAATTGAGCTGCCCAACGGTTCATGGTTTCTCTGAAAGTGCGACCCGCTTCCTGTCACAAGGTAAAATGCCTGCCTTCCTTGGCGGTTTACCTGGTGCGGCACTGGCGATGTATCACTGTGCTCGCCCTGAAAACCGTCACAAAATTAAAGGCCTGCTGATTTCTGGCGTGATTGCCTGCGTGGTTGGTGGAACGACTGAGCCTCTGGAATTCCTGTTCCTTTTTGTCGCTCCTGTGTTGTATGTCATCCACGCTTTGTTGACTGGCCTTGGCTTTACCATGATGGCGGTATTGGGTGTGACTATCGGTAATACCGATGGCAATATCATCGACTTCGTCGTGTTCGGTATCCTGCACGGCCTGGCGACAAAATGGTATATGGTGCCTGTGGTTGCAGCTATCTGGTTTGCGGCATACTACACAATCTTCCGTTTTGCCATTACCCGCTTCAACATCAAAACGCCGGGTCGTGATATCGATAACACCACCAGCGCTGAAAAAGCGATTGCCGGCCAGGTGGGTAAATCGGGTTACAATGTTCCAGCCATGCTCGCAGCTCTGGGCGGTACCGAGAATATTGTTTCTCTCGATAACTGCATCACTCGCCTGCGTATGTCAGTGAAAGATATGTCTCTGGTCGACAGCGCAGCGCTTAAAAACCTCCGTGCCATCGGTGTGGTGCAACTCAACCAGCACAATCTGCAAGTGGTGATTGGTCCGCAGGTCCAGTCGGTGAAAGATGAAATGGCGCATCTGATGCAAACTGCTCAGGCGTAAATCATAACGGGCGTTACGGCGCCCGTTTGTTGCGAGGTAATATGTTCGATTTTTCCACAGTCGTTGACCGCCACGGAACCTGGTGTACTCAGTGGGATTATGTCGCTGACCGTTTCGGTGCCGCCGACCTCCTGCCCTTTACCATCTCCGATATGGATTTCCCTACCGCTCCAGTCATTCTTGAAGCTCTGCAACAACGTTTATCTCACGGTGTATTAGGTTATAGCCGCTGGAAGAATGAGGAGTTTCTTGGCGCGATCGCGCATTGGTATTACACGCGTTTTAACAGTGTGATCGATAAAGAGTCGATAGTGTACGGCCCGTCGGTTATCTACATGGTATCGCAACTCATCCGCCAGTGGTCTGAACCTGGCGATGCAGTGCTAGTCCATACCCCTGCATATGATGCATTTTATAAAGCCATTGAGGGCAACCAACGCCAGGTATTTAGCGCGCCGTTGCATAAAACCGATAGCAGTTGGATGTGCGATATGGGTGCTCTCGAAGCGCAACTGGCGAAGCCTGAATGCAAGATCATGCTGCTTTGCAGCCCGCAAAATCCTACCGGCAAAGTCTGGACACGTACTGAGCTTGAAACCATGGCAATGCTTTGCGAACGTCATGGCGTGAGGGTTATCAGTGATGAAATCCATATGGATATGGTATGGGAAGGCCACCAGCACACGCCGTGGAATGAAGTAGGCAAAGGTCAATGGGCTCTGTTCACATCGGGTTCCAAAAGCTTCAACATTCCTGCATTAACAGGTGCTTATGGCTTGATTAATGATAGTAATGAGCGCCAGAAATACTTAAATGTGCTGAAAGGTCAGGATGGATTATCATCCCCCGCCATTCTTGCCGTTGTCGCACATATTGCGGCCTATCAAGAAGGTTCAGTCTGGCTTGATGAGCTTCGAGTTTACCTGCAAAGTAACCTGCGCTTTGTCGCCGATGCGCTGAATGGAGAGTTTGCGCAACTAAACTGGCAACCGCCGGAATCCACTTATCTTGCATGGATAGATTTACGCCCATTGGGCATTGATGACAACGCGCTGCAAAAAGTGCTCATTGAGCAGCAAAAAGTCGCCATCATGCCGGGATATACCTACGGCGAGGAAGGAAAAGGATTTGTACGACTGAATGCCGGCTGCCCACGCGTTAAGCTTGAAGACGGCGTGAAGCGCCTGATTGCGGCGATTAAATCTCTCCAGTGAAGTTACGGGGAGCAAACTCCCCTTTTTGTTTGCGCAACGTAGCTATTTAGGTGCGTTTGTTCTTATACTGTTGCGCACTTAAATCAAAAAAAGAGTGCGACCATGATTGATATCACCCTGCCGTTAACCGATTTGCACCGCCACCTTGATGGCAATATTCGTGCTCAAACTATTCTCGATCTGGGCCGCCAGTTTAATTTGCCGCTCCCGGCTGACTCCCTTGAAGCACTTCGTCCTCACGTACAAGTTGTGGAAACAGCACCTGATCTGGTGAGTTTCCTGCAAAAACTGGACTGGGGCGTTAAAGTCCTCGCGGATCTCGATGCCTGCCGCCGCGTAGCATGGGAAAACATTGAAGATGCAGCCCTGAATGGCCTGCATTATGTCGAGTTACGTTTCTCCCCAGGCTATATGGCCATGACCCATAACCTGCCGGTTGCGGGTGTTGTGGAAGCGGTGATTGAAGGCGTTCGCCAGGGTTGCCGTGATTTCGGTGTTGAAGCCCGCTTGATTGGCATTATGAGTCGTACTTTCGGTGAGGCTGCATGTCTGGCTGAGTTGGAGGCCCTACTGGCACATCGCGATAGCATTACTGCCCTTGACCTTGCCGGTGATGAACTAGGTTTCCCGGGTAGTCTGTTCCTGAGTCACTTTAACCGTGCACGTGATGCGGGTTGGCACATCACCGTTCATGCCGGTGAAGCCGCTGGTCCGGAAAGTATCTGGCAGGCAATTCGTGAGCTGGGTGCCGAGCGTATCGGACATGGTGTTAAGGCAATCGAAGATCCGGCGCTTATGGATTTCCTTGCGGAACATGGAATTGGCATCGAGTCCTGCCTGACGTCCAATATCCAAACCAGCACGATAGCCTCAATGGATAAACACCCGTTGATTACCTTCCTGGATAAAGGCGTGCTGGCCACGATCAATACTGATGACCCAGCCGTCCAGGGTATCGATATTATTCACGAATATAATGTGGCTGCACCGCAGGCAGGTTTAAGTGCAGCACATATTCGTACCGCACAAGAGAATGGTTTAAGAATTGCCTTCTTATCTGATGCAGAAAAACAGGCGCTGATTGCTAAGGTTCGCGCCGCGTAGCTCCGACAAGAGCTTGAGTCAGGAAGCTGACTCAAGCTTTCTTTTGCTGTTTCGCGCGTAAATCCAATGCCATTAACACGAGGTTTTACCCTAAGTATCAATAATAATTGATGCTATTTTTAATCGTAAAACTTTCAACCTTCGGCGGTTTGACACTTTCATCGGTGATGTTCAGCACACATTCCAGTGGGTTGAAATACCCGTCGTAATCACAAGTTTGTTTGACTAAAGCGATAGACTTGCCGTTGAGGGTGCTTTCAGAGGTGTAATCGAGTTTTTTCTTATTGTCGCTACCGGATTTCGCCTTGATAGCCAGGGTGTCATTTTTTGCTTTAGTTACCTTACCTAACGGATATCCATCAGCGTCATAGTTATAAACAATGGATGTCGCTTCACTGTGCGCTGCCACCACAAAACCTTTATCGTCCGTCTCATAGGTAATAGCGCCACTCGGCAATTCTGCCAACTGGCATTTCCCCTGAAGCTTTACCCGTTTTTCACGGGTGATGGCGTCAAGATAGTAATTAGCATCCAACACCAAGGTTGCACCGGTATTGTTTTCCAGATCGTGAAATTCGAGCTCGTTGAAACACCCTTCTTCCGATATCAAGCCAACAATGCGTTTAACGACTTCGCCTTTTTCATTGATTAATGTCTGACTGAAGTCTTTTACCGGCCCACGCAGCGGGTCAAAATCAAATTCATTCGAGAAACTCGCCATTTCAGGCGTATAAGAAAGCGTATTGTTCTGATTGTCACACCCGGCAATAGACGCTGCCAGCGCACAGAGGATAATGATTTTCTTCACGTAATACCTGTCCCCGACTTGAAATGTAACAACAATGATGTACCCAAAATAATTCGAGTTGCAGGACAAAAGGCTTCGGCCTTTTGAACAGCGCTTGCGCTGGCCCCTTCGGGGCGAGGCTATGCCGAGTAACGAGGCAAGAGAGCGAGTCCCGATGAGCTTACTCTGGTAAGTGATGCGGGTGAGTAAACGCAGCCAACGCACATGCAACTTGAAGTATGAAGGGTATAAGCAAATACAACAATTTACACTGCAGATACTATCCTTACTACAGCCCCTCAACAGAAAGGAAGATACGATGAAACGTTCAATTTGGCTTGGTGTATGCCTGTTGGCTGCAGCAACTCCTGTACTGGCCGCACAGACTTCCTGCGATACAGTCAAGGCCGACATTCAGCAAAAGATAATCAATAACGGTGTCCCTGAATCAGGCTTTAGTTTAACAATTGTCCCTAACGATCAAGCGGATAAGCCTGATGCCCAAGTTGTTGGCCATTGTGGTAATGATACGCAAAAAATCCTGTATACGCGTACCAGTAGCGGAAACTATCCGGTAAGCGGTGGTAGTACGCAGGATGGGTCACAAAGTGAGCCACAATAGTTATTAAAACGGATGTAGATGTCTAATGCATAGCAATTGCCAGGCAATCCGTAGAGAATGCGCGGCATAACTCGCGCAACAAGGAAGAGAATGATGTCTGAAACAACGCAACGACTGGCGACTATCGCCCTGACAGGAAGAGTGCTCGGTGCGCTTTTTTATCAAGAACCCAAAAGCCGGGATGTCGCATCACTGTATGCCTCACTTCAGGATCCATCCTGGACTGAGCAATGGCCAGTGCAGCATGAAGAGCTGGCGAGTATCGCTCAGCGTATGGCGGAAGGTTTTAACTATGAGCCAGAATCTTTGAGTGAAGCCTGGCAGCGCCTGTTCATCGGCCCGGACGCTTTACCAGCCTCGCCTTGGGGTTCGGTCTATCTCGATAAAGAACAAGTGCTTTTTGGTGATTCGATGCTTGAATTACGCCGCTGGATGCGTAAAAACGACATCTCCAACGAGCAAGAAAACAACGAACCCGAAGATCATTTCGGTTTGCTACTGATGCTGGCCGCCTGGCTTGCTGAAGAAAGATTGCAGCCGAAAGTTGACGAACTTCTTGCCTGGCACATCCTGCCGTGGAGCGGGCGTTTCCTGGAGTTGTTTATCGCCAATGCTGGACATCCGTTCTATCAGGCGTTAGGCGAATTAACTAACCTGACACTTGCTCAGTGGAGTCAAGGTTTGCAGATTCCTGTCGCACAAAAAGAGCTCTATTCCTAAGAATCTGAGTAACGGTGGATGGCGTTTGCGCGTATCCACCGACTACTTTTCTAGTATCGACCCCGCGAATTAACCCCTCATTATCCGGCATTTACTCTCAGTCACTCTCCCCTGTAAAAGTTACAACGTAACTTCACTCAAACACTTTTAAGACAATTCTTTACAACCACGTTTCAAGCGAGGCGGCACAAGGCTAACTCGTTAATTTACACGCTAATCATTCGCCTGGTAATTTCTCTATTTACTGGAATCATTCCCGCTGCGTTGCTATAGGTCAAAACACCCTGCCGACACAAGGCATAACAACAAGCGACCTCAAGGTTGCTATAACGTGCACCCAGGGAGACACACTGCAATGCATAATACTTCCATCGTAAAACGCACTTTTTTTGGTGCACTGGCAATAATCGTCGTCCTCGGATTATTGATTTGGGGAATTGGCCCCGAAACCATAATCGCTCGTAAAGTGGATTTACTTTATCTCGGGCAACAACACTTAATTTTGGTGTTTAGTTCGATGGCGCTGGCTCTACTGGTGGGGATCCCAAGCGGAATTCTGCTCAGTCGCCCTGCTGCTCGCCGTTTCGCTGAATATGCGATGCAAATCTTTAACGTCGGAAATACCTTGCCACCGCTAGCCGTTTTAGCGTTGGCGATGGTGTTTATCGGGATTGGCGACAAACCTGCAATTATCGCGCTGTTCCTCGCCTCGCTGCTGCCCATTGTCCGTAATACCTACTCGGGTTTATCCGGTGTCCCTTCTTCGCTTATCGAAGCTGCCAACGGCATTGGCATGACTAAATGGCAACGCTTGCGCCAGGTCGAATTACCCAACGCATGGCCAGTCATGCTTTCGGGCATCCGTATTGCTACCGCAATTAACGTGGGTACTGCGCCGCTGGCGTTTTTGATAGGTGCCAGTAGTTACGGTGAGCTTATTTTCCCGGGCATCTACCTCAATGATTTCCCAACGCTGATTTTGGGTGCAGCTGCCACAGCACTCTTTGCCCTGCTCCTTGATGTTGCACTCGCGGGCTTGGGACGCGTGTTAAGTCCTCACACAGTGAAATAAAAACAATAAAAAGGAGCCCGTCATGAAACCATTTAAACCGTTACTTGCCGCACTCACCACAACGCTGCTATTCGCAGGCGCAGCAAAAGCCGAACCTATCGTGCTGGCAACAAAAAGCTTTACCGAACAACATATTTTGTCTGCCATGACCACACAGTACCTGCGTAAGAAAGGCTTCCAGGTGACGCCGCAGACCAACATTGCCACCGTAATTTCCCGTAATGCGATGATCAACAAACAGGTGGATATGACCTGGGAATATACCGGTACCTCATTGATTATTTTTAATCACATCAACAAACGTATGACCCCGCAGGAGTCCTACGACACCGTTAAAAAACTCGATGCCAAACTCGGATTGGTGTGGTTGAAACCTGCCGATATGAACAACACCTACGCCTTCGCGATGCAGCGCAAACGCGCTGAAGAAGAGAACATCAATACCATGTCGGAACTGGTGGCAAAAATTGAACAAATCCGCAAAACAGACCCGGACAACAACTGGATGCTCGGACTGGACCTGGAGTTTGCCGGGCGTAGCGATGGCATGAAGCCTTTGCAGCAAGCCTACAACATGCCGCTCGACAGACCTCAGATTCGCCAAATGGACCCAGGCCTTGTCTATAACGCGGTGCGCGATGGGTTTGTGGATGCTGGGTTGATTTACACCACGGACGGGCGCGTGAAGGGCTTTGATCTGAAAGTGCTGGAAGACGATAAGGGCTTCTTCCCAAGTTATGCCGTGACGCCTGTTGTGCGTAAAGAGACGTTAGCGGCGAACCCTGGGCTTGAGGAGGCTCTCGACACCCTCTCCGCATCACTCAATAACGACGTGATATCCACACTGAATGCCAAAGTGGATATCGACCATGAAACCCCACAAAAAGTTGCGCAAGAATTCCTGCAGCGTAAAGGCTTGCTCTAAGGAGGCATCATGGAAACGTTACATTATATGATTGATAACGCGGGCTATCTTGGCAGCCTGACGCTACAACACTTGTGGCTAGTCTTATTAGCTGTGGGGCTGGCGATAGTTATTGGCGTGCCGTTGGGAATTTTAATTGTGCGCCACAAATGGCTCGCCACGCCCGTTTTGGGTATCGCCACCATCGTGCTGACGATCCCGTCTATCGCGCTGTTTGGCCTGATGATTCCGCTGTTTTCGCTGGTTGGACAAGGGATTGGCGTATTCCCCGCCATTACCGCTGTCTTCCTCTATTCGCTCTTGCCGATTGTACGCAACACTCACACCGCATTAGATAGCCTGCCGCCCGGATTACGCGAAGCGGGACGCGGTATCGGCATGACCTTCTGGCAACGCCTGCGTTGGGTTGAAATCCCAATGGCTTTACCGGTGATTTTTGGTGGTATTCGTACCGCAGTGGTCATGAATATTGGTGTGATGGCGATTGCTGCGGTGATCGGTGCTGGCGGCTTAGGTTTGTTATTGCTAAACGGCATCGGCAGCAGCGACATCCGTATGTTGATTGCCGGTGCGGTGATGATTTGTGTTTTGGCTATTGTGCTTGATTGGTTACTGCATCGTTTACAAGTGGTGCTGACTCCTAAGGGGATTCGATAATGATTAAACTGGAAAATCTCACCAAACAGTTCGTTCAGAAGAACGGCCAAACATTTAACGCGGTTGATAACGTCAGCCTGAATGTGCCTGAAGGCGAAATGTGCGTGCTGCTCGGCCCTTCCGGCTGTGGCAAAACCACCACACTAAAGATGATTAACCGCCTGATTGCCCCAACCGGCGGCAATATTCTGATTAACGGTAAAAACACTAACGAGCTGGATACCGTCACGCTGCGCCGCAATATTGGCTATGTTATCCAGCAAATCGGTCTGTTCCCGAACATGACGATTGAAGAAAACATTACCGTCGTGCCGCGGATGCTGGGTTGGGATAAAGCGCGCTGTAAAGAACGCGCCAGCGAATTAATGAGCATGGTGGCGCTCGACCCTAACCGCTTCCTGAACCGTTACCCGCGTGAAATGTCAGGCGGGCAGCAACAACGTATCGGCGTGATCCGGGCGCTGGCGGCGGATCCTCCGGTGCTGCTGATGGACGAGCCGTTTGGTGCGGTTGACCCTATCAACCGTGAATCTATACAGAATGAATTTCTGGAAATGCAGCGTCAGTTGAAGAAAACCGTCATGCTGGTCAGCCATGATATTGATGAAGCCCTGAAATTGGGTGACCGTATCGCCGTGTTCCGTCAGGGGAAAATCGTGCAATGTGCCAGTCCCGATGAGCTCTTAGCTAAGCCTGCCAATGAATTTGTGGGGTCGTTTGTTGGCCAGGATCGCACCCTGAAACGCCTGCTGTTGGTTCAGGCTGGGGATGTCACCGACCAGCAACCGACAATTACCGCGCGTGAGTCCACACCGTTACCGGAAGCATTCTCTACCATGGATGATAACGACATGCGCTCGATAACCGTGGTGGATGGTGAAGGTAAGCCATTAGGCTTTGTGAAGCGCCGCGAAGCGCGTGGTGCCATCGGCTCATGCTCTGAGTTACTGCACCCGTTCCGCGTGACCGGGCGTGCGGAAGATAACCTGCGAATTGTGCTATCTAAACTTTACGAGCACAACATGGTATGGATGCCGATTACTGACGAAGATGGCCGTTACAGCGGTGAAATTTCGCAAGATTATATCGCCGATTACCTCAGTTCAGGCCGCACTCGCCGAGCGCTGAATATTTCGTAGTTTCAACGCCAATATTACTCAATCCCAGGTCGGATTAGCGCCAGCGACATCCGACAAAACAGCAACAAACGGTGGATGACGCTAACGCTTATCCACCTTACAATGCTCTGATGCGCCATCTAAACCACTTCCCCGATATGAAAGGCATGCTTCGACGGCTAATATTCGCCGTCTGGATTGGCGTTGCCTCTGCATTGGTCGTCTGGCTATTTCGCCAGTCAATGTATTTCCTTGAAGGCCTTTTCCTTGGCGATCATAGCGGAAGCCTGGTTGCCGCCGCTGCCGCACTACCGCCGTGGCGCAGATTACTCACCCCGGCTATGGGTGGTTTACTTGCAGGTACACTACTTTGGGGCTGGCAACGCGCCACACGCCAGCGCCCTTCTGCTCCCACTGACTATATGGAAGCCATAGAGACCGGCGACGGACGTCTTGATGTATCCGCAAGTCTGGTCAAATCAGCCGCGTCACTGATTGTGGTAGCAAGCGGTAGTGCCATTGGTCGCGAAGGTGCGATGGTACTATTGGCCACTGTTTTTGCTTCGGTATTTGCCCAGCGTTTCTCAAATAAAGATGAATGGAAATTGTGGGTCGCCTGCGGTGCCGCAGCCGGGATGGCAAGCGCCTACCACGCACCACTGGCTGGAAGTTTGTTTATCGCAGAGATTCTGTTTGGCACGCTGATGCTCGCCTCGCTGGGCCCAGTAGTGATTGCCGCCGTCAGCGCCTTGTTGATGACTCATTTACTCAATGACGAACAAGCATTGCTGTATACCGTGCGAGCGTTAAGCGCTCCGCAACCTATACAGTATTTGCTGATGGCAACCTTCGGTGTGATAGCCGGTGTCGCCGGGCCGTTATTCCTCTGGCTGATGTCCCACAGTAATAAATTGTTCCAACGTTTGCATTTAACGCCACCGTTGCAACTGGCGCTGGGTGGTTTGCTGGTTGGGCTGCTTTCGCTGATTACGCCATTGGTTTGGGGAAATGGTTACAGCGTGGTGCAATCGTTCCTTTCTCAGCCTCCGGCGCTGCTGTTTGTGGCAGGGATTCTGGTTTACAAACTAGCAGCGGTGCTGGCAAGTAGCGGTTCCGGCGCGCCCGGTGGCGTGTTCACACCGACACTGTTTGTAGGTGCAGCGCTCGGAATGCTGGTCGGACAATGGTTTGGGATTTGGACGTGGAGTGGCGATAGTATCGCTATTTTGCTGGCATTAACTGGAATGGCAACGCTTTTAGCGGCGACCACTCATGCACCGATTATGTCCACATTGATGGTTTGTGAAATGACCGGGGAATTTACTTTACTCCCCGGCTTACTGCTGGCGTGCGTAATTGCTTCAGCACTTTCGCGCTGGTTACGCCCTCAAACGGTCTACAGTCAGAACGCTGCTAAGACGGGATAAATCGATGTAATTTGCCAGTTCACGCTGCTCTGCTCGAGGCAAATAAGGCAGTTCGCCCACCAGCGGTGCAGGCAATTTCTTGCTTAATACATCGATAATTTCTGCGTAGTGTGCAAGCCCTGGATTGATACGGTTTGCCACCCAACCAATCAGTGGCAAGCCATCATTGGCAATCGCCTGAGCTGTCAGTAAGGCATGATTGATGCAGCCTTCCTGAATCCCAACCACCATCAACACCGGTAACTGTTCCTGAACCACCCACTCCGATAATGGACGTAAGTCGTTCATCAGGCTGCGCCAGCCGCCAGTGCCTTCGACAACAACATGATCCACCTGCCCGGCCAAACGCTGAAGCCCATCAGACAGCAGCGAATAGTTAATCTGGCAGTTATGGCTCACGCTGCTTTCTTCTTCGCTAAGAGCGATAGGATTGATGGCTTCATAAGGTAAATTGACAGTGGAAACGCTTTGTAGAACTAACGCGTCTTTGTTGCGTAGGCCCTCTGGCGTCTCTTTACTGCCTTTGGCTACCGGCTTATAGCCGACGACACTTTTGCCACTGGCTGCAAGAGCCTGCAACAAGGCGCGAGAAACCACAGTCTTCCCGACTGCAGTATCGGTACCCGTTATAAAGAAACGCGTAAGCATGACTAACTCCCAAGGTAATGCTTTAAGTACCCATCAAACTTAAGGTTGCAGGTGTGGTTATAGCCCGCCCGCAACTCAAATTATTCAGGGTATGAGTGATTAAAAATTGAATAATTCAGGAGTGAAAGTCTAAAAGAATAGTCATTCGACCAGATTGAGATAGCGCAATTTTTAGTGGATCAGGCAATGACATTAACCTTGCAGCAAGCGAATCAATAATGAACCGTTATACATTGCATCTTTTACCAGCGCCGCACCCGCCATTGTTCCACGATGATTGTACTGGGTACTTTCAACAACCATATGTTCGCTATATGCAGGGAGTGCTTGTTGGCGAATACAACTGGTGATTGCCGGATGCAGAATCTCTGCGGCTCGGTTAAACGGGGAACCAATCAGGATTTTTTGTGGATGGAACAGATTCACCATTATCGCAAGTATACGGCCGACGTTAGTGCCAATACCGAGAATGATATCTTTCGCTAATAGATCGCCACTTAATGCAGCATCACAGAGAGACTCGACTGTCAGAGGTTGTTCATGCAGCATGGAACCCATCGACTGGCTCATGCGAAGCTGCGCCAACTCAAGCACGCTGTCGATACTGGCAATCGTTTCCAGGCAACCGTGGTTACCGCAATAACAACGTTTGCCATAAGGATCGACTTGCGTATGGCCAATTTCAACCAGGCTGCTGCTGCCCGCATGGAGCAGGCGGCCATCGGTAATCACACCGGCTCCGACGTTATCATCAATAACAACCTGAATCACATCACGAGCGCCCTTTGAGGCGCCAAACAGCCCTTCCGCCATCGTCCAGGCGCTGATGTCATGCTGAATATAGACCGGCACGCCGGTGTAGTTCTCCAGAATCTCACCGAGCGGCATATCGCAGACTTCATAAAACGGCATCCGATGCACTATGCCGCGCTTGGTATCAATAATACCCGGCATAGTGATAGCTATTGCCGTCAGGCGCTCAAGTTTTTGCTGATGGCGGATAAAGAACTGGTCAATCTGCGCGATGATGCGTTCAATAAGCGGTTGCGAGTCATTAATAGCAAGGTCAACCGTATCTTCAACTATCAGCTTGCTGCTTAAATCATGCAGGCCAAGCGAGATTTCCCCACGACTAATACGCACGGACAAGTAGTGCCATGCTTCAGTTTCCAGCATCAAACCCACGGCGGGACGGCCCCGGCTACCGGGGTCTTGAATTTCCGTTTCCTGCACCAGATGAGCTTCAATCATTTCACGAACAATTTTCGTGATGCTGGCAGGCGCAAGTTGCGCCAGGCGAGAAAGATCGATGCGCGACACCGGCCCATGGGTATCAATCAAGCGATAAACTACGCCCGCATTAGTTTGCTTGATCTGATCAATATGGCCCGGTTGACTATCAGCAACCACTTGCGACTCCCTTTATTTTCGCGCTTCGAAATAAACTTTGGGCTATGGTGAAACACTTCAAGTGAAGGAGTCAAATATTTAGGTAGGGTTGTGATTTACCGCACATAATCTGCTGTATTAACCCTCTTTTAACGTCGTTATTGACTCAGTGAGCAGCGCAGAGATGCGAAGTGCCGCAGCTGAAAGTTCACGGTGCTTTGGCCAAACCAGCCACATTTCAGATTGCGCTTCCGGCTCATCAATGGGTAGCCACACCACTTCAGATAGACGGACGCGTTTAAATGACGCCGGAAGTATCGACACCCCTAACCCGGCGGACACCAACCCAATAATCGTCATAGCCTCGCCCACTTCCTGGGTGATGTAGGGTGAAATCCCGTGGCGTTGCAGCAGGCCGAGAATATCCTCATACAGCCCGGTCCCAACGAGCGGATCAAAGAAGACAAAAGGTTCATGTGCGAGCTGTTGCAGTGAAATTTTTGAGCATTGGGCCAACGGATGGTCACGATGCACCATTGCCAGTAGTGGCTCACGTAGAACCAGACTCCAGTCGAGCGTATCCGGAAGCCGCGTGTTGCGCATTAAACCGAGTTCGAGTTCGCCGTCGTTTAACGGTGCAATTTGCTTACGAGTGTTGATTTCCCGCATCTGGAGATGTACGTCCGGGTAGCTGCGGCGAAATGTCGAAAGGCTATCGGATACCGTTTTAATAAAGGGCGCGGATGAGGTGAAACCAATACGCAACTCGCCTGTTTCCCCTTGATGAAGCCGGGCTGCGCGCCCTGCCGCTGCATCAACCTGGCTTAAAATCTGCCGGGCATCTTGCAAAAACTGGCTGCCTGCGGCGGTCAGATTCACGCTGCGATTGGTTCTCGCCAGTAGACGTGCACCAATTTGCTGTTCAAGGATTTGAATTTGCTGGCTCAGAGGTGGCTGAGAGATACGTAAACGCGCGGCAGCCCGCCCAAAATGCAGCTCTTCAGCAACGGCAATAAAGTAACGCAGATGGCGCAATTCAATATTCATACTTTTAAAATATTAATTGAGATTATTAATATATTAGACAGAACAATTACAATTTTCTACTCTGAAAAGAAGACTTCATTTGTAGATTTTTAAGGACCGATTTTGAGCCGTACAACCCTCGTCAACACCGCCCCGGCAGCAGATATTGACGAAAGACGATCTCCCCAGCCGGTCACTTATATCAAGCGCGGTTCACCTCAATTTATGCGCGTTACGCTTGCGCTTTTTTCCGCAGGACTTGCCACCTTCGCGCTGCTTTATTGTGTACAACCAATACTGCCGGTTCTTTCTCATGAATTTGGAGTCTCACCGGCCAGTAGCAGTATTTCGCTATCTGTTTCTACCGCTATGCTGGCGATTGGGCTGCTCTTTACTGGCCCGCTGTCTGATGCCATTGGTCGTAAACCCGTGATGGTTACGGCGCTATTACTCGCCTCATGCTGCACGCTGCTTTCCACCATGATGACAAGTTGGCACGGCATATTGGTGATGCGTGCCCTGATTGGGCTGTCTCTTAGCGGTGTTGCTGCGGTTGGCATGACTTACCTGAGTGAAGAAATCCACCCAAGCGTAGTGGCATTTTCGATGGGGCTCTATATCAGCGGAAATTCGATTGGTGGCATGAGTGGCCGCCTGTTAAGCGGCGTTTTGACCGACTTCTTTAACTGGCGCATTGCCGTTGCGGCTATTGGCTGCTTCGCTCTCGCGTCAGCGTTAATGTTCTGGAAAATACTGCCAGCCTCAAAACATTTCCGCCCTTCTTCGCTGCGGCCAAAAACTCTGTTTATCAACTTCCGGCTGCACTGGCGCGATCAGGGCCTGCCGCTGTTATTTGCGCAGGGCTTTTTGCTGATGGGGGCGTTTGTCACCCTGTTTAACTACATTGGCTATCGCCTGATGCAAGGGCCGTGGTATTTAAGCCAGGCGGTGGTCGGGCTTTTATCGGTAGCGTATTTGACCGGAACATGGAGCTCGCCAAAAGCCGGGGCAATGACCGCAAAATTTGGCCGTGGCCCGGTGATGGTCTTTTCCACCGCGGTAATGCTGGCAGGCGTGGTGTTAACCGTCTTTTCACCGCTGCCGATTATCTTCATCGGCATGCTGCTCTTTTCTGCTGGATTCTTCGCCGCACACTCCGTCGCCAGCGGCTGGATTGGCCCGCGAGCTAAACGTGCTAAAGGGCAAGCCTCATCACTCTATTTGTTCAGCTATTATCTAGGTTCGAGCCTTGCCGGGACGCTCGGCGGTGTTTTCTGGCATCAGTTTGGCTGGTTGGGAGTCGCGAGTTTTATTGGCTCACTTTTGGTCATTTCATTACTGGTGGGAACGCGTTTGCATCATCGCGCACAATAACCCTGTCACGGCCTCGTTTTCGGGATAGCTTTTTGCTATTTTCGCTGCGTAAACCATCTCTTTATGAGGCCCTATGGAAAAGCAAAACTACAATCACCTCACCCGCACCTTCCAGCGTCTTTCCCGTTTTGGACATCTCTCAGCCATCGCTGGCTGGGATATGTTCACCAATATGCCACCCAATGGCAGCACAGCGCGCGGCGAAGCCCTGGCCGAACTGAGTGTTTTGCAGCACCAAATCCTGACCGATAAAAAAATCGCCACGCTATTGCAGGCCGCAGTTCAGGAAAATTTGAATGATATTGAACGTGCAAACCTGCGTGAAATGACACGCCAGTACCAGGAAGCCATTTTATTACCCGCATCACTGGTAGAAGAAAAATCGCTGGTTGGGACGCGCTGTGAACATGGCTGGCGCACGCAACGCCCAGCCAACGACTGGCAGGGTTTTTCCACCAATTTAAAAGAAGTGGTTCGTGTTAGCCGTGAAGAGGCGAAACTGCGCGCCGAAGCAAAGGGCAAATCCCCATACGACGCGCTGTTAGATATTTATGAACCAGGAATGACCAGCGCTAAACTTGACGTTCTGTTTGGCGACTTGCGCACCTGGCTGCCAGCGTTGCTGCAAAAAGTTGTCGATAAACAAGCAAAAGAGTCGGTCATAGCTCCTGTTGGCCCATTCGCCACGAACGACCAGCGCGAGCTTGGCCTGGAAATCATGAAGCTGTTGGGCTTTGATTTTAACGGCGGCCGGCTTGATGTCAGTGCCCATCCGTTCTGCGGCGGCGTGCCGGAAGATGTACGCATCACCACGCGTTACGATGAAAGCGATCTGGTCAGCGCACTGTTTGGCGTTATCCACGAAACGGGCCATGCGCGTTACGAGCAGAACCTGCCACGTGAATGGCTAGGCCAGCCTGTTGCTCTTGCGCGTTCCACGGCGATTCATGAGTCACAAAGTCTCTTCTTTGAGATGCAGTTGGGTCGCAGCAAAGAGTTCCTTAAACTGCTGCTGCCGATGGTTACAGCGCGTTTTGGCAAACAGCCTGCATTTGAAACGGCAAACTTTATTGCCGTGAACCAGCGTGTTGAGCGTGGTTTTATCCGCGTTGATGCGGATGAAGTGAGCTATCCAGCCCATGTTGTGCTGCGCTACGAAATTGAGCGCGCGCTGATTGATGGCGAAATTGAAGTGGAAGACATCCCGGCACTGTGGGATGAAAAAATGCAGCAATGGTTGGGGCTTTCTACCAAAGATAACTTCCGCAATGGCTGTATGCAGGATATTCACTGGACTGACGGTGCTTTCGGTTACTTCCCTTCGTACACGCTGGGCGCAATGTATGCCGCCCAATTGTTCAATGCTGCAAAACTTGCGCTGCCACAGCTCGAAAGCGATATTGCGGAAGGAAACTTCAGCGCATTGTTCGACTGGCTACGTCAGAATATCTGGCAACACGGCAGTCGCTTCACCACTTCAGAGTTGATTACCAATGCAACCGGGGAAGATCTTAACCCGTTGTATTTCCGCAAACATTTAGAAGCGCGTTACCTTTAATCTCCTCACCTGTCCGCGCCCTAAATAATTCGGGTTTTGTAGGGGTGAATAGTATTAGCGACATCCACCATTGACGCAGGTTATGTCGGATGTCGCTGCGCTAATCCGACCTACCAAGAAATTTCGTCATCAATTCCCCGGCGTGTACAAACCGTTACACGCCGAAACCAATCACTCACTGAACGCATTGATCCACAAGTCTATAGTTCATCTCAACGGCCCCGCTGGGCTTCAAACAAACATAAATTCAAACATGAATTGAGGATGTCGAGATGAATAAAGTATTAGCTCTGGTTGTTGCCGCTGCAATGGGTCTGTCTTCTGCTGCTTTCGCTGCTGAAACTACTGCGACTCCAGCTCCTGCTACCACTTCTGCTGCAGCTAAAGCTCCTGCTGCAAAAACTACTCATCATAAAAAACACAAAAAAGCAGCTACCGAGCAGAAAGCACAAGCCGCTAAAAAACACAAAAAAGAAGTGAAGAAAACTGAAGCAGCAAAACCTGCAACTCAGCCAGCTGCATAAGGTTATCGGGGTTATCCCGAAAGCATAGCCACACTACTAACCTGCATAATTTGAGTTGTCGGCAGGTGGCGAGCAAGTGAGTCCCCAGAAGCATAGATAACTATGTTACTGGGATGAACGACCGGCGCCAACACACCGATAATGTGAAGTATGACGGTTAAAAACACCCGGTTCGCCGGGTGTTTACTTCCGGAGTCTGGATGATGTTGCGACGCTATAGCTTTGAAATCATCCTCACGCTGCTTATTCTTTGCGGCATTATTACGCTAAGCTTCTGGCTGTAATGACTTTTTACTCCCACTTTTTGTGCGACCCGTCTATAGTTAGTCCATTCGCTGGGTTTATATAACAATCAAAATTAATCGCCCCACAGAGAGTGATATGCGCAAAAAAGTTGTGATGTTGTTAGGTGTACTGTGCTTGTTGCCTGCCCTTTCTCATGCTGATGACGAAAGTGCTGCAAATGTCAAAACGCTGTTTTTTGGCAAGGATGACCGCACAAGAGTGAATGATCCCGCAACACCGCCGTGGGATGCTATCGGTCAACTTGAGACGGCCAGCGGCAATCTTTGCACCGCGACCTTAATTTCCCCTCACCTGGCACTTACCGCCGGGCACTGTTTGCTACAACCACCCCGTGGAAAACCCGATAAAGCCATCGCTTTGCGCTTTGTATCTAATAAAGGGAAATGGCGCTACGAAATTCATGATATTGAAGGCCGGGTTGAATCTACGCTGGGTCGTCGCCTTAAACCCGATGGCGACGGTTGGATTGTCCCTGCCAGTGCAGCACCTCATGATTTTGGTCTGATTATTTTGCACAACCCACCTTCTGGTATCACGCCGTTGCCATTGTTTGAGGGTGACCGTGACGCACTAACCGAAGCGCTTAAAAATCAGAATCGTAAAGTCACGCAGTCGGGTTATCCCGAGGATCATCTGGACGATCTCTATACCCATAACGATTGCCTGATTACCGGCTGGGCACAGAAAACTGTTCTCTCGCATCAGTGCGATACATTACCTGGTGATAGTGGTTCACCCTTGATGCTGAAAACGGAAAATGGATGGCAGCTGATTGCGGTACAAAGCTCGGCGCCTGCGGCGAAAGATCGTTATCGGGCTGATAATCGGGCGATTTCTGTGACAGGATTTCGTGACCAGCTACAGAGTTTAGCCAGCCAATAATTTCACCGCCGGGTATCACGCCCGGCGGTTTGCTTTTATGCCAGTTTGATAAGCACCATGCCCGCTAGTAATAAAACCAGCCCCACCCAGCCTTTACGGTTAAGACGCTGGCCGAATAAAATCCAGCCAGCCGCCACGGTGGCGATAATGCCGAAGCCACCCCATAGTGCATAAGCCACCGACAGCTCAATTCCTTTTACTGCCTGCGCCAGCGCGCTGAAGGCTGCCAGAACTGCACACAGCGACAGTATGCCGTAGCCAAAACGGCGAAAACCATCAGAGTGTTTCAAGAAAATATTAGCGGCAATTTCTAACACGATTGCCAGGAACAGCCATAGCGCGTGAACCCATTCAAATGATTGCATGTTCGCTCTCCTTTGCTGGTTTTACCTTTCGCGTTTTTTTAGCGCTGGTTCCCGATTTAATCAAAGCAATCCCCACCACTAACGTGGTCAGACCGATGATTTTCAGTAGTGAGATCGATTCGTCGAACAATAGAACACTGAAAAGGGTAATAAATAAAATACCAATTCCTTCCCACATGGCATACGCGACGCCAAGGGCGATTTTTTTAACCGAAAATGATAATAAAATATAAGACAAGGTGATCATCAACAGCATAAAAATATAGCCGAGATTATCATCACTGACGCTGGACCATTTCATGGATAATGTGCCGGTAATTTCGGCAATAATAGCCAATGCTAATAATATCCAATAGATCATGATTCCTCTCCTGATAGAGAAAATAGCCGTGCTAATGCTTGTAATGTGCTAAATAAAGCGCACAAGCCGAATAAAAAATAAGCTTATTTACCCGCAATAATTCGTGTACCAGTAAGGCGACAAGACCGTAAGCAAGCGGGTGCAGTCAACGCAACTGGGGCGCGAAGTATCAAGGGAAAAACAGGAGAGCGAATCTACAGCGCGTTGCGCCAGTGTTGTTCACCGGAAAGCGAGAAAGCAGAAGAGAAAGATGGGGCTTGATGGGTTAATAACGTTTTGAACAGCTTGTTCGTAAGCATAATGTCCATAGTTTTCACAACGTATCCGCGGTGTTGCTTCTCATCAGTTGCGGATAGTAAATTGTCCTCAGTAGTCAAACACGCTGAATTTGTACCATATTTCGTAAGACGCCTGACTTCCCTTTTCAATTCTTTACGCTTGAGCAGCAGAAAATAAGTGTATACCCCTCCTTTCACCACCCGTACTATATACACAATTAAGGAACGGATTATTCTGATGGAGACCGTCAATAATGGCAAAACCCATTATTACGTTAAGTGGATTAAAAGTAGTCATTATGTTGGGGATGTTAGTCATCATCCTCGTGGGTATAAAAGTGGCTGCCGAGATCATCGTGCCATTTATTCTGGCACTGTTTATTGCCATTATCCTCAACCCAATGATTCGTCGTCTGGAGCGCATACGGGTCCCGCGCGTGCTGGCGATCACCTTCGTCATTTCAGTGATTATTTTCTTCATGGCTGTACTGCTCGCCTACCTGGGAACCACGCTTAATGAGCTGACGCGTACGCTGCCACAATACCGTTCCTTATTAATCTCCCCGCTGCAAACACTGGACCCGTGGCTGCAACGGGTTGGGATTTCTGTGTCGGTGGATGAACTGGTTAAGTATATCGACCCAAACGCGGCAATGACGTTAGTCACAAGTCTTATCACTCAGCTTTCCAATGCGATGACCTCAATCTTTTTGCTGCTTCTGACCGTAGTATTTATGTTGATTGAAGTACCGCAATTGCCGGTAAAACTTCAACAATTGATGTCCCGACCGGCTGAAGGTATGGGTGCTATTCAGCGAGCTTTGGACAGTGTCAGCCATTATCTTGTGCTAAAAACCGCTATCAGCCTGGTGACGGGGTTGGTGGTCTGGATAATGTTAGCCATGTTGGATGTGCGTTTTGCCTTTGTCTGGGGGCTACTCGCCTTCTCGCTCAACTATATTCCCAATATTGGCTCCGTTCTCGCAGCCATTCCACCGGTTGCACAAGTGCTGGTATTTAGTGGACTGTATGATGCGCTGCTTGTCGTTGCTGGTTATCTGGCCATCAACCTGGTGTTTGGCAATATCATCGAACCACGCATGATGGGGCGAGGATTGGGTTTATCGACTCTGGTGGTTTTCTTATCGTTGATTTTCTGGGGCTGGCTGCTGGGCCCGGTGGGAATGCTACTGTCGGTTCCACTGACTATCGCGGTGAAAATAGCACTTGAACAAAACGAGGGTGGCAAGAGTATTGCCGTGCTGTTGAGTGATGTAACCAAAAACTAAAGAGCCATAGCCGCTCCGGATAACTGAGCGGCTATGGAGTAACGCTACATACTGTAACCCGGTTTTTTGGCCAAAGTATCCAGTGCCGGAGCTATCTCTTTATCGTAGACATCCTCTTTCCAGCGATCTTTCTGGATAGGTGTTAGCGCAACTGAGAGCGACTCGTCAGATGAATTAAAGTGCTTCTTCAGCACGGCACAAATATCAGCGGCAAGCGCCTCTTTTTGTTCTTCAGTCAACTCACGCGGGAAGTGTTTTACGGTGATATGCGGCACAACAGATCTCCTTTGAATGGCGAACTCTATTCTTACGTTAAACTATCAAGTTATAGCAACAGAAAATCATTTGGGGCAGATGGGGGCAAACTCATCAAAGCTGATGCCGTACTGCTCGTGGTCCAGTCGCAAGCCAAACTTTTCTTGCAGTAGTTGATACACCGCCCTCTCATCGACCATTTCTTCGCATTGCTCGCCGCTAAACTGCCGGTTACTCAGCGTTAACGTTGTGCCATCGGGTTTATGCAAACACAACATTAAATGATGACGGAAATACGATTCAGGCCAGGTCGAAACATAGTGATTTGCGACCTGAAAATCACTGAAATATTGGGGTTGCAGATCAAACCGATACAGAGGCAACCAGTCATCTTGTTGTTTGATGCTCAGCAAGTAATCGCCATCCAGATGCGTTAAGCGATAGACACCATGCGCCGTAGGCTGCTCAACATCAGTTTCCAACCGCAAAGGGGAAGTCAGCGTTTTCCCGCCAAATCCTACATCAGCCAGATAACGCTGTTGATTTATCGTCACCAGCAATAGGCGGTGCGTTCTTGGTGGCATTTCAGGCGGTTGCGTGATCAACACTCTCGCCGCCAGGTCTTCCACTTCAAAACCAATGTCTTCAAGCGCTGCGCGCAGCAAAGCATTTTGCTCATAGCAATAACCTCCTCGACCAGCAACGACGAGCTTTTCAAAAACATTATCGAGTTCAAGCCTGATGGTTCGACCAAGAAGCGCATCTAAGTTTTCGAAAGGAATGGAACAAGCATGCAGCAGATGAATACGTTGCAAGGTTTCTAAGGTGGGTATGGCTTCACCATGAAAACCGATACGCGCAAAATAGGTTTGTCGCTTGAAAGTCATTATCTCAACCTCTTAAAATCCGATGTCTTTACTATAAAACGTTTTTTTCATGGCAAATGATCGATAATGCTCTGGCTACAACAGGCCTGTAGACTATTCCGCGGAAATTAAGTGCCAGAAGGATGCGCCATGAAACCCAAGTCGATGACTCTCTATGATGTGGCAAAACACGCCAATGTTTCCTATCAGACCGTTTCACGGGTTATCAATCAGGCAGAGCATGTTTCTGATAAAACGCGCCGTAAAGTCGAAGCAGCGATGCAAGAACTTAACTACGTTCCTAACCGGGTGGCGCAGCAACTGGCTGGAAAACTAAGCCAAACGATTGGGCTTGTAACCAGCAATTTGTCCCTCCACGCTCCGTCGCAAATCGCCGCAGCCATTAAGTCTCAGGCCAGCAAACTCCACTTTAACGTGGTGATATCGATGATTGAGCAGCCTGATTTAAGTGCCTGCAAAGGTGCGGTGAATAGCCTGCTTTCCCAGAGGGTTGATGGGCTGATTGTGAATATTCCTCTGGAGGATGACCAGGTTCGAGCCATCACTGACATGTGCGGCAATGTGCCGGTATTGTTCCTCGATGTCTCCCCGACTCTCAATACCCACAGCATCACATTCGATGCCAGCACCGGCACGCAGTTGGCAGTAACTCATCTCGTCCAACAAGGCCACCAGCATATTGCTTTACTCAGCGGCCCGTTGACCTCAGTTTCAGCCCGCCTGCGTCTGGAAGGTTGGCAACTGGCTCTGGCAAAGCATCATCTGATGGCTGTCGCGCAATTGCAGGGTGACTGGAGTTCAATCTCCGGTTATCTCCAGACACTGGCGCTCATTAGTACGGGATCGAAGTTTACCGCCCTGCTGGTCGCTAACGATCAAATGGCGTTAGGTGCGTTACGTGCCTTCAATGAGTCAGGCTTATCCGTTCCTGGGCAAGTCTCAGTGGTGGGTTATGACGATACCGAAGACAGCGCCTGTTTTATCCCGCCGCTCACTACCATCAAGCAAGACTTTAAAGCACTGGGGAATACCAGCGTTGACCAACTGATTGCCCAAATCCACACGCCCGCATTACCGGGCCATGCCACCGTTCTTCCCGTCACGCTTATTGAGCGTAAAACGACGGCAGCACCAAATTCTGAAACTGTGTCACCACAAGCCCTGGCCGACGCGCTTGCGGTACTTGCCCATCAGGTCGCGCGTCTGAAGTGATTTTTGTGAATCGGCTCACCTGAAGTTGTTTTACTGCTTTACATCTGCGCAGGTAAAAAACATATTAATTAATAATTGTGAGCGCTTCGCAAAAATGTAAAGGAACATCAAGTATGACCATCAGATCGGGTTCTGTTGCGGCCACGTTGGCCGCGATCCTTGGGCGACGCGACTGGGAGAACCCAGCAGTGACGCAATTAAATCGCTTGCCTGCCCACCCGCCATTTTCCAGTTGGCGTGATGCTCTCGCCGCGCGCGACGACTCATCATCTGAAAGTCTGCGCAGTCTTAACGGTGAGTGGCAGTTTAGCTACTTCACTCAGCCCGAGTGTGTTCCCGAAAGTTGGCTTGAGGTTGATTTAGCCAATGCTCAAATCTTACCAGTCCCATCCAACTGGCAAATGCATGGCTTTGATGCCCCGATTTATACCAATGTCACTTATCCCATTCCGGTTACACCGCCATTTGTGCCACAAGACAACCCAGCCGGATGTTACTCGCTCACATTTAATGTCGAACAGTCATGGCTTGATCATGGTCAGACGAGGATTATTTTCGATGGTGTGAATTCGGCATTCCATCTTTGGTGTAACGGCCACTGGATTGGCTACGGTCAGGATAGTCGCCTGCCCTCTGAGTTTGACCTCAGTGAAGTCCTTCATGCGGGGCAAAACCGCATTGCGGTGATGGTGCTACGTTGGTGCGATGGAAGTTATCTGGAAGATCAGGATATGTGGCGCATGAGCGGTATTTTCCGCGATGTGACACTACTGCATAAACCTTCCACCCAGTTGAGCGATGTGCACATTGCCACCCATTTAAACGAAGATTTCAGCCATGCGATACTGGAAACAGCTGTTGCGGTGAAAGGCGAAACCGACGGCGCGTTACAGGTAAAAGTGCAGCTGTGGCGCGGCGAAGAATTCGTAAGTGAGCGGCAACAAGCGCTGGCCAGCGAGATTATTGATGAACGTGGAATATATAACGACCGCACCACTATCCGAATGCCTGTCGCAAACCCTCTGCTGTGGAGTGCGGAAATCCCCAACCTCTATCGTGCTGTCGTTATTTTGCTGGATAGCGCAGGCGCGACAATAGAGGCAGAAGCTTATGACGTGGGTTTTCGTAAAGTCGAAATCCATCAAGGGTTGTTAAAACTCAACGGCAAACCTTTGCTCATTCGCGGCACCAACCGCCATGAACATCACCCGGAAAAAGGCCAGGTGATGGACGTGGAAACCATGCGCCAGGATATTATGTTGATGAAGCAGCACAACTTCAACGCGGTGCGCTGTTCCCATTACCCAAACCACCCGTTGTGGTATCGCTTGTGCGATCGTTACGGCCTGTACGTGGTGGATGAGGCAAACATTGAAACCCACGGCATGGTGCCGATGAATCGCCTGAGTGACGATCCTGGCTGGCTGCCCGCGATGATGGAACGTGTCACTCGTATGGTGAAACGCGATATTAATCACCCATCAATTATTATCTGGTCGCTTGGTAACGAGTCTGGTCACGGTGCCAATCATGACGCGCTTTATCGCTGGATAAAATCTGTCGACCCCACCCGCCCAGTGCAGTACGAAGGGGGTGGAGCCAATAGCGCGGCAACCGACATCATTTGCCCGATGTACGCCCGCGTCGACCAGGATCAGCCCTTCCCGGCAGTGCCAAAATGGTCAATCAAAAAGTGGATCGGTATGCCGGATGAAACCCGCCCGCTGATCCTTTGCGAATATGCCCACGCCATGGGCAACAGTTTTGGCGGTTTCCATAAATACTGGCAGGCATTCCGCCAGCACCCGCGGCTGCAAGGTGGTTTTGTCTGGGACTGGGCCGATCAGTCGCTGATTAAACACGATGAAAATGGCGAACCCTTCGCAGCCTACGGCGGGGATTTTGGCGACAAACCTAACGATCGTCAGTTCTGCATGAACGGTCTGGTTTTTGCCGACCGCACAGCGCATCCGGCATTGTATGAAGCACAACAAGCACAACAGTTTTTCCAGTTTGAACTTCATCGTGAAACCCCGTTGCGCCTCGAAATAACCAGCGAATACCTGTTCCGCCATAGCGATAACGAACGCCTTATTTGGCAGGTTTCGCAAGCGGGTGAACGGCTTGCTGAAGGCGAAGTGCTGCTTGATATCGCGCCAGTTGGAACGCAGACAATTACCTTTGATTCATTGCCAACCATCGTGCGTGGCGGTGACGTGTGGCTGACCGTAAAAGTGCAGCAAATCAACGCCACAGACTGGTCTGATTCCGGGCATATTTGTGCATGGGATCAGTGGCAACTGCCGAGTATTCTGAGCGCAACCCCGCTGCCTTTTAATGGTAAAGCACCTGAACTGACAACCAGTAACTGCCATTTCGATATTCGCTTCGGCCTGCATCACTGGCAGTTCAACCGCGAAACCGGGTTGTTAAACCAGTGGTGGAAAGCACAGCAGCCTGCACTATTAAAGCCGCTACAAGATCAATTCACCCGAGCGCCGCTTGATAACGATATTGGCGTCAGCGAAGTGGCGCGTATTGACCCGAACGCCTGGGTTGAACGCTGGAAAGCCGCTGGCATGTATGAACTGGAGTCTCGGGTCGTGAGCTGTGAAGCTGAAGCACTGGCTAATGAAGTGCAGCTACGCACCGTACATAGCTGGCATCACCATGGCAAAACGCTGTTTATCAGCCGTAAGCTTTGGCGAATTGATTGCCAGGGCGAACTCCACGTCAGCGTAGATGTTGAAATTGCTTATGGCACACCTCCACCCGCGCGCATCGGTCTGACCTGCCAACTGGAGGAAGTCTATCCTGAAGTGAGCTGGCTCGGGCTCGGCCCCCATGAAAACTACCCCGATCGCAAGCAATCTGCCCTCTTCGATAGTTGGCAGCTTCCGCTGGAAGAACTGTACACACCGTATGTTTTCCCAACGGAGAATGGCTTGCGCTGCGATACCCAAAATCTGGAATACGGCGACAACCAGTGGCGCGGGAATTTCCACTTCAATATCAGCCGCTTTAGCCAACCACAATTGCGCGAAACCTCGCATCGCCATTTGCTTGTTGCGGAAACAGGCACCAGCTTAAATCTGGATGGTTTCCATATGGGTGTTGGTGGCGATGACTCCTGGAGCCCAAGCGTTTCACCA
Source organism: Buttiauxella massiliensis (assembly GCF_902500225.1). GTDB lineage: Bacteria > Pseudomonadota > Gammaproteobacteria > Enterobacterales > Enterobacteriaceae > Buttiauxella > Buttiauxella massiliensis. The sequence goes on along the minus strand of NZ_LR722650.1, from coordinate 20,450 downwards.
GAATACTTGCTTGATAAGCAGCATTATCACTATCAACTAACCTGGCTACGTCGTTAAACCGCAAAAAACCGGGGCAGCACAAAGTTCTTTGTACTGCCCCGATGTAATTTTTAACGCGCTATAAAATCACTTCTCCCGACACGGACCATCAGCCTGACTATGGTCCTCAGCACATGCCGGAAGCTGCCCGGCGTCGCTTTTGGACGTTGGCTTCATGCCTGGCGTCAAAACGCCGTGTTCGCGATGCGTACCTGTCCAGGTCGCATCCCAACCACCTGCCGGTTTTTTGGATAGTGAAACCACAATGCTGTTGCCATGCAATTCAATAAAGTTTTTATTAATAAAAGAGATACGCGCAGATTTACCGTCAATGTATGCCGCTTTAAAATCTTCATCAATATGGACTTCATGATATCCCTGAAAGTTAAGTGGGCCATCCGTAGCAATTCTTGCCGCAAATGCCGACGCCGAAGAGAATAAAGCGCCAGCCATCATTGCCCCCAAAACCGTTTTTTTCATCAGATTCATAATACAATTCCAAAAGAACTATCAAGTCAATTCCGACTATAAATATACGTTCAGAATTTAAAGTCAATCGCCCCCAAACAATAAACCCATTATTTATTTTGTTTTAATTAATTCACTGTGATTAATTTACCGATGTTACTTAAGCAACATCACCATTATTAACATATTTCACAAATTTACAATTTCTTACTAGTCGATAAGCCAGGATTCTAAACCGCCTAAAACAATTGAGCGGCAACTCCTGATAAAATCAACAGCAACAATATTTAGTACTGAATAAAACAGCAAAAACCAGACAATAAAACCACAAACAAACGTCACTGTCGCTATAAACCAGAAGATAAGCCTGACAACTGGTTGCACCAGTGATCATAAAACCCACTTCTCTCTATGAGACATTTCCTGGTTAAAGCAATTTCAACGCTTAGTTGATTTACGTCAATTAACAATAAAGAGGATATTTACTCCTCGCATTGCCATGCTATTTATTATCTCGCTCACAACAAATGTTATTATTACAACATCACGAGAAACACGATGAACGCACCTGAATCAAAAAAGAAAAACCGATCTTCCATTGGGAAGATTATGCTATGGCTGTTCTATTTATTCTGTATTTATGCTGCTTTCTGTTTATTTAACACGCTGCTTTCCGTCAGCCATGTTGACGTCATTGCGGGACAAGAATCTGCCTTTCGATTTGGCGAAACCGTTGCAGTAATCGGGGAATCCGCAGGTTTGCTCTTAGTGGGAGCCATTCTTGGCCTGTTGGCCTGGATCACCCGCGCAAAATAGCACCGTTATTTTTTGTTATTAATACAATAATTTTCAATACAGGGTTTTAGAGATGAGTAAGTTACTGAGGTTTTCCACCATGATTTTAATTCCAACCTTATTCCTGACCGGGTGCGTGATTAAGGAACCCGCAGAGCATTCGCATCATCACCACCGGGTGACCAACCAAAGCGAAGATGCGCAAGGTGTGCCTGAGTATCAACAAAGGCAGCGCCTGGACGAGTCCATCGACTGTAGCCGCCCGCTTCCCGTTGATGCGGTGAATTCACAAATCGACGCTTACGACCGTCAATGTAATTAAGACAAGTTAGTTATTACTGCTCAGCGATGGTTTGCATCCACACCAACCATCGCTTTTCCCCTCGTTGTTCACAAAAGACATTAGCGTCCTTAACCATTTCTGGATAGGATTTAGCGCCCGTTTCGCCATGATGCTGAATTTATAAAAAGCCAGGCTCTGTCACGGGAATCTTTTTAACAAGGATACAGGGAAAAATGAACACAACATCGAGCAGTAAACCGACCACCGAAGCAGAGAAACACGCCGCGAAACGCCGCTGGCTTAATTCCCATGATTCCGGTTATCACAAAGCGATGGGCAACCGCCAGGTACAAATGATTGCCATCGGCGGCGCAATTGGCACAGGGCTTTTCCTGGGCGCTGGCGCACGTCTACAAATGGCAGGCCCGGCTCTGGCAATCGTCTATCTGGTCTGCGGCATCTTCTCTTTCTTCATTTTACGTGCGCTAGGTGAACTGGTACTTCATCGCCCTTCAAGCGGCAGTTTTGTTTCTTATGCCCGTGAGTTTCTCGGTGAGAAAGCCTCCTACGTGGCAGGCTGGATGTACTTCGTCAACTGGGCAATGACAGGGATTGTTGATATCACCGCCGTGGCACTTTATATGCACTATTGGGGCGCTTTTGGCGATGTCCCACAATGGGTCTTTGCTCTCGGGGCGCTTGGTATTGTCGGTGCCATGAATATGATCGGCGTGAAATGGTTCGCAGAAATGGAGTTCTGGTTTGCGCTGATCAAAGTCCTCGCAATAGTCGCCTTCCTGGTGGTGGGAACAGTGTTCCTGGGCAGTGGGAAAATGCTTGATGGCAACACGACAGGTTTCCATTTAATTACTGATAACGGTGGTTTCTTCCCGCATGGGTTACTGCCTGCATTAGTGCTTATTCAGGGCGTGGTGTTTGCTTTTGCTTCAATCGAACTGGTGGGTACGGCAGCGGGTGAATGCAAAGATCCAAAGACAATGGTGCCAAAAGCGATTAACAGCGTTATCTGGCGTATCGGGCTTTTTTACGTCGGCTCCGTGACATTGTTGGTTTTATTGCTGCCATGGAACGCCTACCAGGCGGGACAAAGCCCGTTTGTGACATTTTTCTCTAAACTCGGTGTGCCATATATTGGCGACATCATGAATATGGTGGTTCTGACTGCTGCGCTTTCCAGCCTAAACTCTGGCCTCTATTCCACCGGGCGTATTTTGCGTTCAATGTCGATGGGTGGCTCAGCACCTCAGTTCATGTCGAAAATGAGCAAGCAGCACGTACCCTATGCCGGGATATTGGTTACGCTTGGGATATATGTGATTGGTGTGGTACTGAATTATCTTGTGCCATCACAAGTGTTCGAGATAGTTCTCAACGTTGCCTCACTGGGGATTATCTCTTCCTGGGCATTTATCATGGTTTGCCAGATGCGCTTGCGTAAAGCGATTAAAGAGGGGAAAGCTGAAGACGTTAGCTTTAAATTACCTGGCGCACCATTCACCTCATGGTTAACCCTGCTCTTCCTGTTTAGCGTATTGGTATTGATGGCGTTCGATTACCCGAACGGAACTTATACCATTGCATCTATTCCGCTGATTGCTTTGTTACTGGTGATTGGCTGGTTTGGCGCACGTAAGCGTGTTCAAGAACTTGCCCACAATCCCGACGCTCACCCTGAGGAAGCGCCGCAAAAGGTGAAGTAAACCCATACTGAGCCAGTGTTTCGTAGCGATAAAGGGCAGAATATTTTCTGCCCTTTTTGCTGCTCTTTACAATGTCCCGCTAAATATGACTGGCCCGGTCGGTTGCCCCGTTGGAGAACCACCTTGCGGTTCGAGGCTGATTGCAATCGTCGTGCCTGGAGATAAAGCCACATTGGTTGCAGTAAGTTGCGTAGGTTCACTGGCATTCACTAAGCCAAGTGAAATCGGTTTTGCACCTGAAGGTATCGCCCATAACTGCAAGCTGTTATTGGCCGCAATGGCGCGAGGCTGAACCGGAACCAACTGGAGCGTTTTACGTTCACTGTCAGCACTGACAACCCATTGACCTTTGGTTGTATCGCTACTGTTTAACACCACCAGCGGTGCGAGATCGGGTGAGCGGTTCGCGAAATACGGCACCAGAATAACCGCGGCGAGTCCGGCTGCCAGCGCCCATCCCAGGTAATTCCAGTTCCACAATGACGTAGGTCTTTGCGGCGGTAAGCTGAGCTGTATTTTTTTCCATACCCGTTCTGGCGGAATCTGTTGCTGTGTATTGTTTTCAAATGGTGCCAGCAAGGTTTGCCAACGACCAAGTTGCTGTGCCAACTCTTGTTCCTGCGCAAGGCGTTTTTCGAAACGCAGACGCGCATTACCACGCAGGGTGCCCAGGGCATACTGCGCGCTCAATGCGCTGTCGATATCGTGTCTGCTTTTCATAATCCTACGCAGTCCTTAAGGTGGTCCAGAGCCCGGCGCACCCAACTTTTTACTGTACCAAGCGGTTGATGCAACCAGGTCGCAATTTCGCTATGCGACATCCCCTGATAGTAGGCCAGTACCACGCTTTGCCGTTGTTCTGGCGGCAGATGAGCAAGGCATAGTGTGAGTTTGTCGACCTGCTTATCATCGTGCTGGCTATCTTCATTTTGATAACTCGTTACTGGCGTATATTCATTCAGTTCATCTTCCAGTTCACTACTACGAGCGGCGCCACTTCTTAGCCAATCGATACAACGATTGCGTACAATATGCGTAAGCCAGGTCATCGGGGAGCTAGAGGCAGGATCATAAGTTGCAGCGCGATTCCAGACGGCAAGAAAACTGTCATGCAGAACTTCTTCGGCCCATGATGAGCGGCGCAACATACGTAACGCTACCGGGAAAAGCATCGGTGACGTCTGGCGATAAAGTTGTTCAAAGGCTCCACGATCGCCACCCGCAATCGCCTGAACCAGCACTACCTGTTGTTGAACCTGCTTATTGTCCATATCTGCCCTGATTGAGGTGTGAGTGGACGCAGGCCGCGCTCACTCACACCGAGTATAGACAGGATTTATTTAGGCATCAGGACAGTATCAATAACGTCAATTACACCGTTTTTCTGATTTACGTCATAAGTACTGATATTCGCGATATTTCCCTGAGCATCTTTCAACTGGATGTTATGCGGGCCGTTACTCATTACCCATAAAGGTTGCCCGTTCACGGTTTTCAACTCCGCATGGCCGCCACCCTCTTTAATTTTTTTCTCAAGCTGCTTCATGTCGTATTTTCCTGCCACGACGTGATAAGTCAGGATGTTGGTCAGTACCGCTTTGTTTTCCGGTTTCACCAGATTCTCAACGGTCCCTGCGGGCAGTTTTGCAAATGCTGCATTAGTTGGTGCGAACACAGTAAATGGTCCTGTTCCCTGCAATGTGTCGACCAGACCCGCAGCTTTTACCGCGGCAACCAGGGTTGTGTGGTCTTTAGAGTTGAGCGCATTTTCTACGATGTTTTTTGAAGGATACATCGCAGCGCCGCCCACCATCACGGAGTCTGACATCATGGCAGCTATGCTGGCGGCACTAAAGAGTAATGATGTAGAGATAGCAGCAGTAAGGATTCTGTTCATGGTTATTTCCTCATTGAGTCAGGAGCACGTTGTTGGCTCACACTCTGATATACGTACGAGGAAATGAACTGGATGCAGGAATATGAAAATATTTTTTCACTCTGGAAAAATCACTCCTTCCGCCGCGGAAATCCTCACAAAACACTTTCGCTCATAAAAACTTGCATTAACGTTATGTGCCGTTAACACTTTTCAAACATTCATCACAAGTATTAACATACCCTCTTGAATGTTCCAGATGGTTCGTCCGGAACGTAAAATGCTCCCACCTGTGAAAATGTCTGATGAAAATTGTGCACCATGGAAAGATCTCCCTGCCACTGATATTAGTCCCGGCCCTTTCGTCTTTTGCCCTTCCGGTACTTGCCGCCGAAGAGACGATGGTCGTTACCGCAACACAAGGCACGATTTCCGAGCTGGATACACCAGCGGCAGTGAGTGTCGTCAATGGCGACGATATGCGCCAGGCGGCACCACGCGTTAATCTTTCAGAAAGCCTTAGCAGCGTACCGGGTCTGCAAGTTCAGAATCGCCAGAACTATGCGCAAGATTTACAGCTTTCGGTGCGCGGATTTGGTTCTCGCTCCACCTATGGTGTGCGCGGCATAAGAATGTATGTCGATGGTATTCCCGCTACCATGCCTGATGGCCAGGGCCAAACCTCGAATATCGATATTAACAGCGTAGAAAGTATTGAAGTGTTACGGGGCCCCTTCTCGGCACTTTATGGCAACGCATCGGGTGGCGTGATTAATGTCAGCACAACAACGGGTACACAGCCGCCAACTTTTGAAGCGAGCAGCTATTACGGCAGCTTTGGAAGCTGGCGTAACAGTATTAAAGCAACCGGTTCCACGGGTGATGGTACGCAGGCTGGCGATGTCGATTACGCCGTATCAGCTTCACGCTTTACCACTCATGGCTATCGCGACCACAGCAGCGCCCAAAAGAATCTCGGTAATGCCAAACTGGGTGTGCGTCTCAATGAAGCAAGCAAATTAACACTACTGCTCAACAGCGTAGATATTGATGCTAACGATCCTGGCGGGTTAACCGAGCAGGAATGGCGCAATGACCCGACTCAGGCCCCTCGTGCCGAACAGTACAATACCCGCAAGACCACTAAACAGACTCAGGCTGGCCTGCGCTATGACAGGCAGTTAACCGCCAATGATGATTTAAGTGTCATGACCTATGCAGGGGTGCGCGAAACTACGCAATATCAGTCAATTCCCGTGGCCCCTCAGTTAAACCCAACACATCCAGGTGGCGTGATTGAACTTTCACGCCATTACCAAGGGATAGATTCTCGCTGGACACATCGAGGCAATCTTCTATCTGTGCCGGTAACGTTTACCACCGGGCTTGATTACGAAACCATGTCGGAAAAGCGCAAAGGGTATGAAAACTTTGTGGTAGAAAACGGCACCACCGCTTTAGGCGAAAAAGGCGACCTTCGCCGTGACGAACGTAACCTGATGTGGAACGTTGACCCCTATCTGCAAACTGCCTGGCAACTCACCGATAAACTCGGCCTCGATGCAGGTGTGCGTTTCAGCTCGGTCTGGTTTGACTCGAACGATCAGTACATCAGCGGTAAAAATGGCGATGACAGCGGCGATGCGAGCTATCACAAATGGCTACCTGCCGCCGCGTTGAAATACGCCGTGACCGATGCCTGGAACATTTACACCTCGGCAGGCCGTGGTTTTGAAACGCCGACCATCAACGAACTCTCGTATCGTGATAACGGCCAGTCAGGTTTGAATTTTGGATTAAAACCATCCACCAGCGATACCGTGGAAATCGGCAGTAAAACGCGCGTCGGCAATAGTTTGTTTGCTGCAGCACTCTTCCAGACAGATACCGATGATGAAATTGTTGCAGACCAAAGCAGTGGTGGGCGCACAACCTACAAAAACGCCGGTGAAACCCGCCGCCGTGGGGTGGAACTCTCTGCAGATAGCCAACTTGGCTACGACTGGCGCGTAAAAATGGCATGGACTTATCTCGATGCAACCTATCGCAGCAACGCATGTGGTGATGACAACTGCGAGGGTAATCGTATTCCGGGCATCGCGCGTAATATGGGATACGCTTCGCTTGAATACGCACCGCCAGAGGGATTCTATGCAGGAGCCGACGTGCGTTATATGAGTGATATTCAGGCCAATGATGAAAATACTGCGAAAGCACCGGCTTACACGGTCGCCTCACTCAATAGCGGTTATAAACTGCGGATTCAGGAAAGCTGGTTATTGGATATTTGGGGACGCGTCGATAACCTGTTCGATCGCAAGTATGTCGGTTCCGTTATTGTTAACGAAAGTAATGGTCGCTACTACGAGCCCGCATCGGGGCGAAATTATGGTGTGGGGGTGAACCTGAGTTACACATTCCTTTAAGCATAAAAAAACGGAACCTCATCAGGTTCCGTTTTTATTTGGTACAGGGGATGGATTACTCCATCGTCGCGCCGCCGTTGATCTTGAACACCACGTTGACAATCATACCTTGCCCTGGCTTGCCGCTTTCGTAGCGCCATTTTTTCATCGCCAGTTTCACTTCGCGTTCGAACATATTGGCCGGTGTCGCGGAAAGAATCGTCACATTGCTCACGCTACCATCCGCAGCAACATCAAACTTCACACGTACCTTGCCTTCAATACGCAGCGCATGTGCGCGCGCAGGATACTGTGGCGAATTGCGGCTCAGCGCGCGCGGCCCTGTGGCAACTGGTGCTGCTGAGGCAACAGGCGCAGTGTTTGCAACCGGTGCGGGACGTGCGGGTGCGGTGTTAGTTACCGGCGCGCTCGGACGTGGTTCAACCGGCCTTACTTCGCGCTTCGGCTCTTCAACCTTTTTCACCGGCTTCGGTTTTGGCTTAGGTTTTGGTTTCGGCTCTGGCTTATGAATGACAACTGGCGCCTCTTTTGGCGGCTCAGGGATCGGTTCAGGCTCAGGTTCGGCTACCGGCTCTGGCGGTGGCTGAACAACTTCAGGTTGCGGTGGTTCAAGCTCAGCCGGAGTCACCATGGTGATACTGATAGGCTGCGCAGGTGCTGGCAACTCAACAACCTGATGATGTACCGAGGTATAGAGAGCCGCCGCGACAATAGCACCATGAAGTACGACAGAGAGTGCGGTCGGCCACGGAAAGCGGCGGCGAGGTAAATCAAGGGTCATTGACGTCATAATGTCTTAGGTCTCTTAAACAGGCGTCAATTTTAAATGCAAATAGCAATCATATTCAACAACGCATCGAACAAAGTCGCTCATTTTCCTGCCAGGCGCTGGATTTTCCCACATTCAACGTAGTGATTTAACATCTTGTTAATACGCAACAGATTTCAAGTTGCAGTCTTAGCGCCATTCACTTACCGTGTTTTACAAACCTCATATCTATAAGGAGTGCTGCACGTGCTGTATGTCATTTATGCGGAAGATAATGCCGACTCTCTCGAAAAACGCACGGCTGTGCGCCCTGCCCACCTGGCCCGTCTACAACTTTTACGCGATGAAGGCCGCCTGTTAACTGCCGGGCCTATGCCTGCCGTCGACAGTAATGATCCTGGTGCAGCGGGTTTTACCGGTTCAACGGTGATTGCTGAGTTTGCATCTCTTGAAGATGCCCAAGCCTGGGCTGAAGCAGATCCTTACATTGCGGCGGGTGTCTATAAACAGGTAGCAATCAAGCCATTCAAGAAGGTATTCTGATTCTACTATTCGTACGGTGAATGAAGTTATCAGGAAATTTTTATGGATTTGTTTGATGAGTCTTATGAGCGCCACAAGCAATCTGTGGGTAATCAGGAAGCACGCTGGAACGCCTGGCTTGCCAAACATCCCTTGGTGATTGTCGCGGCGGCATCGGTCACAGTGCTGATTATTTTACTGGCAATGCATTTCTCGTAAGACCGAAGTTTCAGAAGATTTTGAAGATACTGGGCACCGCAAGCGGTGCCCTTTTCTTTACGACGCCCATTGATCGTGAATGGCAAACAGCAAGGAGTTACGCTGGCGGTTTGTCTGGCACTTTCTGATGGCGTGAATGCGCATATTGCGGCGCGACTGACCTTCCAGCCAACGCGATCTGCGCCGTTGTGTCTGACGAAGCATACGCCAACGTCCGACCTCAGTTCTACTACGCCTCATTTTTACGACTCAGGTTGCATGTAAGACGCGCCATTATAGTGTCTTCTTCACGCCAGACCAGACGTTTTACGATTAGTTTTAGTGTCAACATCTGGCGGTTGTGCGTAAACTCAAAAGCATACGGTTTCTAAAGGATTTTTGAACTATGACAACCTTCTATACAGTTGTTAGTTGGCTGATCATTTTAGGTTATTGGCTTCTAATAGCCGGCGTAACGCTGCGAATTTTAATGAAGCGCCGCGCAGTTCCTTCGGCCATGGCATGGCTGCTGATTATTTATATTCTTCCTCTGGTAGGGATAATCGCCTACCTCTCGTTTGGTGAGCTGCATCTGGGCAAACGTCGTGCCGAACGTGCGCGCGCTATGTGGCCATCAACCGCAAAATGGCTAAACGATCTTAAAAGCTGCAAACATATTTTTGCCGAAGAAAACAGCGAAGTCGCGACATCGTTATTCCAGTTATGTGAACGCCGCCAGGGAATTGGCGGTGTCAAAGGTAATCAGCTGCAACTACTCACAACCTCTGATGAAACGATGCATGCATTGATTCGTGATATCCAATTGGCTCGTCATAATATCGAGATGGTATTCTACATCTGGCAACCCGGTGGTTTAGCTGATCAAGTCGCTGAATCGCTGATGGCTGCGGCTCGCCGTGGCATTCACTGCCGTTTAATGCTGGACTCAGCCGGTAGCGTCGCCTTCTTCCGCAGCCCGTGGGCCAACATGATGCGTAACGCCGGCGTGGAAGTCGTTGAAGCGCTCAAAGTTAATTTGATGCGTGTGTTCTTGCGCCGCATGGATTTACGCCAGCACCGCAAAATGGTGATGATCGATAATTATATTGCCTACACCGGCAGTATGAATCTCGTCGACCCACGCTTCTTTAAACAAGATGCAGGCGTTGGGCAATGGGTCGATTTAATGGCGCGTATGGAAGGCCCGGTTGCCACAGCAATGGGGATTGTCTATTCCTGTGACTGGGAAATCGAAACCGGTAAGCGCATTTTACCTCCCGCGCCAGATGCCAATATTATGCCGTTTGAAGAAGCCAGCGGTCATACCATTCACACGATTGCTTCAGGCCCAGGTTTCCCGGAAGATTTGATTCACCAGGCATTGCTGACATCCGTGTATGCCGCGCGTGAATATTTAATTATGACGACCCCTTACTTCGTGCCGAGCGACGATTTACTCCACGCAATTTGTACCGCTGCGCAACGTGGCGTGGACGTCAGTATTATCGTTCCTCGCAAGAACGACTCATTACTGGTGGGTTGGGCAAGCCGGGCATTCTTTACCGAATTGCTGGAAGCTGGCGTGAAGATTTATCAGTTCGAAGGTGGCTTGCTGCATACCAAGAGCGTACTGGTCGATGGGCAACTCAGTCTGGTGGGTACGGTTAATTTGGATATGCGTAGTCTTTGGCTCAATTTCGAGATAACCCTGGTTATCGACGACTCCGGTTTTGCCAGCGACCTTGCCGCCGTACAGGACGATTATATCTCCCGCTCACGGCTGGTTGATCTACGCTTGTGGTTGAAACGCCCAATGTGGCAACGTGTGGTAGAGCGACTGTTTTACTTCTTTAGCCCGTTACTGTAAAACGTGGCGCATCAGTACTTAATAAGTGGAACCAGACATGGAAATGGATCTGAACAACCGCCTGACAGAAGATGAAACTCTCGAGCAGGCTTACGATATTTTTCTGGAGCTGGCGGTTGATAACCTCGACCCGGCAGATGTGATTTTATTTAACCTGCAATTTGAAGAGCGTGGCGGTGCCGAGCTTTTTGACCCGGCTGAAGACTGGCAGGAACATGTAGATTTCGACCTGAACCCGGACTTCTTTGCCGAAGTGGTGATTGGCCTTGCTGACACCGATGGTGGCGAACTGAACGACATTTTTGCACGCGTTCTGCTGTGCCGCGAAAAAGACCACAAGCTCTGCCATATTCTGTGGCGCGAGTGATGCTTTTTTGGCGCGGCACTGGCTGCCGCGCTACTCTTCTTTTCCAATAAGCGGCAACCGCCCGCCACACGATTTGCAATATTGCGCGTTGGTCTCATGATCTTGCTGATGACATAACGGGCATTTTCGCTCCAGCCTTTTGCGCTGGAATTCCGCCGTCATTTGCGCGGTCAAAATCCCCGTTGGAATAGCAATCACCGAGTAACCAATCAAGATAAGCAACGAAGCCACCAGCCGCCCGAGCGGTGTATGAGGCGTAATATCGCCATAGCCCACCGTCGCCACCGTCACAACCGCCCAGTAAACCGAAACACCCAGACTTGTGAAGCCATTGACCGCCCCTTCAATGCCATACATCAGCGCGCCAGCGGTAACTAATACAATCGCAATAAACGAATAGAATAGGATCAGCTGATGCCGGGCATTGACCACTGCACGCCATAAACTATTTAGCGCAGGCATTAAGCGCAGCAATTTTAGAATACGGAGTACGCGAATTGCCCGCATGGCACGCCAGGCAAAGAAATAGTGTATTGCCAGTTCTGGCCATAGCCACAAAACATAGAGCGGCAGGATCGTCGCAAGATCGATAAAACCCCAAAAACTGAATACATAGCGCACCGGATCGGGCCAGACAAGCACGCGCAATACGTATTCAAGGGTAAAGACCAGGGTAAAACCGATTTCGATGGCGATAAACATCCGCCACTGTTCTGGTGTGAAAGTGACCTGGTTGCCGATGCTGGATTCAATAAAAACAGTGATGACACTAAGCAGCGCCAGCAAACCCCATAATACTTCGCAGCGGCGCCCTGAGCGGGTTCGTTGATCAAATAAAACGTGGTAACAACGTAGTCTTAAAGAACTCTTATTCCCTGTCACGAAAACCTCGCCTGTAAAAAAGGGCTGGCGTAATGCCAGCCCTGCGAGATTATAACGGGTCAACCTTCAGACAGGAAACGGCATGCTTGAAACTGCCTTCCAGAACCGGGCGAGTTTTCGCACATTCCGGCCCTGCAATCGGGCAACGCGTACGGAAAACGCAGCCTGACGGCGGGTTGATTGGCGATGGCAACTCCCCTTCGAGAAGTTGTATCGTTTTATTTCTTTCCAGATCCGGGTCAGGAATCGGCACCGCAGACATCAGCGCTTTGGTATAAGGGTGCAGCGGGTTGTGGTACACCTCGTCATAAGTGCCCAACTCGACAGCATGGCCCAGATACATAACCAGAACACGGTCAGAGATGTGTTTTACCACGGCTAAATCGTGCGCGATGAAAATAAGGGAAAGCCCCATTTCACGTTGCAGTTTTTGCAGCAGGTTCACAACCTGTGCCTGGATTGATACGTCGAGTGCCGAAACCGGTTCGTCACAGATAATCAGTTTCGGCTCAAGGATCAAAGCACGGGCAATTCCGATACGCTGGCACTGGCCACCTGAAAACTCGTGCGGGTAACGGTTGATGAGGTTTGGTAGCAAGCCCACTTTCATCATCATCGCTTTTACGCGGTCACGAACTTCCTGGCGCGGCATTTTTGGGTGATAAGTGCGCAGCGGCTCAGCGATAATATCGCCGATATTCATACGCGGGTTGAGCGACGCCAGCGGGTCCTGGAAAATCATCTGGATGTCGCTACGCACTTCGCGCCACTCGTCCTGATTCATCCCCAGCAAATCTTTACCCAGCCATGCCACACGGCCTTCAGTGGCTTTCACCAGGCCGATAATCGCACGAGCAAATGTCGATTTTCCGCAGCCAGATTCCCCGACCACACCCAGCGTTTCTCCCTCATATAAACGCAGCGTCACGCCATCAACCGCCTTCAGTGTTTTAGAAGGTTGCCAGAACCACTGCTTGCCGTCTTTGATATCAAAGTGAACTTTCAGGTCAGCGATTTCTAAGAGGACTTTTTTCTCTTGCGTCACGGCGTTCATACTAACTCCTCCACTGGCTTAAAGCAGGCGCGTAAGCGGCCTTCACCAAAATGCTCCAGTGGTGGCGCTGTGTTACAGATTTCCATTGCATGCGGGCAACGCGGCTGGAACGGACAACCCTTCGGCAAACGCAACAGGTTTGGCGGGTTGCCAGGAATAGTCAGCAGTGATTCACCTTCAGCATCCAGACGCGGTACCGCATTCAGCAGGCCGATAGAATACGGGTGAACCGGGTTGTAAAACACATCCCGCGCCTGACCATACTCCATAGTACGGCCAGCATACATCACCAGTACTTTGTCGCAGATCCCGGCAACAACCCCCAGATCGTGGGTGATCATGATAATAGCGGTGTTGAACTCACGCTTAAGTTCATTCAACAGCGTCATGATTTGTGCCTGAACAGTTACGTCCAGTGCTGTCGTTGGCTCATCGGCAATCAGCAGTTTTGGACGGCAAAGTAACGCCATGGCAATCATTACGCGCTGGCGCATACCGCCGGAAAACTCATGCGGGAACATGCGCATGCGTTTACGTGCTTCAGGCATTTTCACCGCATCGAGCATACGAACAGATTCTTCAAACGCTTCTGCTTTACCCAATTTTTTGTGCAACATCAGCACTTCCATCAACTGCTCGCCTACACGCATGTAAGGGTTCAGCGAAGTCATTGGGTCCTGGAAGATCATCGAAATTTGTTCTGCACGCAGACGGTTAAGCTGGCTTTCTGGCAGATTCAGAATCTCTTTACCATTAAACTTCGCTGAGCCACCAATACGGCCGTTCGCCGCCAGTAAACCCATCAAAGCAAAAGCCGTTTGCGATTTACCGGAACCGGACTCGCCTACAATACCCAGTGTTTCACCGGCTTTCAGGCTGAAATTCAGATCGTTTACCGCAGTAACATCACCGTCTGGCGTTCCGAAGGTGACGCGCAGATCTTTTACGTCTAACAACGTAGAAGTCTGGCTCAGTGGAGTAACCACCGCAGGATTTTCAATTGTGCTCATCGCGGCACTCCTTAACGATCTTTCGGGTCGAGGGCATCACGCAGGCCATCGCCGATAAAGTTGAAACAGAACAGAGTGATAACCAGGAAGCCTGCCGGGAACATCAGCAACCATGGGGACACTTCCATGGAGTTAGCACCATCGCTCAGCAATGCACCCCAGCTACTTAATGGCTCTTGTGTACCCAGACCCAGGAAGCTCAGGAAAGATTCGAACAGGATCATGCTTGGTACCAGCAGCGAAGCATAAACCACCACTACGCCGAGCACGTTCGGCACAATATGACGAACTACAATGTTAACGGTAGAAACACCGCCAACCTGGGCGGCTTCAATGAACTCTTTACGTTTCAGGCTCAGCGTTTGGCCACGCACGATACGCGCCATATCCAGCCAGGAAACCATCCCGATTGCCACGAAGATCAGCAGGATGTTTTGCCCGAAGAATGTCACCAGCAAAATTACGAAGAACATGAATGGGAAGGAGTTGAGGATCTCAAGCAGACGCATCATCACGGAGTCGGTTTTGCCGCCCAGATAACCCGCCATAGAACCGTATAACGTCCCGACGACAACGGCGACCAGGGCCGCTGCAACGCCTACCATCAATGAAATACGACCACCGATAGCGACACGAACTAACAGGTCACGGCCTGAGGAGTCAGTACCGAAATAGTGACCTGAGGTCATATCCGGTGCAGCCGACATCATTCCCCAATCGGTATCAAAATAACTAAACTGTGACAGCATCGGTGCGAAGGTCACGAACAGCGCGATAAATGCCAGCACAATCAGACTCGCCACCGCGGCACGGTTATGCATAAAACGGCGACGGGCATCTTGCCAAAGGCTACGGCCTTCTACTTCTAGTTTTTCACTGAAGTTTTCCAGCGCCTCGCTGTTTTTCTTACTACTCAACATCATGGCGTACTCCAGCGTCAGTAACGGATTTTCGGATCGATAACGGCATACAGCACATCAACAATCGCGTTAAAAAGAATAGTCAGCGCACCGACCAGAATGGTCAGGCTCAGAACCAATGAATAGTCACGGTTCAACGCTCCGTTGACGAACAACTGGCCGATACCCGGTAAGCCGTAAATGGTTTCGATAACCATTGAACCTGTAATGATACCGACGAAAGCCGGGCCTAAGTAAGACAGAACAGGTAACAGTGCAGGTTTCAACGCGTGGCGCAAAATAATGCGACGCATCGGCAACCCTTTAGCACGTGCGGTACGGATAAAGTTGGAGTGCAGAACTTCAATCATCGAGCCGCGAGTGATACGCGCGATACTGGCGATATAAGCCAACGACAACGCGACCATCGGCAGGATCATGTATTGAATGGCGCCTCCGTTCCACCCACCTCCGGGCAACCACTTGAGGGTTATCGCAAATATCAGAACCAGTAATGGCGCAACCACGAAGCTCGGGATAACTACCCCGGTCATGGCTATCCCCATTACGGCGTAATCCCATTTGGTATTTTGATTCAGTGCGGCAATAACCCCAGCGAAAACCCCTAAAACAACGGCAAAGATAAATGCAGCAGCACCCAATTTTGCCGAGACTGGGAAGCTTGAGGCCACCAGGTCGTTCACTGAATAATCTTTATATTTAAATGACGGGCCAAAATCACCGTGAGCCAGTTGTTTCAGATAACTGAAATACTGGGTCGAGATCGGATCGTTTAAATGGTATTTGGCTTCAATGTTCGCCATAACTTCCGGCGGCAGTGCGCGTTCGCTGGTAAAAGGGCTACCTGGCGCAAGGCGCATCATGAAGAATGAAATTGTTATAAGAATAAATAGTGTCGGAATTGCTTCCAGACAACGACGCAGAATAAATTTCAACATTGCCCGTACCTTCTGGCTGTGCCTTTAGAGTGCGATAAAATAAGACACGATGGGGCAAGCTCTACCCTTTTATCTTAAATAATTCACGTTGCAGGAAGGCGACAAGCTCATGAATCCCCTGGAACATAGACAAACTATGTGACTGGGGTGAATGAGCGCAGTTAACGCACCTGCAACGTGAAGTATTAGGGATAAAACTTGCCCCACGAATTGCCATTAATGTTTGATGATATACATATCTTTAGTATAGATATTATCCATCGGGTCTTTACCGGTATAACCGCCAACCCATGGTTTCACCAGACGGGCATTCACGTAGTAATAAACCGGAACGATTGCAGAATCTTTGCCTAATTGCTGTTCCGCTTTATCGTATGCGGCAGAGCGTTGCGCATCATCAGTCGCTTTCAGCGATTCCGCCATGATAGCGTCAAAGGCCGGGCTCTTATAATGCGCGGTGTTCATTGAGCTGCCAGACAGCATGGTGTTCAGGAAGGAAGTCGGTTCGTTGTAATCCGCACACCAGCCAGCACGCGCAACGTTGTAGTTACCCTGGTGACGAGTATCGAGGAAGGTTTTCCATTCCTGGTTTACCAGCTTCACATTCACACCGAGGTTTTTCTGCCAGATAGACGCGGCCGCGATAGCCAGTTTCTTATGCAGATCGGATGTGTTGTACAGCAAGTCGAAGGTCAGCGGCTTGTCTTTGGTGTAACCCGCTTCAGCCAGCAACTTCTTAGCTTCTTCGTTACGTTTTTCCTGAGTCCATGAGAACCACTCAGGTTTAGTCAGTTTTGCACCGTCAGTATAAGGAGGGGTATAACCATATGCTGGCAGATCGCCCTGCGCCTTCACTTTATTAACGATAATGTCACGATCCAGACCCAGTTTCAGAGCGGTACGGACACGCGCATCGTTAAATGGAGCTTTCTGGTTGTTGATTTCGTAGTAGTAAGTACACAGATACGGGTCAACGTGTACTTCAGCTGGAATTTCTTTTTTCAGCTTCTGGAACAGCTCGATTGGCAGGTTGTTATACGTCATGTCAATTTCGCCGCTGCGGTAGCGGTTCACATCCGTGACTTCGGAAGAGATTGGCAGATAGGTGATTTGCGAAATAACGGTTTTCGCGTTATCCCAATAATTAGTATTACGCTCCATTACGATGCGTTCGTTAACAACCCAGTCTTTCAGTTTATAAGCACCGTTGCTCACGATGTTTGCAGGTTGGGTCCACTTCTCACCAAACTTCTCAATGGCGGTTTTATTCACCGGGGACATCGCCGGGTTAACCAGAAGTTTGTAGAAGTAAGGAACAGGCTCGCTCAAAGTGACTTCCAGAGTATGGTCGTCAATGGCTTTTACACCCAGTTCACTTGGTTTCATTTTGCCATCGATGATGGCATCAACGTTTACGATATGGCCGTATTGCGGGTAGCTTGCGTATGGAGAAGCGGTGTTTGGATCAACCAGACGCTGCCAGCTATATACAAAGTCTTGTGCTGTGACAGGTTCGCCGTTAGACCATTTCGCATCTTTACGCAGATGGAAGGTCCAGACTTTAAAATCTTTATTATCCCAGGACTCTGCAACACCCGGAATTGGGTGGCCGTCTTTCGGAGAAGTAATCAGTAAACCTTCAAACAGGTCACGGCTGACGTTTGACTCAGGAACACCTTCAATCTTATTTGGGTCCAGAGACTGTGGTTCAGCACCGTTATTTCGGATCAACGTTTGCTTTTCTGACAGTTGAACACCTGCAGGAACTTCGGCCGCCATGGCCACATTGCCTACGATTAGCGCGGATAAAATGCTTGCTGCTACCAGACTTTTTTTTGTGATGATGGACATTGTGTTGATACTCCACTCATTATAATTACCGACCCGAAAGCCAGCCTCTTCCCCTCTTGGGGGTTCCTTAACAGCGCAAGAGCGTATGCAACTGCCAGGTTGTTCTTCTGTGTTACTTGCTATCACCGACTTTATTTGGGGGACGCTCTTATTGGCACCCTGCTCCGTCGATTCTTAATCAACCTACCCTGTTCTCAGGTTGATATTGATGAGTCATCTGTAATTGAAACAATTTTCAGATAATTGTGTTGCCCGGAAAGTATCAAAAGCGCCTGATGCTCGCCAATACAATTTGCAAATTTGTTAACCATTTCTCCTTTATCTTTCCAGTATCAGATTTGTATCGGTATTGCGCCGGTACAAATACTCTTGTTAACTGATTAAAAATAAAAGAAATAGTGACAAGGGATTAGGCTACAACTTTCCAGTTTCTTCACATTACATGGCAATTCACAAAAACTTAACAACAGGTCACTTTTTAGCACATTCGTCTACAAGAGAGCATGATTTACTAATATCATCTCAATAAAGCGTCAGCAAGTATCATTGTGTAGTGTGAGTGAAATAACGGTGCGATTGTGAGTTTTATGTACAGCGAAAGAAAATGCAGGCAGCTAATGCCTCGTTTCCAAAGCATTTTCTTATGAGTGATTTGATTTACATACCGTGCGGAAATGTGATTAACACATGAACGTGGTGGGAAGTTAACAAGAAAAAAGCAGAATGGTTATTCTGCTTTTTCATATGTCAGATTCAGCAGATCTAGCTTAGCAGGCCTGGGAAGATGCTTTTCATACCAGTGACGATAAATTCAATCCCCAGAGCCATCAATAACAATCCCATAATACGGGTGATGACGTTAATTCCTGTTTGCCCAAGCAGCCTGACCAACCACGGTGCCAGACGGAACACCAGCCAGCAACAGAACGCAAACAACGCAATTGCTATCGTAAAACCGATTAAATAGTTCCAGCTATGGTATCGCGTTCCCCAAACAATAGTAGAACTGATGGCCCCCGGCCCTGCCATTAATGGTAATGCCAGAGGAACCACGCCGACGCTTTCACGAATAGCGCTTTCTGACTTTTCTTGTTTGTTCTGTTTATCTTCCCCGAGCTTGCCGCTAATCATCGACATCGCGATAGTCACGACCAGAATGCCGCCAGCAATACGGAAGGAATCTATTGATATCCCGAATAATTGCAGAATGCCGTCACCGAGGAACAATGATGTCCATAAAATGATAGCGACTGATAGATTGGCAGTAAGGTTGGTTTTATTCCTCGCTACAGCGGTTTGGTAGCTGGTCATGCTAATAAAGACAGGAATGATTCCCACCGGGTTTACCAGCGCAAACAAGCCAATAAAGAACTTAAAATAGGTCGGCAAATCAAACAAGGATTGAGCCACTAAAAACTCCGCAAATGAACGTAGCAAAGGCCGGCGTAATGTAATGGAAAACCGGTGTTGACGCTACGCCCATTCGCAGCATAGATAACTACTTTTATGTACAAATGCGATATTAATCAATATTGTTACCCACTTGTTGAAAATATGGTAGTTTGTTTTGTCTGTGCTGTGACTAAAATTTTAAAGATTTATCAGTAACCTGAATCTGTCATGCTGAATGGAGTCAGCCTTAGGATAATGTGATTTACATCACAAAAAACCTACTCAGAAGTGAGTACTCTTGGATACATCTGAAGAGCGTATGATTCAGACCATGAATAGGTTTTTTCGATAAGGCTCTTTTAGTAAATCAGCAAGGCGTTTTGGGAAGTTTTTGGATAGTCGTGGCTCGTGTTTTACGCAAGCTGTTGCCCGCTGACTATACTGTCGTCTCGAGCAGCTCATTTACTAAAAGAGTTTAAACATTATCAGGAGAGCATTATGGCTGTAACTAATGTCGCTGAACTTAACGCACTTGTAGAGCGCGTCAAGAAAGCCCAGCGTGAATATGCCAACTTTACTCAAGAGCAAGTAGATAAAATCTTCCGCGCCGCCGCTCTGGCTGCTGCCGATGCTCGAATCCCTCTCGCGAAACTGGCCGTTGCCGAATCTGGCATGGGTATCGTTGAAGATAAAGTGATCAAAAACCACTTTGCTTCAGAGTATATCTACAACGCCTATAAAGATGAGAAAACCTGCGGTGTTCTGTCTGAAGACCACACCTTCGGGACTATCACCATCGCTGAGCCAATCGGTATCATCTGCGGTATCGTGCCAACGACTAACCCAACTTCAACGGCTATCTTTAAGTCTCTGATCAGCCTGAAGACTCGTAACGCGATCATCTTCTCTCCACATCCACGTGCAAAAGACGCGACCAACAAAGCAGCAGACATCGTTCTGCAAGCTGCGATCGCTGCTGGTGCACCTAAAGATCTGATCGGTTGGATTGACCAGCCATCTGTCGAACTGTCTAACGCACTGATGCACCACCCAGATATCAACATGATTCTGG
>NZ_LR722693.1 GCF_902500225.1 Buttiauxella massiliensis | reverse complement strand
TTTCTAACTTAATAAATAACTGTCTATTATTGGCTTGACTGTAACTAATAAGGGGAAAGGAATGCCAGGAATTGTGTGTTTAGGTGATGCTACCACTCATGGAGGAAAAGTGATCACTGCTTCTTCCACAATGTTTATTAATGGAATCCAGGTTGCACTGGTCGGTGATATGGTTTCTTGTCCAATTCCTGGACATGGAGTGAATCCAATTATTGAAGGTGCATCAACCGATTTTGAAGAAGGGGTATGCGTTGTGGTTAATAATTGTCAGAGTGCCTGCGGCTCCAGGGTAATCACTTCCCATCCAGAATTTTGGTGGCGCCTGAAACAAGCCGCTAAACAGATTTTTTACAGGCCCCACAAAAATGGAAAATCAGAATCTGAAAATACACCTCATCAGCCTGCCAGTAAGAATATCAATTCTGATATTAAATCCTCGCTCCAGAAACAATACGGCCGTTTCTGGCCCCGTAAAGTCCGCATTCTACTGTTAACCGGCAGCGCCGCCGATGTAGAACAACTCACGCCAGGGCTGACGTCACAATACTGGCAGGAGGACAGTGGCACGGTGCTGCTGTGGGGTGGTGATCTGGGCGCACCGGCAGACAACGCGTGGTTGAGCGCGTTGCGTAAACTGCGCCGCCGTCCGCTGGATGGCGTGGTGTGGGTGACCTCTGCATTTGTCCGCCAGAGCGAAACTAAAAATACACTCTCCGCCGATATGATGGACAACGTGTCGCAGGCATTTGCTACGCGTTATGAACAACTTGGCTGGCGTTTGCCGCTGTATGTCTGGTCGCTACATCCTTCTGAATCCACACAGTCCGAGCGCATTACGCAA
>NZ_LR722671.1 GCF_902500225.1 Buttiauxella massiliensis | reverse complement strand
AGGTGGCGTATATTACGCTTTCCTCTTTCAGAGTCAACCCTTAATTTCAGGATATTTGACTCTCATCGCCGCGTTACTCTGTGATGTTGTTCACATGTTCCGTGTCGATGGAGGCGCATTATAGGGATCTGTTTTTATAGCACAACCCTTTTTTCGATCTTTTCTTCCGACTGATTAGTTTTCGCCCTTTTCGCTGCGATCATGTCCAATTCGCCTTATTTTTGATGCTTTACCTCCTTGCCATCGGTTAAGAAAGCAGCCACAGTCTATCTACGAAGAGAACTTTCAGAGGTATTTATGTCTGCAGTATTACGTCCTTTTCAAAAAACCTATCCTGAAGTTGGCCAAAGAGTGATGCTTGATAGTTCAAGTGTTGTGATTGGTGATGTGCGTCTTGCTGATGATGTGAGTATTTGGCCACTAGTTGCTATCCGTGGCGACGTTAACTATGTGGCTATTGGTGCTCGTAGCAATATTCAGGATGGGAGTGTGTTGCATGTAACGCATAAATCTTCCTATAACCCGGAAGGTAATCCACTTATTGTCGGTGAAGATGTGACTGTGGGACATAAGGTCATGCTGCACGGCTGCACGATCGGTAACCGCGTGCTCGTAGGAATGGGATCGATTTTGCTGGATGGTGTAGTAATAGAAGACGATGTAATGATCGGTGCAGGAAGTTTGGTGCCGCAAAATAAACGTCTTGAGAGCGGCTTCCTTTATCTGGGTAGCCCAGTAAAGCAGATCCGCCCTCTTACGGCTGGAGAACTGGAAGGCTTAAAATACTCAGCCAATAACTACGTTCGCTGGAAAGATGAGTATCTTGATCAGGAAAGCCAAACGCAGCCTTGATTGTCATGTTCACCAGTTGCAATTAACTCCTCTGCTTCGTCTTCCAAATCCCAACGATTAAGACGAAAGAGCTCGAGCCATGATTCTTTATTATCGCCACCATAACGGCTGGCGATAGTTTCCCCGGTAATACCGCACATCATCTGAAAGCCATTTACTAATGCAGGAAAGCAGACCGCCAGAAGTTGATCGTCCCATTGCTCGCGATCGGGAAACTGGATCGACTGGTTCACTTCGACATTTCCTGCTTTAGCTTCTCTATTACTGGCGCGATTTCTGGCAACACACCGTGCCACAAGAAAAAGGCATGTGCAGCCTGGCCCACCAGCATTCCTAAACCATCGGCATAATGTTGAACACCGTGTTGTTTGCACCAATGCAAGAACGGTGTATCGCCCTTTTGATAGAACATGTCATAGCAATGAACATTATGCGAAAGCAACGAAGTTGGAATGACAGGAATATCACCAGCAATTCCGCTAGAGGTGGCATTAATAATAAGATCGAACTCATGCCCCTCCAGCTCAGACTGCTCTAACGCCTGAATACTGCCAGTGTGGCTAAATAGTTGTGCGAGCTCCATGGCTCGAGAAAATGTCCGGTTGGTTATCGTTACAGAGCAATCAAGCGAGAGCAAAGGTAGTAAAACTCCCCGTGCCGCGCCACCAGCCCCCAACAGTAAAATTCGCCGACCCGGTTTGATCAGCGATAAACGCTCCAGATCGGTTAAAAGACCAATCCCATCGGTGTTATCGCCGAGCAGGCGCCCATCGTCCAGACGCTTAAGCGTGTTCACCGCACCGGCTAATGCAGCACGCTCGGTCAGTTCATCAGCACGGGAAAATGCTTGCTCTTTAAAAGGAACAGTAATATTGACGCCTTTACCGCCCGCCTGGAAAAAATGCTCAAGAGTTTCAATAAAAGCATCAACAGGTGCCAACACACGGCCATATGGATGCTCTATTTTTAACTGCTCAGCAAACATCTGATGAATTTGCGGTGATTTACTGTGCTGAATTGGGTTACCAAAAACGGCAAAGGTGTTCATTAATTACCCCTGGCGGAAAAGTTCGCCGGTCAAAGCATCACGAATTTCAGACGGATTCAGCCTGCCTCCGGTATCGCCACGCAGTACCGGGAAGCCATCACCAAATTGAGCCAAGACTTCATCAATCGTACGACAAGGTGGCAAACCGGATAAATTGGCACTGGTAGAAACCAAAGGTTTTCCAAAAACCAGGCATAAATCACGAACCAATGGATGATCAGTGACCCTCACGGCTAAGGAATCAAATCGACCCGTTAGCCAGCGCGGTGTTGAAGGAAGAGCAGGGAAAACAAAGGTCACAGGTCCTGGCCAACAAGAGAATACGGTTTCTCGCTGCATTTGCGAAAGCACGGAGCTATCTATATAAGGAACAAGTTGCTCGAAACTCGCAGCTATCAGGATAAGGCCTTTATCTACGGGACGATGTTTTAACTCTAGTAAACGCGTAACTGCCAGCTCACTGTCAGGATCACAACCGACGCCAAACACAGCTTCGGTTGGATATGCGATCACTTGTTGTTGTTTTAGGGCGGCAACGATCTCTTGGAGTTGCTCTGTTTGCAGGTTTGTCTTCACAAGCTTTATTCCGCCGTTACCGGCTTTCCACATTGTTTGCTGGCACAGAATTGTTTCAATCCCTGTGCCGTTTTCTTTTCGATGAGTAACGGATAGTGACACGCAGGGCATTCGCCTGCCACTGGTTTGCTATTAATGACGAATTGACAGGTCGGATAGCTATCACATGACCAAAAGGTTTTACCAAATCGAGAGCGTCTTTGGACTAATTTACCTTTCTGGCATTGAGGGCAATTTATTGCAGTTTCATCGGGTTTGTCGATAACTTCGGTGTGATCACAAGTTGGATAATTGCTACAACCAATGAACATGCCGAAACGCCCCTGGCGTAATACCAGGTTTTCCTGGCATACAGGACAGTGTTGACCTTCAAGTACTTTAACCACATGGCCATCAGCCAGGCTTTTTAGCGGGCGAACATAATCACATTCCGGGTAATGGGAACAGCCAAGAAAAGGGCCGTGTTTACCAGAACGAATGACTAACCCTGCCCCACATTGGGGACAGGGTTCATTTTTAGGCACAGTGAACAGTGCTGATTTGGTCATAACATCTCATGCCGCGGCTTTAATTTAATGCAGCATACCTTCATTTACTTCGAAGAGTAATTCTTCCATTTGCTGATATGCATTTTCGCACCCTGGAATGTTGAACAGTACCATTAGCACCACCCACTTTAAGTCTTCCAGTTCGAACTCAGCAGTGTCTAACGCTAATACTCGGTCAATCACCATTTCACGGGTTTCGAGGTTCAGCACCTGAATCTGTTCCAGGAATAGTAAAAACCCCCGACAAGTTGCATCAAGTCGCTGGCACTCTTCTGCGGTATACATACGCATAGAAAGAGGATCAGCGGCCAGTTGCATGGGTTCAGTCAGACCATCTTGATAGTCCGCCAGCTTTTCAAGCCATACAAGAGCGTTATAAATGTCTTCGTGATCAAAACCAGCATCGGCGAGATCACGCGTCAATTTATCTTGATCAACTCGCATTTCCACTTCGTTGTGGATGTAGGTTTCAAATAAGTACATTAGTACGTCGAACATGGCATGCCCTCCTCAATCGGACATAGCCGCCGGGTACAGCTGCGATCCATCCTGCTAACTCCAGTTCGAGTAGCTGGGCTACCGTAACTGGCACAGGTTGGCCGGCACGTTCAGCGACGACGTCAACAGGTGTAACCTCATCTCCTACGTTAGCCAACAGCTCAGGAAATGGCAATGTTCGATCCCCTTCATTGTGTGAATATATTAAGGCCTTGGGGATAGAGGGAAGCCATTGCAATTCATTTTCCAGATGCTCAAGTATGTCTGAAGGATGACTCACTAAAGTAGCGCCTTGCTTAATTAGAAAGTGAGGGCCCTCACTCCCTGGACTGCCAATTGCTCCAGGTAATGCAAAAAGCTCCCGGCCTTGTTCAATGGCATATCGTGCAGTCACCAAAGAACCGCTGCGCTCACTTGCCTCCACGACAAAAACAGCCCGACTCAAGCCGCTGATAATTCGATTTCTGCGTGGAAAGTTCCCTGGAAATGGCGTGGTATTCAGTGAAAACTCAGAGATAATGGCACCACCCTCGGCAATAATCTGCTCACCCAATTGTTTATGACGTTTAGGGTAAAGATTTGCCAGCCCATTTCCTAAAACAGCCACTGTTTTTCCATGTACGTTTAATGCTGCACGATGCGCTACAGCATCAATACCCAAAGCCAAACCACTCGTTATCGTTAATCCCGCAGTAGCTAATGGTTCACAAAACATTCGGCACCACCGTTCGCCATAAAGAGAAAGGTTACGGTTACCGACTACGGCTAATTGGTTACTGGCAAGAAGCTCAATATCACCTGCGACAAATAGTGCCGCTGGGTAACAATCTATTGCCCGCAATTGATCGGGATAATTGTCACTATCAGCAGTAAGAAGATGGTGATGAGGTTGCTCAAGCCAGCAAAGTGAAGCTTCCAGCTCTTTTTCACTAAACTCCAGAAAATAAGAAATCTGCAGAGCAGATAAGCCAGAGTTTGAGAGATTAGTGACCGTGCATTCCGGTTCGTTTAGTAAGAAATGGGCAATTTTTAATAGCTTATCTCCACTGAGACTTTGAACAGCCATCAAGCGTAGCCATATCTCCTTTGGTGGCATATCTTCCTCCTGCCATAAGCTATAAAAGCAATCCTTGCGATTGGTCACTGATGCTGTCAATCAGGCGGGGAAATGTCTAGAATAGAGGTAATAATCTTTCTATCAATTGAACACAGCTCTGGATATTTATGTCAGTTTTGCAGGTATTACATTTTCCGGACGAGCGCCTTCGCACTGTGGCGGCTCCGGTCAAAGAGGTGAATGCTGAGATTCAGCGGATTGTCGATGATATGTTCGAGACAATGTACGCAGAGGAAGGTATTGGCCTTGCAGCAACACAGGTGGATATCCATCAACGCATCATTGTGATTGATGTTTCTGAAAACCGCGACGAACGCTTGGTTTTGATTAACCCTGAGCTGCTGGAAAAAAGCGGCGATACTGGTATCGAAGAAGGTTGCCTGTCTATTCCAGAACAACGTGCTCTTGTTCCGCGAGCGGAAAGAGTCAAAATCCGCGCTCTGGACCGTGAAGGTAAGCCATACGAACTGGAAGCTGATGGCCTGCTTGCCATTTGTATTCAACACGAGATGGATCACCTGGTTGGGAAACTCTTCGTTGATTACCTTTCGCCGTTGAAGCGTCAGCGTATTCGTCAGAAACTGGAAAAAATGGCTCGTCTAAATAAGAGCGCCTAATCCATCACACAAGGGAATAATGTGTCTGATTCACTGCGTATTATTTTCGCTGGCACTCCTGACTTTGCAGCGCGTCATCTTGACGCGCTGTTGTCTTCTCAGCACCAGGTAGTTGGCGTATTCACACAACCCGACAGGCCTGCTGGGCGCGGCAAAAAGTTGATGCCAAGCCCTGTTAAAGTACTGGCGACTGAAAGGGACCTCCCTGTATTTCAACCAGTCTCTTTGCGCCCTGCTGAAAATCAGGAACTGGTCTCCAGCCTGAATGCTGATGTTATGGTGGTAGTTGCTTACGGTTTAATTCTGCCAAAAGCGGTGCTCGATATGCCACGCCTTGGCTGCATCAATGTGCATGGCTCACTATTGCCTCGTTGGCGTGGTGCGGCACCTATCCAGCGCTCATTATGGGCCGGTGATATTGAAACTGGCGTCACCATTATGCAAATGGACGTTGGTTTGGATACTGGCGATATGCTGGTGAAACTATCCTGCCCAATCGAAGCCACTGATACCAGCGCAACGCTATACGATAAACTGGCAAACCTTGGCCCTGTGGGATTATTAGAAACGTTAAATCACTTGGCTACAGGCAATGCAAAACCTGAAGTTCAAAATGAAGAGCTGGTGACGTACGCTGAAAAACTCAGTAAGGAAGAGGCACGTATCGACTGGTCGCTTTCTGCCTCGCAACTTGAGCGGTGCATCCGCGCTTTTAATCCGTGGCCAATGAGTTGGCTGGAAATTGACGGACAACCCGTTAAAGTCTGGCAGGCATCAGTGATTAACCAACCGACTCAAGCAGCACCGGGGACCATTATTGAAACCAACAAACAGGGTATTCAAGTGGCAACGGGTGAAGGGATTTTAAATCTGGAATCACTTCAACCTGCTGGTAAGAAAGCGATGACTGCTCAGGACCTCCTGAACTCTCGCAGCGAATGGTTTAAGCCAGGTGCACTTCTCGCCTGAGAAAAGAAATTCTTTGCGCCCAGGTCAATCACCTGGGCATTTTTGTTTTTAAGCGCCGAAAAACCAGAGCGTACGTATGAAAAAAACATTAAATCTTCGCAGTATGGCCGCACAGACGATTGAACAAGTTGTGGAACAAGGTCAATCGCTCAGTAATGTCCTGCCTGCTATGCAACAAAAAGTCTCTGATAAAGATAGAGCATTGCTTCAGGAGCTTTGCTTTGGCGTGTTACGCACTCTGCCTCAGCTAGAATGGTTGATTGGTAAGTTGATGTCTCGCCCGATGACGGGCAAGCAACGCACCATCCACTATTTGATTATGGTAGGTTTTTATCAGCTGCTTTATACCCGCATTCCTGCTCATGCCGCTCTGGCTGAAACAGTTGAAGGCGCAGTTGCTATCAAGAAGCAATCACTTAAGGGTTTGATTAACGGAGTATTACGCCAGTTCCAGCGTCAACAAGAAGAGCTGATGGCAGAAGCGGCTAAACATGAAAGCCGTTTCTTACACCCGAGCTGGTTACTGCAACGGCTGAAAAAAGCCTATCCGGGCCAATGGCAATCTATTGTCGATGCCAACAACCAGCGCCCTCCTATGTGGCTGCGTGTTAATCGCCAACACCATACTCGTGAAGAATGGATGGCGTTATTAGCAGAAAATGGGCTGGAAGGTCATGCTCATCCGCAATATCGCGATGCTGTTCGTCTGGAAACTCCAGCACCTGTTCACGCATTACCGGGATTTGACGAAGGTTGGGTGACGGTTCAGGATGCTTCAGCGCAAGGTTGTGTTGATCTACTGGATCCGCAAGATGGCGATGCAATCCTGGATTTGTGCGCAGCACCTGGTGGCAAAACCACTCATATACTTGAAGCTGCACCTAAAGCACGCGTGATGGCTGTCGACATTGATGAACAGCGCCTGAAACGTGTGCACGAAAACTTGCAACGACTGGGTATTAGTGCAGAGGTTAAATCAGGAGACGGGCGTTTCCCTGAGCAGTGGTGTGGTAATCAACAGTTTGACCGCATCCTGCTTGATGCGCCATGTTCAGCAACCGGTGTCATCCGCCGCCACCCGGATATCAAATGGTTGCGTCGCGACAGAGACATCGCTGAATTAGCTGCACTGCAAAAAGAGATTCTGGAAGCCATTTGGCCAAAACTGAAATCGGGTGGCACATTGGTTTATGCAACATGTTCTATCCTGCCTGAAGAAAACTATCAGCAAGTCGCGGCATTCCTGGCGCAGCATCCAGAAGCGAAACTGGTGGAAACAGGTACACCAGAAATGCCTGGGATCCAGAATCTCCCTTCTCCGGAAGATGGTGATGGCTTCTTTTACGCTAAGCTAATTAAAAGCTGATTCAGGTTTGCTGAGTCTTAGGTTTCATCTCAATGAAGCTATAAAACAATGAAAATAATAATTCTCGGTGCGGGCCAGGTCGGCGGCACACTGGCGGAAAACCTGGTAGGTGAGAACAACGATATAACTGTTGTTGATACCAATCAGGATCGCCTACGAAGCTTGCAAGATAAGTTCGATTTACGCGTTGTGCAGGGGCATGGCTCGCATCCCCGCGTGCTGCGTGAAGCAGGCGCCGATGATGCCGATATGTTGGTCGCAGTAACCAGTTCTGATGAAACGAACATGATTGCCTGCCAGGTAGCATATTCGCTTTTTAATACGCCAAACCGAATCGCGCGAATTCGTTCACCTGATTACGTTCGTGATGCCGATCGTTTATTTAACGCCGAAGCAGTGCCAATTGATCACCTTATCGCTCCGGAACAGCTGGTAATCGACAATATTTACCGCCTGATTGAATATCCAGGTGCGCTTCAGGTAGTTAATTTTGCTGAAGGGAAAGTTAGCCTCGCCGTTGTAAAAGCTTATTACGGTGGACCACTCGTCGGAAATGCACTTTCGACTATGCGCGAACATATGCCGCATATCGAAACGCGCGTTGCGGCGATTTTCCGTCACGACCGCCCTATTCGCCCGCAAGGTTCGACTATCGTTGAAGCCGGAGATGAAGTCTTCTTCATTGCCGCCTCTCAGCATATCCGTGCCGTAATGAGTGAATTGCAACGAC
The DNA here is from genome assembly GCF_902500225.1 of Buttiauxella massiliensis. Taxonomy (GTDB): domain Bacteria; phylum Pseudomonadota; class Gammaproteobacteria; order Enterobacterales; family Enterobacteriaceae; genus Buttiauxella; species Buttiauxella massiliensis. Next base: position 17,949 of record NZ_LR722671.1, on the reverse strand, counting down.
TCGAAAAACCTTATAAGCGCATTATGCTTGTTGGTGGCGGTAATATTGGGGCAGGTCTGGCACAGCGTCTTGAAAAAGATTACAGCGTTAAGCTCATTGAACGCGATCCGCAGCGTGCTGCCGAACTTGCCGAAATGCTGCAAAACACCATCGTATTCTACGGTGATGCTTCCGATCAGGAATTGTTGGCCGAGGAGCATATTGAACAAGTTGATTTGTTTATCGCCGTCACCAATGACGATGAAGCAAATATTATGTCCGCTATGTTGGCTAAACGTATGGGTGCCAAGAAAGTCATGGTGCTTATCCAACGTAAAGCCTACGTCGATTTGGTGCAGGGCAGCGTAATTGATATTGCAATTTCACCACAGCAAGCCACCATTTCGGCATTATTGGGCCATGTGCGTAAAGCCGATATCGTAGGGGTATCATCTTTACGTCGTGGAGTGGCTGAAGCCATCGAAGCGGTTGCCCATGGCGATGAAAGTACTTCACGCGTAGTAGGTCGTTCTATTGATGAAATAAAACTTCCGCCAGGTACGATAATTGGTGCTGTAGTCAGGGGAAACGATGTCATGATCGCCAATGACAATTTACGTATAGAACAGGGCGACCATGTAATTATGTTCCTGACAGATAAGAAATTTGTGAGCGATGTGGAACGTCTATTCCAGCCAAGTCCTTTCTTCCTATAACCTCTAGCGGGTAGATAAAAATCTACCCGTCATTCTCTTAACCCAATAAACCCTCTGAATATTAAGGTATTAGCAGGGAATTCTTATTTCCTGATGTAATGGCAATCGGGTCATCATTTGTTAGACTTATTAACGTCAGCCGGTACAAGGAGAGAAAAATGAGCATGTTAAAAGAATTCCGTGAATTTGCTATGCGCGGAAATGTTGTGGATTTGGCAGTAGGTGTAATTATTGGGGCCGCATTCGGGAAAATTGTTTCATCATTAGTTGCGGATATTATTATGCCGCCACTTGGGTTGTTAATTGGTGGCGTGGATTTTAAACAGTTCGCTTTAACATTAAGACCTGCAGCGGGTGATATTCCTGCAGTAGTGATGCATTACGGCGTATTTATTCAGAATATCTTTGATTTCGTAATTGTTGCCTTCGCGATTTTCCTTGCGATCAAAGCGGTAAATAAACTGAATCGTAAGAAAGTAGAAGAACCTGCAGCACCACCGGCACCAACTAAAGAAGAAGTATTACTCAGCGAAATTCGCGACCTGCTGAAACAGCAGAACGAACGAATCTAAATGCGCTAGTGAAAAAAGGAAGGCCAGTGGTAAAAAAGCGATTTGCTTGTTTGCCACTGGCCTCCCAGTTACCTCGTTTGCCATGTTTAGTATTACGTTGGTAACTCCCTTTCCCTTTTTTATTCTGCTGAACTCTTTGACGAAATAGTGGGTCATGTAGCAATGCCTCAATGGCATTATCTTTGATGATCCCTCTCTTATGCTGATACTTGCTCATACAAACTCCAAATTGATTAAAATAACGGCGCGATTTTATGCCTTTATCTGAAAAATCACAATTTAATCTTTTCGCTGGCTAGCCCCCTGCTCCAACGCTTCAAGGATCGAACAATATGCGCTGCTGTGGGCAGTACCACAACATGCATCATTTAATCTCTGTAACGAGCGCTGCATATGCTGAAGTTCTTTAATTTTGGACTCAACTTCTGTCAATCTCGATTGCACAATGCTCTTCGATTCCTGGCAGGTGTGATGCTCAGGATCGATTCGGATCGACAGTAGCTCACGGATAGTTTCCAGCGTGAAGCCTAACTGCTTTGCATAACGAATGAACTTCAGGCGCTGCAAATCACTTTCACTATAAAGCCGAAACCCTCCTTCAGTTCTGACTTCATGATCCATCATTTGCTGCTTTTCATAATAACGGATGGTATCGGGTGTCACATCTGCGAGTTTGGCCAACTCTCCAATACGAAACATGATCATTCCTCATCAATTTTATGAAGCAATCTATCAGCATACTCTCCATGAAGGAAATCAGTACTCATTCCTGCATTCTGAAGTTTGAGCTCAAGTAATAGCAATTTCTTTCTGATAGCTGTGTATTCAGGATGGCTATGACCTATCGATTTGAGCAAATCATTAAGCTCAATAGCGTCCTTACGATGTTGAAGCTCAGGAGGTAAACAACCGGAATTTATCAACAGACGCCAAGCCGCTCGCAATTCCAGTGGGATATGTGAATCATCATCAAGTTCGAGAGGCTTCCCTGACCCAGGTAGTGAATCAAACTCACCATTGCGTTGTGCATCAAGAATATGACGTTCTGCCCATTGATCAAGTAACCACATAATCTACTCTGCAATAACTAGAGATGTAACAAAGATATGCTTTAAAACACGGGAGGGCGAATTTCAGATATAAAAAAACCGGGCAAGCCCGGTTTTTTCACGTTACTACAGATTACTCTGCAGCAGCTTCTGTTTGAGACTCGGCGCGATCAACCAGCTCGATGTAAGCCATCGGAGCATTGTCACCTGCACGGAAGCCACACTTAAGAATGCGAGTGTAACCACCAGTACGGGCTGCAAAACGCGGACCCAATTCATTAAACAGTTTTGCCACGATCTCGTTATCACGAGTGCGGGCGAATGCCAGACGACGATTAGCAACGCTATCAGTCTTGGCAAGAGTAATCAGCGGCTCAACTACGCGACGCAGCTCTTTCGCTTTAGGCAGAGTCGTCTTGATGATCTCATGACGAACCAGTGAACCTGCCATATTGCGGAACATAGCCTGGCGATGGCTGCTGTTGCGGTTCAGTTGACGACCACTCTTACGATGGCGCATGACCTTATCCTTCTCAGTAAAACCTTAACCTGTGATCCGGTTACTCGTCAGCGATGCTTGCCGGTGGCCAGTTTTCCAGGCGCATGCCCAGAGACAAACCACGGGAAGCCAGCACGTCTTTAATCTCGGTAAGAGATTTTTTACCCAAGTTAGGCGTTTTGAGCAGCTCAACTTCGGTACGCTGTACCAGATCACCGATATAGTGGATAGCTTCTGCCTTAAGGCAGTTAGCAGAGCGGACAGTCAATTCCAGATCGTCAACAGGGCGCAGCAGGATCGGATCGAACTCTGGTTTCTCTTCTTTAACTTCTGGTTGACGAACATCACGTAAGTCAACGAAAGCTTCAAGTTGTTCAGCCAGAATGGTTGCCGCACGACGAATCGCCTCTTCAGGATCGATTGTACCGTTGGTTTCCATTTCGATGACCAGCTTATCCAAGTCAGTACGCTGTTCTACACGCGCAGCTTCAACATTGTAGGCAATTCGCTCTACAGGGCTGTAGCAGGCGTCGACCAGCAGACGACCAATTGGGCGCTCATCTTCTTCCGAATGAATTCGGGCAGAGGCCGGCACATAACCGCGACCGCGCTGAACTTTGATACGCATACTAATAGATGCGTTCTCATCAGTCAGGTGGCAGATCACATGTTGCGGCTTGACGATTTCGACATCACCATCATGGGTGATATCGGCTGCAGTCACAGGGCCAATGCCAGACTTATTCAGAGTAAGAATAACATCATCTTTACCTTGAACTCTCACCGCCAGCCCTTTCAGGTTGAGCAGGATTTCCAGGATATCCTCCTGAACGCCTTCTTTGGTGCTGTACTCGTGTAGTACACCATCAATCTCAACCTCTGTCACCGCGCAACCCGGCATCGATGAGAGCAGAATACGGCGCAGTGCATTACCAAGAGTATGGCCAAAGCCACGCTCTAAAGGCTCAAGGGTCACCTTGGCGTGCGTCGAACTCACTTGCTCGATATCTACCAGGCGCGGTTTTAGAAACTCTGTCACAGAACCCTGCATTGTGTCCTCTCTTTGGTACTAAGCTTTACTTGGAGTAAAGCTCGACGATCAGGTGTTCGTTAATGTCCGCAGACAGATCAGTACGCTCAGGCTTACGCTTGAACACACCTTCCATCTTAGCAGCATCAACTTCCAGCCAGGTTGGCTTTTCACGCTGTTCAGCCAGCTCCAGAGCGGCCTTCACGCGAGATTGCTTTTTGGCTTTCTCACGGATGCTAACTACGTCATTCGGAGTTACCTGATAAGAAGCGATGTTAACAACGCGACCATTTACCATAACTGCTTTGTGGCTAACTAACTGACGTGATTCTGCACGAGTAGCGCCAAAGCCCATACGGTAAACAACGTTGTCCAGACGACCTTCAAGCAGAGCCAACAGGTTTTCACCGGTGTTGCCTTTCAGACGTGCTGCTTCTTTATAGTAGTTACGGAACTGACGCTCCAGAACACCGAACATGCGGCGAACTTTTTGCTTTTCACGCAACTGCACACCATAGTCAGACAGACGCGGTTTACGCGCACCGTGCTGGCCAGGAGCTTGTTCAATTTTACACTTGGTATCGATCGCGCGAACACCAGACTTCAGGAACAGGTCTGTGCCCTCGCGACGGCTCAGCTTGAGCTTAGGACCCAAATATCTTGCCATTTTCTTTCTCCAACATTCCTAAAAACGAGCGTTATACGCGACGTTTTTTCGGCGGACGACAACCGTTGTGAGGGATCGGAGTCACATCAGTAATATTAGTGATGCGGAAACCAGCGGCGTTCAGAGCACGAATAGTAGATTCGCGGCCTGGACCCGGTCCCTTAACCATAACTTCAAGGTTCTTGATACCGTATTCTTTCACAGCTTCTGCGCAACGCTCTGCTGCAACCTGAGCTGCGAACGGAGTGGACTTGCGAGAGCCACGGAAACCGGAACCACCGGCAGTTGCCCAACCCAATGCATTACCCTGACGATCAGTAATAGTAACGATTGTGTTGTTGAAAGAAGCATGGACATGAGCCACGCCGTCAGAGACTTGTTTTCTTACACGCTTACGTGCACGAACTGGTGCCTTTGCCATTATTCAATCACCCCGATTATTTCTTGATCGGTTTGCGCGGACCCTTACGGGTACGTGCGTTGGTCTTCGTACGCTGACCGCGTACTGGCAGACCACGACGATGACGCAAACCGCGATAGCAACCAAGGTCCATCAGACGCTTGATGCTCATACTCACTTCACGGCGCAGATCACCTTCAACGACAAATTTGGCAACTTCGTCACGCAGCGTGTCGATTTGTTCTTCAGACAGCTCTCTGATCTTAACATCTTCAGCGATACCCGCCGCAGCACAAATGGCCTTTGAACGAGTCTTGCCTACACCGTAGATCGAAGTTAAAGCGATCACGGTATGTTTTTGATCAGGAATGTTAATGCCTGCTATACGGGCCACTATGCACTCCTACTATTTAGATTATGCGTCCCATACCGAAAAGCCCGTTTTCAGGATACTCAAATGGAAACGCATAGACATACAAAAGATTGGCTGGCTAATCTAGCCAGCTCAACCCAACTTTGCAAGAAAAATATACGAGATAATCAGCCTTGACGCTGTTTATGCTTCGGTTCGGCGCTGCAAATCACGCGAATAACACCGTCACGCTTAACGATTTTGCAGTTACGACATAATTTCTTGACGGAAGCACGAACTTTCATTTTTACTCTCCGTAACTTCTCAAGCGACTATTAACGGCCGTAGCCTTTCAGATTCGCTTTCTTCAATGCAGACTCGTACTGACTAGACATCATCAGAGTTTGCACTTGAGCCATAAAGTCCATGATAACCACGACAACAATGAGCAGCGAGGTTCCACCGAAGTAGAAAGGCACTTTCATTGCATCACGCATGAACTCCGGGATTAGGCAGATAAAGGTAATGTACAACGCACCAACCAAGGTCAGGCGGGTCATCACTTTATCAATATACTTCGCCGTTTGTTCTCCCGGACGAATTCCTGGTACAAATGCACCGGACTTCTTCAGGTTATCTGCTGTTTCACGTGGGTTGAAAACCAACGCTGTGTAGAAGAAACAGAAGAAGATGATTGCAGACGCATAGAGTAACACATAAAGCGGTTGCCCAGGCTGCAAATACAGCGAAATTGTAGTCAGCCAGTTCCAACCGGTACCGCCCCCAAACCACGATGCAATCGTTGCAGGGAACAGAATAATACTGGAAGCAAAAATTGCTGGAATAACACCAGCCATATTCACTTTCAGCGGTAAATGCGTGCTCTGCGCAGCATAGACACGACGACCCTGTTGACGTTTTGCGTAGTTTACCACAATGCGGCGTTGACCACGTTCAACAAAAACAACGAAGAAGGTCACTGCGAATACTAGTACTGCAACCAACAGCAACAGAAGGAAGTGCAGGTCGCCTTGCCTTGCTTGTTCGATAGTATGGCCAACGGCCGGCGGCAAACCCGCAACAATACCAGCGAAGATTATGATTGAAATACCGTTTCCGATACCACGCTCAGTAATCTGTTCACCAAGCCACATAAGGAACATAGTCCCCGTGACAAGGCTCACAACAGCTGTGAAGTAGAATGCAAAGCCTGGGTTTAACACCAAGCCTTGCATACCAGGCATATTCGGTAAACCGGTAGCAATACCGATTGACTGGAATATTGCCAGCACCAGAGTGCCATAACGGGTGTACTGGCTGATCTTACGACGACCAGACTCCCCTTCTTTCTTCAACTCTGCTAACGCTGGATGAACCACCGTTAGCAGCTGGATAATAATCGATGCCGAAATATACGGCATGATACCCAATGCAAAGATAGAAGCACGGCTGAGAGCACCACCAGAGAACATGTTAAACATTTCAATGATAGTGCCTCGCTGTTGCTCAAGCAGTTTGGCAAGTACAGCGGCATCAATACCAGGGATCGGAATAAAAGAGCCAATACGGAACACAATCAGCGCACCGATAACAAACATCAGTCTGCGTTTCAGCTCGCCAAACCCGCCTTTAGCACTTTGAAAATCTAATCCCGGTTGCTTTGCCATCTGCTACTTATTCCTCGATTTTACCGCCAGCAGCTTCGATAGCAGCACGAGCGCCTTTAGTGACACGCAGGCCGCGAACAGTTACCGGACGAGAAACCTCGCCAGACAGAATCACTTTCGCGAACTCTATCTGGATACCGATAATGTTTGCTGCTTTCAGCGTGTTCAGGTCAACTACGTCGCCTTCAACTTTCGCCAGATCGGAGAGACGAATCTCACCAGTGATCATTGCTTTGCGAGAGGTGAAACCGAATTTCGGCAGACGACGGTACAACGGCATCTGACCACCTTCGAACCCACGACGAACGCCACCGCCAGAACGAGAGTTCTGACCTTTGTGACCACGACCGCCGGTTTTGCCGAGACCAGAACCGATACCACGACCCAGACGCTTTGAAGCGTGCTTAGACCCTTCGGCCGGAGACAGAGTATTTAAACGCATCTCTTACTCCTCAACTTTAACCATGTAGGAAACCGCGTTGACCATACCACGTACAGCAGGAGTATCCTCGCGCTCTACGGTGTGGCCAATACGACGCAGACCCAGGCCAAGCAGCGTTGCCTTGTGTTTCGGCAAACGACCGATCGCACTGCGGGTTTGTGTAATTTTAATAGTCTTTGCCATGGTCAATTACCCCAGAATTTCTTCAACGGATTTACCACGCTTGGCAGCGACCATTTCCGGAGACTTCATATTCGCCAGGCCATCAATAGTTGCACGAACCACGTTAATCGGGTTGGTGGAACCATATGCTTTAGCCAAAACGTTATGAACTCCAGCGACTTCCAGAACGGCGCGCATTGCACCACCGGCAATAATACCGGTACCCTGGGAAGCCGGCTGCATGAACACACGAGATCCTGTGTGCACACCTTTAACAGGGTGCTGCAGGGTGCCGTGGTTCAGCGCGACGTTAATCATGTTGCGACGGGCTTTTTCCATCGCTTTCTGGATAGCTGCTGGAACTTCACGCGCTTTTCCGTAACCAAAACCAATGCGACCGTTACCATCGCCAACCACTGTCAGTGCAGTGAAGGAGAAAATACGACCACCTTTAACGGTTTTAGATACGCGATTTACCGCGATCAGCTTTTCCTGCAGTTCGCCAGCTTGTTTTTCGATGTGAGCCATCTTACACCTCTACCTTAGAACTGAAGGCCAGCATCACGGGCAGCATCTGCCAGTGCCTGGACACGACCATGATATTGGAAACCAGCACGGTCAAAGGATACTTTCGTAATACCTTTTTCCAGTGCGCGCTCTGCAACAGCTTTACCCACAGCTGTAGCGGCGTCTTTATTTCCAGTGTACTTCAGTTGCTCAGCGATAGCTTTCTCTACAGTAGATGCAGCTACCAGGACTTCTGAACCGTTTGGTGCGATAACCTGTGCATAAATATGACGAGGCGTGCGGTGAATCACCAGACGAGTCGCACCCAGTTCTTTGAGCTTGTGACGTGCGCGGGTCGCACGACGGATACGAGCAGATTTCTTATCCATAGTGTTACCTTACTTCTTCTTAGCCTCTTTGGTACGCACGACTTCGTCGGCGTAACGAACACCCTTGCCTTTATAAGGCTCAGGACGACGGTAGGCGCGCAGATCAGCAGCCACTTGTCCAATCATCTGCTTATCAGCGCCTTTCAGCACGATTTCAGTTTGAGTTGGACATTCAGCAGTGATTCCCGCTGGCAGAGCATGTTCAACAGGATGAGAGAAGCCCAGGGCCAAACTCACCGCATTGCCTTTAACTGCTGCACGATAACCTACACCAACCAGCTGCAGCTTCTTAGTGAAGCCTTCGGTAACACCGATAACCATTGCATTTAACAGCGCACGAGTGGTACCCGCTTGGGCCCACGCGTTAGCAAAACCTTCGCGCGGAGCGAAAGTCAGTGCATTATCAGCGTGTTTAACTTCAACAGCATCGTTGATTGTACGAGTCAGCTCGCCGTTCTTACCTTTGATCGAAATAACCTGACCGTTGAGTTTTACCTCTACGCCAGCAGGAATAACGACCGGTGCTTTAGCAACACGAGACATTTTATTCCTCCAATTAGGCTACGTAGCAGATAATTTCGCCACCAAGACCAGCTTGGCGCGCTGCACGATCAGTCATAACACCTTTAGAGGTAGAAACGACAGCAATACCCATACCGGCCATAACTTTAGGCAGCTCATCTTTTTTCTTATAGATGCGCAGACCTGGGCGGCTGACTCGCTGAATGCTCTCTACCACAGCCTTGCCCTGGAAATACTTAAGAGTCAGTTCCAGTTCAGGCTTGATGTCGCCTTCGATTTTAAAATCTTCAATATAGCCTTCTTCTTTCAGCACGTTGGCAATTGCCAATTTCAGCTTGGAGGAAGGCATGGTGACCGCAACTTTATTCGCGGCTTGACCGTTACGGATACGGGTCAGCATATCCGCAATTGGATCTTGCATGCTCATCTGTCTTTACTCCCGTGATTCAATTGGATATTACCAGCTAGCCTTCTTCAAGCCAGGTACTTCACCGCGCATAGCGGCTTCACGAAGCTTGATACGGCTCAACCCGAATTTGCCCACATAACCATGCGGACGACCAGTTTGGCGGCAGCGGTTACGCTGACGGGACGGGCTGGAATCACGCGGCAGAGACTGCAGCTTAAGAACAGCATCCCAACGTTCTTCGTCGGATGAGTTCACACCAGAGATGATAGCTTTCAATTCCTCGCGTTTAGCGCGGTATTTGTCGGCCAGTTTCACGCGAACGACTTCGCGTGCTTTCATCGATTGCTTAGCCATTAGTAACCCTACCTTACTTACGGAATGGGAAGTTAAAGGCTGCCAGCAGAGCACGGCCTTCATCATCAGATTTCGCAGTAGTGGTAATGGTAATATCCAAACCACGAACGCGATCGACTTTGTCATAGTCGATTTCTGGGAAGATGATCTGCTCACGGACACCCATGCTGTAGTTACCACGGCCATCGAATGACTTAGCGGACAAGCCACGGAAGTCACGGATACGTGGTACAGCAATGGTGATCAGGCGCTCAAGAAACTCCCACATGCGTTCGCCACGCAGAGTTACTTTACAGCCGATCGGATAGCCCTGACGGATTTTGAAGCCTGCAACTGATTTGCGTGCTTTGGTGATCAACGGTTTTTGACCGGAGATTGCTGTCAAGTCAGCTGCTGCATTATCCAGCAGTTTCTTGTCAGCGATCGCTTCACCCACACCCATGTTCAGGGTGATCTTCTCGACCCGAGGGACTTGCATGACAGAATTGTAGTTAAACTCAGTCATGAGTTTTGTAACTACTTCGTCTTTGTAGTAATCATGCAGTTTCGCCATCGTACTACTCCAAATTACTTGATAGTTTCGCTGTTAGATTTGAAGAAACGGACTTTTTTGCCCTCTTCGAATCTAAAGCCTACACGGTCAGCCTTGCCGGTTGCCGCATTGAAGAGTGCAACGTTAGAAACTTGAATAGCAGCTTCTTTTTCAACGATGCCACCTGGTTGGTTCAGGGCCGGAACCGGCTTCTGATGTTTCTTAACCAGGTTGATACCTTCAACAATTAGCTTGCCGGAAGACAAGACATTCTTAACTTTACCGCGCTTACCTTTATCTTTACCGGTTAACACGATAACTTCGTCATCACGACGGATTTTAGCTGCCATGATTCGCTCCTTAGAGTACTTCTGGTGCCAGAGAGATAATTTTCATGAACTTTTCATTACGCAGTTCACGAGTTACCGGCCCAAAAATACGCGTGCCGATTGGTTGCTCGCTGTTATTATTTAAAATAACGCATGCATTACCATCGAAGCGAATGACAGAACCGTCCGGGCGACGAACACCCTTCCTGGTGCGCACCACTACCGCTTTCAGGACATCGCCTTTCTTCACCTTACCACGAGGAATTGCTTCCTTGATGGTAATTTTGATGATGTCGCCGACGCCTGCGTAGCGACGGTGCGAGCCACCCAGAACCTTGATACACATTACGCGACGCGCGCCGGAGTTGTCGGCTACGGTCAGCATAGTCTGTTCTTGGATCATTTCAGTGCTCCGCTAATGTCAACTACTACTTCGGGACCCATAATTAGGTCGTTAAAAAGCCCCATAAACGAGGGCGCGGCATTATAACACCGGTTCCTGAATATGGGTAGAAAAAATAAACGGCTCATTTACTGAGCCGTTTATTCGTTAGACAAAGCTCACTGTATTACAGAACAGCTTTATCTACAACGCGAACAAGCGTCCAAGACTTAGTCTTAGACAGTGGACGGCATTCGCGGATTTCAACCACGTCACCGATACCACATTCATTGTTCTCGTCATGTACGTGCAGTTTGGTCGTACGTTTGATGAATTTACCGTAAATCGGGTGTTTCACCACACGTTCGATAGCAACAACAATGGATTTCTCCATTTTGTCACTAACAACGCGACCTTGCAGAGTACGGATTTTATCGGTCATTACGCACCCGCCTTCTGAGTCAATAAAGTCTTAACACGTGCAACATCACGACGCACTTGCTTCAGCAGGTGAGTCTGTTGCAGCTGGCCACTTGCTGCTTGCATACGCAGATTGAACTGCTCACGCAGCAAATTCAGCAGCTCGGTGTTCAGCTCTTCAACACTCTTTTCACGCAGCTCTTTTGCTTTCATTACATCACCGTCTTAGTTACAAAGGTGGTTTTAATCGGCAGTTTCGCTGCTGCCAGCTTGAATGCTTCACGGGCCAGCTCTTCTGGTACGCCGTCCATTTCATACAGGACTTTACCAGGCTGAATCAAGGCAACCCAATACTCTACGTTGCCTTTACCTTTACCCATACGCACTTCAAGCGGCTTTTCGGTGATCGGTTTGTCCGGGAATACACGGATCCAGATCTTACCCTGACGCTTAACTGCACGGGTCATTGCACGACGTGCTGCTTCGATCTGACGTGCAGTCAGACGACCACGGCCAACAGCTTTCAGACCGAAAGTGCCGAAGCTAACATCCGTACCAGCAGCCAGACCACGGTTGCGGCCTTTGTGCACTTTACGGAATTTTGTACGCTTTGGTTGTAACACAGCGACTCTCCTTACTTACGGCCTTTACGCTGCTGCTTTTTAGGTTGAGCAGCCGGTTTTTCCGGTTGTTCAACAGCAGCCATCCCACCCAGGATCTCACCTTTGAAGATCCACACTTTAACGCCAATTACACCATAAGTGGTGTGCGCTTCAGAGGTGTTGTAGTCAATGTCAGCACGCAGAGTGTGCAACGGCACGCGACCTTCACGATACCATTCGGTACGTGCGATCTCGGCGCCGCCCAGACGGCCGCTAACTTCAACTTTGATACCTTTAGCGCCCAGACGCATGGCATTCTGTACAGCACGCTTCATAGCACGACGGAACATAACACGACGTTCCAGCTGTGAAGTGATGCTATCAGCAACCAATTTTGCGTCCAGTTCAGGCTTACGAACTTCGGCGATATTGATCTGTGCAGGAACGCCAGCGATATCCGCTACGACCTTGCGCAGTTTTTCTACGTCTTCGCCTTTCTTACCGATTACGATGCCAGGGCGAGCAGTGTGAATAGTCACACGGATGCTCTTAGCTGGACGCTCGATAACGATACGAGATACAGACGCCTTCGCCAGTTCCTTAGTCAGGTACTGACGAACTTTAAAATCGCTGTCCAGGTTGTCAGCGAATTCTTTGGTGTTCGCAAACCAAGTAGAGTTCCAAGGTTTTACAATACCCAGGCGAATACCATTAGGATGTACTTTCTGACCCATTGCTAGTCTCCAGAGTCTCAGCGATCGGACACAACCACAGTAATGTGGCTGGTGCGCTTCAGGATGCGATCTGCACGACCTTTTGCACGCGGCATAATGCGCTTCATGCTTGGGCCTGCGTCTACGAAGATTTTCGCGACTTTCAGATCGTCAATGTCAGCGCCATCGTTGTGTTCAGCGTTAGCAATGGCAGATTCCAGAACTTTCTTGACCAATACCGCAGCTTTCTTGTTGGTGAAGGTCAAAATTTCCAGTGCCTGCGACACTTTCTTACCGCGAATAAGGTCTGCAACAAGGCGAACCTTTTGAGCAGAAGAACGAGCGTGGCGATGTTGAGCTAAAGTTTCCATCTCTTCCTCCTACTTATTTCTTCTTGGCTTTTTTATCAGCAGCATGGCCGCGATAAGTACGTGTCGGTGCAAATTCACCCAGTTTGTGACCGACCATCTCGTCGGAAACAAATACCGGAACATGCTGACGACCATTATGGACAGCGATGGTCAAACCGATCATGTTAGGAAAGATCGTTGAACGACGGGACCAAGTGCGCAGGGGCTTCTTGTCACCGCTTTCCACCGCTTTCTCTACCTTCTTCAGCAAGTGCAGGTCAATAAAAGGACCTTTCTTGAGAGAACGTGGCATGGCTTATCCTCTAAAATTATTTGCTACGGCGACGTACGATGAATTTATCAGTACGCTTGTTGCTGCGGGTCTTCTTACCTTTGGTCTGAACGCCCCACGGAGTTACCGGGTGCTTACCAAAGTTACGACCTTCACCACCACCGTGTGGGTGGTCGACTGGGTTCATCGCAGTACCGCGAACGGTAGGACGAACACCACGCCAGCGAGCAGCACCTGCTTTACCCAGAACGCGGAGCATATGCTCAGAGTTACCGACTTCGCCCATGGTTGCACGGCAGTCAGCTTCGACTTTACGCATTTCACCAGAACGCAGACGCAGAGTAACGTAAGCACCATCACGTGCAACGATCTGCACATAGGTACCAGCAGAACGTGCAAGCTGACCGCCTTTACCTGGTTTCATTTCTACGTTATGAACGGTAGAACCAACCGGGATATTGCGCATCGGCAGGGTGTTACCTGCTTTGATTGCAGCATCAACGCCAGATTGAATCTGGTCGCCAGCTTTCAGGCCTTTAGGGGCCAGGATGTAACGGCGTTCGCCATCTTTGTACAGAACCAGTGCGATATTCGCAGAACGGTTCGGATCGTACTCAAGACGTTCAACAACTGCCGGGATACCGTCTTTGTTGCGTTTAAAGTCAACAATACGATAAGCCTGCTTGTGACCACCACCGATGTGACGAGTAGTGATACGACCATTGTTATTGCGGCCACCGGATTTGCTGTTTTTTTCAACCAGCGGAGCAAATGGTTTGCCCTTATGCAGCTCAGGGTTGACCACTTTAACTACGTGGCGACGACCCGGAGATGTCGGTTTACATTTAACAACTGCCATTGTTTTTCTCCTCCGACTTACTCAGCGCCGCCGACGAAGTCCAGATTCTGGCCTTCCTTCAGGGTGACGTAAGCTTTTTTCCAGTCGCTACGACGACCGATACGCTGTCCATGACGCTTAGTTTTACCTTTAACAAGCAAGGTATTAACGCCTTTAACTTCAACTTCGAACAGTTTCTCAACAGCAGCAACGATCTCTGCTTTGGTCGCGTCTTTTGCAACTTTGAGAACGATGGTATTAGTTTTTTCCATCGCCATAGATGCTTTTTCAGATACGTGCGGCGCGCGCAGTACTTTCAGCAGACGTTCTTCACGGATCATGCCAGCATCTCCTCAACTTGCTTAACTGCATCAGCAGTCATAACGACTTTGTCGAAGGCGATCAGGCTAACTGGATCGATTGTTGCTGCGTCGCGCACGTCAACCTTATGCAGGTTACGCGCAGCCAGGAACAGATTCTCATCCAGTTCGCCAGTTACGATCAGCACATCTTCCAGGGCCATGTCTTTCAGTTTCTGAGCAAGCAGCTTAGTTTTAGGCGCTTCAACAGAGAACTGTTCGACAACGATCAGACGATCCTGACGTACCAGTTCGGACAGAATGCTTTTCAGCGCTCCGCGGTACATCTTTTTGTTAACTTTTTGACTGTGGTCCTGCGGGCGAGCAGCGAAGGTTACGCCACCGGAACGCCAGATCGGGCTCTTGATAGAACCTGAACGCGCACGGCCGGTACCTTTCTGGCGCCACGGCTTTTTGCCGGAACCAGTTACTTCAGCACGGGTCTTCTGAGCACGAGTACCTTGACGGGCACCAGCTGCATAAGCAACTACAACCTGGTGTACCAGCGCTTCGTTGAAATCACGACCGAAGGTAGTTTCGGAAACAGTCAGCGCGCTTTGCGCGTCTTTCAATACTAATTCCATTGCTATCTCCTCACGCCTTCACAGCTGGTTTAACAATAAGGTCGCTACCGGTTGCACCCGGAA
Source organism: Buttiauxella massiliensis (assembly GCF_902500225.1). Classification (GTDB taxonomy): domain Bacteria; phylum Pseudomonadota; class Gammaproteobacteria; order Enterobacterales; family Enterobacteriaceae; genus Buttiauxella; species Buttiauxella massiliensis. The sequence continues at coordinate 2,769 of NZ_LR722671.1, read as the reverse complement.
CTGCACCCTTAACCAGCAGCAGGTTGCGCTCAGCGTCAACGCGTACTACATCCAGGCTCTGAACAGTTACACGTTCGTTGCCCAGTTGGCCTGCCATTTTCTTGCCTTTGAACACTTTGCCCGGAGTCTGGTTCTGACCGATAGAACCCGGAACGCGGTGAGACAAGGAGTTACCGTGTGTAGCATCCTGGGTACGGAAGTTCCAGCGCTTAACGGTACCTGCGAAACCTTTACCTTTAGAGGTGCCAGTTACGTCAACTTTTTTAACTTCAGCAAACAGCTCAACGCTAACGTCTTGACCTACAGTGAACTCTTCGCCTTCTGCAAGACGGAATTCCCAAAGGCCACGGCCAGCTTCTACGCCAGCTTTAGCGAAGTGACCAGCTTCCGGCTTAGTTACACGGCTAGCTTTTTTAGCGCCAGTGGTAACTTGAACAGCACGGTAGCCGTCGTTAGCCAGATCTTTGACCTGAGTAACACGGTTTGCTTCTACTTCGATCACGGTTACTGGGATAGAAACGCCGTCTTCAGTGAAGATACGGGTCATACCCAATTTTTTACCGACTAAACCAATCATTGTTTCAACCTCTCAATCGTCAATGACCTGATTAACCCAGGCTGATCTGCACGTCAACACCAGCAGCCAGATCCAGACGCATCAGAGCATCAACGGTTTTCTCAGTTGGCTCAACGATGTCAACCAGACGCTTGTGAGTGCGAATTTCGTACTGATCACGCGCGTCTTTGTTGACGTGCGGAGAGATCAGAACGGTAAAGCGCTCTTTGCGGGTCGGCAGCGGGATCGGACCACGTACTTGCGCACCAGTGCGCTTAGCAGTCTCGACGATTTCCGCAGTTGATTGATCAATCAGACGATGATCAAACGCTTTAAGACGGATACGGATTCTTTGGCTCTGCATGAGACCATAGCTCCAATTATTTTATAGACGAAAAAAATCACTACTCACACCCATTACGATTGATGGGGGAGTGTAATCGTTCATACATAGTTCCCCAATTGGGAACATTGTCGACAGTAACTTCACTGCCAGGCTCGTATTGAGCCAGCCGTCGATTAAGACAGGCCCGCGCATTATACGTAAATCTGCCCCTGAATCAAGCCATGGATACGAATTAAACAATTTTTTATGCAAGGGTACGGCACACCTTCAACTCTAGAGGTAAAAATGACTAGCCATAGAATCTTCCCTGGGGGGCTGCTCGCACCTGAATAATCTTCATTTTGTTTTCACATTGATATTAATTTAGTGTTGTAAATCATCTCACTGCAGAGTCATCAATGCGTATGTTTACATCCCCTACCCTATTCGAACTGCCCTTTCTCGCACTCTATATTGGGCTTTTGCTACGGCTAGCCTGGATAGATTATCGATGCATGTTGCTCCCGGATAATCTGACCTACTCTTTGTTATGGTCTGGGTTACTGTATCAGCTGTTTTTTATACCCGAGAATTTAGTAACATCAGTACTTGGCGCTATTTGCGGGTATGTCAGTTTGTGGGGGTTGTACTGGATTTATTTTTATTGGAGAAACTGTGAAGGCATCGGCTACGGCGATATGAAGCTTTTGGCTGCCTTAGGAGCATGGCATGGATGGCAGAGTTTGGGGTGGATATTGTTCACAGCCTCATCATTGGGCCTGTTTTCAGTGTTAATAAAAAAGTTACTAAGAAAGAACAGAATGTCACTGACTACCACTCCGCTACCCTTTGGCCCATACCTTACGATAGCGGGTGGTTCAGCAGGATGGATATACTCCTCCTTCCCACTGTTTAAAGAACTCAATTTCCTTCTTTGATTTGCGACTGAATATAATTCTGCAAACCAATTTTAGAGATGAGATCTAATTCAGTTTCCAACCAATCGATATGATGCTCTTCCTCTGCAAGAATTTGGATCAGCATGTCTCGACTGACATAGTCATGAATGGTATCTGCGTAAGCAATGGCTTCACGCAAATCTTTGGCACCTTCCATTTCTAATTTAAGGTCAGATTGAAGCATTTCTTCAACATCTTCACCAATATGGAGCTTGCCTAAATCTTGCAGATTTGGAATGCCTTCGAGAAATAAAATACGCTCGATGTACTTATCGGCATGTTTCATTTCATCAATGGATTCGTGGTACTCAACTTCGTTGAGGCGCATCAGGCCCCAGTTTTTGAACATTCTCGCATGGAGAAAATACTGATTAATCGCGACAAGCTCGTTTCCCAATAATTTATTGAGATAATTTATTATCTTAGTATCACCTTTCATTTTTTACTCCCTCCGCTTCCACTACATGAAGCGTAGATGTAGCACGGAGTAAGTCAAAAAAAAGTGACCGTCTTAGGCAATCTCTTTAAATTCTGGGATCTGCAATAGCTCTTCTTGCATGATTTCTCGTGCTGCGCGAATGCATTTGCCACATTGGTTTCCCACTGGCACAAACTTGCGAAGCTGCTGGAAAGATTGTGGATGAAACTGGCGCACTGCCTGCCGAATTTTTTTATCACTTACACCATTACACAAACAAACGTACATAAGCACTCCCGTTCAAATTACGCGCAAAGTGTAAATGAGAATAGTTATGATTACAATAGCACACCCATGTTGCTTGAGTGAGTAAGCGGCAAAAATATGACTAGTCCTGATATAGGTTGACACTTTTCAGCCTTAAAATGCCTGATGAACTTCATCGGGCGTTTTGTATTTTAACGACAGATGCGGACGCCGGGTATTGTAGATTTCTACCGACTCCCTGACC
>NZ_LR722649.1:406071-501585 GCF_902500225.1 Buttiauxella massiliensis | reverse complement strand
CGACTTGTTCGACAACGGCCAATTTAAAGGATAGAGGGTAATCGCGTTGCGTGCGTTTAACGTACTGGTTCATCACATTTTCCTCATAGTACGAGTTAAATGTGTCAACGCTATTTAGGACGGGTCACGGATAAAACAAAGGGATTAAGCTTGAGGTGAAGCGGAGTGCAAATTTTATTCGGAGGGCAGGTAAGTGTGACGTCACCCGCCCTGGATTCATATTGTTACTTTAACAATCCAGCCCACTGCTCAACCCAAGGGTTAGAGACCGATTCAGGTTCGGGATGATCGTTAGCATCAATGGCTAAAACTGTGCCCACACGTTTAGCGCCCTGCTCTTGCAGTAAGGAATCAAACTGCTTCCCGCCACCACAAAAATGCTCGTAGTTGCTGTCACCTAATGCAATCAAACCGTAATGCAATTCAGGCTGGTAACCGATTTTGTCTTTGAGGGCCTGAAACAGAGGAACAATACTGTCTGGCAAATCGCCCTGGCCGGTGGTTGATGTCACAACCAGCACATATTGATCGCTATATTTTTGCCAGTCGGCAAGCTCAGGATCTTCAAATACAGTGGCTTTATGACCTTTCTTTTTTAAAATCGCTTCGGCTTCTTCTGCCACCAATAGCGAGTTTCCATACATCGTGCCTACAAAAATTCCCACTTCGGCCATCAGTTAACTCCTTGCGTTACGGCTGTATTATTCATCCTGGCCGTTGCTTGCAACAAACTCAACCTTTTCGATATCACTCAGTAATCCGCTCCAGCCAAACTGTGACATCATCTGCATCCAGGTGTCATCAAGGCTTGCCCGAAGACACAGCGGTTCACCGGTAACCGGGTGATTTAGCGAAAGCTGACTTGCGTGAAGCATTAAGCGCTCGCAGCCAAAATGTTCCGCAGCGGCACGGTTTTGACGCAGATCGCCATGTTTTGAGTCACCAATCATCGGGTGGCGCAAATGAGACATATGACGGCGTAACTGGTGTTTACGACCAGTTTTAGGTTCGAGTTCAACCAGGCTGTAGCGCGCTGTTGGGTAACGCCCAACCGGAACCGGCATTTCTACCGTCGCCAACCCTCGATAATGCGTTACCGCAGGTTGCGCCTCTTTATCCTGAGTCGCTTTTTTATCGGCGATTTTGTCCAGCTCTTCAACGAGCGGGTAATCAAGCACCGTATCATCTTCAAGCCAGCCACGCGTCACAGCGTGGTAGCGCTTCTGAATCTGGTGATTTTCAAACTGCTGAGACAATAAATGCGCGACTTCGCTGGAAAGCGCCATCAGCAATACGCCGGATGTTGGCCTGTCGAGGCGATGAACGGTGAAAACGTGCTTGCCGATTTGGTCGCGTACGGTTTGCATCACAAAAACGGTTTCGTGCCTGTCGAGCCAGCTGCGATGAACCAACCAACCTGACGGCTTGTTAACGGCCACCAGCCACTCATCCTGATAAATAATTTCCAGCATTATTTCGTGTCACTCGCAAACAGAGCATCGAGATCTTGTAGCGCTTTTAACAGCGGATCGCGCCCGACATGTGCCGCATCCAGCGCCATTTCGTAATAAGGCGCGAGGGCAAAATCAGCAGGCAGAGGGTGTTGAGCGTCAAGAAGTGCGTGCATTCGGGGAATCAGAACCCATTGCAACCATTCGTGAGGCTGCATTGTATCAAGGCAAAATGGTTGCGTGCTTTCAAAGGCTTCAGCCTCTGGTGCACAGCCCTGCCAAAGTTGATGGTCACGCAAAACTTGTTCAATGATAAGTAAATGCTGGCGTACCAGCGCGTGGCGTTCCATGAAAACCTCCGGCATCAGTCAAAAGAAGCCGGCAATCATACCACTTCTTGCTAAGGGCGAAAAAAAGCATAAAAAAAGGGAGCACTGTATAAACAGTGCTCCCGGTTCGTTTCGCAGCTAATCCGGCTACTTTTGGTGCTCCCTGCTCGTCCGTGACAACTATGTCCTGCGGTCTCCTGACCTACAATCCGTCGTACTCGCTTCCTGCTACCATCATCCTGAGGTGTTCCGGCATCATCCTGATGCAATATCCTTCGGTCTTCCAGACCCACCGAACATCCAAATTCGGCTCTCTTTCTCCATCCTGGAGGTGTCCCTTACTCTTCCTGAGTGATCCTTGCTTCGTCCTGAAGCCTTCCTTGCAACACCATCCTAGTGTGTTCCGCTTCTTCAATGAAGTGACATCATCCTGACATCTCCTTCACTTCCCGACTTCCTGTCGACGGACATAGAATCTACCATTTCGTTCATTCTGGCAAGGCACTCACAACTGAAGCTTACGATAACCTTCATTCAAAAGTAGACCGAAATAATCACAATATAATGATAAATAAAGATTTTCCCATTTATCATTCACAAAAGTCTGCATGTAAAGTTAGAGATCTCTTACAACTTGTGTAAGAGATCTCTCACAAGCCCATCAGCGATCCACGCTTAAATAACCTGTGGCTCAAGGTCGTTAAGGAAAGAAATCAGCGATGGGGCGAGTATTTTGCGCTGCTTAGTGCCAATTTTCTCCAGCACCACTTCACCGCTTAAATTGCACAGCGACACCACTTCCATTTCATCGGGTGTGGTCGCAAGGAATAGCGTTGGTGAAAGTTTCAGTCTTTTTTGCGTGACCAGATGGCCAATCAGGTTTTCCAGAACACGCTGGAAATCATCTTCGCTCCAGGCCTGTAACAAAGTTAAGGACTGGCTGCCTAAAAGTGCAGGCATGTCGCCAGCAAATTGCGTGGTGTAGAACTGATGCACCGCAGGCTGTAATGCAATGTCCATTGCTCGTTCTACCGCGCTAAGATCGTTTTCCGGTGCAAAAGGCTGCGGCTGCCAACGCACATCGTCACCCGTAGTTGTCACGATACACGGCGACGGCACACCATATAATTCTTCGCTCGCGGGCCACCCACCCATCTGCTCACGCCATGCATGACAAAAGCGATTGGTAAAATCTTCCAGTGCCTGACGTACGTCGTTATCCACCAATTTCTCACTCCCTCAAGGCTGCGGTACAATAAAGGCCAATTGTACCTGCATTCTATTGGTGACACATGTCTTATGAAAAACACCAGGCACTGAGCGGCCTGACGCTGGGCAAGCCAACCGCTTACCAGGATAAATACCAGGCATCTTTACTTCAGCCTGTACCGCGTAGTCTTAATCGCGATCCGCTTGGCTTACAGGCTGATAACCTGCCATTTAGTGGTGGCGATATCTGGACCTTGTACGAACTGTCCTGGCTAAACAGTAACGGATTGCCTCAGGTCGCAGTCGGGCATGTGCAGCTTGATGCAAACAGCGCGAACCTGGTTGAGTCTAAAAGCTTTAAGCTCTATTTAAATAGCTTCAATCAGACGCAGTTTGCCGACTGGGAAACCGTTCAGGAAACGTTAAAACGTGATTTAAGCGCCTGCGCGCAGGGCGATGTGAGCGTGGTGTTATTCCGTCTGCGTGAACTCGAAGGCCAGGAAATTGCGGCGTTCACCGGCGAGTGTATTGATGATCAAAATATCACTATTGATAACTACGAATTTAACGCCGATTACCTCAGTGGCGCCGCTGGCGACGAAATCGTAGAGGAAACACTGGTCAGCCACCTGCTGAAATCTAATTGCCTGATCACCCACCAGCCAGATTGGGGTTCCGTACAGATTCGCTATCGTGGCCCACGCATCGACCGGGAAAAGCTGCTGCGCTACCTGGTGTCGTTCCGTCATCATAATGAATTCCACGAACAGTGCGTTGAGCGCATCTTCAATGACATCCAGCATTTTTGTAACCCGGAAAGCCTGAGCGTTTACGCACGCTATACCCGTCGTGGCGGCCTGGACATTAACCCGTGGCGCACAAATACCGATTTCCACCCGGCATTTGGCCGTCTGGTTCGTCAATAAGTGCGAAACACCTCGCAGCGTGTGGAGGGATTATTGTTTTCAGGTTGTTAAATTGAACATTGCAGGGCTATTGTAATCATTGGGAGCGGCACTTTACGCTTCGTAAGGAGTTAACTTGATTACACATATTAGCCCGCTAGGCTCAATGGATATGTTGTCGCAACTGGAAGTGGACATGCTTAAGCGCACGGCCAGTAGCGACCTTTATCAACTGTTTCGCAATTGTTCACTTGCCGTACTTAACTCAGGAAGCCAGACCGATAGCAGTAAAGAGCTGTTGTCGCGTTACGAAAACTTCGATATCAACATTTTGCGCCGCGAACGTGGTGTCAAACTCGAACTGATTAACCCTCCTGAAGACGCTTTCGTCGATGGTCGTATCATCCGGGCTTTGCAAGCTAACTTGTTTGCCGTATTACGCGATATTTTATTCGTTAACGGCCAACTCTCCAGCGCAGGTCGCTTCCAGAATCTCGATCTGGAAGAACCGGCAAATATCACCAATATGGTGTTCTCTATCTTACGTAATGCCCGTGCATTGCACGTCGGCGAAGCGCCAAACCTGGTCGTATGCTGGGGCGGTCACTCAATCAACGAAAACGAATACCTCTATGCGCGTCGCGTCGGCACACAACTAGGCCTGCGTGAACTCAATATTTGTACCGGCTGTGGCCCGGGTGCGATGGAAGCACCAATGAAGGGTGCGGCTGTAGGCCACGCTCAACAACGCTACAAAGAAAGCCGCTTTATTGGTATGACCGAGCCGTCAATCATTGCCGCTGAGCCGCCAAATCCACTGGTGAATGAGCTGATTATCATGCCTGATATCGAAAAACGCCTTGAAGCGTTTGTTCGTATTGCGCATGGCATCATCATCTTCCCTGGTGGGGTAGGTACCGCGGAAGAGCTGCTTTACCTGCTCGGCATTCTGATGAATCCTCACAACCATGATCAAATATTGCCCCTGATTCTGACCGGGCCGAAAGAAAGTGCTGACTACTTCCGTGTGCTCGACGAGTTCATCGTCAACACCGTGGGTGAGCAGGCACGCCGTCATTATCAAATCATTATTGACGACCCTGCTGAAGTAGCCCGTCAGATGAAAAAGGCTATGCCGAAAGTGAAAGAGAATCGCCGTGAAAAGGGTGATGCTTATAGCTTTAACTGGTCGATTCGAATTGCGCCAGATTTGCAGATGCCGTTTGAGCCAACCCATGAAAATATGGCAAATCTCAAGTTGTATCCAGACCAACCGGCTGAACAACTGGCTGCCTCTTTGCGTAGGGCATTTTCCGGCATTGTTGCGGGTAACGTTAAAGAAGGCGGGATCCGCGCAATTGAAAAATTCGGGCCATATAAAATCCACGGTGATGCAGACATGATGAAACGCATGGATGTTCTTCTCCAGGGATTTGTCGCCCAGCACCGTATGAAATTACCAGGCAGTGCTTATATTCCTTGCTACGAAATCTGCACCTGACTCTCCTGGGCGGAGTCACTCCGCCCATCTTTTTTTCCCCGTGTTTTTCCCCTTTTACTGTTTTATTCATCTTTCTGCGTGTTACCCGTATCAGAATTTATCTCTTCATGAAAACTTATGCTTTCGTATTTTTCTTCGCTAAAAATCTTTTTTATACAGGCAATTACACTAAAAATAAGTATTGAAACCTCGTTTTATAAACCACAAAACCATTAACTTTAGGGTATAAACACTGCATAAAATATCAGCCACAGACTGAAAAACTGCAAAAAACCATACAAACAGTAGATTCTTACAATTGGGATCTTGATCACTGATGAATTGACTCCATGAATGTATCTTTCCGCCCGCTGATTATCACTGGCCAAAATTACTATAAAATAGCCTGTAAACAGCATTAAATTTCAGTAGTCAATAGCAAGTCATCGCGATTGAACCAGATTTCGAATCATATGTTCCTTTGGAGAAGTAAGTAGATGGAAACCACTCAAACCGGCAGTATTGCCTCTGTCGAGAGCAAAAGTTCATGGCGCAAGTCCGATACCATGTGGATGCTGGGGCTTTACGGCACCGCAATCGGTGCAGGCGTGTTGTTCTTGCCAATTAATGCCGGTGTAGGCGGTCTGATCCCGCTGTTCATTATGGCAATCCTCGCGTTCCCGATGACTTTCTTTGCCCATCGTGGTCTGACTCGTTTCGTGCTGTCAGGTAAAAATCCTGGCGAAGACATTACTGAAGTTGTAGAAGAGCACTTTGGTGTTGGCGCAGGTAAAGTCATCACCCTGCTCTACTTCTTTGCTATCTACCCAATTTTGCTGGTTTATAGCGTTGCTATCACCAACACTGTTGATAGCTTTATTACTCACCAGTTGGGTCTGGTTTCTCCGCCGCGCGCACTGTTATCACTGATTCTGATCGTTGGCCTGATGACTATCGTTCGTTTCGGCGAGCAGATGATCGTTAAAGCGATGAGTATTCTGGTCTTCCCATTCGTTGCCGCTCTGATGGTTCTGGCACTGTATCTGATCCCTAACTGGAGCAGCGCTGCATTCGATACCATGTCATTTAGCGCAAGCCCGGCAACCGGCAGCGGTTTATGGATGACACTGTGGCTGGCAATTCCAGTAATGGTGTTCTCCTTTAACCACTCACCAATCATCTCTGCCTTCGCTGTAGCGAAACGTAATGAGTATGGTGAAGAAGCTGAGAAAAAATGCTCCCGCATCCTGTCCTACGCACACATCATGATGGTTATTACCGTGATGTTTTTCGTATTCAGTTGCGTACTGAGCCTTTCTCCAGAGAACCTGGCAGAAGCAAAAGCACAGAACATCTCTATTCTGTCTTACCTGGCTAACCACTTTAATGCGCCAGTGATTGCGTGGATGGCACCGATTATCGCTATCGTCGCTATCACCAAATCCTTCCTCGGCCACTATTTAGGTGCTCGTGAAGGCTTCAACGGGATGGTTATCAAGTCCCTGCGCGGCAAAGGCAAGAGCATCGAAATCAGTAAATTGAACCGCATTACTGCAATCTTCATGCTGGTATCGACATGGATTGTCGCCACCCTGAACCCAAGCATTCTGGGCATGATTGAAACCCTCGGCGGCCCAATCATTGCGATGATTCTGTTCCTGATGCCGATGTATGCGATTCAGAAAGTACCAGCGATGCGCAAATATAGCGGTCATATCAGCAATGTATTTGTGGTAATTATGGGTCTAGTCGCTATTTCTGCTATCTCTTACTCTCTATACTCGCTGTTCATCTAACAGTTCTAAACCGCCAGCATCCTGCTGGCGGTTTTTTTCATTAAGTTATTCAGGCAACGGACGCAACATGATTAGCGTATTCGATATATTCAAAATCGGTATTGGCCCTTCCAGCTCCCATACCGTCGGCCCGATGAAAGCCGGTAAGCAATTCGCAGACGATTTAATCGCGCAAGGGATTTTGCAGAACGTCACGCGTGTAGTGGTTGATGTATATGGTTCACTTTCCCTCACCGGCAAAGGCCACCATACCGATATCGCCATTATCATGGGTCTCGCTGGCAACATGCCGGACACGGTCGATATCGATGCTATCCCTCACTTCATTCAGGACGTGAATACTCACGGTCGTCTGTTACTGGCTAACGGCCAGCGTGAAGTGGAATTCCCGGTCGATAGCTGTATGAACTTCCACGAAGATAATCTTTCACTGCATGAAAACGGTATGCGTATTACTGCGCTGGCGGGCAGCGAGGTTATCTATAGCCAAACTTATTACTCCATCGGCGGCGGTTTTATCGTTGATGAAGCACACTTTGGCCTCGAAGATACTCAACAGGCTGTCGTTCCATATCCCTATAAAAATGCGGCAGATTTGCAGCGTCATTGCAAAGAAAGCGGGCTTTCATTATCAGGCTTGATGATGCTGAACGAACGCGCGATGCGTCCTCAGTCTGAAATTGATGCACACTTTGCCAACGTCTGGAACGTGATGCGCAGCGGTATCGAGCGTGGTATCACCACCGAAGGCGTGTTGCCGGGCAAAATGCGTGTACCACGCCGCGCAGCAGCATTGCGCAGAATGTTGGTCAGCAGTGACAAGAACAACTCTGATCCAATGGCTGTTGTGGACTGGATTAACATGTTCGCCCTGGCGGTGAACGAAGAAAATGCTGCCGGTGGGCGTGTTGTTACGGCACCGACAAACGGCGCATGTGGCATTGTTCCAGCGGTTCTGGCCTATTACGACAAATTCATTCGCGAAGTTAATACCAACTCTTGCGCACGATACTTCCTCGCAGCCGGTGCGATTGGTTCTCTGTATAAGATGAACGCATCGATTTCTGGCGCAGAAGTCGGTTGCCAGGGTGAGGTCGGCGTTGCCTGTTCTATGGCGGCGGCAGGTCTTGCTGAACTGTTGGGTGGTAGCCCAAGCCAGGTGTGTATTGCTGCCGAAATCGGCATGGAGCATAACCTTGGTCTGACATGCGACCCGGTTGCCGGGCAAGTTCAGGTGCCATGCATTGAGCGTAATGCTATTGCGGCGGTGAAAGCTGTGAATGCGGCACGTATGGCATTACGCCGTACCAGCGAACCTCGCGTCTGCCTCGATAAGGTTATCGACACCATGTACGAAACAGGCAAAGACATGAACGCCAAATATCGAGAAACCTCGCGCGGCGGTCTGGCTATGAAAGTGTCCTGCGATTAATACCAAAAAGGCTCTCATCTGAGAGCCTTTTTTAATGGCGTTTTTATATCCAGACGGCCCTCTAAATAATTCGCGTTACAGAAAGGCGGTGAGTAAGGGAATCCCAATGAGCTTACTCTAGTAAGTGATTTGGGTGACCGAATGAAACCAACGCATCTGCAACGCGAAGTATGACGAGGGTTTAGCGCAGATCGCCGACCTTCACATGGTCCATATCATCAAACACTTGGTTCTCGCCAACCATACCCCAGATAAAGGTATACGCACGCGTACCCACACCTGAGTGAATTGACCAGCTTGGTGAGATCACAGCTTGCTCGTTCTGCATCACAATGTGACGAGTTTCTTGCGGCTGACCCATCATGTGGAATACGCAGCTATCCTGCTCAAGTCCGAAGTAGAAATAGACTTCCATACGACGTTCGTGAGTATGGCAAGGCATAGTGTTCCACAGGTTGCCTGGCTCCAGTTGGGTCAGACCCATGCTCAGTTGACAGGTTTCCAGTACATCCGGAACGAAGTACTTGTTGATGGTACGACGGTTACTGGTAACGCTGTCGCCCAGAGTAACCGGAGAAACATCCGCAGGCGTTACGCGCTTGGTTGGGTAAGTAGTATGAGCCGGTGCACAGTTATAGTAGAAGCGTGCTGGATTTGCCGGGTCAATGCTTGCAAACACCACTTCTTTAGCACCTTTACCAACATACAGACCATCACGAGCGCCAATTTCGTAGCAAGTCCCATCGACAGTAATTGTGCCCTGCCCACCAATGTTAATCACACCCAGTTCACGACGCTCCAGGAAGTAGCTCACACCTAACTGTTTGCCCACTTCACCGCCAACGCTCACAGTGCGAGTTACTGGCATGACACCACCAACGATGATGCGGTCAATGTGGCTGTAAGTCATGGTGTACTCATCGGCGGTAAAAATAGTTTCAATCAGAAACTCTTTACGCAGACCGGCAGTATCCAGTGTTTTTGCATGATCACTATGAATGCTTTGACGAATATCCATTACTTTTCCTTACTGGGAATAAGAGGCGGAAACAAAATCACGCCCGTTACTATTAATAATAATTTAGCAATTAAAATAGAGTTATTCACAAGACCTCTACATTTAACTGCACCACATAGACAGTTTATCACCAGAATAAATAAATAATGTGATCCAAATTGAAATATCGTTTCAATTTGATTGAAGTGTAGTTCCATTCGGTAGATAGTTTATCTCACGAAGCGTTGCTGGGGCACATTAGTCGTAGTGATTAGCTCAATGAGGTTAATGAAACTGCCATTAAGAGCAAAGAGCACCTCTTACCCAACATCCTAAATAATCAGGGAAAACTAACGGTTTTCACCCCTAACTGTTACGTCATTTTTTCATTAACACGCTGTAAAAAATGAAAAAATCATAAGGAATTACCATGAAGATCAAAGCTACTATTGAACGCATTCCTGGTGGGATGATGTTGGTTCCATTGATACTTGGAGCTATTTTAAATACTTTCGCTCCAGATACTGGCGCCTATTTTGGTTCATTTACTAAAGGGATGATAAGCGGCACCGTTCCAATTCTGGCGGTCTGGTTCTTCTGTATTGGTGCCTCAATTGATCTTCGTGCTACAGGTACGGTTCTTCGCAAGTCTGGCACCCTGGTACTAACCAAAATTGCAGTTGCCTGGGTTGTGGCTATGATTGCCGCTTCCTTTATTCCCGAAGGTGGTATTCAGACGGGTATGTTTGCCGGTTTGTCCGTTCTGGCCCTCGTTTCTGCGATGGACATGACCAACGGTGGCCTGTATGCGAGCCTGATGAACCAGTACGGTACTAAAGAAGAGTCAGGTGCATTCGTTCTAATGTCTCTGGAATCTGGCCCACTGATGACCATGGTGATTCTGGGATCCGCAGGTCTGGCTTCATTTGAACCTCACCACTTTATCGGTGCCGTGCTGCCATTCCTGATTGGTTTTGCGTTGGGTAACCTTGACCACGATTTCCGTGCATTCTTCAGCAAAGCAACGCCAGTACTGATTCCGTTCTTCGGCTTTGCACTAGGTAACACCATCAACCTGACCGTGATTATGCACACCGGCCTGCTAGGTGTGATGTTGGGTGTCGCGGTAATCATTATCACCGGTATTCCGTTGATTCTTGCTGATAAATACATCGGTGGCGGTAACGGTACAGCGGGTATTGCAGCATCTTCCGCAGCAGGGGCTGCAGTGGCAAACCCGGTTATCATTGCGCAAATCAACCCGGCATTTGAGCCAGTAGCCGCGTCAGCAACAGCGCTGGTTGCAGCAAGCGTGATTGTGACGGCAATTCTGGTGCCAATTATTACCGCACTGTATTCAAGGCGTATGGGCGGCAAAGTCGCTAAAAAGAGCGAAACTGATGATGTGGTTGAGCTTTCACATTAATAGTTAAAACACTAAATATAAAAATGGAGCCTTTCGGCTCCATTTTTTTATCTTACAGCGCAGATTTAAGTCGCTGAACTGCCTCATAAAGCTGCTCTTCAGTGGCTGTTGCGTAAGAGAAACGTAGCGTTTTCTTATCAGCATTATCACTAAAGAAGAACTCACCCGGTACATACACGACACCTTTTTCCAGGGTCTGCTGTAACCAACGAGTGGTGTCAAATTCGTAACGGAAAGCGGCCCACAAGAACATCCCACCCTGCGGCTGATTGAAGGTGATGTGCTCACCGAGTTCCTGTTGTAAAAACGTCGACAAGCTCAGACACTTTTTCTTATACGCTTCACGAATAAGCTCGATTTGCGGATTCAGGCGATCAAGTGTCAGATACGCCGAAACCAGTGATTGTGTAAATGAGTTAGCATGCAAATCCGTGGCTTGCTTAATGATGGCCACTTTTTGCTTCATCCACTCTGGCAAAACAATCCAACCTACGCGCAGCCCTGGTGCCAGAATCTTAGAAAATGTTGAGGTATACACCACGTTATCTCTGCTACCGCGTTCAGTTGCCACTTCCAGCAAGGTTTTTTCACGTGTGTCTGAGAAACTAATCGCCCCGTACGGATCATCTTCAACAATGACAAAATGGTGCTCTTCTGCCAGTTTGACCAGTTTTTCACGGCGGCTGGCACTGAGTGTTGTGCCGCTTGGGTTACCAAATGTCGGAACGATGTAGACACCTTTAATGCGTGTTGTCTTCAGCAACTCTTCCAGCTCATCGACGATCATACCGTGCTCGTCGCTGCCCACTGATTTCACATTGGCTTCATTGAGGCTGAGGATTTGCAGCGTCGCCAGGTAAGTTGGGCGCTCAACAACAAACACATCTCCCGGATTCACCAGCGCACGCATCAGCAAATCCAATGCTTGCTGCGAACCAGAAGTGATCAGAAGTTGATCCGGAGTAGTGGTAATGCCGCGTTCCTGGCACAATCCAACTAGCTGATGACGTAATTCAACATTGCCTTCGGTCAAACCATATTGGAAAGCATCGTTAAAATTCTCAGCGACCACTTTTTGAGTCGCGACACCCAGCCCTTCGGTATCAAACAATTCGCTGGAAGGAATGCCTCCGGCGAGCGAAATCACGCCAGGCATTTTGCTGTGCTTCAATAATTCTCTGATTGCTGACGGTTGTAGAGCCTGAATACGATGTGCGAGTTGTGAACTATTACTCATGTTGTTGTCTCTGGTTTTTCTATTTATTTAAAATATACATAGCAACCTAACTAGTTAGCAATGCATTTTCAGATCACTAAATACGACTTTTATTGCGAGCCGCTTTCCTGATTGCGCTTCCCGAATTCGCGGTCACTCTACAGAAATGTTAGTGTGTACAAAGCAAATGTCGAAAGCGAAATATCCATGATGATTCATTTACTTATCGTTGACGCCCTGAACCTGATACGTCGTATTCATGCGGTCCAGGGATCACCCTGCGTTGAAACTTGTCTGCATGCCCTTGATGCGCTGATAACACACAGTCAGCCTACGCATGCTGTCGCCGTGTTTGACGACGAAGACCGCCGTGAAGGTTGGCGACATCAGGTCTTGCCAGACTATAAAGCGGGGCGCGCGCCAATGCCAGATACCTTGCACCAGGAAATGCCACTCTTGCGTGAAGCCTTCGCTAAAAGAGGTGTAGCTTGTTGGCATTCCCATGGAAATGAAGCAGATGACCTGGCAGCAACGCTTGCAGTAAAAGTAGCAGCCGGTGGGCATCGCGCCACCATCGTTTCGACCGATAAAGGCTTTTGCCAACTGTTAGCTCCCACTATTCAAATCCGTGATTATTTTCAAAAGCGTTGGTTAGATGCGCCTTTTATTGCACAGGAATATGGCGTTCAGCCTGAACAGCTGGCTGATTTTTGGGGACTTGCAGGGATAAGCAGCAGCAAAATTTCCGGCGTTCCGGGTATTGGACCGAAAAGTGCCACGCTGTTAATCAATCAATTTTCCACACTGGAAGCGCTGTACGAAAGGCTGGATGAAGTGCCAGAAAAATGGCGCAAGAAGTTAGAACAGCATCGGGAAATAGCGTTGATTAGCCGTAAGGTTGCACAGCTACAGACGGATTTGGTGCTAGATGGGAATTTGCAGCAGTTACGCTTGCCGGGTGGAACACCCTCACCATTGCCCTCTCCATGAAGAGAGGGTTGGGATGAGGGGCGAATTATTATCTTTCGTCGCGACGACCACCGACAGCCGCCCACATACGGCGCACGTGTACGGTCACTTCTTCACGGTCGTGATACAACTGGCGAGCCTGAATCTCAGCGCTGATACCATGTTCTGCCAGTTTTTCATGAATCAATGCCAGGTTTTGCGACACTTCTTCATAGCGCTTCTTCATTGGCAGCTTGAGGTTGAAAATGGTTTCACGGCACCAGCCATTAATTAACCACGTAGCCATCAGATTCGCCACTTTCGCCGGTTTCTCAACCATGTCACAGACCATCCAGGAGATGTTGTTGCGGCTTGGCTTATATTTGAAACCATCTTCCTGCAACCAGGTCACCTGTCCTGTATCCATCAGGCTCTGCGCCATTGGGCCGTTGTCGACTGAACAAACCCACATGTTGCGCTGCGTTAACTGGTAAGTCCAACCGCCTGGACAGGCACCCAAGTCAACGGCATGCATCCCGTTTGCCAGACGCTCATCCCACTCGTCAGCCGGAATGAAAGTATGGAAAGCTTCTTCCAGTTTCAAGGTTGAACGGCTTGGCGCCTCAGAAGGCAATTTCAGACGTTGGATGCCCATATAGAAAGGCGAGTTATTGTTGCTATAGGAATAGCCGGTATAACAACAGCCTGGCGCGATAAAGAACACATGCACAACCGGGCGTTTTGGCGTTTCGTAATTGGTAAGAATACCTGCTTCACGCAGGCTAGCACGTAATGGAACCGTCAACTTGCGGCAGAACTTCATCAGTTCTTTGCTTTCATTGGTGTCGGCAACTTCAACGCGCAGATCGCCGCCTTTTTCCACGACACCTGTCAGCATTCCAGTGATTGGCGTAATACGATCTTCAGTTGGAAGATCTTTAAGCAGCTCACCGGCAACAATCATCTGACGAGCAAAGATCAAATCTTTAAATGGCAGCTCACGCGCCAGCTTATCGGCGTCATCTTGCTGATAACATTCGTAAATAACATAACCGCTGTTTTCTTTAACACGAGCAAAACCAAAAATGTCGCGTTGACTGGCTTTATCGGTAATCTCTGCCGCACACTCTTTCTCAAAGCCTTGTCGGCAATACAAAATAACTTTATTCATGGCTTACGCCCCTACGTTTCAGGCGCATTGCACCAATCAACATCAATATCCAACCGGCCAGAAAACTGATTCCACCGACGGGGGTAACAAACGCCCAAAGGCGTAAATGAGACAGCGCCAGACAATAAAGGCTGCCGCTAAATAGAACTGTACCGAGCGCCATAAATACGCTGCTCCAGTAAAACCAAATACTGATCCGGCGCTGCATAGCAACTGCCAGACCAAAAATCGCTAATGTGTGAAAAGCCTGATATTCAAGGCCGGTTTGAATCCAGCCCATCTCCACAACACCAAGCGTTTTGCTCAAAACGTGAGCCCCGAAGGCCCCGAGAGCAACAAAGATAAAACCGCTAATTGCGGTAAAAATCAGCATGAAACGGCTGGTCATGGTGTAACCCTAAAGTAAGGCGTAGCGGCGTGGCTACGCGATGGTTTGCTCATTGATCGTAGCGAAAACGGAATTTTTCTTGTTCGCTCGCTGTTTTCGCCAGAATCCACTGCCTGAAGGCCGCTATTTTACCCAGTTCTGCCTGGCTGTCATGACAAACAAGATAAAACGCGTTTTTACTCACCAGAACATCATTGAATGGGCAAACTAAGCGGCCCGCTTCAAGCTCCGATTGCGCCATAACATTATTCGCCAGGGCAATGCCTTGCCCGTGAATAGCAGCCTGTAGCACCATCGCACTGTGACTGAAGATGGGGCCTTGCTGCACATTAATATGGCTTACGCCTAATTGACGAGTATAGGTCTGCCAGTCACGACGAGAAGCATCATGCAGCAAAGTATGATGGGCTAAATCTTCCGGGGTTTTGATTGGTTTATCGCCCGTTAACAGCAAAGGCGAGCAGACCGGCAGCAAATATTCTGCATAAAGCTTTTCCACTCGCAAACCCGGCCAGTTTCCACGCCCGTAAAAAATCGCGACGTCGACATCATCAGAAAGTTTATCTTCCTGACGGTCAACAGCCTGAATTCGTACGTCGATTCCCGGATAAGCTGTATTAAAGCTAGTTAGGCGTGGCACAAGCCAGTGAATGGCAAAACTTGGCAGTAAACTGACCGTTAGCGCACCTTTAGCGCTTCGCGCCTGAAGCTTACGCGTTGCTTCTGTCAGTTGCGAAAATATCTCTTTGATGTCCAGATAATAACTCTGCCCCTCTTCTGTCAGCAACAAAGAGCGGTTGCGACGGCGGAACAGCTTAAGGCCCAGAAAATCCTCCAGAGACTTAATCTGGTGGCTCACGGCGGCCTGTGTCACGAATAATTCATCGGCCGCTTTAGTAAAACTCAGGTGACGAGCAGCGGCGTCAAATACACGTAAGGCATTTAAAGGTGGCAAACGCTTGGACATAGTTGATTGGCTTAAATGTTAAAGTCTATTAACAAACAGGCGAACTTAGTTAACCTATTAGTTTTTTTTATCTGAGCCATTATAAATTGTCCGTTGAGGATGCACCAGCAAATACCTATAGTGGCGTCACTTCCTGAGCCGGAACGAAAAGTTATCTGAAATGCGTGTTTCGGAGGGCTTTTGGCTTACGGTTGTGATGTTGTGTTGTTGTGTTTGCAATTGGTCTGGCATTCCAGACCCCGGTAGCTAAGCTACCCCTTTTTCACTTCCTGTACATTTACCCTGTCTGTCCATAGTGATTAATGTAGCACCGCAAATTGCGGTGCTTTTTTTTGCCTGTCGTTTGAACAACTGCAGTTTGAGCAAAAAGATTACTGATCCAGTTCAACCATCTCTTTCACATCAGTACGGTTAATCTGCTGCTTGTTGCCGTTGGCATCTTTATACGAAATCATCCCGGTTTCATCATCAGTTTTCGGTTTGCCATCGGACACAATGGTACGGCCATCGTTTGTGTGCATTACGTAATTCGGGCTAGAACATCCTGAAAGACCAAAAGCCATAACACCTACAAATACTGCTGCGGCTGCCTTGTTCATATTCTTCTCCTTAGTAGCGTTTAATGCTGATTAACTCTAAAAAATTTAGTGGGTGAAATACTCACCTAACATTAATTAGCATAACCCTCTTTCGCGAGCTTGCCAGTTTATGCAGATTATTCCGAAGGTCATTGATCCCTTGTGTGATTAAAGCAAATGCGCCACGATCTACGGATTGGATACGAGGAAAATCATGAAAACTTTTAATCCTGCCCAGTTTCGCAGCCAGTTTCCGGCACTGGCAGATGCGGGCATCTATCTCGATAGCGCCGCAACCACTCTTAAACCTCTCGCCGTTATTGAAGCGACTGAACAGTTTTATAGCCTAAGCGCCGGTAATGTTCATCGCAGCCAATTTGCGGCGGCACAGCGCCTTACAGAACGCTATGAAGCCGCCCGTGACAGCGTCGCGACTCTCCTCAACGCTGCTTCAGGCAAAGATATTGTCTGGACTCGTGGCACCACCGAAGCGATAAACCTGGTAGCACAGTGTTATGCACGCCCTCGCCTGCAACCTGGTGATGAAATTATTGTTAGCGAAGCAGAACACCACGCTAACTTTGTGCCGTGGCTGATGGTTGCCGAGCAAACGGACGCGAAAGTCATTAAGTTGCCGCTTGGCAAAGATTACCTTGCCGACTTAAGCAAACTGCCAGAATTACTCAATGAGCGAACTAAAATTCTGGCATTAGGCCAGATGTCGAATGTGACGGGCGGCTGCCCGGATCTGGTTAAAGCCATAACTGCGGCTCATGCCGCAGGCGCGGTTGTAATGGTTGATGGCGCGCAAGGCGTGGTGCACTGCCCGCCTGACGTACAAGCGCTGGATATCGATTTCTATGCCTTCTCCGCCCATAAGCTTTATGGCCCAACCGGCATCGGTGCGCTATACGGTAAAAACGAGCTGTTAGAAGAAATGTCGCCATGGCTTGGCGGCGGCAAGATGATTACGCACGTCTCGTTTGAAGGGTTTAAAACGCAACCCGTGCCGTATCGCTTTGAAGCAGGTACGCCAAACGTCGCAGGTGTGATTGGCCTGAGCGCCGCTCTTGAGTGGCTGGAAAGCGTTGATTTGCAGGAGGCTGAAGCATATAGCCGTGGGCTTGCAACACTCGCTGAAGCGCAGCTGGCTACGCGCCCTGGTTTTCGCAGTTTCCGCTGCCAGGATTCAAGCTTGCTGGCGTTCGATTTCGCGGGCGTTCACCACAACGATATGGTCACGCTGCTGGCAGAATTTGGTATTTCGCTGCGTGCCGGTCAACATTGTGCACAGCCGCTACTCGCCGCATTAGGGGTGAGCGGGACACTGCGCGCCTCTTTTGCGCCATATAATACGCAAAGCGATGTGGATGCGCTGGTCAAAGCCATCGACAATGCCCTGGAAATTTTGGTGGATTAAATGACAAGTGGATTCCTGGCAGGTCACCCTTTTGGCACCTCAATCACCGCTGACAACCTACGAGCCACATTTGCTCCATTGCAGCAGTGGGAAGATAAATACCGCCAGCTAATCCTGCTAGGGAAACAGCTTCCAGCACTCCCGGCTGATTTAAAGTGCGAAAATATCGAGATCGCTGGCTGCGAAAACCGCGTCTGGTTGGGTCACAACCTTCAGGCAAATGGCACTCTGCATTTCTATGGTGACAGCGAAGGGCGAATTGTTCGAGGTTTGCTGGCGGTGTTACTCACCGCCATTGAAGGGAAAACGGCTGAACAATTGCTGAATGAAGATCCGCTTGCTCTGTTTGATGATCTTGGCCTGCGCAACCAGTTAAGTGCTTCACGCAGCAGCGGGCTTGCGTCATTAGCGCAAGCCGTGCGCGTTGTGGCTCAGGCCTGATTACGCGCCGCTTTTGCCATCATTTTCTTTAATACATGGGACACCGCCACGAAACCAAAGCTGGCGGTGACCATGGTTGCCGCACCAAAACCGGATGCACAATCCATACGTTTAGGGCCATCAGCGGTACTTTTCATAGCGCAGACGGAACCATCAGCCTGCGGGTAAACCAGCGCTTCGGTGGAAAACACGCAATCAATTCCGAGCTTTCCTTTGCTGTTCTTCACCACGCCAAAATCGCTTTTTAATCTTTCACGCAGTTTTGCCGCCAATGGATCCTGAATCGTTTTCGCCAGATCTGTTACCTGGATCTGCGTTGGATCGATTTGCCCACCAGCCCCACCAGTAGTCACCAACGGGATCTTGTAACGACGACAATAAGCTATCAAGGCGGCTTTTGGGCGCACACTATCAATAGCATCAATCACATAGCTAAAGCCCTGGCTGAGCAATTGCTCGGTATTTTCGGCAGTAATAAAGTCATCCACCACTGTCACACGGCATTCCGGGTTAATTTCTCGGATACGAGCAGCCATCACTTCTGCCTTAGACTGCCCTACCGTAGCTCGCAAAGCGTGAATCTGACGGTTAGTGTTCGTCACACAAACATCGTCCATGTCGATAAGCGTAATTGCACCGATACCGGTACGAGCCAGTGCTTCTGCAGCCCATGAGCCCACGCCGCCAATGCCAATCACACAAACATGTGCATCAGCGAACAATTGCAGTGCATCACGGCCATACAAACGAGCAGTACCACCAAAGCGTTGCAGCCAGGCATCGGTCAAAACTACAGACATTACGTTATCCTCGGAAATATTAGCCATTAAATACCGTGCCACTGGTCCCCGGCGCATTTTTCAACACCCAAACGCGACCATAGTGGTTGTACCAACCCGCACGGTGACCGGCATCAGCCCCAATCCCCTGGTAGATATCAAAGTGCTGCCCTTTAATCGCACCGCCAACATCCAGCGCAACCATTACGCGCAATTCATATTGCCCGCTGAATTTGCCGTTGTTATCCAGTAACGGGACTTCTGCCAGAATAGTGGTGCCCGCAGGAATAATAGAACGGTCAGATGCAACAGAGGCGCGGCCAATTAACGGCACGGCACTCGCCCCTTTCACTGGCGCGAAGCTGGCAGGTTTGAAGAAGACGAATGATGGGTTCTGCTCAAGCAGCTCTTGTACTTGCGCCGGGCTGTGGGTTTCTCCCCAATGGCGAATCGCCTGCATCGACATATCTTCTTTCTTTACTTCACCACGGTCGATAAGCACCTTGCCGATACTGCGGTAGGCATGGCCGTTCTTACCTGAATAGCCAAAGAAGGTTAATGGCTGGCCGTCACCAAAATCGATATAGCCGCTGCCCTGCACATCCATAATGAAGTTATCCATTAAGGAGTTGCTGTAAGCAATGATATAGCTGTCGCTCAGGGCACCACTGTAGATCTCAGCACGGGACGGTAAGCGCCCACGCTTTGGAGGCATACGGTAGATAGGATACTGGAACTCGCCCTGGCGGGTATAACGCGCTTGCACCACTGGCGTGTAGTAACCAGTGAATTGCACGTTACCGTAGTTGTCTGCACCTTCCATCTGCCAGGCATCAATACCGTACTGGCTCAGCTTGCTGGTGTCGCCTCCGGCGCGTAGCCACTGCTGCACGGCACCGTAAACATCGCTCTTACTATTATAGAGGCGCGGAGACGCAGAACGGATCTGGTTAACTTGTTCAGCAAAGTCGCCACCGTTAATCGGTGCACCCACCGCATCGGGGCGGTTTACGAGTGAAAAAGGCTGAGAAAACTTCCCGTCCTTATATTGCTGGCCTTTATCTGTCGGTTTTGAGGAACAGCCCGCCAGAATGGCAACCATGACCCCAGTTACAATGTACTTCGTCCAACGTCCTATCATTACTTCCTCGCCCTGATTATATTTCGCGCCTGGCCCGGGATACTTCAAATATGCAGCCACGGGAAGATAGCAAACACCAGGCAAGAATTAAACGTGTTGGACCCCACACAGACCAGATGTGTTCACTATCTGTACTTAAAGTAAATTATTATCAGCTACATGTGACAAATCGGGCATTTATTAAAAAAAAGGTTGCATCAAAAGCCGGGCAGAGTATAGTGCGCTTCCACGGACGCGGGGTGGAGCAGCCTGGTAGCTCGTCGGGCTCATAACCCGAAGGTCGTCAGTTCAAATCTGGCCCCCGCAACCAATTAAAAAGTCGCTGAGTTTAGCGCGGTGGTGAAAACCATTTGCAGTAAGTAGTTATACGGACGCGGGGTGGAGCAGCCTGGTAGCTCGTCGGGCTCATAACCCGAAGGTCGTCAGTTCAAATCTGGCCCCCGCAACCAACTACAAAGTCGCTGAGTTTAGCGCGGTGGCGAAAGCCATTAGCAGTAAATAGTTATACGGACGCGGGGTGGAGCAGCCTGGTAGCTCGTCGGGCTCATAACCCGAAGGTCGTCAGTTCAAATCTGGCCCCCGCAACCAACTAAGTCGCTGAGTTTCGCGCAATCATGAAAGTCATTTGGGTACTAAAGAAGTTTACGGACGCGGGGTGGAGCAGCCTGGTAGCTCGTCGGGCTCATAACCCGAAGGTCGTCAGTTCAAATCTGGCCCCCGCAACCAATATTAAAAGCACTCTCAGGAGTGCTTTTTTTGTATCTGAAATTCGCTCACACAGTTCTACTATCCCCTAAATAATCCGAGCGCAGCCAACACAGCTGCGGTTCGAAGTATGACGGGGATTAGCCGAGCCGCGCTAATCGCGCACTATCCGCAAAATAAGCCTTAATCCCTGCCAGAATAGACTCGGCCACTTCCTGCTGGAATGTCGCGGTGCGCAACTTTCGCTCTTCCTCAACGTTACTCAGAAACGCAGTCTCCACCAGAATGGATGGAATATCCGGGGCTTTCAGCACTGCAAACCCAGCCTGATCGACGCTGTTCTTATGCAGTTTGTTCACTTTCCCTAACCGGGCCAGCACTTCTTTGCCGAACTTAAGGCTATCGTTGATAGTCAACGACTGCACCATATCGAACATCGTATGGTCGAGATAACGATCCCCACTCTTACTGACGCCACCGATTAAGTCGGCGGCATTCTGCGTTTGTGCGAGGAATTTTGCGGCGGTACTGGTCGCGCCTTTGGTGGAGAGCGCAAAAACTGAGGATCCGCGAGCAGCGCCCGTGGTAAACGCATCGGCATGTATAGAAACAAATAGATCGGCACGCTGCTTTTGTGCCTTTGCTACCCTGACTTTTAACGGGATAAACACATCCTCGTTACGGGTCATATAGGCTTTCATATTCGCTTCTTTATCAATCAGTGCTTTCAGGCGGCGAGCAATCTGCAGCACAATATCTTTTTCGCGCGTTTTGTTCGGCCCAATCGCACCGGGATCTTCCCCGCCGTGGCCAGGATCTAGCATGATAACAATCGGCCGGTCACGTCCGGCTTTACCCGGCTGTGGCCCTTGTTCTGGTGACGGCGGCTTGTCTTTATCCAGCTTGCCGTTGTTGTAATCTTCCAGCAATGCCAATAGCGGATCTTGCTCGCTATTCATATTCGCCGGATACAAATCCATCACCAGGCGCTCTTTAAATTCAGCCACCGGGGCAAGTCCAAACAGATGTGGTGTGACGTTCTGTTTGAGTTCAAAAACCATGCGTACGGTATGCGGGTCAAACTGCCCGACACGCGCAGATTTGATGAAGGGATCGTCAGCACGAATCTGGCCACCGATTCCTTTCAATACTGAATTTAAATTCACACCTTCGATGTCGACAACGACTCGATCGGGGTTACTAAGAGCGAACTGCTTATACTTAAGCTCCTTGTTCGATTCCAGCGTGACACGAGTGTAAGACGAAGCAGGCCAGACACGCACAGCCACAACCAGGCTTGAGGCAGCAAAGCCAACCTGGCTAACACTTAGCAGCCACATAGCGCCTGCTCCCTGGAGCAACCGGCGCCGAGTTATTAATGGACTGGAATCAGACATAGCTCTCCTGAGCGGTGTATTTCCGGGAATCAAATATTCAGTTTTATTTTTGAGCCGAAAACTTTAACGAAACAGGCACGGGCTGTCACTCATTAAAGGGTAAACATTCGCAATCAAGCACCTGGCAGGTTGAATGCAGAAATATCCGCTTTGTGGAAATTGCCGCTTGCACCGAAGGCAATAAAAGAATAAAAATACAGAAATTACGAATAATCATGCAATGAGGTCTGGCCGTGGTGAAGGAACGTAGAACCGAACTGGTACAGGGATTCCGCCATTCTGTTCCCTATATAAATGCCCATCGGGGAAAAACGTTTGTCATTATGCTTGGCGGCGAAGCCATCGAACACGAGAACTTTTCGAGTATCGTTAATGATATTGGGCTGCTGCACAGCCTGGGGATTCGTCTGGTGGTGGTGTATGGCGCCCGCCCACAGATTGATGCCAATTTAGCTTCGCATAATCATGAACCTATCTACCACAAACACACGCGTGTCACCGATGCAAAAACGCTGGAGCTTGTTAAGCAAGCGGCCGGTTTATTGCAGCTGGATATTACCGCGCGTTTGTCCATGAGTCTTGGCAACACGCCTTTGCAGGGCGCACATATCAACGTGGTGAGCGGCAACTTTATTATCGCGCAACCATTGGGTGTGGATGATGGCGTGGATTATTGCCACAGCGGCCGCGTACGTCGTATCGACGAAGAGGCCATTCACCGTCAGCTTGATAACGGTGCGATTGTTTTGATGGGACCAGTGGCGGTTTCTGTAACAGGTGAAAGCTTCAACCTCACATCTGAAGAGATTGCCACGCAGCTGGCCGTGAAACTGAAAGCCGAAAAAATGATTGGCTTCTGCTCTTCTCAGGGCGTTATTGACGACAACGGCAATATCGTTTCCGAACTGTTCCCGAACGATGCGCAAAAACGTATTGAAGAACTGGAAGAAGCCGGTGATTACCACTCTGGCACCGTGCGTTTCTTACGGGGTGCTTTGAAAGCCTGCCGTAGCGGTGTGCGTCGTAGCCATTTAATTAGTTATCAGGAAGATGGTGCGTTATTGCAGGAGTTATTCTCACGCGACGGGATCGGTACACAAATTGTTATGGAGAGTGCGGAGCAAATTCGTCGCGCCACCATTAACGATATCGGCGGTATTCTGGAGTTGATTCGCCCTCTGGAACAGCAAGGGATTCTGGTGCGTCGCTCGCGTGAGCAACTGGAAATGGAGATCGACAAATTCACTATTATCCAGCGTGACAATCTGACTATCGCCTGTGCAGCACTCTATCCATTCCTGGAAGAAGGGATTGGCGAAATGGCCTGCGTAGCAGTTCACCCGGACTATCGTAGCTCGTCACGCGGTGAAGTGTTGTTACAACGTATTGCCACACAAGCCCGGCAAATGGGTCTGAGCAAGTTGTTCGTGCTGACAACCCGTAGCATTCACTGGTTCCAGGAGCGCGGGTTTATGCCGGTCGATGTTGAGCTGCTGCCAGAAAGTAAAAAAGAGATGTACAACTATCAACGCCGTTCAAAAGTGCTAATGGCGGATTTAGCGTAACCAATAAGCTAGCCCTTTCCAGGGCTAGCTAAAACTCTCCATCAATCCGCTGCGTCTTTCCGTCTTTGTCACAATGGCTTTTTCCAGCACCCGATCATCGGCATACAAAGATAGCCTGCTTCGAGCACGAGTAATCGCGGTATAGACCAGTTCACGCGTAACCACAGCGGTATACTGATTTGGCAGAACAAGGGCTGCGTGCTCAAATTCCGAACCCTGGGATTTGTGCACCGTCATAGCATAGGCGGTGTCATGCCCCGGTAAACGGCTCGGCTGCACTGATTTTATTGTGCCATCCGGCATCGGGAACCAGACGCGTAGCCCCTCGCCTCTATCTAACGCGATACCAATATCACCATTGAATAAGCCTAACGAACTGTCGTTACGCGAAATCATAATTGGCCTGCCGTTGTACCATCTTGAAGCGGCCTGATTTGGCCGCTCAATGAGCCTTTTTTGAATCAGCGCAAGTTCTATTCTGTTATTCAGGCCACTGACGCCAAACGGGCCATCACGCAATGCACATAACAGCTGATAACGCCCAAAAGCGTCAATAATAGCTACAGGCTCTGCGTGATTACGTATTAATTCCAGATACGGCCGATACCCATCCACTGCATCAGTAATCATCAACGCGTAGTCTTCAGTTTCGCGCAGTGGCTGCTTTGTGATATCGCCAAAACCTTTAGCAAACACCGCTTTAGCCTGTTTCACATCGCTTGCATTAACAGCATAGGCCAACTGCCCAATTCCTGATTTGCTATCAAAACGATAGCTTTTTTGCAGCAGACAAAGCCCGTCTCGCAGCACGCTAGCTTCGGTTCCTTCACCTGTCGCCAGTGAGTAACCCGTCAGTCGACTTAATTCGGCCGCACGAACAGGAGAATATCCGTGTGTAACATAATGGCAAATATCCCCGAGCACCGCCCCCGCTTCCACCGATGCCAGTTGATCGCGGTCGCCTAAGAAAATGATCCGCGCATGTGCTGGCAACGCATGAATCAGCTTTGCCATCATTGGCAAATCCACCATCGAGGCTTCATCCACCACCAGCACATCAAGATGCAATGGGTTCCCTGCGTGATAGCGCAGATGTTGGCTGTTAGGTTGTGCCCCCAATAAGCGGTGCAAGGTACAAGCATCGCTTGGCAACGAGGCTTTTTGCGCATCATCCAACGGCAAACGCCGTAGAGCGGAACCTAAGGATTCGGTTAAACGTGCAGCGGCTTTACCCGTTGGAGCCGCCAGCTGGATACGCAAAGGTTTTGCGTCCGACAACTGAACCAGTGCTGCGAGCAATTTGGCCACCGTAGTGGTTTTCCCGGTTCCCGGCCCACCAGAAATAACTGAAATGCGTCGTGTCAGTGCCACGGCGGCGGCAACCTTTTGCCAGTCGATATCAGCTGTTGGCTCAAAGAGTTGATTTAGTACACGGATAATCTGCGTTTCATTAAGTGGGATTGCGCAGTTCTCTTCGCCAAAAAACCGCGCGACAGACTGTTCGTTTTGCCACATCCGGTTGAGGTACAAGCGCTCGCCAATTAATTTCAGCGGTGTTGCGCCTTCATACTCACTTACCGCATCAGATGCCAATAGCAGCTCGTACCAATTGGCTTTGGTACCAACCAGAGCGAAAAGTTGCTCAGCAAAGTCAGGTTGCCGCCCGGCAAAACAGAACTCCGGCTTTAAGCGCGAAAGCGGGATACACACATGGCCTTCACCTGCATCGTGACTGACAAGTGCCGCTGCCAGCATGACTGCGGGCTCGTCGTCACTGGCAATCATCATGGCGAATTGCGCATCCAATGCGCGCAACAATTTTTGCTCGACCGCCTGCTGTAGCAACGCAGACATTTTCATGGCGTAACCTCGTCCGTTTGCCCGGCAAACAATGCGTCC
This sequence comes from Buttiauxella massiliensis, assembly GCF_902500225.1. Classification (GTDB taxonomy): domain Bacteria; phylum Pseudomonadota; class Gammaproteobacteria; order Enterobacterales; family Enterobacteriaceae; genus Buttiauxella; species Buttiauxella massiliensis. The sequence goes on along the minus strand of NZ_LR722649.1, from coordinate 475,945 downwards.
ATCTGCTCAATTAATTGCACAGAAGGGCGTGTGGTAAATATTCCCTGTGACGAGCCATTTCTTTCAACCCCGCGCAAAAACAGATAAATAACACCACCAAAATGCCTTTGGTAATCGTAGTCAGGCATACGGTGGCGCAAATAGCGGTGCAGTGCCAACGTATATAACTGATATTGCAGGTCGTAACGATGGGATTGCATCGCAACCGCCATCGCTTCCTGGGTATAGGCACTGCTGTCTTCACCCAGCCAGTTGGATTTGTAATCCAGCAAGTAGTAACGCCCTTGCCAGCGAAAAACCAGGTCGATAAACCCTTTCAGCATGCCACGCACCTGTTTGAAGTTTAACGGTGGGCAACCTGCCGATAACGAGTCATGTCCACGTACCAATCTGTCCAAATGTGCAGCCTGCAAATCACTTTCAATGGGTAGATAGAACTCTAGTTCGACCTGTTTTTCCTGAGGAGATAATTGGTTAAGCGAGACGCCCGAATCATTTAACGATGCCTGTAAAATTGTCTGCAGCCATTCAGTGACAATCAGCTGCCACTCTTCAGCAAAACCTTGCTCTGTGAGTTGCTTTGCAACCCACACATCGTCAATCGGCTGAGTAAAATCGATGCCTTCAAATAAGCTATGCAAAAATGTGCCCGGCCCTGCCCCACGCGGGAAGGTGTGTGGAGTTAGTGATGGCTCACTTTGCACTGGCACTACACCTGCAGCATCCACATCTATTCTGGGTAATAGATCCAGCATCTGGCTACTGCCATGTTGCTGCAAACCGGAGTAACTGGTTACACGCCAGTTATCAGCAACCTGCCTTTTCATCACTCTGGCACTCAGTTCCGGGAGTGCGGCACTGACAGGCTGCCACGGGGTGTAGTCTTCCGAGTGAGGTTCTTCGACGCTAATCGACTCACTGACCAGTTCCTGCAAACATGCCTGTAAACCGGCCGCATCTTTCGCTTCACCTTTTTGCAGAAGATACCCCAGCGCCCCAAGATGTAGATCGCTGGTCCCTTTTTTGGCACGATTCCCCTTAAACAATGGGGCGACACCAAGACTGCAATGCCAGATAGATCGCGTCAAAGCGACGTACAGCAAGCGTAAATCCTCCGCCAGTCGCTCTTCTTCCGCAAGGCTAAGACTCTCCTCATCTTCGCTTAAATCCAGCAGCGGTGAGAAGGTCGAACGGTCATGGTAGAGACCACTGTTTTGCGCCCGATAGTTGGCGATGAATGGCAACCAGACCAACGGATACTCAAGCCCTTTTGATTTATGGATAGTGACAACCTGAACCAAATGCCTGTCGCTTTCGAGGCGTAGTTGTTGGCTAAACGCGTTGCTGTCAGGTTCAGCGACCTGTTGCGCCAACCATCGAACCAGAGCATGTTCACTATCAGTTTGCGCCGCTTCTTCTTGTAGCAATTCGCTGATGTGTAAAATGTCGGTAAGACGCCTTTCACCTCCCGGCGTTGCTAACAAATTTTCAGCAATCTGGCGATGCGCAATAAGCGCTCGCAACATCGGCATTACGCCCCGGCGTAGCCAAATTTGTCGATATTCTGAAAACTCTTCAACCAACTGATCCCAGGCATTTTCATCGTTATTCAGCGCCTCAATCATTTGGGCATCAAGGCCAAGCATACTGGTCGCAACAGCACTTCTCAGTGCTGTTTCAATTTCAGGGGCCAGTACAGCCTGCAGAATCCACAAAATCTCTCGCGCTTCAGGCGTTGCAAAAACCGAGTCACGATTTGAAAGGTAAACAGAAGGGATATTTAGCGCGCTCAAAGCCTCCCGAACAATTGAAGCTTCACCGCGACTACGAACCAAAATAGTGATGTCTGATGACTGTACCGGGCGAGATGCCTCACCTTTCCACAATAGAGCCTCACCGCGCTGCCCGGCACTCAGCCAATCGCGAATCTGCTGCGCGCACTGCATGGCCATGATTTGTTGGTAATCACTAACACCGCAACCATCACCCGACTGCGCCCAGAGCGACATCGCCGGCTGGTTCTTCCCTTTCATGGTAAAACGCAGGCCGCTGTTCTTCGCCGCGGCTTTCACTGCCATGAACGGAATTTGCTCGAATAAGAAGGGATTATCCAGTTGTTGGAACAGCGTATTTACGCTGCTTATCATTGCAGGTGATGAGCGCCAGTTAGTATCCAACGTGTAGTGGGCACTTACCTCATGACGAGCTTTCATGTAGGTAAAGATATCTGCCCCACGGAAAGCGTAAATGGCTTGTTTTGGGTCACCGATAAGCAACAGCGCCGTATCGGGCTGATTGATATATAAGCGCCTGAAAATGCGGTATTGCTGAGGGTCGGTATCCTGGAACTCATCAATCATCGCAGCAGGGAAACGACCACGAATGGCGGCGGCAAGGGCATCACCACCCGGCTTATGCAGAGCTTCATCAAGACGCGTCAGCATATCGTCAAACCCGAGTTCGCCACGGCGAAGCTTTTCCTGCTGAACGGTATAGCGGATTTCAGCCATAGCACGAGCGATAACTAAATCATGCAGTGTTAATGGCTCACCCAATAAATCGTTAATCGCTCTGAAAACAGGATGCTGCGGCGGTTGACCTTCTTTGGTTTTCTCGTCGAGCATCGACTGAGAGAAACGCTCAAGTTGGTCAGGCAATTTATAGGTAGTGGTTTCTGATTGCGCCCAAGTGCCGACAATATTCAGCCAGTTAGGTAAGTTTTTGCTGCTGTAACTGCGGCGGTCTATCTTCGCCACACTCAGGAGTTGCGCAATTTCATCCGCACAAGCACACCATTGTGCTTTCACATCTTCAATGGCGTTAATTATTTTCTGATGCCGTGCAAGCAGCGTTTCATCATCAGCTGGCGGCTGTTTAAGTACCGGCTGTTCACCTTGCAACCAGCTGTTTATGTCTCTGAGAAGTTCTTCCGGGCCGGCCCACTCCTCTGCCATAACCTGCGCGACCGGTTTAGGAAGTGGGTAACAATGGCGACGCCAGAAATCAGCACAGGCATTACGGCGCAACCGCGACTCATCTTCAATGAGTTGTTGCTCAAACAGCATGCCTGATTCGAATGCATTCAGGCTAAGCATTCGCTGGCAAAAACCATGGATAGTGAAAATGGCCGCTTCGTCCATTTGCTGTTCTGCATGGCGTAAAACTTGGGCAGCCTGATGAAGATCTGGAATTTCAGCCAGCAGGCTTTGGAACAATGGATTGTCAGTGCGATTGCGTACACAGGCGATACGCAACTCATGAATATTGGCGCGAATACGGCCGCGGAGCTCTTCGGTCGCAGCCTGAGTAAAGGTAACGACCAATAATTCTTCAACGGAGAGTGGCCGGGGATGGGCATTTTGCCCACCCAGGCCAAGCAGCAAACGCAAATAGAGTGCCGCAATGGTAAATGTCTTTCCGGTACCGGCAGAAGCTTCAATCAGCCGCTCCCCTGTCAGAGGTAAACTAAGAGGGTCAAGCGGCTGAGTGGTTCCGGTCATTATTATACCCATTGTCTTTCAAGTTGCAGGTGCCGTGGCCGCCATTACTTAGCGTCTACAAGCGGCAATGATTGCTGCAGAGAGCTGACCTCCTTCCAGGTTTTCCAGCCTTTCGGAGTGGCATAATCTGACTTGCCATTGTGGCTACCAGAAACTTGCGACAGTACAGCTATTCCCTGCGGTTCAATCACTGCCTGATGGAAGAAATCAGCCAGTTTTTGCGGCGTCAGTTTTTTAATTTCGGCGACTACTTTATCACGCGAATCAAAATCCAGGTTTCCGCGATCGAAATCTTTGCTCAGTTGTGAAGCCTCCTGAGACAAGGTCTGCGGTGCCTGCATTATCTCACTGATCACCCCCTGCTGCATTTGAGCAAAATCTTCAGCGCTCATCTCACGCAACTTCTTTTCAGCCGTTGGGTAAAACGCTTTAAACCGCTGGTACAAGTAGGCTGGTTGCTTATCGTTACTTTGCAGCAAGAAACCAATCCCCCACTGGCGCCCAACTGACATCGGGAACGCAAACACGGCATAACCCAACTGTTCCTGGGTACGCAACTGGTTGTAGAACCAAGGCTGAATGATTTGCCCCAGCATAGAACTGTAAGCAGTACTTACCGTTTCATCGAAACCTTTCGGGACATAAACTGCGGCCAGCGCTGAATCCGTGCTGCCTCCTGTTTTTTCAAACATCGCTAAATGTTTGCTATCAACAAGCACGTCTTTATTGCGGCACCACTCATTACCTTTGGTAGTCAGCTGACTTTGTACGTTATGCGCAAGCTCTTTTGCCTGACCAGGAGACATATTGCCCAGTACTAAAAACTCAGGTTTAGCATTAGCTTTTAAAACTTCCCGATAATCAAGTACGTCTTTTATCGTCAGATCAGGCAGCAACGCGCGGCGCGTTTCACGCTGGAAATATGGCACCTGCGACATCATCTGCACCGGCATAATCGCCTGATCGTAAGCTTTGCCTTTGTCTGCCGAATCCATCATTTGGGCATACCATGACTTTGCCTGATCCAACTGCTCTTGAGTCGGTGTGTAGGAGAAATAGCCTTTTAGCAGTGCTTCAAAAAGCTGCGGCAAACGTTGGGTGTAACCATTGGCATTAACCATCAAACCGCTATTGGCATTTGTAGAGAAGCCAATACCGCCAATGGAAGCCTGGTTGCTTAACTCGTCCAGAGCGATTCCAGCCAGATAGTCATTCAGGGCAAACAGGACCTGATTTTTCGCGCTATCCATCGCCTGCGGATTACGCAGCACCATAGTTACATCAGCTTTTGGTTCACTGGCAAAATAGTGGCTTGGCATATACAACACACGCAAGCCTGGTTCTTTTACCAGCAACTCAGGGTGAGCATAGGTTTTATCTGGTTTAACTAACGTAAAGTCATCCGGGATGTACGGGTTCAATTGCGGCAATGTCAGTTTGATTGCTGCCGCTTTTTTCTGCCAGATGTCGAAGACTTGTGGTGTGATTTTATCGACCTGATAAGGCGCTTCTACAAAATAAGCCATTTTGTTATGTGGCTCTTTCGGGCTGATATACCAGACACGTGCATTTTGTGGCGTCATCATCTCCAGGCGAGCTTTAATGGCCGCTGGATCGAATTGATCGGCGATATTGACAGCATCAAGTGTATGTTCGACCGGCACGCGAAGCATAGTGTCCGCTAACCATTCAACGTAATCCATATCACGGGTTATTGATGGATAACGGAAGTCGAGATCGAGAACATGGGCAAGTTCGTCGAAATAACTTTTATCGACGCCATTCTCACGCAATTTATTTAAGTAACTGAAAATAGCCGCAACCACTTCATCACGCTGCGCGAGACCTTTATCAGTCAACGATACGGAGATTGCGAACACGCCACTATTGCCGTTAACTAGCGGGTCGGAATCGGCACGGATGCTATCCGCCAGCCCCTGCTTTTGCAGCCAGTCAGAAAGCGTATTGTTGCTACGGTTGCCAATCAAATAGCCAATTAATTCATCAGTTTTGCTGCGGAATTTATCGCTATTATTGTCGATACGGAACTCAACGCGCACCACTTTGCGAGGCAATGCGGGGACGTAATGAATTACGATTCCTTTTTGCGCATCCGTGACAACCGGCACATCAATAACAGGCCGCTCAATGTTTTTATTTGGCACCCGGCCATAGGTTTCCACAGCAATTTTTGCCAATTCCGGCAGTGGTTTATTACTGTAAATAACGGCCTTCATCAGGTTGGCAGAATAATATTTATCACGGAAAGCGACCAGAGCATCCAGCAGCTTGCTGCCTGGTTTGTCGCGCAGAGTTTCAAGGTTACCGCCGGAAAAACGTGAACCCGGATGTGCAGGGTTGATAGTTTCAGCACTAACTTGCGCCATACGCATACCGTCACGGGCGCGAGCTAAGGTCAGCTCAGCATTAACCGCATTACGTTCACGTTCAGCATATTCTGGGGCGAGATTGGGTTCAGCGATAGCATCAGACAAACGGTCAACAGCCCCTTCCAGCGCATCGTTTTCCACTTCGAGATAAAACGCAGTGCGGTAAGTTGCAGTACTGGCGTTGTGGCTGCCACCATGCTTTTTGAGAAACTCTGACAGGCTATCCGGCTCCGGATATTTTTTAGAGCCCATCAGCGTCATATGTTCAAGATAGTGAGCCAAGCCAAGATGGTTGTTAGGATCTTCTAAAGATCCAACAGGAACAACCAACGCAGACAATGACTTAACAGCTTGCGGATCAGAAACCAGCAGCACTGTCATACCATTATCAAGACGTATAGCCTGATATTGACGGTTGTCTTTCTCACTTTTGCGGATAGTTTCCTGGATAGGTTGCCAACCCGTGTCTGCCTGACTTAATGGTGCCCAAAGGGCAACTAACAACAAGAAAAGCGGTTTTAACCAGGTGCTGCATTTAGGCATTCACAAACCTCATAATCACGAAACTTCCTAACTCACTCATCATTAACAACTTTTAAAAACAATCTACTATTTTAGTTGTTTCTTTTTTCGCCAACCCTGAGCAAGTAGCGCATCATAGATGAACCTGCCGGGTTGTGCAATTTTTATACAGACATTTAAGCTTTATTGAAACGAAACAGCGGCAGTAAGTAGCGCTCCGCCTCTCTTATAATTGCCTCGTAGTAGTCTGGCTCGAGCGTACGATACAGTCGTTGTAACCACATATCGGCCCCCTCACCTTCAACTCTCTGATTCCCTTCCCAGGCCGCCAATAGTTTACTTTTGGCTTTCTGTTGCGTTTGCTCATCCCATAAAATGGCATCATTCGCGGGTTCATAACAGGCTTTTATCCATGCTCCACCACTCATGGGAAGCAATAAGAGCGGTTGTACTAATCCTTTCCGATAACCATCAATAAGTTGCTGGAGATAGCTTTTTGCCTGTTTCACATCAAGTGCAGGGAATTTCCACTCTGTTGAATCCCTTCCATACAGGCGGCTTTCACCATCACCTCCCAATGCACACCAGACAACATGTTCAATCCATAGCTGCAGACCGTGTGCCGGGTTGAGGATGGAAGGACGCCAGCGTAACAAGCCATCAGCCTGCACATCCGACAACCAACCTTCAAGCCTTGTTCCGTCTAAATCTAGCGAGACTTCCAGGCTGTTACCGCTTTGCCGTTCGGCTCTCACTTTTTGCGCCAGCTCAGCCATTTCTGTTAACTGGGTTTCCCATAAAATCTCACCGAAAGCTCCATACGGCAACGAGCCTGCCGCACGGTAGCGGCGGAATAGTTGCTGAGAGTTACCTTCCTGAACCAGGGTATTGAGCAGTTCCTGATTCATCTGGAAACGCTCAAGGCTATCTAATGTAAACGGCTCGGCATCGGGTAAATCGCTCTCTTCAAGTCGAAAATGGATACCCAGACGCATCTGGAAAAACGCTCGTACTGGATGACGCCAGAAACGCTGTAACTGGTCGAGCGTAATGACGTCCAGGCTCTCTTCTTGTAATGGTTGAATAAATGCCACCTGGGCCTGGCCCTGCTCACTTGCAGCTGGCAACCACTCGTTGGCATAGCTTTGTACAAGCGCTCCCGGCAAAAAATTACCAGCCTCAAAAGGAGTGCGATAATGCCGCTGAACCAGATGTTTTTTCACAAGCTCACTGCTTTCATCACAGGTCTGTTCCGTGTTCTGTGGCAAGCAATGGCTTTGCGCGATGTAGTCCAGTAATTCATCAACCAGCACTGAAGGGTAGCGTTGGCTGTTGTCCTGAATAGACCGCCCGATATAGCTGATATAAAAACGTAATTGTGCCGAATTGAGGGCTTCAAGGAATAAGTAACGGTCATCGTCCCTGCGGCTACGGTCACCACGTTGCGGCTTCTGGCTCATTAGATCAAACCCAAGTGGCGCCAGCGTGCGCGGATAAACGCCATCATTCATACCAAGCAAGCACACAACTTTGAAAGGAATGGAACGCATCGGCATCAGGGTACAGAAGTTTATTGGCCCGGCCAGGAAACGTTGACTGATACGTTCCTGATCGAGGCGCTGGGCCAGCTCGTCACGTAATAACGTCAGCGAGATATGCTCCTGGTAACGCGACTCAAGACCATATTTAATGATCTCTTGCCACTGCTGTTCAATCAGCGCCAACGCACCTTCTGTTTCAGTATCAGGCATGAAGAAACTCGATAACATGTCGCGGCAGACTGTTGTCCACTCGGCTAATGGCCGGGCTACAGAGAGCTCCCTACGCCAGATGTTCAACTGCATTAGTAATTCGGCCAGTTGCCCGACAAGTTCAGCAATTAAACCGCTCGACTCATCGTAAGGGAGAATTGACTGCCATTCACCCGCCTGACTATCCATGGCATAACCCAACAGCATACGCGTGAGACCAAAGCGCCAAGTGTGCTGCCCGGTTGCGGGAAGATCCAATTCACGCACATTGTCGTCGTCAATTCCCCAACGGATCCCAGATTCATTGACCCATTGGCGCAAATAGCGCAGCCCTTCTTCGTTAATTGAGAAGCGAGCAGCCAGTGCGGGAACCTCAAGCAGCGCAAGAACATCCTGTGCTGCGAAACGGCTATCAGGAAGGGAAAGTAGAGAAATAAACGCCTGCAGAGCCGGATGAGCCTGCCTGGCGCGACGGTCAGAGATCGCAAAGGGTAAGCGGCGCTCACCTACAGCATTACCAAATACGGCCTGGATAAATGGGCTGTAGCTATCGATATCTGCCACCATCACGATGATGTCACGCGGAGTTAATGCCGGATCGGCATCCAGCATCGCAAGTAGTTGATCGTGCAGCACTTCGACTTCACGCTGAGGACTGTGGCATTCATGGAATGTCACTGATTGATCATTAAGGGCAAGAAGGCGTTTCTTATGACTATGTTCAAACTCTTCTTCGGTTAATCCGGTGACAGCATTGTTTTGCAGCTCCAGCAAATCGTACTGCACATTCCGCAGCACATTGTCAGGCTCAATATCGACAAATACGTCAATCTCTTCAAAACGCTGTAATTCAGCTAACAAGTACGTGTAATCACGCCCCAACTTCCCCCATGAGGCCAGCAGTGGGTTGCCAATGTCTTGCTCACCATCGTCGTTGAACAATGCTGAGGCTGAGTCGCAATCTTTAAACAGTGGCAGCGTGATGTCTCGCTGCGCGTGGCTGCGACGCCGACGGCTGATCAAGCGTGCAAGATAAGCGGGGTCTTTAATATCGCCCCAGTAGTAGCGGCAAGGGTTGGTAAACAGCAAATGCACGTCAATGTGCTTACCAAGTGCCTGTAGCGCCTGAAGATAAACCGGTGGCAATGCCGAAATACCACAAATAAACACACGCTCTGGTAAGCCCGGCGGGCATTCACTGCTTTTTTCCAGAGTATCAATGAAACGTTGATAGAGATTTGCACGGTGCCATTCCGGCTGTTCAAGTTCTTGCGTATGCCGTACCAATGCAGCCCAGAGCGGAGCCTGCCACAATTGGGCTTCACCCACATTATCTACAAGTTCACCTTTTTCCCACAGGCTTAACCATGTAGGCCGATAAACTAAATATTGGTCATAGAGGTCAGCAATTCTTGAGGCCAACTGGGATAGTTTTCGCCCATTTTCATCTTCTTCAAGATACTGACTCAGCAGTGAAAATTCAGGCTGCTCTAGCATCGTGGGGATGAGCGTCATCAGTTTCCAACTCATGCTTTGCTTGTTAAAAGCACTTTGCTCAGGAATATTTGGTAACACACGTACAAACATGTCCCAGATGAAACTGGCGGGAAGCGGGAAACTAATATTCGCCGCGATACCAAATTTTTGTGCCAAGGTCATTTGTAGCCACTGAGCCATACCGGTGCTTTGCACCAACACCACTTCAGGCTGGAAAGGGTCCGGCAACGGTTGCCTTTCCACAATAAATTCCATAATTGCTTCCAGCACATCCAGCCGGTTGGAATGGTAAACACGCAACATAGAATCTCTACTCCTGACTTTTCTCTTTTTGCGGGCAATGTAGCCGTGATAGCTGCCCGGTTCGCCCGCCAGGGCTAATAATAGTAACGGCGATGCTGACACATCCCGCCGCTGATGTCTGCTGTCGACTGACTTTCCATCCATCTGTTGGCAATGGCACATCAGGCTCGCTCATTTCTACGGCTAAACGCCACAGCTGGCGAGAATGCCATTGAGACTGAAAACCTTGTTGTAATACCCGGTAATACCCCAGCAGAGCCAGCATCACTACTGAAAATAATGCCATAGCACACAACACTTCAATCAGGCTAAATCCGCGCTCTAATGATTTTACTGTGGTAACTGACATCTGGGCACCTCAGTAAAAGGGCAAAAATCCAGCCAGCCATGAGGGGTCGATAACCAACGTGAATTATCTACAACACCCCATCGCCAAAGTGTGAGTGGCAATTGCGCTCCTGAATACGTTCCACGCACCGCCATCAGCACCTCATTTCTTTCGACCAACAAGACGCAGGCCTTCCAGCCTTTTTCTATTTCTTGCTGGCAGTGCCAGGTTTGCTGAGGTTGCCAGATTAACTGACTTCCCCAGGCCTGAGCAGAAATGGCAGCAGCATATTGCTTAAGAAAACCTATTTCGCTGGCGACTAAGTGCCGCTGGTGACTTAACTGTCGTTGTAATCCACCTAGCATTAATATCCCCAGCGCAAATAATAGCAGCACGAATCCGAGGGTGATATTTCCCCGCTCAGGATGTCCACTCACAAGTTATATCCCACAACGGTATGGTGCAAAGACACCTGGTTTCGGCCTTTTTTGAAAGCCGCTTCCAGTTCAATTATTAACAGCGGAGGCATTGAGTGACGAGCCTGGCGGGTCACCGAGAATTTCTGTATAGCCATTATTGCTGGATCGGATATTTTCTCCCAGCCACTTCCTTCACAACTGGTAGCTCCGCGCATAAATTCCAGATTGCTACCGTTTAGTCGATAACCTGCCAATTCAGTTTCGGCATGGCTGGAAGGCTCCCAGCGCCCATTACTATTGCTATCCCATTGCAACAAAACGCATCCGCCCTCTTTGCGCAGTATCAACCCATCTCCCTGGCAGCTTCCGTGGCAATAGCCTGCTCTTTGCAACTGTTTCCCCAAACTGAACGCCAACTGCCAGAGTGACTCTTGTAGACTTTCTTTTTGATATTGCTGCAATACTGCTTGTTGCAGAGCTGGAAATAACCGTCCTGCACCTAGCAAAACAATACTACTTAATGCCATAGCGATGAGCGTTTCCAGTAAGGTGAATCCCTGCTGATTTAGCTGCATTTGTTGCTCCCTATAACCTCGCAGACACGAACTCTTCCCTGAGCCGAAAGAACAACCCGCCATTTACCAGCCATGCTTTGCAACAATATATGGCCAGGCCAGGCGGTATTTCTCAATCCATAAAATCCCACACCTGGCGTTATCTCAGTAATATCAACATCAGTAAAAGGCTGGTTTAATCGCCAGCGTTTGTCAGAATGACATTCACTGTCCTCCGCCAACTTACTGGTAAGACACCACATTTTTTCTGTTCGTTTCACTACTAACAGATGGTCTCGGTTATGCCAGTTAGCATCACTGCGTAGCTCTTCGAGCAAATTGCGGACATGCTGGGTGGTTATCCATAGCCGTTGCTGTTGCTGCCACTGTTGCCAGCCAAACAAACCGCCAGCGCCAAGTACCGCAACAATGATCATTACCACCATCATTTCTATCAGGCTAAAGCCTTGTTGTTTTATTTTCATGGCGGCAGTGTGCCAGCCGAAAAATTCTTCGCCACTGCCAAAGAACTATTTTTCGGGGTGACTCGAAGGATAGTTTTAGGGTTTCATAAGGTTGCAGAAGTGCTGGAAAGAGGCTCGCAAAGACAAAATTCAGGCAAAAAAAACCGGCGCACAAATGGCACCGGTTATGGCAGGCTGTCAGTCGTCAGATAGCGACTGGCGCTTTGATCGCAGGGTGCGGATCGTAGCCCTCGATTTCAAAATCTTCGAAACGGTAATCGAACAGTGATTCAGGTTTACGTTTAATCACCAGTTTTGGCAGAGCCCGTGGCTCACGGGTTAACTGCAAGCGAGTTTGCTCGAGGTGGTTGCTGTACAAATGAGTATCGCCACCGGTCCAGACAAAATCACCCACTTCCAGGTCACATTGCTGCGCCATCATATGCACCAGTAACGCATAGCTGGCGATATTAAACGGCAGGCCAAGGAAGATGTCACATGAACGTTGATAAAGCTGGCAGGAAAGCTTGCCGTCAGCCACATAGAACTGGAAGAACGCATGGCATGGTGCCAGTGCCATTTTATCCAGCTCACCCACGTTCCACGCCGAAACAATAATGCGGCGTGAGTCGGGATCGTTTTTAAGCTGGTTAATCACAGTGGTTAACTGGTCAATATGGCGGCCATCTGGCGTTGCCCAAGAGCGCCACTGCTTGCCATACACAGGGCCAAGGTCGCCATTTTCATCTGCCCATTCGTCCCAGATAGAGACGTTGTTTTCATGCAGATATGCAACGTTGGTTTCCCCCTTCAGGAACCACAGTAGTTCATGAATGATGGAGCGTAAATGGCAGCGTTTAGTGGTAACCAGCGGGAAACCATCTTGCAAATTGAAGCGCATCTGATGACCGAAAATCGACAGCGTACCGGTGCCAGTGCGGTCATCTTTTGGAGTGCCGTTTTCCAGCACATGTTTCATCAAATCAAGATACTGTTGCATGTTTCCTCACGAAAGCTGTTGCTGTGGACGACGACGATACGCCCAAACCATCATTACCACACCGGCGACAATCATCGGAATCGAGAGGATTTGCCCCATGCTGATGTACTGCACCCACGCACCGGTAAACTGTGCATCCGGCTGGCGGAAGAATTCAACGATAATGCGGAAAGCACCATAGCCAATCAGGAACAGGCCGGATACAGCCCCCATTGGGCGCGGTTTACGGATGAAGACGTTAAGAATGATGAACAGCACGATACCTTCCAAAACCATCTCGTAAAGCTGAGAAGGATGACGTGGTAAGACACCGTAGGTGTTAAACAGCGACTGCCATTCAGGATGTGTAGCCAACAGGCCAACGTCTTCACTACGGGAACCAGGGAACAGCATCGCCCACTGGAAGTTTGGATCAACACGGCCCCACAGTTCACCATTGATGAAGTTGCCCAGGCGGCCTGCGCCCAAACCAAATGGGATCAATGGTGCAATAAAATCAGCAACCTGGAAGAAGTTGCGGTGAGTACGGCGCGCGAACCAAATCATCACGCAGATAACACCAACTAGCCCGCCGTGGAAGGACATACCGCCATCCCAGACTTTAAACAGATACAGTGGGTCAGCAAGGAAGGATGGCAGGTTGTAGAAGAAGACATAACCAAGGCGCCCGCCGAGGAATACCCCGAGGAAGCCAGCATATAGCAGGTTTTCGACTTCGTCTTTCGTCCAACCGCTACCTGGCTTATTGGCGCGACGACCTGCAAGCCACATAGCAAACACGAAACCAACCAGGTACATCACTCCGTACCAGTGCAAAGAGACTGGCCCGACGGAAAAAATCACCGGGTCAAATTCAGGGAAATGCAGATAGCCACTATTCATCTGTCACCACAAACCATTGTTACCCCACCGAAAGTCGACGATGGGTTGCAAGTACGCATCTGTGCGGATGCGCTCCGAAAGCAGCGGATCATAGCACAAAGGGCTCAAGGATTAAGTCGGTGAAGTTGTAAAAGATATGTAATGCCCTTCATACTTCGAGCCGCGGCTGTGTTGGCTGCAACTCGAATTATTTCGGCATGAATAAGGTATGAGAAAGAAGAGCGGCGCCAGCAACTAACGCCCGCCGCGAATCAAACCGCCCATTCCACGTCGTTCCATGAAGGACGCAACCTGATGGCGCACTTCTGTCGATAATTGAGCTTCCAGGCTACGCTGCGCAAGCTGTTGTGTCTCTTCCAGGCTAATGTGGCGCAACAGATATTTGACGCGAGCCACCGAGCGGCCGTTCATCGATAAATGGCGATACCCCATACCCACCAGCAGTGCCACGCACATCGGGTCACCCGCCATTTCACCACATAAACATAGGTCAATACCGTTACGTTCCGCCTCTTTCGCAATGTGGCTCAACGCACGGATCATTGCCGGGTGAAGACTGTCATACAGGCTTGCAACACGAGTGTTATTGCGATCGACGGCCAGCAAATATTGCGTCAGGTCGTTGGTGCCCACAGAGATAAAATCAACGCGGCTGGCAAGGTGCCCCATCATGAATACCATCGACGGGACTTCAACCATCACACCAATACGCGGCTTAGGTAGCTCATAACCCAGTACCTCTTCCACTTCGCGCCCGGCACGGTCAATCAGGCGGCGTGCCTCATCAATCTCGTCGATGCTAGTGATCATCGGTAGCAGAATGCTCAAGTTACCCGTGGCAGCGTTAGCACGCAGCATAGCGCGCACCTGCACGAGGAAAATCTCAGGTTGGTCAAGCGTGATACGGATTCCCCGCCAGCCCAGACATGGATTTTCTTCACTGATAGGCATATACGGCAATTGTTTATCCGCCCCAACATCAAGCGTTCGTAGTGTGACCGGTTTTTCGTTAAACATCTGCAACATGCCCTGATATTGGGCGACCTGTTCTTCTTCTGACGGGAAGCCGCTTTGCAGCATGAACGGGATTTCGGTGCGGTATAAACCGATTCCGTCGATACGACTGCCAAGTTGCTGCTCATGCTCCGGGCTCAGACCCGCATTCAGCATGACTTGCACACGCTCACCACTTTTCAGTACAGCCGGGCTATCAACGCCGTCTTCAACCAGAAGAGTGAGTTCATTCTCTTCGGTGATAAGCCGTTGGTATTCCTGCAACAACACTGTTTCAGGGTCAACCAGCAATTCACCCCGATAGCCATCAACAACCAATGTGCGCCGATGCAGCACAGAGGGTTGAATATCAGCTCCCATGACGGTTGGAATGCCCAACGCCCGCACCATGATTGCAGCATGCGAGTTCGCAGCACCATCACGCACAACAACACCAACCAGGCGGTTTTGCGGCAATTCAGCAAGCGTGGTTGCAGATAGCTCATCAGCCACCAGCACAAAGCGTTCAGGCCAGGTATTTGGGCTCTGAATGTTGTCATCAAGATGGAATAGCAGACGTTGACCGAGCGTGCGGAGATCGCCCGCTCGTTCTTTTAGGTAGCTGTCGCTGAGGCTTGCGAATTGCTCTGCAAATTTTTCGATGACTTTTTTGACTGCCCATTCTGCCACCGACCCTTTATCCACCTCTTCGAATAGTTCACGACGAAGTCGGGCATCGGTAAGTAGGTGAGAATAAAGGTCAAAGATGGCCGCAGTTTCTTTCTGAGCTCCCGCTGCAAAGCGTTTGCTATAGCGGCGAAATTCGTTGGAAGCCTCTTCAAGTGCTGCAGTCAGACGTTCACGCTCAAGTGTCGTATCGAGTGTAGATGCCTCCGACACTTGCTCCATTAAAGGGAGTGTCGAATCCATCCAACCTTCGGCAATTGCTACACCCGGAGATGCAGGCAACGCACGAATACGCGTTTGGCGATATTGACCAAATAAGGCAGCTAGCTGTGATTGAGAGAGGATTGCCGCCATTTGTGTGGCGAGCGTAACGAGGAAAGACTCCTCGCTTTCATCATATTGCCGGTGCTCACGTTGTTGTACTACCAACACACCCAGCAACTGGCGACGCTGGATGATAGGGACACCCAAGAAGGCGCGAAAACGTTCTTCTTTTACTGCAGGTACATATTTAAAACTTGGGTGCTTCTGCGCATCAGCAAGGTTTATCGGCTCTGCAAGACGCCCAACCAGTCCGACAATGCCTTCATCAAATGCGAGTGTAATGGTGCGACCACGTGGCTTTTTAAGGCCACGTGTTGCCATGAGATAAAAGCAGCGCCTGTCATGATCTGCGAGATAAACCGAGCATACCTCGGTATCCATCGCAAGGCAGATGTCTGTAACCAAAATATCCAGCGCCTCATTGAGGCGCGGGGCACTGGCAACCTTCTCGACTATTTCTCGCAGACGGGTAAGCATTTTTCGCGTGACTTAACCTCTTTTACGTCGCCATGCAGGCGCGTTATTACGTGGTGGCGCAACTTCCTGTAGCGGCATTACGACGCTTGCAAACTCTTTCATCACCCGACGATAAACATCGCGTTTAAAGGAGACGACCTGACGAACCGGATACCAATAACTAACCCAACGCCAGCCATCAAACTCTGGGGTACTACTGGTTTGCATATTGATATCGTTATCGCTACTGATCAACTGCAAGAGAAACCATTTTTGTTTCTGGCCGATACAAACCGGCTTTGTGTCCCAACGCACCAAACGTTTAGGTAACTTGTAACGTAACCAGTTTCGGGTCGAGGCG
Source organism: Buttiauxella massiliensis (assembly GCF_902500225.1). Lineage (GTDB taxonomy): Bacteria > Pseudomonadota > Gammaproteobacteria > Enterobacterales > Enterobacteriaceae > Buttiauxella > Buttiauxella massiliensis. The sequence goes on along the minus strand of NZ_LR722649.1, from coordinate 459,514 downwards.
AGTATTCGGACATCTTTTCGCTGTAAACCCACTTCCTCGAAAAGCTCCCGGTACATTGCCTGTTCCGGGGATTCGCCAGGATTGATGCCACCTTGCGGAAACTGCCAGGAATGTTGACCAAAACGCCTGGCCCACATTACTTGACCCTGCCGATTACAGATTACGATACCAACATTCGGGCGGTAGCCATCATCATCGATCACCGGACTACCTCAAAACAAACTTAGATTAGGGCGATTGTTTCATACAAGCGCTAGACGGTAAACCACTGTGTAACGGTTCTCAGAAGGAATAACATTTGAATAACTCACAAAATATGACCGAGTTATAAACATTAACGTGGATGGGCCTCGCAGTTTATTCACTTTTTCTGTGGATATAACTGTGAAGAACTACCTTATACACTCGGGACAACTTAGGATAACTCCTGAAACCCACTAAAAATATGAAATAAAATAATCAATATATTCAATACAATAAAGATATAATGAATAACTTACAGCCCAGTAATGTGATGATCATCACACATGAAGATCTCACACTGATGAAAGATCGACCAATGACGTTTTTATCCACAGATTGTGCCAACAAGTTAGTCACAATCTGGTGAAAAAATGGGTTTAACCCCCAGTCAAGGCTGTAAATCGAACCAGTAGTGAGCTTTTTTATCACTTATCCCATTTTTCTGTGGATAACCCGGTGTAAGATCCTGTTCACTCCCGGTGACCAGAATGGGAAAAGGTTTTTTCCAAATTAAAAAACGATAAGTTTTAATCTTAAAAGTTATTAAAAATCAGTGCATTGTCATTCTTATCCCCGGCACGCTAAACTATCTTTATATCGCGGGATAATTACGCTTACTTTTTGAACAGCCAGTAACAAGACAACATGCAAACACTCAGTCCCTTACTTAACCCTCCAGAAAACGAACAGATATTACTGACTCAAGCTCAGAAGCTGGCTGGCTATACGCTAGGTGAACTGGCTGCTTTAGCCAGATTGCCGATCCCAAAGGATCTCAAGCGCGACAAAGGCTGGATCGGTGTTTTGCTCGAACTATGGCTGGGTGCCAGCGCTGGTAGCAAACCTGAACAAGATTTCGCAGCATTAGGAATTGAGCTGAAAACTATCCCTGTGGATAGATTTGGCCGCCCGTTGGAAACTACTTTTGTTTGCGTGGCCCCGCTCACCGGCAACACAGGGGTGACGTGGGAAACCAGCCATGTGCGCCACAAATTAAAACGGGTTCTGTGGGTTCCGGTTGAAGGAGAGCGGCAAATTCCCCTTGCTCTGCGTCATATCGGCACCCCTTTGCTGTGGACTCCTTCCGAGGAAGAAGAGCAGCAGTTGCGTCAGGATTGGGAGGAGTTAATGGATTTGATTGTGCTCGGCCAGGTTGAGCGCATCACCGCACGACACGGAGAAGTGTTGCAGTTACGCCCCAAAGCCGCCAATAGCAAAGCGCTAACCAATGCATTCGGTGCTGATGGCGCGCCAATTCTTACGCTCCCGCGCGGTTTTTATCTGAAAAAGAACTTTACCGCCGCTTTACTGGCTAATCATTTCTCGTTGTAGCACCAATTAATTTGTGTCCTGCGTTCAGCTCGCGTTTATAATTGGCGTTTTATAATTTCTGGCAGGGCTTTAAATGTTGTTTGCATGGGTTACCGATCCTAACGCGTGGATGGCGCTAGGGACACTGACGATTCTAGAAATCGTTCTGGGTATCGACAATATCATCTTCCTCTCACTTGTTGTGGCGAAGCTGCCTAAAGCGCAGCAAGCCCAAGCGCGCCGCCTGGGACTGGGGGCTGCGATGATTATGCGTCTGGTGTTACTGGCGTCTATCGCCTGGATGACGCACTTAATTCACCCTCTTTTTTCCGTGATGGGCCATGCGTTCTCGGCACGAGACCTCATTTTGACATTAGGTGGCGTGTTCTTAATCTGGAAAGCGAGTAAAGAGATTCACGAGTCCATTGAAGGTGAAGAGGAAGGAATAAAAACCAACGTTCACTCCTTCTTTGGCGCAATTGTGCAGATAATGCTGCTGGATATTATCTTCAGTCTGGATTCCGTCATTACAGCCGTTGGCCTGTCCGATCATCTGTTTATTATGATGGCTGCTGTGGTGATTGCCGTAATGGTGATGATGTTTGCTGCAAAATCGATTGGTGATTTTGTAGAACGTCACCCTTCGGTGAAAATGCTGGCGCTGTCATTCTTGTTGCTGGTCGGTTTTACGCTGATTCTTGAAGGCTTCGATATTCATGTGCCAAAAGGTTACATCTACTTTGCTATGTTCTTCTCAATTGCGGTAGAAACGCTAAATCTTATTCGCAACAAAAAGAACCCGCTTTAATCGTCTCGGGGGAAGCATTCTCGCTTCCCCGCTGTTTCTTTTAAGAATTTACTGCTTACTTTTAACGGTTGCCCGAGTTATTACTAGACTGTATATGTCATTCCATACCACACGAGGCGAATAACGATGAAAAAATGGGCAGTTATAATTTCCGCTGTCGGTCTGGCATTTGCGGTTTCAGGTTGTAGCAGCGATTACGTGATGGCAACCAAAGATGGCCGTATGATCCTGACTGATGGTAAACCGCAAGTCGATGACGACACCGGTTTGGTTAGCTATCGCGATCAGCAAGGCAATGAGATGCAGATTAATCGCGATGATGTTTCACAAATTATCGAACGTTAGTAAATACAGCGTATAAAGGTCAGCGCCTCGCTGGCCTGTAACACTTTTTCTTCACATTCCCCCTTCCGCTTTTGCCTCCCTTCTGCCATGTTTATACCCGTCATACTTCAAGCTGCATCATTGTTGGCTACGTTTATTCACCCGAATCACTTACTTATGTAAGCTCATCGGGATTCATTCACTTGCCGCCGCGATGCAGCTCGAATTATTTTGGTTATTAGTCAATTTTTTGTCGGGTGCTTGCCTGACCGATAAGACAGAAGAATAAGGAAGGCGGCTATGCAATATCACCGTATCCCCCACAGCTCTCTTGAAATAAGTACGCTAGGGCTGGGAACCATGACGTTTGGTGAGCAAAACAGCGAAGCCGACGCTCATGAACAACTCGATTACGCAGTCAGCCAGGGTGTTAACCTGATTGATGTCGCAGAAATGTACCCTGTGCCACCTCGCCCGGAAACCCAAGGCTTAACAGAAACCTACGTCGGTAACTGGCTAAAGCAGCGCGCGAATCGCGAAAAACTGATTATCGCCACAAAAGTCAGTGGCCCAAGCCGCAACAACGATGCCGGCATCCGCCCAAATCAAATGCTGGATCGCAGAAATATTCGTGATGCGTTAGATGCCAGCCTGAAGCGTTTGCAAACCGACTATATCGACCTTTATCAGGTTCACTGGCCACAACGTGTCACCAACTGCTTTGGCAAATTGGGGTATACGTGGACCGATAACGCTGTACCGGTCACCCTGCTTGAAACCCTGGAAGCACTCACGGAGTTCCAGCGTGCTGGGAAAATCCGCTATATCGGCGTCTCCAATGAAACACCATGGGGCGTGATGCGTTATCTGCAACTTGCTGAAAAACATGATTTACCGCGCATTGTCACCATTCAGAACCCATACAGTCTGGTGAACCGCAGCTTTGAAGTGGGGCTGGCAGAAATTACTCAGCGCGAAGGTGTGGAGTTGCTGGCTTACTCCTGTCTGGCGTTCGGTACGCTGACCGGTAAATATCTCAACGGAGCTAAACCTGCTGGCGCTCGCAACACGCTATTTAGCCGGTTCACTCGTTATAGCGGCGAACAGACTCAGCATGCCGTTGCCGCCTATGTTGATGTTGCTAAGCGACACAATCTGGACCCAGCTCAAATGGCTCTGGCGTTTGTTCGCCGTCAGCCGTTTGTTGCCAGCACGCTGTTAGGTGCCACCACACTTGAGCAGTTGAAAACTAACCTTGAGAGCCTGCATCTGGACTTGACCGAAGACGTACTTGAAGAGTTAGAAGCGGTGAACCGGATTTATACTTATCCGGCACCGTGATGTAGAAATATCCTCTCCCCCAGGGAGAGGATAAAACTATTTCTGCCGAATCTGCCAAACCCACAGCCAGCCAATCGCGAGCGCAAACACGGCACCAAAACCAATTCCAATTCCGACTATCGGCGCGCCGGTTTTTACCGCCAGCGAATAAAGCCCCAGCATTAGCAACATCGCGGTATTTTCGCCGAGATTCTGCACAGCAATCGCATTCCCTGCGCCGACGGAATGTTTGCCGCGTTCCTGAAGCAGCGCATTGAGCGGAACCACAAAGAACCCGCCCATAATACCAATCAGCACCAGCAGCATATAAGACGGCAGCAATGCGGTTTGCATAGCGAAGAACAGTACGCCAACGCCAATCAAAATACCGGCAGGCATACAACGCGCTACAGTTTTAAGCGTCACCAGTTTCGCCGCCGCACCGGCCCCAACGACAATCCCCACCGCCACCATCGCATTCAGATAGGTTGGCGTCGCGTTATCGGTAATACCCAGCGCCACCGGCACCCACAACACCAGCAAGAAGCGCAGTGTTACGCCTGCCCCCCAGAACAAACTGGTGCCAACTAATGAGAAACGAGTTTCACCGTTGTGCCAAAGTGTGCGACACGCCGTGAAGAAACTACGCGTCATCGGTGTAAAGCGCCATGACTGACCAGGGCGTGCAGGGGCGAGTTTCGGGATGAATAGGTTGGCAACAACCGCACCCGCATACACCAGCACGCACACACTAAGTGCCGCCACGATATGCCAGTCGGCCAGCACACCGCCAGCCATTGAGCCAAGCAATATTGCGGCAATGGTCGAAGATTCCATCAGGCCATTAGCCTTCACCAGGCGATCGCCGGTGGTTAGTTCACCAAGAATGCCATATTTAGCCGGAGAATAAGCAGCAGCCCCCACGCCCACCAGCGTATAGCCGACAAACGGGTTGAAGCCAAAACAGATAATCGCCGCTCCCATCAGCTTGAGGCTGTTGGCGAACATCATCACCCGCCCCTTGGCAAAGCTGTCAGCTATCTGGCCGACAAAAGGAGCAAACAGAATGTACGCACCGACAAAGACCATCTGCAAAACAGGCTGGCTCCAGTCGGGGTAGAACTGTTGTTTCAGTACCGCAAGCGTGGCAAACAGCAGTGCGTTATCGCCAAACGCCGATAGAAACTGCGCGCCGGTAACTGCCATCATACCTCTGGACCAGATTGAGGTATCGTTCACGGCATTATCATGCATTCTGTGTCTCCGGCTGGTCTACCAGCGCTTTCAGGCTGACGTAATCGGGTTTACCGCTACCTAACACAGGCAACTGTTTCAGGAAGCGAATATCGCGCGGAATAGCCAGCTCTGGCACACCATTTGCGCGAGCATATTGCAGCAGTTTTTCGCGGTTAAGTTCGTTATCAGTGGTGAACATCACCAGTGCCTCACCCTTTGCTACATCCATTTTGATGACGGTTGCATGCATTTTTTCTGGAGAAACGCCGAGTGCCAGTTGCTCTACCATTTCCAGCGAAACCATTTCACCGGCAATTTTTGCAAAGCGTTTCGCTCGTCCCTGAATCACACAAAAACCGTTTTCATCAAATTTGACGATATCACCCGTGTCATACCAACCCGGTTCAACTTCACCCAGCGCATTTTCAGCACTCGGCGCTTCTAGCACACCAGGATTTTCCACACGCAGATAACCTTTCATGATGTTCGGCCCCTTCAGTTGTAGCCGACCACCATCTTCAATACCAGGAACCGCCATCAGACGGGCATCCATCGCCGGGAGAATGCGCCCCACAGTGCCGACTTTCGCCGCCATTGGAACGTTGATGGAAACCACTGGTGCGCACTCCGTTACGCCGTAGCCTTCAAGAATGCGCAGGCCGAATTTGTCCTGCCAGATTTGTTTGGTGCTTTCCTGAAGTTTTTCCGCCCCCGCCACGACATATCGCAGACGGTAGAAATCATATGGATTAGCAAAACGAGCATAGTTGCCAAGGAACGTAGAAGTGCCAAACAACACAGTACAGTTACGGTCATACACCAGTTCCGGCACAATTCGGTAATGCAGCGGGCTTGGGTATAGAAATACTTCCGCGCCGGTAAATAGCGGTGTGAACAAACCTACCGTCAGGCCAAAAGAGTGAAATAACGGCAGCGCTGACATAAAGCGGTCATTGGCGGTGAAATCTGCAATCGTGCGAATTTGCTCGACGTTTGCCAGCAGGCTTTTATGGCTATGCACAACACCTTTTGGGTTCCCTTCGGAACCGGAAGTGAACAGCACCATCGCAGCATCTTCTGGCTGCTGTTTTACCTGCGCAAGATGCGGCACGAATAAATGGCCGAATATCCACAGTTTATCGCTAAGCGTCACATCTGCTTTTAAATCTTCCAGGAACACCCAACGCACCTGCGTGAGTTGCTCCGGGAGGTGCCATAGTTTGCCTTTATCGAGGAACTGGCGCGAAGTGAAAATCGTTTTGAGCTGTGCTGCCGTAATCGCGCTGGTCAACCCTTTCACGCCAGCGGTGTAGTTCATCATGGCAGGAATTCGTCCGCGCGATGAAGCACCAAAAATAACAGCGGCGGTTATTGCCGCATTCGGCAACATCAGCCCGATGGTTTCGCCCGGCGCACTGTATTTATTCAGGATGCGTCCAACAAACAGCGTTTTGGTCAGCAAGCTACGATAGGTATCAGGTTTGAAATTAATGTCTTCGATGCAGTTTTTACGGTCACCATAGCGGTACTGCGCGGAAAGCAACGCTTCGAACAATGTCTCACGAGGGCGCACCGCCATACGTGCTTCCATCATTATCTGGTGCAGCATTTCTCCGGCCATTTTGCGGCGATCGCGGGCACGTGGTGCATCCGGCATCGCAACTGAAGTGGGTGGCAGAATGTGCAGATTAATTCGCGGGAATAAGCGGCGTTTGACCAATCCTTTCAGGCGGCTGAAAAATGTCAGTTCGGCACCGTCAATGCGAATAGGGATAACAGTCGCATTAGATTTAGCGGCAACAAACCCTGCGCCCTCATAGATTTTCATCAATGAGCCACTCACCGTGATGCGCCCTTCCGGGAAGATGACAACCGGCCTGCCCTGCTCAACCAGGCGAACCAGATGCTTAATCGACATCGGTTTTGTTGGGTCAAGCGGCACAAAATCAATTAGCGATTTTAACCAACGCATATACCACTGCTGGCTAATCGATGAGTACACAGCAAAAACCGGACGCCCCGGTAAAAACAACGCCAGTAAAATTCCGTCAATAAAGGAGACGTGATTGGGGACAATCAGAACGCGTGATTGGGAAAGAAGTTGTTGATCGCCATGAAGTCGCACCCTGAACAGAATACGAAAAAGCGTACGGAAAAAACCAAATAGCATAGCAACTCCCTTTGTCATTAATGAACCGCAGGCAATTAAGTGTAGCGGCAGATTACATGACTAACTGCATAGGAGCGAGAGTCGGAATGTGTGTAAAGTCTGAAAAAAAGGCAAAAAAAACCTGCGCATCTGCGCAGGTCGGTGCAAAAGAATTGTACTTAACAATGTAACTAGAATTCTCACCAATCAATACCTCTGGGATCTGAAGTGTGGCTCAGTCCAGTCAGTGTCACCAGCGACAAAAAGCAAGAGAATTAGCGGAAAGTGCAACCAGGTGTTTAAAACATCGCGTCTTGTTACAGGCAGGCAAATTTTGGGCAAAAAAAACCTGCGCATCCGCGCAGGTTGGTGTAAATCATGTGATCAGCATTAGATGCTGACATCACCTATCAATACCTCTGGGACTTCAAATGTAGCAGTGGCTGAATACTTTTCGCCATGGCGAAATAGCAACAGCACGCTGCAAACTGTAAGCAAAGATTTAGTCTGAAATCATTAAAAATCCAGAACATGCCTTTATCTGCCGCTGCGCTTGAATTCCCATGTTCGCTAAGTGTAACGATTACACTCAAAACGCCCCCATTTTGCATAGGTTTGCGACAAGGAATACAGTTGCGACCTTGAAGTGACGCGTCTTTTCCGTAACACTTAAAGTTGTGTAAGCGTTTACCCACCAAGGAATATCTACGATGGCGACAATAAAGGATGTAGCAAGACTGGCAGGCGTTTCTGTCGCCACTGTGTCTCGTGTCATTAATGATTCACCAAAAGCCAGCGATGCATCACGTCAGGCAGTCACCTGCGCGATGGAAGAGCTAAATTATCACCCTAACGCCAATGCCCGTGCACTGGCACAGCAAACCACTGAAACTATTGGCCTTATCGTTGGTGATGTGTCCGACCCTTTCTTTGGCGCAATGGTAAAAGCGGTCGAACAAGTTGCTTACCGCACCGGCAATTTTTTGTTGATCGGCAACGGCTATCACAACGAACAAAAAGAGCGCCAGGCGATTGAACAACTCATTCGCCATCGGTGTGCGGCATTAGTGGTTCACGCGAAGATGATTCCTGATAGTGAGTTGATTTCTCTGATGAAGCAGATGCCTGGGATGGTGGTGATTAACCGCATCTTGCCCGGTTTTGAGCAGCGTTGTGTGGCGCTGGACGATCGCTATGGCGCGTGGCTCGCGACACGACATCTGATTCAGCAAGGCCATACCAAAATTGGTTATCTGTGTTCCAACCACCAGATTTCCGACGCGGATGACCGGCTACAGGGTTACTACGATGCGCTAACGGAGCACGGCTTGTCGGTGAATGATCGCTTAGTGACTTACGGTGAGCCGGATGAAAGTGGCGGTGAACAGGCCATGACCGAATTATTAGGTCGTGGGAAACATTTCAGTGCCGTCGCCTGTTATAACGATTCTATGGCCGCAGGTGCGATGGGCGTTCTAAACGACAACGGAATTGACGTACCAAAAGAGATTTCACTGATTGGCTTCGATGATGTGCTGATCTCGCGCTATGTGCGTCCACGTCTGACAACAGTGCGTTATCCGATAATCACCATGGCAGCACAAGCTGCAGAACTGGCACTGGCGCTGGCTGAAAAACGTGAATTACCCGAAATCACTCATATGTTTAGCCCAACACTTGTACGCCGCCATTCAGTCATTGCGTATTCAGGCGAATGATTTTCAGAGAGTGAATTGGTACAGATGGACGGGCGTATTTGGGTAGTCCAGGCCATCGCCAATGTACTGCCAGCCAAAGCGTTCGTAATAGCCTTTACTGGCTGAGTAGAGATAAAGCTGCGGGTAACCTAACGCACGGGCATGTTCGATAACGTGTTGTTGCAGTTTTGCCCCTAAGCCATGTCCGCGCTGGTTTTCATCGATGTAGAGTGCAGCCAGCCATGGATAAAGATCCTGGCGGCTAATCAGATCGCAACGCCACAATCCCACCGTTCCAACCAATTTCTCACCTTCTACGGCAACAAACGTCAGCGGCATTTCACCTTCCAGCTGGCTGGTTGTGATAATCGAGGCGAAAAAGTCCCGGCTATCGGGAGTACCAAACGCCTGCCACAGCCAGTCGGTGACTGGCTGTTCATGTTGCGGCTCGGCATAAAGTGGCACAATTTTCACATCAGTTTTCCCTGGAAGATAGGAACGGACTCGAACAAATAGCCGTCAAAATCAGGGGCATCAGAATCCGACTGTTCAAGCAGACTGTTTTTCACGTTCTCAAGATGCTGCCACATTGCCTGCCAAGACCCCATCACGTCCCTGCGGCGAAGTGCAGCCAGAATAGTTTGTAAGTCGCCAAGCCATTTCAGACGATAACTGCGGGAATCGATATGCGCGCGTAGTTGCTGCCACATTGGGCTGCTGTCCATATGACGCCAGATACTTTCAACCGTCGCCAGTAGCATCTGGTTTTGCGAAGCGCCTGCCAACACAAGATGAAACATTTTGCAGTTGTCCTGGCCCAGGTCATTAATCGCAATGGCACGCTGCTCTTGTTCAAGAATACGTTTGAGATTGTCGATATCAGCTTTAGTCGCCATTTTGGCAGCGAACGCCGCGATGTTGCTTTCCAGCAACTGGCGGGCCTGGAGCATTTCAAACGGGCCAATATCGCTACTGAAAAAGGCTTCTTCTTCCGCTTCGTTTTCTGCAGGAACACGGGTGACATACACTCCCGAGCCCTGTCGAATATCGACCGTACCTTGCAGTTCAAGCATGAGCAGTGCTTCACGGACGATGGTGCGGCTAACTCCGTAAGTCTCAGCAATATTTCGTTCCGGCGGTAAACGCGAACCAACCGGATACAATCCCTGTATTATTTGCGCGCGCAGATCCTCACCAATTTCCTGGTATTGTTTTTTTTCTGGCGAAAGTACGAGCTTATCCACAATGTTACCTACGTGTTTGCTAAAAAAGCGGCATAGTGTCCTGCCGCTGATTAATACCCATTAGCTTATCAAACTATTCATCTGAAATATTATTTCCATTCATCATCAAGGTTGAGCTGTAACATTCGAGATTCGCTGATAGACCGATACCAATGTGCTGATTTTTTAGCGCGCCGCTCGCGGTTGTTTTGCAGATTAATTTCAATCAAACCGTAGCGGTTTTTGAATGCATTCATCGGCGAAACGTTATCGGTGAATGCCCACAGCATATAACCCAGACAATTTGCCCCATCTTCACGGGCGCGCAGCGTCTGGTACAAATGCTCACTGATAAACGCAATCCGATAATCATCTTCAATCACGCCGTCGGCGTTGCGGAACTGCGCTTCATTTTCTGTACCCATTCCGCTTTCTGCGACAAACCACGGAATATTGCGGTACTCGGTTTTAATGCGCATCGCCATGTCATAAACGATGCGCGGGTAGATTTCCCAGCCACGCGATTTATTCATGCGCCGCCCCTGCAACTCAAACGGCTCATAATAATAAGCCGGATGGAATGGCGTCTCCGGGTTCCAGGCTCGCGACGGTGCTTTTACCCGATGTGGGTAGTACAAGTTAATCCCCAATTCATCAACGGTATTTTCGCGGATGATCGCGAGTTCTTGTTCTGTGTAATCCCATTGCACATTGTGTTTTTCAAGCAGGTCAATCAACTGCTGTGGATATTCTCCATTCACCAGAGGGTCGAGGAATACGCGGTTGTAGAACAGATCGTAAATTTGCGCGGCTTGCTGATCATGGGCGGCACTGGAACGTGCGTAAGTCACTTCCGGATTAAGAATGCAGCCTACGGTTCCGCTATATCCTTTCTCGCGGAATAGTTTTACGACTTTCGCAGTCGCGAGGTTTTTATGGTGATTCCACTGCATCCATTTATGGGTGTTTTGCTCGTATGGCCAGCGCAATGCATCAAGATAAACACGAGTTTGCACCACAATCGGCTCATTAAAGGTGAACCAGCGATTCACCTTGTGGGCATAGCGTGCAAAAACTTTCTCCGCGTATAACACATATAAATCGACGACTTTCTTCGACGCCCACCCACCGTAAGTTTCAAACAATGTGGCAGGCAGTTCGTAGTGTTCGAGGCAGATCATCGGCTCAATGCCGGTGCTGCGCATTTCGTCGATCAGATTGTCGTAGTACTGCGCATATTCTTCATCAACAACGCCATTTTCATAATCAGTGAAAAAGCGTGCCCAGTTGATGGAGGTGCGGTAATGCGTCAATCCTGCCTGTTTCATCAACGCCACGTCTTCGCGATAACGATTAATAAAATCCGTGGCGACCGCCGGACCATAGCCTTCATGCCAGACATGCCTGTCGTTTTTATACCAGGCGTCCAGCCACGAGTCCTGCCCTTCTTTTTTGCCGCTCCAGCCTTCTGTTTGCCAGGCTGATGCTGCAGCGCCAAGGATGAAATCTTTTGGGATGGTGATTTTTACGTTGCTCATGCCTTCCTCACGCGTTATTGGCAATTTGTTGCTGCTCGGCCAACAGTTGCGCCTGTTCGGCACGTCGGGAGGCAATTTTCACAAATGGCAGGTAAATCAGAATGGATACCAGAATGCAGCCCAATTGCGTGACCACCGCGCCCATAGAACCCGCGGTCGAAAGCCAGGCATTGATCAGTGGCGGTGTGGTCCATGGCACCATCACCACGGCTTTACCGGCAAAACCCATGGCGGTTGCGAAGTAGCCAATGGTGCCGGTCACCAACGGCGTAATAATGAAAGGAATCGCCAAAATAGGATTAAGCATAATCGGCATACCAAAAATCACTGGCTCGTTAATATTGAAGATCCCAGGGCCAAAAGAGAGCTTGGCTATCTCCTTCATTTCTTTTCTTTTTGTCGCAATCATCACCGCAATCAGCAGACCGATGGTTAAGCCAGAACCACCAATACTCATATACACATCCCAGAACGGCATGGTGATGATATTAGGAATCTCTTTGCCCTGTTCAAACGCACTCATGTTGACGGTAATCGCCCCCAGCAGCAGCGGCTCGCGGATAGGCTTAATCATCTGGTTACCGTGAATTCCGATAACCCAGAAAAGCTGCGCCACAAACATCAACAGCAGAATTCCCGGCAAGCTTTGCACCACTTTTTCCAGCGGTTGTTGCACCACCTGATAGACTGCGTCATACAAGTACATACCGGTAGTTTGATGGAAGATAAAACCAAAGGTCGCTATAGCGGTAACGGTAATGATCGACGGGATCAACGCGGAGAAAGAGGCCGAAACGTTTGGTGGAACGGTGTCAGGCATTTTGATCTTCAGCCCTTCCCTTTTTTCTAGCCAGCAGTAAATTTCAACCGACAAAATGGCGATAAACATGCCAAGGAACAGACTGCGGGTATCAGAAAACTGGCGTGCCAGAATGTCTTTCACCATATGCATCTGCCCGTCGACCATCATCTCGATGGTGGTCGGTGTAACACAGATAAAGCAGATCACCGCCAGCAAGCCCGGGAACAGACTTTTAATACCGTTGATCCGGCCCAGTTCGATACCAATCAGGAACACCGCACCAATGTTCAAAAAGTTAAGCGTGGCGTAGTTTATCGCCGCGGTAATCGGCTTTAGTTGTGCGAGAAACGACAGCGCAGAAAAACTGGCAAGACCGTTTTTGGGATCTAGCACCATGTTGGATATTAGTACTGAGAATGCCCCGACGATGATCACTGGCATCAGGGTAATAAAGGAAGATTTGATCGCCATAATATAGCGGTAGCTATTGAATTTAGTGGCAAAACTTCCCAGAGAGTCGATTAACTTTTCCTGCAAAGCCATAGGGTATACCTCTGTGTTGTCGTTTTTTATTATTTACTGCGATGGAAGACGACCGATTTGGCATACCAAAAATAGAAGTAACTGCGTAACACTTCCGTGACAAATGTCCCACATTGTTATATTGGAATTCCAATGCCAACCAATTCACTTATTTTGGTATACCAAATAGAGGTAAGTAGCCTTAATCATTCAAAAGCGTGATCCGTGGCATAACGAACCCGCAAGCCCGATGTTTCAAAAGCACAGCATGTTAAACTAGCGAAATCATGCGACCACGCAGCAAGCGTCTTAATCAGGAATGAATTGATGGTAACAATGCTGGATGTCGCGCTACGCGCTGGCGTTTCTAAAGCAACGGTATCACGCGTGCTCAACGGGATTGGGCAAGTCAAAGAGAGCACCCGTGAACAGGTATTTAACGCCATGGAAGAGTTGGGCTACCGGCCTAACTTTTTGGCACGATCTCTTGCCAATCGCAGCAGTAATAGCGTTGGTCTGGTGGTGTCTACTTTTGATGGCTTCTACTTTGGACGCCTGCTCCAGCAAGCCTCACGCCAGACTGAAGTCTGGGGTAAACAGCTGATTGTCACTGATGGGCACGACACGCCGCAAAAGGAGCTGGAAGCCGTTCAAATGCTGGTGGACAGGCATTGCGACGCTATTGTGCTGTACACCCGCTTTATGAATGAACGTACATTACTTTCGCTCATCAATAGCATCAAAGTGCCACTGGTCGTCATTAACCGTGATGTAAGCCAGGCTCGCGATCGCTGCGTGTTCTTCGAGCAACAAGATGCTGCATTTCAGGCGACCGAATACCTCGTTCAGCAAGGGCATCGCGACATTGCATGCATTACGGTGCCAATTTCCACACCAACTGGCCAGGCGCGCCTGATGGGTTATCGAAAAGCGCTACAAAAGCATGGTATTGCCTTTAGTGAAGAGCGGGTCAAATATGGTGATTCAAGCATGGAACTCGGCCATAAACTGTGCCAGGAATTGCTTGAAAGTCGCGTACCATTTACCGCACTGTTTGCCTGCAACGATGATATGGCATTAGGTGCTTCGAAAGCTTTGCATCAGGCAGGCGTGCGAATTCCACAGGATATTTCGTTGTTTGGTTTCGATGATGCACCGAGCGCTCAATGGCTGGAACCTGCGCTATCCAGTGTCTATTTGCCTATCGATAGCATGATAACCACGGCTATCGATCAAGTCATAAAACTGGCAAACGGCGAGTCGCTAGAAGCAATCCCACCGTTTGTCGGCAAGCTGGTATTACGTGATTCAGTCGGCCCGGGCCCGTATTACATTTCCAGCGCAAGCAATTCCTGAATAGTCTGGCGGCGGCGAATCAGTCGCGCCGCGCCATTATCAAATAACACTTCAGGCAACAATGGACGGCTGTTGTAATTAGACGACATTGATGCGCCATACGCCCCGGTATCGTGTAGCACCAGATAATCTCCCACCTGTACCGGCGGCAGCGTGCGAGTTTCTACTTTTCCGCCTTCCTGTTGGGTAAATACATCCCCCGATTCACATAATGGCCCGGCGACGACAGTTTCGACTAACGGGAGCTGAGTCAGCTCACGCCCGTCACCCGCTAAAGCAGAAATATGGTGGTAGCTGCCGTACATCGACGGGCGCATGAGATCGTTAAACCCGGCATCAATCAGCACGAAGTGGCGCGATCCCATGTTTTTCACCGAACGTACCTGAGCCACCAGCACACCTGACTGTGCTACCAGGAAACGGCCAGGTTCAATTTCAAGTTTCACCGGGTGCCCCAGACGCTGAGCAATTTTTTCACGTGCAGCATTCCACAGTCCGTAATAGTGATTGGTGTCGATAGTCTCTTCACCTTCACGATACGGAATAGACAAGCCACCACCTGCGGAAATCGCTTCCAGATCCTGACCAAAATCAATCACCTGCTGTACCATCGCACCACAAACACGCTCAAGGTGACCGTAATCCACACCAGAACCAATATGCATATGGATGCCGACCAAATGCAGTTTGTAGCGCTGAATAATTTCCAGTGCCTGCGGTAAATCTGCGTGCCAGATACCGTGTTTGCTGTTTTCGCCACCGGTATTGGTTTTCTGGCTGTGGCCATGGCCGAAGCCAGGGTTGACACGCAACCAGACGCGATGACCTGGAGAAACCTCGCCAAGCTGTTGCAGCATATCCACGGAACCCGCGTTCACAGGAATCTGTTGTTCGGCGACCAGTTGTAACGTCGGCTGGTCAATCATATCGGCGGTGAATACGATATCGTCGTGATTTTCCAATGGCTTGTAACCTGCAGCCAGCGCACGCTCAATTTCGCCCTGCGAAACGGAATCCACCTTCACGCCCTGCTCGCACATCAGACGCAAAATATGAATATTGGAGCACGCTTTTTGCGCGAAGCGAATCACATCAAACTGACGCAGTTGAGCAATCTGCTGGCGAATAATTTCAGCATCGTAAACCCAGATTGGGCAGCCAAATTCGGCTGGCAATGCCAGCAGGTTTTGCGCATTCAAAGCAGTGTCGGTGTTATTCAGTGGGCGTGGCATGGTGGGCTCCGGCAACAATTTGTTTTTTGTATTACGCCACAGAGTGAAGTGAAGAAAAAATATCTCTTTAGCAAGAGTCTATGCAAAACTGATATAGATAAAGGAGACTATCATGCCCTCAATAACTCTGCGCCATATTGAAATTTTTCACGCGATAATGACCGCCGGTAACCTCACCGAAGCCGCAGGGTTGCTTCATACTTCGCAGCCTACCGTTAGCCGCGAACTGGCAAGACTTGAGAAGTTAATTGGTCTGCAATTGTTCGAACGTAGCCGTGGGCGTTTGCACCCGACAGTGCAAGGTTTACGGTTATTTGAAGAGGTACAGCGCTCCTGGTACGGGTTGGACAGAATTCTGAGTGCCGCTGAGAGCTTACGTGAATTCCGCCAGGGCGAGCTCTCCATAGCCTGTCTGCCGGTGTTTTCACAATCATTCTTGCCAATGTTGATTCAACCTTTTCTGGCACGCTACCCGGAATTGAGTCTGAATATTGTGCCGCAGGAATCACCGCTGTTAGAGGAGTGGCTATCAGCTCAGCGCCATGATTTAGGGTTAACCGAAAACACCACAACACCTGCCGGAACGGAGCGCCAGACGTTACTGACGCTCAATGAAGTGTGCGTGTTACCCGCAGGGCATCACCTCGCCGATAAAAAAGTACTCACACCGCAAGATTTCGCTGGGGAAAACTACATTAGCCTTTCACGCACAGACAGCTATCGCCAGTTGTTGGATTCACTATTTCAGGAGCACGACGTTAAGCGACGAATGGTGATGGAAACACACAGTGCAGCCTCAGTTTGCGCGATGGTACGTGCGGGTGTGGGTGTATCGGTGGTCAATCCGTTGACCGCTCTGGATTATGCTTCAAGTGGCGTGGTTGCCCGCCGATTTAGCGTGGCGGTGCCGTTTACGGTGAGCCTGATTCGCCCACTTCACCGCCCTGCTTCTGCGCTAGTCACGGCGTTCAGCGAACACCTGCAAAATAGTATGCAGATTTACATCGAGCCGCTAAATCAGCTGCTCGATGCCTGAATTACTGCTCGGTCACCGGCTGATGGTGACCCGTTCCGCTGCTAAAGTTAATCAGGCAAATGATAAGCCCGATAGCCGCAAGCCCTGCTGCCGCGACCGGAACGGCAGTCAGACCAAAACCGTGAGCAATAACTGTGCCGCCAACCCATGCACCGAGCGCATTGCCGACATTAAAAGCCGCAATATTCAGCGTCGAAACCAGGTTCGGTGCATCTTTACCGTGCAGCACAACGTTGATTTGCAGCGCGGGGACGGTTGCAAAAGCCGCCATTGCCCAAAGGAATAAGGTGATTTCCGCAAGCCACATTCCGTGGCTGGTCCAGCGAAACAGCAGAGAGAAGATAGCAATCAAGCTAAAACTCAGTATCAAACTAAAGGAAACTTTCCAATCTGCCAGACGCCCACCAAGGATATTGCCAACCGTTAAACCGGCACCAATCAAGAACAGTGTCCAGCTTACGCCTTGATGAGTCACTCCCGTCACCTGTAACAACATTGGGGCAATGTAGCTAAATAAGGTGAACATCGCTGCGGCAAAAAACACCGTCATCGCCAAAGAAAGCCAAAGCTTGCCATTAGCCAGTGCGCTGACTTCACGTTTAAGGTCGGTCGGCGCTTCCTCTTTCTGCGATGGCAGGCTGACAATCAGCGCAATAAAGGCAACCACACCGATAATCGCCACTCCCCAAAACGTCGAACGCCAACCGTACAATTGCCCAAACCAGGTGCCAATCGGCACGCCCAACACATTGGCCAGCGTCAGACCGGTGAACATAAGTGCCACCGCTGATGCTTTACGATTAGGGGCAACCAGACTTGCAGCTACCACCGCGCCAATTCCGAAGAAGGCACCGTGGCACAGCGCGGTAATTATGCGAGCCAGCATCAGGAATTGGTAATTCAGCGCTAAGGCACACAGGATGTTACCGACAATAAAAATCACCATCAGTAGTACCAGTGAGAGTTTGCGTGGCAATCGTGCCGTAAGCAAAGCCATGATAGGTGCGCCAATCGCCACACCTAGCGCATAGCCACTAATCAACCAACCGGCTGTGGGAATAGAGATCGCCAGATCTCCTGCCACATCGGGCAACAGGCCCATAATAACGAACTCCGTTGTGCCGATGGCAAATGCACTCATCGCCAGCGCGAGTAAGGAAATAGGCATGGAATAACTCCAGGTTGCAGAAATAACAAAAGGCGGGAGAACTGTGTTCGACCGCCAGATTACGAGGATGTCAGAGGTGCAGCTTGTTTGGAAAAACGTGCGCTGCTTAACAAATTAATAACACAAAAAACGCCGGGGGTGACCCGACGTACGCTAAGGATACTCTTTTTTATGGTTTAACCATTTGAAATACGAAATAAAAAAATATTACTCAGCCAGCATAAAATTCACCGCGTCGGCCGCGTGAATCGTAGCGGTATCGAAGACTGGGAGCGGGCAATCCTGTTGGTTTAACAGCAACCCAATTTCAGTACAGCCAAAAATCACACCTTGTGCACCCTGCCCTTGTAGCTTTTCAATTACTTGCTGATAGTAGCGTTTCGATTCTTCGGTGATTTTCCCAAGGCAAAGCTCTTCGAAGATAATCTGGTTGATACGCAAACGTTGAGGCTCTTCCGGGATAAGAGTTTCGATACCAAACTCAGCACTCAGGCGGCCACGATAGAAATCTTGTTCCATGGTGTAACGCGTGCCAAGCAGCGCAACACGCTGCACATTTTGCGCAGTAATCGCACGGCCAGTTGCATCAGCGATATGCAAAAACGGCAGCCCACAGCGCGATTCAATATGGTGCGCGACTTTGTGCATCGTGTTGGTGCACAACACAATACCTTCCGCTCCGGCTTTCTGCAGCCCTAACGCTGCCTGTGCCAGCATATCGCCAGCTAGATCCCATTCGCCTTTTGACTGGCAAGCTTCAATCTCATGAAAATCAACACTATGCAGAACAATTTTCGCTGAATGTAGGCCGCCTAATCGTTCCTTAATGCCTTCATTAATTAAACGATAATAAGGGATGGTCGACTCCCAACTCATCCCGCCCAGCAAACCAATTGTTTTCATGACTTTTCACCTGTTAACTTTTATTACTTTGGTTATATCAGAGAGATTACCTGGCAGGAAAGCGTGATCTGCCTTACAAAACGCTGTTGTGAACTACCGTAAAAGGACTTTTCAAGATACGATTAATTAAATGAAACAATGTTTCACATAAAAAGGATCGCGAATGTTCACTTTTATTAAAGATACCAAACTGGAAGATTTAGGTGCTGGCGTAAGTCGTCGTATTCTTGCGCACGACGGTAAAATGATGGGTGTACAGGTTAACTTTGAAGCTGGCGCAATTGGCCCGATGCATAACCATCCACATGAGCAGTTGACCTACGTACTTTCCGGCGAGTTTGAATTCACTATCGGTGATGAAACTCACCGCGTTACAGCGGGTGATACGTTATATAAAGAACCGCATGTGATGCATGGCTGCGTATGCCTGAAGGCGGGTACTCTGCTAGACACCTTTACCCCAGTGCGTGAAGACTTCCTAAAGTAGGGTACAAAAAAACGGCGCCTGATAAGGCGCCGCTTGTGAGAAAACTAATTTAGATGTCTTCAATCGATATGCATACGAGATGTGAATGCACCACGCACCAACACCACACCTGAAGCGACAATCAAACCCACTAGTGACGCCAACACGATAATCAGCGCTTTACCTGGGCCATTTTTTTTCAGTGGCAACGAAGGCTGCATCTGGAATTGGTAAGGCTTGAAGTCGATATTGCCAAGATTAATTGATTCTAAAGCACTAAGAACATGATCACGGTTTTGCATTGATGCATTCAATTGAGCCACATCTTTGATCGACTGCTCAATCTTCAATTTTTCCGTAAGGCCTTTAGCACCGAGCGCAACAGAGTAATCAGGGTCATCTTTTACCGCCTGGCCATTACTATATACAGGGTCTTTCAGGCCTGCAGCATTTGCTACCTGCAGTGAATACCCCAGACGTTCCAGGTTAACATTGTGCTGATTCTCAAGCGCAATACGGTCAAGAGCCAGTTTGTTTTTTTCAAATGCCACTTTGAGCTCAAGAGCATTTTTTACATTGGAGATAACGTCTTTGTTCACTTCATCAGCAACAAACTCAACATAGCTTTTCAACACCTGTTGAGCTGTTTCCGCATCTGGTGCGGTAAAACTTAGCGTCCAGGAAGAATAAGGAGCATTGTCGGTTTTTTTAGGATCGATATTGTTTACTGCTTTGAAGTTTTCCGAAACGTTGGATATTGCGCGATATAGCGCACTCTTATCTACATCCGCATTTTTCACCAAAGTCTGTACATAAGGAGATTTTGCCAGAAATTGCTCGCGCAGCTCTTGCGATTCAAATTTCTTCAAAAACATATTATAGAGACTACCCGCATCAACATTCGCATCCACACCAAGCACCGTCATATCCACCAGCGCACGGCGCAGCCCAATCATATTTCTTGTTTCAGGCGGGGTGATAATCGCTTCACTAGTCCATTTTTGCGGCAGTAGAAAACTGACAGCCAGTCCACATAATGCAAACAGTAGCGTAATGGTAATTATCTGTTTTTTTGCCGCGTAAAGAGCAGACATCAGACCTAGTAAGTCGATCTCTTCGTGGCGAGGAGCCATAAGTGGGTATGGAGACGCGTTCTCTAATTGATTGGTTTTCATTTCTATAGAAGACATAACTAGCCGGTTTTTTTAAGTTATTGAGAAAAATACCCGTCTAACTTCCAGGAGCAGGAAATTAAGCAGCGCTTACGCCAAAGAATGAGAAATAGGTTGGGTTTTTAAACCATTAGAAAGGCTGTATATCTTTTCCTTGTGCATGTCACTGTCGATATCAAAAACTGACTTTAAATAACAAAATCACCATCTGGTAACGCACTGATAACAAAGCCTTAACCCTGTAAAGAAACGTAACTCTCTTTAATGAATGGCCATTATTCCTAAGAATCAACTGAAAAACAACCACCAACTATTGCAGTTTAAAAACTAAGAATTTCTCCCTTCCTTTTTTCATCCCGAGCAAAACCTCGTCCATTTCACATTATCGAAACAGTGTTTCGACTTTGATCACATTTCCATCATGAATTGAATGACTCAGTTACAAATCGTAATAGGATTAATTAAAACGCTGTTTTACTAATCGGGAACCATGGTTCGCATGTTTATGAAATCTGAATGTAAATACAGAACACGAACAAACGACATGGATTTTTAATCTCTATTTATCAATTAATTATCAGGGAATGAATATGACAGGCACGCCCACCTCTTTCCGACCCATCCGTTTGGCTTCACGGGTGAGGCAATGAGTTTCAAGAACGATTTTTGCAAAAACAATTTTTAAACCATTGACCACCAGGTAGGTATGTATGAATGAAAACAAAATGCTGGGATTGGCATGGATTTCGCCCTACATAATAGGGTTGTTAGTCTTTACTGCCTTCCCGTTTGTTTCATCTTTCTTCCTCAGTTTTACTGAGTACGATTTGATGAACCCGCCGGTATTCACCGGTATTGAGAACTATCGCTACATGTTGACCGAAGATTCACTCTTCTGGAAATCCATGGGTGTGACTTTTGCGTATGTGTTTTTAACCATCCCGTTAAAACTCGCATTCGCACTTGGCATCGCGTTTGTGCTGAACTTTAAACTGCGCGGCATCGGTTTCTTCCGTACTGCATATTACATTCCGTCAATTCTTGGTAGCTCTGTTGCCATCGCCGTTTTGTGGCGCGCACTGTTTGCTATCGACGGCCTGCTGAACAGCTTTATTGGTGTGTTTGGTCTGGACCCGGTGAACTGGCTGGGCGAGCCGTCTCTGGCGCTGATGTCCGTTACGCTTTTGC
Organism: Buttiauxella massiliensis; assembly: GCF_902500225.1. GTDB lineage: Bacteria > Pseudomonadota > Gammaproteobacteria > Enterobacterales > Enterobacteriaceae > Buttiauxella > Buttiauxella massiliensis. The sequence continues at coordinate 437,820 of NZ_LR722649.1, read as the reverse complement.
GTGTCTGGCAGTTCGGCTCGGCGATGGTCATCTTCCTGGCAGCACTGCAAAACGTTCCGCAATCACAGTATGAAGCCGCAATGATCGACGGCGCGTCTAAATGGCAGATGTTCATGAAAGTGACCGTGCCTTTGATTACGCCGGTCATCTTCTTCAACTTCATCATGCAGACCACGCAGGCGTTCCAGGAGTTTACCGCACCGTACATCATCACCGGTGGCGGCCCGACTCACTACACCTACTTGTTCTCGCTCTACATCTACGACACCGCCTTCAAATACTTCGATATGGGTTATGGCGCGGCGCTGGCGTGGGTTCTGTTCCTGGTCGTGGCGGTCTTTGCCTCCATCGCCTTTAAGTCATCGAAATACTGGGTGTTCTACTCCGCAGATAAGGGAGGCAAAAATGGCTGATATCCAACCAAGCCAGCTAGCGGCTAAAAATGCGACGGACCTTGCAGAAGAAGAGATTGCGCGTACGTTGCGCCGTGAAAAAATCAGCCGCACCATCCGTTACGTGGTGCTGATTATTGTCGGTCTGTTGATGCTCTACCCGTTGGTGTGGATGTTCTCTGCGGCGTTTAAACCGAACCATGAGATCTTCACAACCCTCGGCCTGTGGCCTTCAAACCCAACCAGCGACGGCTTCGTCAACGGCTGGAAAACCGGTACTGAGTACACCTTTGGCCACTATATGTGGAACACAATGCAGTATGTGATTCCAAAAGTACTGCTAACCATTATCTCTTCAACGATTGTCGCTTACGGCTTTGCCCGTTTCGAAATCCCGTTCAAGAAGTTTTGGTTCGCAACTTTGATTACCACCATGTTGTTGCCAAGCACCGTGTTGCTAATCCCGCAATACCTGATGTTCCGTGAAATGGGCATGTTGAATAGCTACCTGCCGCTGTGGCTGCCAATGGCATTCGCAACCCAAGGGTTCTTTGTCTTCATGTTGATCCAGTTCCTGCGTGGTGTGCCACGCGATATGGAAGAAGCAGCGCAGATTGATGGCTGTAACTCCTTCCAGGTGCTGTGGTATGTGGTGGTGCCGATTCTGAAACCGGCCATTATCTCCGTCGCCCTGTTCCAGTTCATGTGGTCGATGAACGACTTTATCGGGCCGCTGATTTATGTGTACAGCGTAGACAAATACCCAATTGCACTGGCGCTCAAAATGTCTATCGACGTGACTGAAGGCGCTCCATGGAACGAAATTCTGGCAATGGCGAGCATCTCCATTCTGCCATCGATCATCATCTTCTTCCTGGCTCAACGCTACTTCGTACAAGGCGTGACCAGCAGCGGAATTAAAGGTTAAGTGAGGGAATATCATGGCTGAAGTTATTTTCAACAAATTGCAAAAAGTTTACTCCAACGGCTTTCAGGCGGTTCATGGTATCGACCTGAAAATTGAAGACGGTGAATTTATGGTTATCGTCGGCCCATCCGGCTGCGCGAAATCAACCACCCTGCGCATGCTGGCGGGCCTTGAAACCATCAGCGGCGGCGAAGTCAGAATTGGCGACCGCGTGGTGAATAACCTGGCACCGAAATCTCGCGGTATCGCGATGGTGTTCCAGAACTATGCGCTCTATCCGCACATGACCGTGCGTGAAAACCTGGCCTTTGGCCTGAAACTCAGCAAGCTGCCAAAACAGCAGATCGAGTCCCAGGTGAATGAAGCAGCCAAAATTCTTGAGCTCGATGAGCTGATGGACCGCCTGCCGCGCCAGTTATCCGGCGGCCAGGCACAACGTGTGGCCGTAGGCCGTGCGATTGTGAAAAAACCTGACGTGTTCTTGTTTGACGAACCGTTATCTAACCTTGATGCCAAGCTGCGTGCGTCGATGCGTATTCGTATCTCCGACCTGCATAAGCAACTCAAGAAAAGCGGCAAGCCTGCGACCACTGTCTACGTAACCCACGATCAGACCGAAGCAATGACCATGGGCGACCGTATTTGCGTGATGAAACTGGGCCACATCATGCAGGTGGATACGCCAGATAATCTTTATCACTTCCCGAAAAACATGTTCGTGGCAGGCTTCATTGGTGCGCCAGAAATGAACATTCGCCCGAGCAAGCTGATCGAGAAAGATGGCCGTCTGCAAATTAGCGTGGGGAATGACACCCTGGCACTGAACGAGCGTCAGCAGAAGCGCTGCGCTGAGTACAAGAATCAGGACATATTCTTCGGTATCCGTCCTGAGTTTATTTCAATCTCTGATGAACCGTTCGCTGAAAGCCATTCAAGCGGTGAAATGGTGCGTGTAGAGAATATGGGCCATGAATTCTTCATCTACCTGAAAGTAGCTGATTTCGAAATGACCTGCCGCATCCCTTCCGATGAAGCTAAGCCAATGATTGAAAAAGGCCTTCACCGCAAGGTGTATTTCAAGTTTGACATGGAAAAATGTCATATTTTTGACGCTAAAACTGAACAGAACATCTCTCTCTAACAGGATCTATCATAATGAAAAAAGTGCTGTTAAGTACCCTGATTGCTTCTACTTTAGGAATGGCTGCCGGCTCGGCATTTGCGGCAGATGATGTTGATTTACGTATGTCCTGGTGGGGCGGCAACGGTCGCCATCAGGTCACACTGAAAGCAGTTGAAGAATTCCAGAAGCAACACCCGAACATTAAGGTGAAGTCTGAGTACACCGGTTGGGACGGCCACCTTTCGCGTCTGACTACACAGATTGCTGGCGGTACCGAGCCTGACGTGATGCAAACTAACTGGAACTGGCTGCCAATTTTCTCCAAAACCGGCACGGGCTTCTACGATCTGAACACTGTGAAAGGTGAATTGGATCTGACTCAGTTTGACCCGAAAGAGCTGCAAACCACCACCGTTGACGGCAAGCTGAACGGCATTCCAATCTCCGTGACTGCTCGTGTGTTCTATTTCAACGATGAGACCTGGAAAAAAGCGGGTGTTGAATACCCGAAAACCTGGGATGAGTTGATGGCGGCGGGTAAAACCTTTGAATCCAAACTGGGCAAGCAATATTTCCCAGTAGTGCTTGAGCACCAGGATACGCTGTCCCTGCTGCGCTCTTACATGGTGCAGAAATATAATATTCCTGAAATCGATACCGCGAAAAAGCAATTCGGCTACTCCAAAGAACAGTGGGTTGAGTTCTTTGGCATGTACAAAAAGCTTATCGACAGCCACGTAATGCCTGATACCAAATACTATGCGTCATTTGGTAAGAGCAATATGTATGAGATGAAGCCGTGGATTGAGGGAGAATGGGCCGGTACTTATATGTGGAACTCGACCATTAAAAAGTATTCCGACAACCTGAAGCCACCAGCGAAACTCGAGCTGGGTTCTTACCCAATGCTGCCAGGTGCAACAGACGCCGGTATGTTCTTTAAACCAGCACAGATGTTCTCTATCAGCAAAACGACCAAGCACTCGAAAGAAGCAGCGATGCTGATTAACTTCTTGCTGAACGAAAAAGCAGGCGTGGAAGCGCTGGGCCTTGAGCGTGGCGTTCCGTTGAGCAAAGCGGCTGTGACTCAGCTGACTGCTGATGGTGTGATTAAAGATAACGACCCGGCGGTTGCGGGCCTGAAACTGGCGCAATCTTTGCCAAACAAACTGCCAACATCGCCTTACTTTGATGACCCGCAGATTGTTTCCCTGTTCGGTACTTCTTTGCAGTACATCGACTATGGCCAGAAAACCGTAGAAGAAACCGCTGCTGAGTTTGAACGCCAGGGTAACCGTATTCTGAAACGCGCAATGCGTTAATTAGCCTAAGTATTTGGATAGATACCCTGCACCGCTTGCGGTGTTGTCTCTTAGTCACAACTCACCCTGGCAATTTTGTCAGGGTGAGATCTGTAAGCCTCGTTGATTTTCCGTTCACCCGTGCGTTCAGTTATCTCTTTCATTCCCGAAAACGGTGAACGTATCAAGGAGATTACGCCATCTCCTTGATAATCCAGGCACCCGGTCATTAAATTGCCGCTGCGCGGTAAACCCCAGCTTATCCCCAACATCAGGGTCGTTCGCGACTCGGTTATTCGGCACATCCCTGTGCCGAACCACTTCGTGGCCAACGCAAGCGTTGTTCAAAAATGTTCCTGACATTTTTGAACAACGGATCGCTCTCTTTCACGGCGGACGGCAGCTCAACCCTGACTTATGGCGAACACTGGGGGCAATTTATACCGGGAACAAGGTCAAAACCGGCTCGGTGTGGTCTTTGAATTTGAACTTTGGTTCCGGCTTCAATCGCGCCGTTTTTCACCCTTCAGTCGGGGTCACGTGGCCGGGAGCCACGTGAGTGAGCGATCGTCGGGAACGAGTCGCGAACGACCGCGAATGTTGGGTGAAAAACGGTGCTTACCGCTTGCGGCGATTGATTTGCCGGGAGTCCGGGTTCTTAGGGTGACGACGGTGGTCACCCTAAGACGTTCACCGGTACAGTGGCTATATAAAACACTGAACTCCAAGTGAACGGAACAGTCTCGCGACTCACAGAATAAAAAAAACCTCCTGGTTTCAGGAGGCTTCTCTATCGTTTGATGGTGTCGGGGGCGCTTCGCTTGCCCGACCTACGGGCTTGGTGTTGTACGGTGGATAAGCGTCATCCACCGCTGACCCGAATTAACGTGCTAACCAGCCGCCATCAACTGCAACGGTGTAACCGTTGATGTAATCAGAAGCAGTAGATGCCAGGAACACGATTGGACCTTTCAGATCTTCTGGCAGACCCCAACGACCAGCAGGAATACGCTCCAGAATTGCAGCGCTACGCTCTTCATCAGCACGCAGCTGTTGGGTGTTGTTGGTCGCCATGTAGCCCGGTGCGATAGCATTCACGTTGATACCGTGTTGTGCCCACTCGTTCGCCAGCAGACGAGTCACACCCATAACTGCGCTTTTAGAAGCAGTGTAAGACGGTACGCGGATGCCACCCTGGTAAGAGAGCATAGAAGCGATGTTAATGATTTTGCCGCCTTTGCCTTGAGCAATGAACTGGCGAGCCACAGCCTGAGACATGAAGAATACGCTCTTGATGTTCAGGTTCATTACGTCGTCCCAGTCTTTTTCGCTGAAGTTGATGGCATCTTCACGACGAATCAGACCTGCGTTGTTAACTAGAATGTCGATTTGGCCGAACTCAGCAACCGCACGCTCCAACAAAGATGGAATACCATCAATCTGGCGCAGGTCAGCGGTCAGGCTCAGGAAGCGGCGACCCAGAGCATTTACACGCTCGATGGTTTCAGCCGGTTCAACGATGTTGATACCAACGATGTCACAACCAGCTTCTGCAAGACCGATAGCCATACCCTGGCCCAGACCTGTATCACAACCAGTAACAACAGCAACTTTACCTTCCAGGGAGAATGAATCCAGAATCATGTAGGTTTCCTTTTTTTATACGGGCCTGCTGTAAGTGCAAGCATTTTGGGGAAAAATTTGTTCACGCAAATTGCGCAACTCATAAATCACTTACGGTAAAAACGCTGTTCCGTAATCTTTGATGGATTCATAGTAATCTTGTTGAAATCGCTTTTCAATTATAAATGAAACGTTGTTTCAACTTTCGGAGAATACTTCTCAAATTTGATATTTCGATCACGTTCCCTCTGCACTTACCCCCTTAAATGCATCTGTTTACTGAAAGTATTGTTAGTGGTGTTGCTGTTTAGTGAATGCAATCACATATATTGAAACAATGTTTTGATAAATTAACACCAGAATTTTGAACATTGATTTCACCGGATATCCGTTAGCATTCGAGTTGCAGGATGACGGGTATATGAATTGTCATTTAAAGGAGAGCATCATGGCTAAAGGTATGCGGGTTAAACTGGTTTACGAAGTGAGCCAGGACCCAGACACAGGCGTCGAAGTCACCCGCTTAACGCCACCGGAAGTAACGTGCCACCGCAATTACTTCTACCAAAAATGCTTTACCCAGGATGGCAGTAAGTTACTGTTTGCAGGCGAATTTGACGGTAACTGGAACTACTATCTGCTGGATATCGCCGCTGCCGAAGCCGTACAGTTAACGGAAGGTACTGGCGACAATACCTTTGGTGGTTTCCTCTCCCCGGATGACAAATCTCTCTATTATGTGAAGAACGAGCGCACTCTGCTGGAAGTTAACCTTGAAACTCTGGTTGAGCGTGAAGTTTATCGTGTACCTGCTGACTGGGTTGGTTACGGTACCTGGGTTGCTAACAGCGATTGCACCAAATTAGTCGGTATTGAAATTTCCAAAGACGATTGGGTTCCACTGAACGACTGGAAAATCTTCCATGACTTCTTCCATAAAGGACCAAACTGCCGCCTGCTGCGTGTGGATTTACAAACCGGCGAAAGCGCGGTTATCCATCAGGAAAAAAACTGGCTCGGCCACCCGATTTACCGCCCGTTCGATGACAACACTGTCGCGTTCTGCCACGAAGGCCCGCATGATTTAGTCGATGCGCGCATGTGGATGGTTAATGAAGACGGCAGCAACGTGCGCAAAGTGAAAGAACATGCGGAAGGCGAAAGTTGCACGCACGAATTCTGGGTGCCAAACGGTTCTTCGCTGATGTACGTTTCTTATTTGAAAGGTCAGCAAGGCCGCACCATTTATAGTTACAACCCAGATAACGGCGAAAATACCGAAGTCATGCAGATGCCAGCATGTTCACACCTGATGAGTAACTTCGATGGTTCGTTGCTGGTTGGAGACGGTTCCGGTACGCCGGTTGACGTTAAAGATACTAGCGGTTACACCATCGACAACGATCCATATTTATATGCCTTCGATGTAGCGAAAAAAGCTTATTTCCGCGTCGCTCGCCACGATACTTCCTGGGCAACTTTTGCTAATAGCCGCCAGGTTACGCATCCGCATCCTTCATTTACTCCGGATGACAGTGCCATTTTATTCAGCTCCGATAAAGATGGTAAGCCTGCACTGTATATTGCCAAAATGCCTGCTAACCCAGAATTAATTTCTGCCTGATAGATAAACATAGTGTGCCCTGTGTAGGCCTTGCCCTCTCTTTATGAGAGGGCTTTTTTATATCTATTTATTTAAGGTGTTGGTTGTGTACTTAAAATTAATCGCTTTATATCTTATTCAAATATAAAAAAGCCTCTGCTAATAGCAGAGGCTGGGAGAGGATATTAAAGGATTAAACTATCAGAAGGAGTACGCAACACCGACACGTAAACGCGTCTGGCGATCGTCACGGTCATTCACACCGACGTTACCGACTTCACCATATGGGGACCAGTTTTTATCCAGTTTATAAGCCAACTTCACGTTATATTCCTGGGAATAAGGTTTGTTATTATTACGCTTATTACCTTCTTCACTACGCGCATAAACGTAGTTCAGCTCGGTACGCCAGTCCCCCATCACGAAGCCAGCCCATGCGTCACCACGGTTGACTTTATCGTCATCTTTATTTGCGTTCGCCGGGAAGCGGGTGTAATCGTAACGATAACGAGCTGCAACATAGAAACCATTGTCGAAGCTATATTGCGCACGTAGGTTCGGCTTATAAATAGTGCGGCTGTCATTACTTTCGATGGCAAAACCGGGCGTCAGAGAGAAGTTTTTATCCGCTTTCCATTGCCAGCTAATATTTTCTTCATGGCCGTTACCCACGAAATCGCTATAAGGTTGATCGGTATTATCACCGCCTGATTTCCACTTCGCTTCGACAGAGAAACCAAAGCCGTTTGCAAAACGATGTGAAACTGAGACGCGATCGGCGTTGGTTTTATCCTTATTACCACCGTCAATGAATTCATGGCGTAAGTCGACGGTTACAGCCTGGGCTGCAAAAGAAGCACCAATCAACATTGCCAGGCCCAGAGTTTTCTTCAACATAAATAAATCCCTCATTGAAATATCGTTTCATTATTATGAAACTGGATTTTATTTTTAAATGAACATTATTTTAGTGATCGAGATCGTAAATATTTATGTCGAAATTAACATCTGGTAATCTTCGTGATGACTATCAACAAAACTAAGGACAACACCTGATATTTGGCGACAATCATCACATTAAAATAACCAAAAACTTCATTTGGTATACATTTCAATGATATTTAAATTTATTTACACAAGAAAAAGCTGAGGACTTAAATGAAATTAAAATGGGTGGATGCTTAACAATTAAAATGAGTAACAGGGGGGATTTTGTGACGCAGTTAAATAAAATGGAGTGAAAGTGTGACCTCTGTAATAGAAAAACACCGCCCATAAGGCGGTATTCTTAAAAATCAATAATCAAAATTAATATAGGAAATTAGTCGCGTTCTATTGCCAGCGCCACGCCCTGCCCGCCGCCAATACACAACGTCGCTAGCCCTTTTTTGGCATCGCGCTTGATCATTTCATGCACCAGCGACACCAGAATCCGGCAGCCGGACGCGCCAATCGGGTGCCCTAACGCCAGCGCACCGCCGTTGACATTCACTTTGCGCTCGTCCCATTCAAGCATTTTTCCCACCGAAAGTGCCTGCGCCGCAAAGGCTTCATTGGCTTCGATAAGATCAAGCTCCTCAAGCTTCCAGCCCGCGCGTTCAAGGCAACGCTGGGTCGCGGTGACTGGCGCAATGCCCATATAAGCGGGATCAACACCAACGCTTGCAAAAGCTTTGATACGAGCCAACACCGGCAGATTCAATTCTTCGGCTTTGCTGGCGCTCATCATTAATACCGCTGCGGCACCGTCATTAATAGAAGAGGCATTTCCCGCGGTTACGCTTCCTTGAATATCGAAGGTTGGGTGCAATTGCGCCAGAGCTTCGGCACTGGCATCGGTGCGTGGTTGCTCGTCGGTATCAACAATCACCAGTTTTCCACTGTTAGTCTCAAACGCCACCGGCACAATTTCATCTTTAAAACGCCCGGCATCAATCGCTGCCCGCGCTTTATGTTGTGATGCCAGAGCATAGGCATCCTGGCTTTCACGGCTGATACCATATTCACGCGCAAGGTTTTCAGCCGTCACGCCCATATGATAATCGTTGAAGGCATCCCACAATCCATCGTGAACCAGGCTGTCGATAAGTTGGCTATTCCCCAGGCCAGCACCGTTACGGCTATCGGCCAAAACGTGTGGAGCACGACTCATATTTTCCTGTCCACCAGCAATCACTACGTCAGCTTCACCACATTGAATCGCCTGAGTCGCAAGATGAAGCGCTTTTAAGCCGGAGCCACAAACATCATTAATGGTGATAGCGGAAACAGACCACGGCAAACCACTGTTCAGTGCGGTTTGGCGCGCAGGGTTTTGCCCGGCTCCCGCAGTGAGAACCTGCCCCAGGATCACTTCATCAACTTCTTGCTCACTCACGCCGCTGCGTTCTAGTAGCGCTTTAACCACCGCACTCCCCAGCTCCGAAGCGCTACGTGGTGAAAGAGCCCCCTGAAAGCAGCCAATAGGCGTTCGTGCAGCCCCCACTATCACGACATCTTTCATCATTATCTCCGCAACGTTGTGACTGCTTTACTGGAAAGGTTATAAGCCCCGGCGACGATCTTTCTCGAGATACATCGCGGCATCAGCTTCGCGCAACGCCTGATCGTGATCGGTTAGCTCTGGGTTGATTGCAACAACACCAATACTCGGGCCTGCATAATTAATCACACTGGAATGTAGCTGATACTCGCCAGTCAGCAAGTTTGAGAGGCGAATTTTGAATGCCTGCGCAGCCTGTAGCGCCATGCCGTACTCTTTAGGACCAATACCGGCCACGATAAACTCATCACCACCGACTCGCCCTATTATATCGTCAGGCCGGGCACCTGCTTGCAAGCGCTGCCCAATGGAGCAGAGGAAGTCATCACCAGAATCGTGGCCATAAACATCATTAATTTCTTTGAAATCATCCAGATCGGCAAAAGCCAGCAACACAAAACGCGCATCCTGACGAGCCTGAGAAAAGAGTTTTGGTAACTTTTCAAATACCGCTCGGCGGTTAGGCAGCCCTGTCAGTTCATCAGTATAGCTGGCGGTAGTGAGCGCGGCATTTGCCTGCTGGAGCTGCTGCAAAAGCTGTTCATTCTGAATTTGTTGCGCAATCAGCTGTGCAAAGAGTTGCAGCACTTGTTCGCTACGCTCAGTCAAAATGCGATGCTCGGAACTGGCTGCGCACAGCGTGCCATATAAAGAACCATCCGCAAGTGTTACCGGCGTGCTGACGTAAGTGGTAATGCCTAACGCTTTCGCGGCCTGCGAATCCCCCCAAACATTGGCCACATCGCAGGTGTAACGCTTTCCTTCGTCTAACGCGCGCTTGCAAAGCGTATCACCCCAAGGAACCGAAAGGCCTTCAGGGATCTGCATGTGATGGGTATTACGGGCAAAGAGGATATGCTGGAAACTGCCGTCCGGGTCAATACGAGTCAGGTAAGTTGACTCCATGTTGGTAACCAATTCGAGCATTTCCAGCAGCTGTCGGACAAGCCCCTCAAGTGTGTATTCAGATTCTAACGCGGTGGAAATACGCTCGATAAGATTGTCAGACATAAAATCGGGTATACCTTTTTAATTAATCGCACAGATGTAAATCTCAGATGGGTATGTTTTTAACATATTTTGAGTACGACTTCCCCTGCCAAATATGACTATTGGGAGTCTGCCACTCGTTGGATGGATTCATTTTTCACAAGATTGAAGAAACGTTTAGTTCAGGGAGTTATCTGCGAATTTGACGTAGTGATAACGAAGAGAGCGGGCGGTGCAAAATTCACCGCCAGCTTAATAACGGACTCAGGCTTTCATCCTGCACCAGCGCGCGCAGCCCGGGTAATTTGCAACATTGCTGTAATATCACGGGTAGCGGGAGTATTTCATTTGGCCGTAGTACCACATTTTCCAGCTCTCCCCAGAAGTACCAACCTTTTGCGACGTTACTTGCAGGAACTAATAAATGCAGATGCATACCGCTCTGTGGCTCACCCGGCAACCCTAGCCAGTGGCTAAATTGCTGTATATCCGGTGTATCGGGCCCCGCCAGCACACAGCGCTGCACCTGCGATGATGGGATATAAAAATGCATCTTCCCGAGGGTGATTCGCACTGCCGCAAGACTAAGCGAGTGAGTCATAGCCACTGGTTTCCAGGTAACGCTCAAAGACTAAATTCAAATCCAGTAGCGCAAAATACTCGTGGCCTACAGGAACAATACCGACCACCACTTTTTGCATAGCAGCAGATAAATTATCAGCGGCAGGAAGAATCAGGCTTTCAGCCACATCCAGCACATCTATTAATTTGTCGATAAGTATCCCGCTTTGCATTTTATTGCCCCGGCCAATAAAAATTGTGCGTTTGCCTGGCACATCCTGACCAGCGGCATCAATTAACTGATTAATGTTAATCACTGATTCAACGCGCCCACGATAATTAATCACCCCTTCAAGAGAAGGCGGGCAGCCTGGCACCCATGACACAGGGCGCTCGGCCAGAATCTCTTTTATTTGCGAACCGTAAAAAGCAAAATTTTTGTCAGCCTGCTTAAACAAAACAAGGCTGCACTGCGGTTCATCAACGTTGGCAATTTCCCGATTTTCGTCCTGATAGAGACTGAGTATTTGCTCTAATGGCTCGCTCATGCGACTTCCTTATCATCGGCAATGCAATAACGGTTACGGCCATGCTGTTTTGCCGAATATAGAGCCTGGTCTGCACGTTCGCGGATAGTTTCTATTTTGTCTCCCGGCTGCCAGGAGGCAATTCCCGCACTGAAGGTATTGCTGAAGTTAGTCTGGTTGACTGAGAAGTGAATTTTTTCAAATCCCTGGCGCAGTCTTTCAACCACTGCGGCTGCCTGTTCTTGCGTGGTGCCCGGCATAATTATCGCAAACTCTTCGCCGCCATAGCGCCCAACAATATCGGTGCTGCGTAAACGGTGGGAAAACAGCTGTGAGATGCCCAGAATCACCTGATCGCCCGCGACATGACCGTAGGTATCATTGATATTTTTAAAGTGATCCAAATCGACCATTACCAGACTAAATGGAATGCCGCTGTAGTTGGACTCTGTGATGGCGCTTTCCAGATAATGCGTCGTCGTTGAGTGGTTATACAGGCCCGTCAAACTATCCTGAGACATGCGAGCACGCAGTGTACGCATTCTTTCTGCGCGAATCGAAACCGCATTAATTAACTCCTGCGGATCGGCCTGCTTAATAATAAAATCTTCCGCGCCAGTACTCATCGCCCCAAACTGGGTTTTCTTATTGGTCTCGCTTGAGAGATAGGCGATAGGCAAACCGATATGTTGTGGGATCTGACGAATCAGTTTTGTCAGTTCTTCGCCACTGTAGTCCGGCATGTGGAAATCCATCAGAACAATATCGATCGGATGAGTATTGAGAACATTCAGCAAGTGTGGAATCTGCGTAAGAACATGCACTTCCATCCCCGCCATACGCAGCATCTCGGCATTGTATTGCGCGACTTCAGGCTCATCATCAATCAGTAAAACCTGATACGGTTTTTTCAGTGACGGTTGCGTTAAGCGGTGCAACTCCTGAACTAAATCGGTGGTTGATGCAGGTTTTACATAGTAACCATCACAGCCGGCTTTAATCGCATTAATGCGAGCGTGGAAATGGCTATGGCAGGAAAGATAAAGCACCGGGAAAGGTGTGCCGACTTTCTCTCTCAGATCAGACATCGCAAGCGGGCCGCCATAAGCGTTATCCGGGAAGCTAACATCCATAATGACCACTGACGGAGGCTGTGATAAAACCGCCTTGGTAAAATCGGCGGTGTTGGTAAACACATAACAGATAAAGCCAAAACAGCGAAGTTGGGTTGCCAGTAATTCAGCCTGGTCGCATTCATCGTCACACAGATAAACAGGCTTAATGGTGCGATTAATCGCAACCTCTTCCTGAGTCGAAGCCGCTATCGGGAACTTAACTAAAGAGTCTGCTCCACGACGTGCGCTTTCCATCTGCTCTTCAGTCAATGCATATAGCTGGCGTAATATCTCGCCAAGCTTGCTGTATTTCGTATCCGAAACAGAATGACTCACTAACAGGTGCTCACCTTCAGCAGCCTGGCTGGCAATTTTCGTGAAACCAAACGACGCACTGGTCCCGTGGATGCTATGCAACAAAAGGTGCAATTGCTTACTATCCACTTCATTCGGTTCAGTGACTAATTTTGCCAGCAGAGCATCTGCCTGACTTAACATCACGGGAATACGCTGCAAAAAGCGCTGACGCAAGCGAGCGATTTTATCTTGAGCAGTATTCATCGTATTTTGCATAAACTCTTGTTTTATCATGATTTATAGTTGCTCTACCGCAGCATCTGGCTTAAGTAACTCATTCACTACAGCCACCAGCCTTTCAGCCATATTCTCGTCTTTCTTCACCCAGCAATCTGGAATGATAGTGATGTCAGTCATCTCACTGGCGCTGAGTAAAATAAAAGGTTTTTTCCAGCCGTTGGCACGCAAAACCTCTAGTAAATCCAGCCCGGTAATTTCCGGCATATGGAAATCGCTGATGACCAAATCGATTCCATCGTCAGAATCAAGATTGGCTAATGCGGTCATTGCACTTTCAGCAAGAACCACTTCATAGCCGCTCATTTCCAGAAATACCGAAGCCAATTCAGCGGCAAACAAATCATCATCAACTAATAAAACACGCATCTCTTTTCTCACTTTTTAAGCCTTCAGCATAAAAGCATTTTTAATGTTTCTATGAGGCTGTCCTGTTCGAAATCACCCTTGGCTATATATGCATCCGCACCCACCTGGATCCCTCGGCGGCGATCTTCTTCTTTAGCCCGTGAAGTCACGATAATAATCGGAATATGTTGGTAGTTATCTTCGGCACGCAATGCTTTAGTGAGCGAGAATCCATCCATCACTGGCATTTCTACGTCCGTCAACACTGCGTCAAACTGTGTTAAACGCGCTTTTTGTAACCCCGAGAATCCATCTTCGGCGAGCGTGACCTGATAACCGTGTGCTTCCAGAACGTTTTTCTCAATTTCACGCGTATTCAATGAATCATCGACGATCAGCACATGCCATGAGTTCTGTCGAACTTGTGGCTTAGGTGCAGCGGTCCGTGGCTGCCCTTGTTTTTGTGCCATATCCATTAAAACTGGAACTTGCAAGATACTGACCAGTTGATTGTCGGGGCTTAGAACCATGCCAGAGACTAGCGACTGCTGCTGCATATGCTTCGGCAGAGGCTTAATCATCATGCTGCGTTCATCGAGCAAGCTGTCCACCAGCATCGCCATCTTGCCAAACTGGTTCTGAATGATAATAAGCAGCAAGTCATTCGCATTAGAGGCCGATGAGTTATGTACTCCAGGCCTGTCGTTGATACGCAGTATTTCAGCCGCGGAGATAACCGGGATAAATTCGTTGTGCAGAATAATTGCCGGGCGCCCGGCAATATCACGAATTTCATCACGAGAATATTTAACCACTTCAACGACGTACTGCGCAGCAACCCCAAAAAGATGGTTCTGCTGTTCAAACTGCAAAATGCGCATCATTGCCAGAGAAATGGGCAGCCTGATAATAAAGGTGGTGCCTTGCCCTGGGCGGCTATGGACCTGAAGCGTGCCTTGTAAATCAGTCACAATAGTCTTGCGAACAATATCCAGGCCCACACCACGGCCGGATAATTCAGTGACAATCTTGCTGGTTGAAAATCCAGGATGGAAAATAAGCTCGTTACATTCCAGCTCTGAAAGCTGATCAACCACAGCCGCATCAACCAAACCACGAGCCACCGCTTTAGCGCGAATAGCCGCGTAATCCAGGCCACGGCCATCATCTTCCACACGTAGCAAAATACCGCGCCCGTCTTGCTGAGTGGTCAGGGTGATGGTGCCACGCGCCGACTTTCCGGCAGCCAACCGTTCTGGTGCTTCGCAAAGACCATGATCAACGGCATTACGCAGCAAGTGGGTTAAAGGCTCAGAAAGTCTGTCGATTAATTGCCTGTCGATCTCTACTTCACCACCCAAAATACGGCAGTCCACCTGCTTATTCAGGGAGGATGCCAGTTCCCGCACCTGCATTGAGACCGGTTCAAACAGCATCGACACCGGAAGCATTCGAATGGTGGTGGCAACATCATAAAGTTCATGCATCTGGAGATGTTGAACCTGGAAATCATCTTTTAGCTTGCGGCTGAATTGCAGAACCTGCTTGCGCAGTTGTTCGACATCCATTTGTGCCAGCCGTGGCCCAAGATTGACTAACGTGTGTACTTGCTGCTCGAGACGGTCATGACTGGCGACAACTTCACCGAGGATGTTAATCAGGTCATCGAGTTTTTCGAGCTTAACCCGAACCGAACCGGCCTGTTTTAAGCCACCATCTAATACTTCGAGCGATGGCAAAGTGGCCGTTTTTTCTACCGGGGCTTTAGCTATTTCATCAGCAGCTGTGTCTATTTCTCCACGGCTGGCGCGGGCTAACTGCTCGCATAATGCAACATCGGCCGGAGGCAACTGGTTATTACCTTCACTTGCCGACAGTTGTGCCAGTTGGTTTGAAATGTAGTCACAGGCCTGAAGAATTAATGTACCAATGCTTTGGTTAGGCTCGAGTTTTTTATCTCGTAGCTCGCTTAATATCTCTTCAAGCTGATGGGTAACATCGGCGATGCTTTGCAATTTCAGCATTCGCGCGCCCCCTTTCAGGGTATGTGCCGCACGGAACATCTCTCCGATTTGTGCGTCGGTATTTTGACCAGATGAGAGCAGGAACGCCCCCTCTTTTACGGTATGTAAATGGCCGTTTGCTTCATCAATAAAGCGCAGCACAAATTTTTTAAGATCGATAGCCATACGGTTCTCTATTGCCCATCCTGAGTGGTGAACTGCGCCAGCTGATGTTCACAAAGAAAACGAAAAGAATTACTCGGAAATGACAGCGGCAGCCGCAATGCGGTGGCGTTGCCGGTATTGCTCATTTCGGCGTTGAGTAATTGAAGAGTAATGCGATAAGTCCGTTGAGCCGGGCGGTACAACTCGCTTTGTCGATACATTTCGGCTAGGTAGTAATGGGCAGGCCAGTATCCAGGCTGTTGATAAACAACCTGTTTAAACCAGGCAATCGCCTGTTGGGTATGCTGCTGCCACATCATTGCCAAACCAAGTAGCATTTTCGCTTCCGCAGACCATTCATCCAGCTCAAGCACGTGTTTCGCACTTAAAGCCGTTTGCTCGAACTCACATTTCTCCAGTGCAATGGCACCTTTGATAACCAGCGCTTCCAGATTATGAATGTCGCTATTCAACACCTGACCTATCAGCTCTTCTGCTTCAGAAAAGCGTTTGTCAGCAACGCAGGCGAGTGCTTTTTTAATCCAGCTATCACACTGCTGCGCGGAAGGAACCGGAGCATCAATGAAAGGTGCGGCGGCCGGAATAACCGGAGTAATAATACGTGGTCGTACGTTGGTTACCGGAGCCTGAGTACGCGCCGCTTTCGGTTGGCAGAAGTAGAAATTCCCGAACTCTTGTTTAAGCTTCAGGATGCCAAAATTATTAGCCAGCGTTTCAGCGTTACCAAAAAACAGCGCCCCTTCCGGTTGCAGCATGTTCAGCAGGTTAAAATGCAGTGCTCGGCGCGTTTCGACATCAAAGTAGATGGAGACGTTACGCAGCAAAATAATATCGAATGTGGGTTGAAGCTGTTCTTTAACAATGTTCGCACGGTGAAACTTCACCTTATTACGAATCACATCATGCAGTTGGAACTGGTTACCGTTGCGTGTGAAATAGCTTTGCTGCAATAAAGGATCGACACCACGGAAAGAGTAACTGGAGTAAATTGCTGTACGAGCCTTTTCCAGAATTTTGGTATCGATATCGCAGCCGTGAATCTCAACGTTGTCGATGAATTTATCGTGGTATTTCTGATGGAGCTTTATTGCCAGAGAGTAAGCTTCTTCGCCCGAAGAACAGCCTGCGCTTAAGATGCGCACCGGGCCACTGCGTTGCTCAAGAATGCGCGGCACCAGCTTATCGCAAATGATATCCAGCACATCCGGCTCACGGAAAAAGTACGTTTCGTTAATCGTCAGTAGGCTAAGAAGCTTATCGAATTCGTCAGTCGAGACGCAGAGGATCTCATAGTATTCTTCAAAGCTCTCTTTACCGCGCTCAGAGATGCGCTGCTGCAATGCCGCATTGAGCAATCCTTCCATGCCATTAAAAAAATGCAGACCCACTCTATCTTTGATGAGTGTTTTAAAGGCCGCAATATTTGGGATCATGGCAGTTTGCCCTCAGATTGCCCAAGACGAGCCATAGCCAACAAAGCACCAGCAAGTTTTTCCAGCGGAAGTGTCTTATGAACCACGTTTTTGTCGATGGCGAATTTATTCATACCAAATACGACAGAGGACACTTCATCCTGCGCCAGTGTTTTACCGCCATTATGGAAGATAGCCTCGATGCCACGGCATCCATCGCTACCCATGCCCGTCATGATGAGTCCTACTGCTTTTTCACCATAAACTTCAGCCACAGACTCCAGCAGCAAATTGCAGCTTGGATGATAAACATCAGTCACCTTGCGAGGAATAACAGCCAAACGATGATACTTTTTGACCACCAGATGGTGCTCCGGAGGCAGGATATAAACGTGGCCGGCACATAACACATCATTTTCCTGAGCGAGTTGCACAATAAGTCCAGTGACACTATCCAGCCACTCAACCATGCTTTTGGCAAAGCCGTCAGCAATATGCTGGGCGATAATAATCGGGCAAGGAAAATCTGCAGGCAGTGCCTGCAGTAATTTGCTTAGCGCCTGTGGCCCACCCGTTGAGCAGGCGATTGCCAACACATAGGGCCACTCTCGGTGATACGCCTCGTCAAAAATGGGAGCCTGAATGCTATCTGGCTGAACCTCGGAATGCTGACGTAGCCCCTGGATATGGCGAATAACCTTAACACCGACCAACATCTCAACCTGACGATGCAACGCTTTAGTCGCCTGTGCTGACTCACCCTGGTTGTTTACCACAGCCAGGGCACCACGCGTGATGAACTCCGCATCCCACTGCGCATCGGGATAGTAACGCATCACCATAATAGGGATCGCGCAAGTGGCCATAATCGTTTCAACGGTTTCGACGTTTTCCGGACCTGGCGCACCTAACGTCAGCAACAGAAGTTGCGGAGCCATCTTTTGAACCAGGCTCGCCGCTTGTTCGCGATGCACAGCCTGGCCTACGACCACTATGTTTTTATTGATCTCAAGCTGTCTAATCAGATCGTTGCGCGACACGCTGCCATGATCGACGATCAGCACCCGAATTTTAGGCCTGTTCATCAGGTCTATCCGTCAATTTGAAAGACCCTGAGGCCTGGTTCAACTCTTCGGATAACTGGGTCATATCCTGGCTGATGGACAGAATGTCTTTAATTGATTGAGAGGTGTAATTGCTGGCAACTACGATTTCGCGCAAAGCCATAACGACCTGATTACTTGCCGTTTTCTGTTGCTGAGTAGACAAAGAAATCTGCATGGCCGCGGTAGAGGTTTGTTCAGCAGTTGCTACTATGTCATGTAAGCGGTCGGCGCTGACTTTACAGGCTTTAGTGCCCGCTTTAATGCTATTGCTGCCCTTCTCTGCGTTAAGAACCAGGCGATTAATCGAGTTTTGGATTTCGCTGATTTTGTTCTCAATCTCAAAGGTCGATTCGGTCACTGAGTCTGCCAGGCGGCGAATTTCTGCAGCAACTACTGAGAAACGTTTACCGGACTCGCCAGCACTAGAAGCTTCCAGAGCCGCGTTAAAGGCAATGAGTTTAGTCTGGTCAGCAACGTTGTTGATGATAACCATCACGCGGCTAATCTCTTTAGACTTGTTACCCAGCATCATAATTTCGCGCATGCTTTGCTGGTTGTCGCTGTCGATATCAGACATGCGAGTCAGCAATTCACCCATCGAATCGGAGCCCTTGTTGCAGTCATCAAGAGTCACATTGGCAATGTCTACCACTGCGCGAGAATGCTCAGCAATCTGCGTAGAAGAAGCTGACAACTCTTCCATGGTCGAGGTGATTTCTGCTACCGAAGAAGAGGTTTCAACGCTAGTAGAAGCCTGGCCATCAACAGCCTCTGTAATTTTTAGTGCCGCTTCATGTACGTGATGGGCGTGAGAAACAACTCCGCCGACTAACGCATGCAAAGAAGCCCGCATCTTTTCGTTGGCGCTCAGCAAGTCACCGATTTCATCTTTATGATCGATACGAATATCAACGGTGAGATCACCCTGAGAAATCGCTTGTGAAATTTTCAATACGTTCTTCAAACGCTTGGAAATCAGGATTCGGCTGGTTCCGGCAATCAACAGCAAAATTATCGGCATCAGCAGCAAGCTGAAAAGCAGCAGGCTATTGCGTACCAGGTTGCTGCTGCGAGCAACATCATCAACATAACTGGTAGTGGCGATGATCCAGTTAATCCCATCAATATATTCGAACACCGCGACTCTTTTGCGAGGAGCAGCACCATATCCACTGACGGTTTCGTAATAAATCGTGCCGTTTTTACGCGCTAAAATATCGGCGTAACGCTTATAACCATGGGCGTCGGTGAGGTTCTCAACATGCTGATTCACCAGAGTCGGGTGTGCGACCATAGTGCCTGGGCTAAATCCAGCATCCAGCACGTATGCGTAACCTCCCTCGCCGATGTGTACCGCTAACAGTTCTTTAATGACCGGCTGCAAAGCAAGTTTAACGTCAAAACCAATTGCCACCGCCCCAACAACCTGGCCGAATTTATCGGCAATCGGTTCGTAGTGGCTAATGAACTGTTTTCCGTAAATCACCACTACACCAGAGAAGGGTTTGTTTTTGATTAACGCAGCATATGCAGGGTTGTCATGGCTCAGAACGGTAGAAGTGGCAATCTTTCCTTCTTTACCCTGCAAGGTCGAAGAAACGCGCACAAACTGATCGCCTTCACGCACTAAGGTGGAAGCGAATACGCTGGTTAACTCAGTGAAGTGGGAATTAATATTGGTATCACTTAATAAAGCTTTAAGCGCAGTTTCATCCAGCGAACGCAGCGGAGCCGGGGACATATTCTGGTAATTGTTAATATAAACGTTGCTATAACGCTCAGCGTCCCGCAGGACCCTTTTGTATTCGGTGTTGATGTTATTGTGGAAAATCCGTGTATTGGAACGCAGAACTTCCAGAGCATTATCTTGCAGCTGAGTCGCCAGGTAAGACGAAAGCACGAAGGATGCACCAACCAACAACACAGCAATGCATGAAACCAGCATCAGGCCCAGCTTCATGGCGACACCGATTTGCAACTTATGCAGCCATGATGTCAGAAATTTTTCCGTAGTAGCTAAGGCGTCAGCTTCCGCAGGTTGCTGCATGTTTAAGAATTTATGCATGAGATTCCAGTGATCTAGATAATGTGAAATTAATGCCGAATTAATATCTTGCTACGTGCAGTACTCACTGGACACGCGAGCGTAAGGGCCAGAAAAATCATTCCAAAGAAAGTGATTTTTCACAGCCATTTCATACCAACGTCAGTAAAGGCACAGGCTTACCTAAGTGATAGCCCTGTAGCCATTCAACGTTCATTTTTTCCAGGCACCGCTGAATTTTTTCATTCTCAACATACTCAGCAACGACCTGCATATTCTTCATTCTTGCTACATGGCAAAACGACTCAACAATGTAGTGGCTGAGTTCGTTCTCGGTAATTTCACGAATGAAAGAACCGTCTATTTTCAGAATGTCCGCGCTGACGTCTCTTAAACGGGCGTGGCTAGAAAAGCCCGTGCCAAAGTCATCAATCGCTATCCGGCATCCCAGACTTTTGAGCGAGCGCACCGTATTCTGTGACTGCTCCGTATCGGACAGCGCGTCCGCTTCGGTAATTTCAAAGATGATCCTATGTGGATCGACCCCAAACTGCGTTAGCAATAGCTGAACGCTATTAACAAAGCTTGCGCGACAAACAGTCACCGGCGTCAGGTTGATTGAAAAACAGCGGTCAGGGTACAACTGCATATTTTTTAAGGTGTTCTTAATCACCCATAAATCAATTTCTGGTGCCAGGCCCGCTTCGGTTGCCACCGGTAAGAACCGATCTGGCGGAATAAAGCGCCCTTCTTCATCCAGCATGCGAAGCAGTATTTCGTGATACCGCTCTTCACCACGGGTGCTGACGATGGGCTGCGCCATTAAGACAAATGCATCGTTATCCAGCGTCTTCTGTAAGACTGTTCGGATATCGGTACGCCCAACAATATGATGTTCAATGGCGCGACTGGATTGTGCTTCGAGGTTTTCAGGCTTACCGCTCACCACCGATAGCCCGGAGACGATGCCGAGCTTCCCGGTCAGGCTGTAAACGTCATCGCAAAATTGTGTGGCCCGGCAATAGCCAAGCCCACTGCGAAAGCCGAGTTGCTGGTTATTATGGGAATAACGAAACGTATTCGCTGACCGGTACAGAATGCTAAGTCTTCCCCAGCTCGGCTGCTCGAGCTTGAACAGCAGACCGTAG
Source organism: Buttiauxella massiliensis (assembly GCF_902500225.1). Lineage (GTDB taxonomy): Bacteria > Pseudomonadota > Gammaproteobacteria > Enterobacterales > Enterobacteriaceae > Buttiauxella > Buttiauxella massiliensis. The sequence goes on along the minus strand of NZ_LR722649.1, from coordinate 416,274 downwards.
CCCGCGTGGTAGTAAACCTTTTCATCGTCATTCAGTTTTGTACGTAACTCTTGAGCTAGTTTTTTCTGATATCTGGCACGAAAGTGCGTGCCATAGCGCCGGGCAAACAGATCCACTTCAGGAACTTGTATCAGACAAACGGTAGAGTTCGGGGATGCTTTTATATCAGCCTTTAATGCCCGGAGATTAGGCATGTTGGTCATGGGGTCTGTGAACCCCATATGAAGCAACTGCTCGAAGCGTAACGTATTGAATCTCGCCAAAACGCCCATGATGACAATGGTCAGGGTAAAGATAAAAATGACCGTTGAAACCAACACCTGATGAAGCATGAAGTCATCGTTTAGCGCGATATAATTTGCGTTGTTCTTCGCCAGCACAATCATCATCACGGTCCAGACAGGTGCCGTAAAAACATAGCCGATACGAACAGAGCTCCACAGCATGAGCGGGAAGATTAATATCAGGCTATAAAAGGTGAATAAGACCGAGCCCTGGTAAGGAGTATTCAGGCAGTACATCAGAGCAATCAGCACTACCGACCACGCGGCAAACTGGGAAAGACTCACGTTTGCAGAAAACTGAGCCTTCATCGTTCTTACGCAAGTAAACCAATACTTCGGGCGGCAAATAATCCTTAACACGGTATAAAACAAAGGAATGCCGGTAACACACCCGTTCATCACCCCTTGTATTCTGACCAGAGTTTCCGCATTGAAAACTTGATCAAAGACCATTTTTGAGTCGGTGTGATAGGTCGTAAACAGAAAAATCACTTCGCTCATAACGGTATTTAGTAAAGCATTACAAACACATAGCCAGATAATTCTTTTGGTAGTGAGCTTTATACGCCCAAAACTTGCCGCACTTCGCCAGCCCGTACTCTGTTTATAAAGGAAGTAGCTGATTAGGGCCGTAGACTGATAGCAAAACAGTTCATAGATTTCAGGTTCTGGACGGTATAACAATGTGTAAACAGCAAGCAGAGTAACCCCGGCAATGACTCTGTAGCCAAACAACACAAGCAAAGCCGTCAGAGCTGCTAATCTCAGGTCATACACTACCAATACCTGGTCTTCAAAAACCCGATGACTGCTTAGTAGCTGCGCCAGTAAGTAAAGCAGGCACGGAAGTACCAGCGGTAAAACCCACCGTTTATTGGTATATGCTGTGCTATTGCTCACTGTAGAGTCCAAGTATTTAACCCGTTTGTATGCTTTCGAATGTTAATAATGTGATGTGGTGAGTGTATTGCTAAATGGACAAAATTCTTGCAGAAGATATAATGAATTAAAACAAATGCTGCGATTAATTAACATTCACACCATAGCAAAAAAGAACATACACACTTCCAAGCCAACAGTGGTATAAACAAATAACTAACAATTACGCTTAACTTTAATAATCTTTATGATTAATGAATGTTAAAACCGCTTTCACTCTCAAGTCATTTTTAATTGTATTCATTTTTCGAACAAAAAAGAACAGCTATTTATAGGTAAAAATGGACAATAACAAACAATTGAAAAACATCTAACCTCAAACAAAGCAATCACGCAACACGCTGAAAAATAACAAAACTAATAGAAAATCACTAAATAGAATTAATTCTATAATGTTTAATGCAGGACAATATACAATAGTGCTTAACGTGTTTATTTAATATGGATGTTAAAGAGAATCAATCAATGCCGAGTTTGGTTTTTAGCAGGCATTTATTATGATTGACTTGAATAGCAGTGTTAACTATAGTCCCGGCGCGTCGTTTTGCCTTTATTTATTATCTCATCAATAATGCTACATTACAGTTCATTATTGTTGACGCAACGTCTGACACACTTCATAAAAACTCACATAAAAGCAACAACCAGACAATATATAGTAATGAGTTAATACCAAGTTTTTAATTCATGAGTCATTCGCATTTATTAGGAAACTATCAATCTGTGGCTAAAAATTTTTTCTCGCTTAAACGCGTAAAAGGTTGGCACCATTCTATCGCAGGAAAAATAACCCAATTCTTGTTGGCTGGTATCCTTATTGCGTTTGGTGCGGGTGCATGTGCTGGTTGGGGCCTGATTGATAGCTTCTCGTACCAGCAATGGGTACACCAGGCTGAAGCGAATGCTCAAATAATGACTTACATCGTCCGTAACGTGTACACCAATGTCGCGGTAGGAACGAGCTCAACCGGGCAAATTACACGTATTGTCTCGGAACATAAACTTGGTGACCCTGACTCAGTCATCCAAACCGGTTATAACCCTGTTGATGTATTGGCACTGGCTTCAGTGCAAACCCGTAACCCAACCTGGCTTTTCCTTTATACGCCAGAAAAAGGCTTTCAGGGCATCAGCAATAATTCAGATTCACCAGAAGCAAAAATAGTCTTTAAAGGGCAAAGAGCCACAGACGTTCTGGTGAACTACTATATTGGCTTCGCTTCTATTAACGGAAAAGAGTGCTTTATTAGTGCCGTTCCGATCCTTGCACCATCCGGTGAAATTCTTGGTAGTTTGATCAGTAGCATCGGTGATAAAAGCCAGCTGTATGCAGCTTACGATGCCATGTTGAAGAAGACCCTTGTCATTCTGGCGTTGATTTTACTGGCAACGCTTGCGCTGGTTACCATTTTTATGCGCCGACTATTCCGTCCGGTCCCTGTACTGATTAACTCTTTAACCCGTATTGCACACGAGCAAACCGACCTCATTACTCCTTTCTTAGACCAGGATGATGAAATCGGCAAGCTTGCATCGGCAATTGAAAAACTGCGCGTGGCGATGGTTGAACGAGATTACCTGCAGAAAATGCAGGAGATGTCGCAAAAAATGGAATATATGGCTCACCATGATTCACTGACCGGCTTTCCTAACCGCGCCTCATTTAGCCAGGCACTTGATAAGTGCATCCGCGAAGTGAATCAGAACGGGCAACTATTCAACCTTCTGCTTATTGACCTTGATAACTTTAAACCGGTAAACGATACCTTCGGCCACTCGGCCGGGGATGAAGTACTTATCGGTGTTGCCCAACGTTTATCACTGCTGTTAGGGCCAATGGATTTTGCTGCCCGCTTGGGCGGTGACGAGTTCGCGATCCTTCAAAGCGTGAAGTCAGACAATAATCAGGAAGCTGCCGCGCTGTCGCAAAAAATTGTCCGCGCGTTAAGCATTCCATTTACCTACGGCACAAACTCCTTCGCCATCAGTTGTAGCGTCGGGATTGTTACGGCACCTTCGCAGGGCAATAGCGCTACGACGCTGATGATCAATGCCGACCTGGCCTTGTATGCCTCAAAACACAGTGGCCGTGGCTGCTACCACTTCTTTGAAGATGGCATGATGATGAAGCACACCAACAGTGTGTTTGTGAACCAGGAAATCATTAATAGTATTGATAACAATGAGTTTGTGCTGCACTACCAGCCGATTGTCGATTTGGAAAATGAAACTGTTTGTGGTTATGAATCGCTTATTCGTTGGAATCATCCAACCAAAGGTCTGATATACCCTGATTACTTCATTAATATTGCTGAAGAATCAGGTCTGATTATTCGACTAGGCGAGTGGATTATTCGCCAGTCCTGTATGGCAGCCGCTAAGTGGCCTGAGACAATAAAAGTTGCCGTTAACATTTCTGCCTATCAACTTCATAGCCCTGGATTGCTTGATATTATTGTTGATGCATTGAAACAAAGCGGCCTTTCGGCAAACCGCCTTGAAATCGAAGTCACTGAATCCGAAAAACTGGATCAGTCCATCGCATTACCCGTCTTTAACAGTATTCGCGAGATGGGTATCTCAATTGCAATGGACGACCTGGGCACCGGATACGCAGCATTGGATTACCTGCTTATTTATCCATTCACGCGCATAAAAATTGCCCGCACGCTGATTATGAAACTGGAACAAGAAAGTGCCAGTCAGTATCTGGTAGTCATGCTGATTCAGTTTGCCCAGAAATATGGCATGAGTGTGACCGCCGAAGGTGTTGAAACTGAACAGCAGCGCACTATTTTACGACGCATTTCCTGCCAAAACGTACAAGGCTACTATTACAGCCGGCCGTTGCCAGAAAAAGATCTGGAGCCAACCTTTGGCAATAAAGTCATCGATGGTGAGGTTTGCAATGCTGAATAAGCCATTGTTTTGTAAGACCTCGTATCTGGCCATTGCACTATTGCTTTTGATAAGCCCGCTGTGCCGGGCGCATAATATTCATAGTAAGCCAACCCTGGACAGGATAGCCGAGACAAAGACCATCACACTCGGCTACCAGGATGATGCTTTCCCATTTTCGTATGTCGAGTCACAGCATCCAGCGGGCTATTCGATAGATATTTGTAATAAAATCGTTGATGCACTTAAAGTTAAGTTAAAAATAAAAGACCTTAAAGTTCGCTGGGTCAAAAGCAGCACCGCCTCGCAGTTTGTTTTGATCAAAAACCATGCTACGGACATGATGTGCATTCCGGCATTTTATTCAGAAGCACGCCACCAACAAGCAGAGTTCACCCTCCCCTTCTTCTTTTCCAGCACACGCTTTATCACACGAAAAAATAATCATACCGATACCATCGATGATTTAGCCGGACACAGTGTGTTAGTCAAAAGTGGCACAATCTATGTTGAGCAATTACATCAGCTTAATAAAACGAACGATCTCAACCTCAATATAGAACTAGAAAATAGTAACAATGCTGCATTTCAGAGCCTTGAATCGGGGGAATTACCTGCATTAATTTCAAGCTATGTATTACTTAAAGGTATGATGACTCTATCCCCTAATCCTGATGAGTTCGAAATATCGAATGAAGTGTTTAGCCAGCCAATACCTGCAGGGTTACTCCTGCCATTAAATGATAATGAATTTAAAGGTTTTATTGATGACACAATGAAATCAATCCTCATTAGTAAGGACTTTAATAATTTATATCAACGCTGGTTTATGTCACCCATTCCGCCGAAAGCGATAAATCTCAACATACCTATGTCGACTGCGCTAAAAGCACTAATTGCATCAACATCAAACAATGCGAACTAAAATGAAAAATTTATTTAGTCTCAAGCTAAAGCATTTACTCAATGCATTGATGTTTATACCATTAAGCATGGCATCGCAGCCTTTGTCCGCAGAGCCAACCTCTGTGACTCTTGAGCATATCAAATCAAGTGACACTTTAAATATCGGTTATCGCCAGCTTGAGCCATTTTCATTCCGCGACAGCGACGGCAAAGTCACAGGTTACACCATTGCACTGTGTAATATGATTGCTGATGAGTTACGAGTAAGCCTGGGTATCAAAAAACTCGCTGTTCATTATATTCCTGTTTTATTTACCGAGCGTGTTTCTGCACTGAACTCCAGCAAGATTGATTTAGATTGCAGCGTTAATACTGTTGCACCTGAGCGCCAAAATAGCGTCTCTTTTTCTACCGATTACTTTGTTGCGCACATGCGCATTGTGTCCTTCCGCAATAATAACATTAGAACTCTTAATGATTTAAAAGGCAGAGCCATTGCTGTACCGCGTGGATCTAAAGACCTGTTAGAACTGAACAGGATTAATCGCGAAAAAAACCTTAGCCTTTCGATTGTTACTTCAGATACTGTGGAAGACGCTTTCGATATGATGGCGCAAAAGCGTACAGCTGCATTAATATTGGATGATATTCTGGCTTATCCATATATCAACCAAAGCGAACACCCTGAAGACTTCGTTGTTTCACATGAGGTTGTTGGTGATAAAATGAAATATGCCCTGATGATGAGAAAGGAAGACCCAATGTTTGTCGCTTTTGTCGACAAAACTCTGGGGACAATATTCGAATCACCACTTAATGCTCAGTTAGTCAACAAATGGCTGACGCAGAAAGTGGTCGTAAAAAACACACAGAAAAACCAATATTAAGCGCCTCGATGTGGACGTGTAATTGAACTCAGTCAGGAAATTTTTGCATACCAGACACGCTACGCATTTCATATTTTCTGGCATGCTCTTGTTGTTATTGGCGGGAAGCTCATTACGTGCTGCCTGGGATTTCACCACCATTCAACAACGCACCGACAAACTGTATGGCCCTGCACCTATTGACGCCGGGCAGCGAATTGATGACTGGCAGCAGTTGTTGCTTGAGCAGCGAAACAAAAGTGAGTCTGAACAATTAAGTGCGGTGAATCACTTTTTTAACCAGAAGCTGCACTATCGTGAAGATATAGATATCTGGCACGTAATTGACTACTGGGCGACACCGATAGAATCCCTACGGAAAGGGGAAGCAGATTGCGAAGACTACGCCATCGCTAAATATTTCACATTACGTCAGCTAGGTGTTTCAGGAGAAAAGCTGCGTATTACCTACGTTAAAGCCTTACGACTTGATAAAGCCCATATGGTTTTAACCTGGTACGAAACACCCGATGCAATACCGATAGTTCTTGATAGTTTGACGGATAACATTTTACCTGCAACAAAGCGTACGGATTTATTACCTGTGTATTCCTTTAATGATAACGGTCTGTGGTTACCAGGAAGTCAGAATAATAAACGTGTCGGGGATAGTAAGCGCCTTTCTCGCTGGCAGGATGTGTTGAAAAAAATGCGGGACGAAGGTTTCCCGGTTGATGAATAGGATAAGCCTGTGTCTCTTTTCAAACAGCTTCTTATAGCTATCTTTCTTTTTATGCTGATTATTTTCAGCGGCAGTTTTATTGTTAATCTCGAAAGTTCTCGAGAGCAATATAATAATCAGCTGCTGTCCCATGCGCAGGATGCTGCCACGGCTCTGGGCTTATCACTAACTCCGCACGTTGACGATCCGGCAATGATCGAGCTTATGGTTAGCTCGATTTTTGATAGTGGGTACTACGATGCTATCCGCGTTATCGATCAGAGTAGCGGGAAAATCATCCTTGAGCGCACCGCCTCTTTGTCTATTCCTGAGGTTCCACACTGGTTCGTTGCGCTGGTTAATGTCTCTCCGCAAGCCGCTGAAGCCACCATTATGCGCGGTTGGCAGCAGGCTGCACGCGTCGAAGTAGTGAGTAACCCAGTCTTTGCCATTAAGCGTTTGTGGGAAAGTACGTTGGCAAACCTGTTGTGGATGCTGGCCTGTAGCGTCGTGTGTATTCTGGCCGGTGCCGCACTATTACGCCGCCAATTGCGCCCCCTCAACTACATGGTCAAACAATCACAAGCTATTACTCGCCGTGAATACCTGACTCAGGTCGACTTACCGAAAACCCCCGAACTGCGCCGTGTGGTTGAAGCCATGAACCTGATGGTCACCAAACTCAAGACGCTGTTCGAAGATCAGGCCGAGCATAGTGAGCGCCTGCATAGTGAAGCCTATATCGACAGCCAGACAGGTATTGCTAACCGCCGTGCTTTCGATATGCAGATGCAGACACGTTTAAGCGACGAAGAAACCGCACCAGGATATTTACTGTTACTGCGTATTCAGGATCTGGGTGGTTTGAACCAACGTTTTGGCGGCCCGCATACTGACAACCTACTCAAACATGTTGCCGATATGATGAATGTGGTGAGAAACCAATACGCCGGCTCAGACAGTATTCTTGCGCGTATCCGTGGTGGTGAATTCGCCCTGCTCTGCCCAGGTGTCACACATAATGAAATGCTGAATTTGCAAAACTCGCTCAATCAGCAGCTTGCCGCATTCTATGCCACCGGTATGTCTGACATGAACCCTGTCGCACATACAGGAATGGTGCCGTTTAGCTACGGCGATTCAGCGCAGTCGCTGATTGTTCAGGCTGACCGCGCGCTGACGGAGTCAGAAACCCATACCACGCATCAGACTAATTTCCTGCCAGTAGTACAAACTGACGCCGCCCTGGAAGACCAACACCTGTGGTTTACTCGCCTTGAAAATGCGTTGAGTAAAGAGCAGTTCCAGTTATTCTTCCAGCCGGTTGTCGATTGTAAAAATACACAGAAAGTTATTCATTACAAAGTGTTGTCGCGCATCGTGGATGAAAACGGCAACAGCATTACCGCCGGTCGCTTCCTGCCCTGGATTCACCGCTTTGGATGGAGCCAACGTCTGGACCAAGTGATGTTAAGCCTGACGCTGAAGCAGTTGAAAAGCTACCCGGGCTATCTGGCGCTCAGCTTGTCCGGGAATTCACTGGCCAATGAGGCGAGTATCAAACAGCTCCTCAACCCACTGAAGCAAAGCCCGCAGCTTGCCAACCGCTTAATTCTGGAGCTGGATGAAAACCAGTTGCCGGAACCAGAGCAGATGGAAGTGTTTATCAAATCGTTGAACCAGTATGGCTGTGGCCTGGGTCTGCAACACTTCGGTAGTCGCTTCGATATGATTGGCCACCTGTCACAATGGGGCCTGGCTTATCTGAAAATCGACTCCAGCTATATCCGCCATATTGATATTGAAAACGATAAGCGCTTATTTATTGACGTGTTACATGGTGCGACAAACAACATTGATTTGCCATTGATTGCCGAGCGAGTAGAAACCGAAGGTGAACTGCGAGTGCTGCAAGAAGTTGGGATTTATGGTGCGATGGGGCAGTTGTTAGGTGAACCAGCTCCGTTTTAAGCAGTAAAAAATGGTGGATGACGCTTCGCTTATCCACCCTACAAACCATTAAACACGTTCACTAATGCGTAGCCTAAATAGTTCGAGTTGCATCAAGGCGGCAAGAGAGCAACAAATTTCTCTGGAACAAATTTGAACGCTGCTTGCAGCGTCCCCAAAGGGGTAAGGCCCATGGATGGGCCGCATAATCCCCAGGAGCTTACAAAAGTAAGTGACTGGGGTTTGTGAACGCAGTCAACGCAGAAGCAGCTCGAAATATGACGGCTATTTAGAATATGCCCTGGTCGTCAGAGTTTAATAGATCTTCCAGACCACCTAATCCCTGGCGCGCCTGCGCACGATTCATCAGCTTAACTTGCGCCATTGGCGGCAAGTCAGTAATCGTTATCACGCCTTTTTGAATCAGCAAGAAAATCAGGTCATCCAGAACACGAACCATTTCCAGGTCGCTTCGCTGAAGCAACTCACGATGCTGCAAAGTCCCATCAACCACATCGCGGGCATTGTTCCACGCCGCAATCTCCGGAGTCTGTGAGAATATCTCACCCGTCATGCCGACAAACGGCTCGCTTTCAACCCGCGTCAGTTGGCCTTCTTCATTACGTTGAACGTAATACATTTTCGATACCTTTATATGCGTAGGAATCACCGCCCGGTTAAGGGCGGCGGCTCTCAATTATGAATGGTAATGCTCAGGCTTTGGGATTAGGTGGTCCAGCGAATGGGTCGCCGCCCCCGCTGAGTCAAAGCTTGCATGGTGTGCATCACCACCGTGTGCCGGGGTAACAGAAGGTGCATCAGCAGCGCTTGTACCTCCCTTGCCGTGGTGTGCATCCCCGCCCTTAATCATCTGCGTAATATCTGTACCTTCGTGCAGTTCGTGCGCCAGATCGCTCAGATCAACTTTCTCGTTTCCGTGGCTTTCTTTACCGGTAAAGATCTTCAGACTTTCATCACCGTGATGGCCTTTCGAATCATGGGCAAGATTAAAGGAGAAAGTATCGTGGCTGTCATCAAACAGGTTACTTAATCCATTATCGTGAGAATGTGCATTAGCAGCATGATGTGATTTGTCACTACCATCTACGTCATGCTTTCCACGATGGGATGGATCATCCATCGTAAAATCAGCTTTTTGATGGATAACGTTGGTGTTGCCATGATCGTCGTTAGCGATAACTGAAACACCCACGCTATTTTTACCAATATGAAGCTCATTGGTATTAACCGGAACGTCATAGGTCAGATGGCCATTATCTTCGTGTAGTACCACGTCGTCATAATGTTTGTCATTGACGGTGACGCTAATATGTTCGTTGTTATGCACATCGGCGCTATCGATCTGACCGGTAATATGTGTCACATGGTGACGCGCTTCTTGCGAGTCGATACGGTTATCGTCGGTGACATTATTGATAGTGATTTTGGCGTCAGCGTGGGTGTCCACATTCACAGTATGCCCGTCGTCAACAGTGATAGTGTTACCGACACCGTCCGTAACAGTGACGCTGACTTTAATGTCGTTTTCGCCTTCAAGTAGATATTTTCTCTCAACTGCAATTTCGTATCCCACATGACCATCGCTATAAAGCTTAACGTCACCGGTGAAGATCTTGTG
>NZ_LR722649.1:398538-405970 GCF_902500225.1 Buttiauxella massiliensis | reverse complement strand
ATCTCAACCGTTACTTTATCGCCAGGCTTGGCATCTAAGTCTGTTTTAATCGTACCGGTAATAATCACATTGTCAGCGGCGGCGGCGTTAATAACATCATTCGCGGCAACAGGATCAAGGGTGATATCGGCATGAATTTGGGTGTCCACATTCACAGTATGCCCGTCGTCAACAGTGATAGTGTTACCGGCATCGTCCGTAACAGTGACGCTGACTTTAATGTCGTTTTCGCCTTCAAGTAGATATTTTCTCTCAACTGCAATTTCGTATCCCACATGACCATCGCTATAAAGCTTAACGTCACCGGTGAAGATCTTGTGGTCAATCTCAACCGTTACTTTATCGCCAGGCTTGGCATCTAAGTCTGTTTTAATCGTACCGGTAATAATCACATTGTCAGCGGCGGCGGCGTTAATAACATCATTCGCGGCAACAGGATCAAGGGTGATATGTGCGTCAATCGTAGTATCGAGGGTAATGGTGTGAGTATCGGTCGACGTTGCAGGGTTACCTGCCAGATCGTGGCCGGTTACGGTAATGACTACGTTGTTGATAGCACTTTCATGAAGAAGATTTGTCGCAATCGGTATTTCGAAGGTCTTCTCACCGTTGGCGTTTTCAGAAATCACAACGTCTTTAAGATCAACATCAACACTGACCTTAGTACCGTTCAATTCAACGGTAATCTTGCCATCGATGACATCACCTGTCACAACACCATGCAGAATAGTGTTGGTGCTGTGAGATTCCACAATGTTGACTTTATCGTCACCCGCGACGGTGCCGATGTGGATTTGGTTTTCCGCGATCTGATCGATGGTGATGGTATTGGTTTCGGTGATAGTCAGCGTATTACCGTATTGATCCACCCCCGTTACTTTGTAGGTAATGGTCTGGTCTGCAAGTAAATCGGATGTATTCACATCCAGGCTGAAGGTAAACGATCCATCGGCCTGGTGGTGGAGAGTCCCGGGGAGATCGTTGCCATTGACGTGAATAGTAACTTTGTCTCCCTCATGAACATCACCGTTTACCGTGCCGGTAATCGTCGTTTTACCCAGCTTGCTTTCCGCGAGGTTCAGTACGTTATCGCCCGCTACATCATTGACGTTCATGGTCACATCAGCATGATCGTCGATGAGTACTGTTTTGCTGCTCTCAGCGGTGAAGCTATTGCCAACGCTATCGGTGCCCGTGACCGTCACATGAATATCAGGCTTAACAGATAGGTCATGGGTATTCACATCAGCTACATAACCCAACTGCCCATTCATATGAGGCAATTCAATGACTTTCACAGGGGTTATATGATTGTTGACCATGATAGTTACGTCGTCGCCAACTTTCGCATCTCCACCGACCGTGCCGCTGATCCGGGTCGTCGGTGACTGCAAATCGTGGTAGCTGAGAACGTTGTCTCCCGACACCGTGTTCATGGTGATGTTGCCTGCCGCGGTGGTATCCACCGTTACATCCAGGTTCGCGCTGCCCGGAGTGGTATTACCCGCAGCGTCATGTCCGGTCACTTGGGCGGTAATCTTGCCGCCGTTAGCCATGTCACTGGTTAACACATCGACGCTGTAACTATGGTTACCGTCGATTTTGATATGGTCGTAGATATGACCATTAACGTTCACCGTGACTTCATCACCGGGGTTCACATCACCACCCACCTTGCCGGTGATGGTGGTGTGCAACTGCTGGGTGTCGTTCAGGTTCAGAACGTTATGATGCCCAATCGGATCGATGGTCACCGAGGCGCTAATGCTGGTATCAACGGCAATGGTTTTATCGTCTGATGCAGTAATGGTGTTGCCCTGATCGTCATGCCCGGTCACGCTGACTTTGATAGTCGGATCCTGACGCAAATCGTCGGTGCTGACCTCTTTGGTAAATCTCAACTCACCTGTGACTGGGTCTTGATGAACTTGCGCCGTCAACGAATTGCCGTTTATCAGCAGAGTGACGTTATCGCCGTCATTGACGTCACCCGTTACGGTGCCGCTAACAGTGGTAGTCGGTTTATGGGATTCAGCAATGTTAATGGTGTTATCACCCGCCACATCGTCCAGCGTGATGGTGGCGTGAACATCGGTATCGAATGTGACCATCCCTTCTGCATGACTGCTGCCGCCGAACATCGTGACGCTAAAACCAGGATGTGCATTCAGTTCATCGGTATCAACATCAATTTTATAACTGTATTCACCAGGTAAGTTAGGATGTTCAAAGACCTGGCCGTGATAAGGCCGAGTGCCAATATAAATAATGACATCATCGCCAACATGAACATCACCTGACACCGTTCCGCGAATAGTCGTATGGCCCGACTGAGATTCCTGCTGGTTAATCACATTGTTACCCGCAACCGGACTAACGGTGATATGCACATCCGGCGGGGTGTGTTGAGGTGGGGTTACAGTGCCATTGCCGTCAAGCGGTGGAACAGACACGTTGCCCAGAAGATGAGCCGTCGCCGTCTCCGGGTTACCGTATGGATCGGTGGTGGTGATCTCGACAGTAATATCGGTGTTATTGCTTATCGTCTTAGGGCCAATGTAAACATGATTATTGGTCACCGGATCGTGCAGGTCATCGCCGTTAAAGCCCAGATGGCCGTCGGGCAGTTTAATGACTGAAGTATTGTAAGTATCAGCGCCGACGTGAATGACAATTTTATCACCCTCTTTTGCATCACCACCTACGTAACCCTCAATCAGCCAGAAATCATGGCTGCCGTTAATTTGCAGATTATGAACTTCAATCGTGGCTACGCCGACTGCATGATCTGTAGTCGCCAGTACGGTATTACCTGCCGCATCGTGGCCAGTTACCGATGCATGAAGCAAAGGGCTTTTAACGGATAACAGATCGTCAGTGCTGACATCAATTTTGTAAGCCAGGTTCTTGTCGACGGTACCGTAGTAGTGCTGACCATTCACATCAAGGTCGACCAGATCACCAGGGTTTACATCCCCGTTTACGTGGCCAGTAACGGTGGTCAGCGGATTATGCGCTTCTGCATTGTTAATCGTGTTGTCGTCAGTCACCGGGTCAATAGTAATGGTCGCATGTGCGCCATCAGCTCTACCAACGTCGTGCGATGTGCTCGCTGAAGCCGTGTTACCCGCTTTGTCGGTTGCATCAACGGTTGCCACAATTTTCGGGTCAGCTAACAGGTCTGAAGTATTAACGGCAATGGAATACCCTAAACCTAAACCATGTCCCTGATCTGCAACGGTAACTGGGTGATCAACGCCATTAACGATGACATGTACGGTATCGCCCGCTTTCACATCACCACCGACTTTACCGTTGATGATAGTGGTAGGAGCCTGCTGATCGTTGGCGTTAAGCACATCATCGCCCGACACAATATTAATCGTGACGGAAGCTGTTGCGTGATCGTCAATGCCAACATGATGATTGGCCGTGGCAACAGCATGGTTTTTCGCGGCATCGGTCACGTCGATACTGGCGTGGATATTAGGGTTGGCCTGGATATCAGCTGTGCTCACTGGGATGTGGTAACCCATGATCATATGCCCCTTAGCATCGACCCCCTGATTTTCCACAAAACCATGATAAACCTGACCATTTACCGTCAAAGTCAGTGGGTCGCCAGGGTGCATTTCCCCCGTAACCTTACCGCTAACCAGCGTGTAACCCTGCTTGAGTTCTGCCCCGTTCAGCACGTTATCTTGCGTCACACTATCCACACTTATCGTGGCATCAACGCGGGTATCGACAATAATGTCTTGATCGGCATGCACTGTGATCACGTTATTGGCGTTATCCGTTGCGGTCACCGTGGCGGTGATCTTCGGATCAGCCATCAAATCGTAAGTGCTGACATCGATTTTGTACCCTAACTGGTGGGTCACCGGATCTTTGAACACCTGAGTGGTCATATCGATCCCATTCACCTCCAGATGAACCAGATCGCCGACTTTGACATCACCACCAACTTTCCCGGTGATGGTCGTAAATTCGTTGTGAGACTCATCGCCATTGATCATATTGTCGCCAGTGACAGGATCGATGGTAATAGTCGCCTCAGCTTGCAAATCAATGCCAACGTTTTGCGTCGCCTGAGCAAGCTGAATATTACCGTTCGCGTCATAACCCACAATGTAGGCATCAGGATTCGGATCGGCTAACAAGTCAGTGGTTAAGACATCCACGCTATAGCCTAATGCGCCGTTCTGATGCGGCAGTTCTTGCACTGTCGCCTCATACGGGTGGCCATTCACCATGACGAGGACTTCATCACCTTTGTGCACATCGCCATTCACGGTGCCGGTGAGTTTGGTATTAACCTGCTGCGATTCCACGTTATTGATAATGCCATCACCCGTCAGCGGATTAATGGTAATACCCGCTTCGGCGTGGTTATCAAGTTGAACGGTATGGTCAGTGTGCACCGTGACTTCGTTACCCGCAGCGTCATGAGAGGTGACGCTGGCAATAATTGTCACCTTGCCACCAAGTTGTTGCTGGTTATCACCGAAAGCTGAAGAATCTACCGGGATCTGGTAACCGAGATGGCCGCTACCCAAATCAATGACTTTTCCACCGTAGAAATGTCCATTAATCTCGATGGAAACCTTATCGCCTACCCGCGCATCGTCACCGACTGCACCGGTAATCAACTGCTTCGGCGTATCCAGTTCATCGTAATTCAGTACCGGGCCTGCGGTCAGTTCATGAATGTTGATAGTGGCATCGGCATGAGTATCGAGCGTGATATGCGTCGTTTCTGAGGCAACCGCTTTGTTACCCGCCGCATCGAAGCTGGTAACCGTCACAGTGGCATCATTTTTGCCTTCTATCAGTACACCAGTCGGGATTTTCGCTTCGTAATACAGGTGACCTTGCGGGTCAGCAAAAATAGTCCCGGGGACGGTTGTCTTGCCAACGGTCACGTCCACCGCATCGCCGATGTGCGCGTCTTTACCGGTGATTCTTCCTGTTACCAGGGTTTCATGTTTTGACTCACCGGCGTTAACGACGTTGTCGCCCGCCACGGTATTAATCGTCACACCATTGTAGGCATGGTTATCAACGTGAATGGTGTGCTCACTGGCAACGATAGCTTCGTTGCCCGCTGCGTCATGAGAAACCAGAGTGACGGTTACCGGAACATCTTTCATCAGAATGGTGTTGTTATTGCCAAATTCTGACGACAGCACCGGGATTTTGTAGCCCAGTGTACCTTTCCCGTCATGCATATCCTCAACGCGACCACGATAATATTGACCATTAATCTCGAGAGTGACTTCATCGCCAATCTTCGCATCACCACCGACAACGCCAGTGATGATCTGATGACCTTGGCCCAACTCAGTGTGGTTGAGAATATTGTCACTGGTGGCGTCATTAATCGTGACGAAGTTCTTTGCATGGGTGTCAACGGTGACGGTTTTATGATCCACCGCGAATGAAATGTTACCGGAGCCATCGTGGCCGGTGATCGTCACCGTCACTTTATTCTGGCCTTCATGCAGCGCGCCGTTTGGCAACGGCACTTCGTAGTGCAATTTACCGTCAGAACCTTTCACCACCACGCCGTTGTAATCAACCTTGTTAACATGAACGAGTACCGGGTCGCCGGCCTGCGCATCGCCGGTAACAACGCCACTAATGAAGGTCGGCATACGGCTTTCGTGCGCGTTGACCGTATCATCGCCCGCCACTGTACCAATAGTGTTAACCGCCTCAGCGTGGTTATCAATATGAACGCTGTGCTCAGTGGTCACTGTCACTACGTTGCCTACAGCGTCATGAGACGTGACGTTGGCGATAATTTTAACGTTACTATCCAGCTTTTGATGGTTATCACCGAATGCTGAAGAATCCACCGGGATCTGGTAACCAAGATTGCCATTCCCCAAATCAATAACTTTCCCGCCGAAAAAGTGCCCGTTAATCTCTATGGAGACTTTATCCCCTATGTGAGCATCACCCCCGACGTCACCAGTAATCAACTGCTTCGGCGTAGTCAGTTCATCGTGATTCAGAACTGAGCCTGCGGTAAGTTCATGAATGTTGATAGTGGCCTCTGCATGGAGGTCAACAGAGAAGTTATGAGTCTGAGTCGCAACAGCTTCGTTACCCACTTTATCGTGGCTGGTAACGGTTACTTGGGCACTAGTATCGCCTTCAGTCAACGCGCCAGCAGGTACCGGTACTTTGTAATACAGGTGACCATTAGAATCAGCCAGTACTTTGCCAGGGTATGTTGTCCCCTGAACAAGGACTTCAACATCATCACCAACCTGAGCATCTTTTCCACTAACTTGCCCAGTAATAAAGACTTCTCGCTGTGACTCAGCGTGGCTAACAATGTTGTCGCCCGCCACGGTGTTAATGCTCACACCGTTGTAAGCATGGTTATCAACATGAACCGTGTGATCGGTGGTGACAGTTACTTCATTTTGCGCGTTATCGTGAGAAGTGACCGAGGCAGTGAAATTGACGTCTTTATTTAAAATGACGTTGTTATCACCAAAAATTGAAGAATTGACATTAATTTTGTAGCCAAATTGATTGTTGCCTAAATCTTCTACCTTTCCATATACATGAGTGCCATTAAAGTTCAGATCAACAACATCATCAACTTTCGCATCCCCACCCACTATGCCGGTGATAGTCTGCGTTGGGTTGTTTAACTCAGTATGGTTCAGCACATTGTCCGCGGTAATGTCATCAATAGTGATGGTCGCTTCAGCAACATAGTCCGGGGTGACCGTATGGTCTGCCGTGGCAGTGGCGGTGTTACCCGCGTAATCCGTTGTCGTGATACTCGCATGCACCTGCTGGCCGTTGGCCAGATCCGCGGTGTTCACCGGGATGCTGTAGCCCAGCTGGCCGTTCGGCATTGGCTGCACGGTGCCGGTGAACTCATGGCCGTTGACGGTCAGGGTCACCACATCGTGTACGCGCGCATCGCCGCCCACGGTACCGGTCACTCTGGTGGTCAGTTGCTGGCTTTCCGCGGCGTTGATGATGTCGTCGCCGGCAATCTGATTGATGGTGATATCCGCGGTCGCCACATAATCAACACTCACGCCATGGTCGGCAGTGGCAGTGGCGGTGTTACCCGCGTAATCCGTTGTCGTGATACTCGCATGCACCTGCTGACCGTTGGCCAGATCTGCAGTGTTCACCGGGATGCTGTAGCCCAGCTGGCCGTTCGGCATTGGCTGCACGGTGCCGGTGAACTCATGGCCGTTGACGGTCAGGGTCACCACATCATGCACCCGCGCGTCGCCGCCCACGGTGCCGGTCACTCTGGTGGTCAGTTGCTGACTTTCCGCCGCATTGAGGATGTTATCACCGGCGATCTGATGAATGGTGATATCGGCGGTAGCCACATAATCCACGCTGACCGCATGGTCTGCCGTGGCAGTGGCGGTGTTACCTGCGTAAT